>CAYUDN010000047.1:0-1513 GCA_964443675.1 uncultured Candidatus Saccharibacteria bacterium | reverse complement strand
GATCCCCACCAGGACCGCGAAGAGTCCAAGAGTGGTGTGATAATCGTAATTCATGATAGAAGGATATCAGTTCCACGTTTCGAAAGAAAGATGATCCTCTCCTTCCCCTACTACGGTAGCCTACTTTCTTCGCAACATCGACAACGATAACCCGAAGATACTCACGATGATTAGTGTGCAGAGCAGACACAAAATACAAAACGCATGAATAAAGAAAAACTCTCGATAGATAATAAATCCATTGAAAAGAATTCCTAAAAAAGAAACGACAACGAGCACTTGCACATACATCCACTTAAAGTGCCTGCTTCCTAGGAATGCGAGCGCGAAGATAACCGGGTACACCACCATTGCGATCCACGGAAAGGACAATCCAAAGACCTGAGAGAGTGGGTGACGCAAAACATCAGTACATGAAAAAAGTTTAGAAATATCACAGAACGAGGAGAGACCGAGCGGGTCAACGAACCTCACATAGTACGCTTTGTAACTCAGGTAACTCGCGTTGATGAACGCAAGAGCTGAGAGAACTTGAATGGCGAAAAGTTTTGTTTTCATATACATAGTATACAACGGCCGAGAAAACCATTACCAGCAGCCAACTCACATCGGACGCAGAGGTGTGAGGCTAAAGCGAGAACCACACAACAATTAGAGCTATCAGAAAAGCTAACACTGATCGATATCGCTACTTTTTTCTATAGCGCGCGACGCCTTACTTCTTCTTGACTGAGAAAGCTAGGGCATTTGGTAAGCCAGTTTCCGCTCTATCTTGTTCATCTCCGCAATACTCATACTTAGCGTCTAAGGTAAATAGACTAAGAAACTCTTCTGAAAAGTACTCCTCTTGTGAGTGCTGAGGAAAGGTAATCACTACTTTTCCCTTAAAAAGGGTAATGGTGATGTTTCCGTCATCGTCTTTTTCTTCTTGGGCATCTGCTGTGGGATGACTTACAACTGCAATAAAAGTTCCCCCCGGTTTTAGAACCCTACTTACTTCCTTAATCGAGGCAGCTATGTCCTTTGAATAATGAAGGGCAAATCTTGAAGTAACTACATCAAACGAACCGTCTTGGTGCGGAATATGTTCGAATGACCCCTCTTGTACACCTGCATTAGCTCCCAGCAGCTTTCTTGCCTCGTCAATAAACTTACTTGATGGGTCAATGCCACAAAGATCAGTAAACCCCATCTTTGAGTACGTAGACAAATCTAGTCCACCACCACACCCAACATCAAGCAGTCTACTTGTGCGTGGAAATGACGAAACATATTCATAGAGAAATCTTCTTCCCTCGTCTTTTTCAAGATTCTCCATGCTGGCCTCCGAGTACTTTTGTGCCACAGCTCCGACGTCATATTGTTTTTCGACTCCCATTATAAAAGTATACCAAAGTTAGAACCAAAAAATCTCTACAAAACAGAGGGTTCTTTGATAAGTTATCGTGGGGTACTATCGTAGATATTATTAGAAATCAACTGTTTATACATATGCCTAATGACCCTACATCGC
>CAYUDN010000046.1:0-2233 GCA_964443675.1 uncultured Candidatus Saccharibacteria bacterium | reverse complement strand
TCAGTTGGTAGAGCAGCGCTTTTACACAGCGAAGGTCGGGGGTTCGAATCCCTCATCGCCCACAAAAATAATGAGCTAAACGCGAAGTCGTTTGGCAATTTATTTTTACGGCGAAGAGGGGTTCGAACTAAGGTGCTGACGAAGTCCATTTTTGTACTCAAAAATGGCAGCACCGAAGACGGGGTCGAGGCTACGTGTCGAGATGAGAAAAGTATAACTTTTCGAAGCGAGCCGTAGCGGTGACCGAATCCCTCATCGCCCACAAAAATAATACACTCACCAAGAAGTAAGTAGCGTAAGTCTCCGATTGTTTGTACAATAATACTACTGCTACATACTCCGTAGGTATTTACTTTTATATGCATATTAATCCATCTATTCTTTTTGAAAATAGTCATGTTCTTGCAATCGATAAACCTGTCGGAGTAATTGTGCATCCTGATGAGCATGAACAGGGGGTTACTATTGCGGATTGGTTCAAGACTGCCTATAATGTTACCGTTGGTGACGAAGGGAGAGAGGGGGTGGTGCATCGGCTTGACCGCAACACTTCAGGAGTGCTTCTTCTAGCAAAGGATGCAATTGGTTTTTCTTCTCTAAAAAAACAATTTAAGGATCACACTATTCGCAAAGTCTATCGAGCAATTGTTGAAGGTAATATTCGTCATGATACCGGTATGATTTCGCTTCCTATCGCAAGAGCAAAGAGTGACTTCAGAAAGCGTACCGTGGTTGACATGTTCTCTCGTGATACGCGAGGAGAAGAACGAGAAGCGATTACTCGTTACAAGGTGCTTGATCGAGCGGTAAGTAAAGATGGAAAGCCGTATACGTATGTTGAAGTGTACCCATTAACCGGAAGAACTCACCAGATCCGTGCACATTTTAGAGGAATTCGTCACCCGATTATTGGTGATGAATTGTATGGGTCAAGGACAGGGAAAGAGGTTGCTTCGAGGTCTATGCTTCACGCACTCTCGATTACCGCCACCATCCCAAAGGACTCCGCAGGGGAAGAGGTTCTCACTTTTTCTGCTCCGCTACCATACGATATGCAAGAAACACTTATTAAGCTTGGTTTTGCAAGCGTTGCGACGAAGTAGAGGTTCTTTTTTAAAAAAGAAAGAACCCCTTGCGAGCGAAGCTTTTTTGTGATAGTATTTGTCTACTTAAGCAGATTTCTATGAAAACAACTATTTCTTTTACACCGGTAAACATGGCAGAGCGTAAAGCGCTTGATTTTTCTTCTGGTGATGTCATTCGTGTGTGGAACAAGATTAAGGAAGCTGATGGCAAGATTCGCCTTCAGGCTTTTGAAGGTATGGTGCTTGCACGTAAGCATGGTACTGAGATCGGAGCAACCTTTACTGTTCGTCGTGTAGCTTCTGGTGTTGGTGTTGAGCGTGTGTACCCGCTCTATTCTGTAATGATCGATAAGATCGAGATTGTTCGTCGCTCTCGAACTCGTCGCAGTAAGCTCTATTATGTACGTGACAAAGCAATTCGTGATGTACGTCGTAAGCTTAAGAAAGATACTCGTATTGTAAAGAAGGGAAGTACTACCACCGCAGAAGCACTCGTTGAAGAAACAGAAACCGTAACTGCAGAATAATCAAAAACCCATCACTAAAATGATGGGTTTTTTGCTGGTGGCAGTTGGTAGGTGCTAGTACCATGAGGTGATATACTAAAGTTGTGGTAAAAAAGAAGAAAGGACAAAAACCAAAAGAGCTTGTAAAAATAAAAATGTCTTCTAACTTTGCATACGCTTTGGGGTTAATTGCTAGTGATGGGTGTCTTTATAAAGATGGTAGACATATTAACTTTATTTCCAAAGACGAAGAGCTTGTTGCCAACCTCAAGAAAGCTCTTGCTATCACCATTCAAGTTAGACAAAGAAAACAAAATGAAAAAACTTACTTTTATATTCAGTTTAGCGACAGTCTTTTTCACACTTTCTTAAAGTCTGTTGGAATTATAGAAGCAAAATCAAAAACAATAGAAAAAGTTATCGTTCCTAGAAAGTTTTATTTTGACTTTTTGCGTGGTGTGTTTGATGGCGACGGTTCCTTTTATTCTTACTACGATAAGCGGTGGAAAAGTAGTTTCATGTACTATCTTTCTTTTGCTTCAGCGAGTAAGAAATACATTGTATGGATACAAGAAACAAATAGAAATTATATTAGACCTCTTTCAAAAGTCTAAAGCTCATAATTATACAATCCCGCTATCA
>CAYUDN010000045.1:0-2327 GCA_964443675.1 uncultured Candidatus Saccharibacteria bacterium | reverse complement strand
TGGAACAAGCTTATCCGTGAATGGAATAGTGTAAGTGTTGATCAACCACTCATTGCAACAGCACTTCAAAAAGAAAAAATTCCTGACGGACGTGATGGTGGCATGATTTGTGTGATGCACTAACCATGTTCTAAAGTTCAACAAAATGCCAAACAAAGTGTTTGGCATTTTCTTTTTAACAGTGCTTATCATATTAGAAAACAAAAGACACCAAGAAAAAGCTGGTGTAAAAGATTACTTTTCTTCGTCTCTTTAATTGTATACCGTTAAAAAGCTGTTCGATTATATCCGATTAATAGTATACTGAACAATACACAGAAGACCTACAGTGACTATATAAGCATGCCCCCTATTACATCATTCTCAAAAAAAGACTTTAAGGATCACCCTCTTCTTAATCGGCTTCTTTCACTTCATGACATACCTAACCAACTCCACGTTATCGGAGAACTTCCAGAAGTAACCATCGATGTCTACGGAAGAGCGACACCACGCATCCTTACTATTGTCGGTTCTCGCAAAAATACCACCTATGGCAAACAAGCACTCGAATCCCTTGTTCGAGGTCTCGCAGGACAACCAGTTATCATACTCTCTGGTCTTGCGCTTGGAATAGACGGTCTTGCTCACAACGCAGCGCTTACCAACAATCTCACCACGATAGCAATTCCAGGAAGCGGACTTCATGATCGTGTGCTCTATCCTAGAGCACACCTGCATCTCGCTAAAGATATTGTTGCACACCATGGAGTACTTCTCTCCGAATTAGAGCCAGAGACTCAAGCCGCACAATGGACCTTCCCTATGCGCAACCGCATTATGGCAGCACTTTCTGATGCCATACTCATTGTTGAAGCAGAAGAAAAGTCAGGAACCTTGATCACCGCACGACTTGCTCTTGAACTTGGTAAAGATATCGGTGCAATACCAGGAGAAATATTTTCACCATCATCATCTGGCACTAACATGCTTATCAAAGAAGGTGCGTATGCAATTACTTCCACCAATGACCTTCTTGATCTTCTTCATCTTTCTTCTAGAGAAAATCATCTCGAACAAAAAAGTACCAAACATCTCTCCGAACAAGAGCAAAAAGTTCTTGAACTTCTTAACGAACCAAAAGACAAAGATGTCCTTCTTGCAGAAAGCGGGCTTCCTCTCACTCAGTTTTTAAGCGCCTTTTCTTCTCTTGAAATTAATGGATATCTACAGGAATCATTTGGCGAAGTGAGACGAATAGTGTAGTATCAAAAAGAACTGGGCTCATTTGCCTTTATTTACCCTTGTATGAAGTTACTCATCGTAGAAAGCCCCTCAAAGGCAAAAACAATTGCAAAATATCTTGGAGGTGCTTACGAAGTACGCGCCTCTGTTGGCCATATTCGTGATCTTCCAAAAAGCAACAAAAAAGCAGTAGATATAGAACACGGCTTCATCCCACATTATGAGATTAGTCCAGGCAAAGAAAAAGTAATCTCTGACATTTCTTCTCTCGCAAAAAAAGCTAACGAGGTTATTCTCGCAACCGACCCCGATCGAGAAGGAGAAGCAATCGCGTGGCACATTAGAGAAGCCTGCAAGTTACACCATGCTAAACGTGTAACTTTCCACGAGATTACAGAGGAAGCAATCAAAGAAGCCCTCAAGCATCCTCGTGACATTGACATGAACCTCAAAGAGGCGCAAGAAGCACGCCGTGTCCTTGACCGTCTTGTTGGATATGATCTCTCTGGTGTTATCTGGAAGAAGGTTCGCTACGGTCTTTCGGCTGGACGTGTACAATCCCCTGCACTCCGCATTATCATGGAACGAGAAAGAGAAATCAGAGCATTCGTTCCTGTAACCTACTTCGTTCTTCAAGGTGAATGGAAAACAAGGGGGCGAACAAAAGAAAGCAAAACCTACCCGGTCATTCTTGAGTGTGAAGAAAAACCAAATAACAAAGAAGAAGCAGAGCGTATTCTTTCTGTAGGAAGAAAGGGTTCTTGGTCTGTTACCAATCTCGAAAGCACAGAAGTCTCTCGTTCACCAAAAGCTCCTTTTACCACCTCAACACTACAACAAGCAGCCTCATCACGACTTGGATTCGCACCATCACGTACCATGGGCATCGCACAGAAGTTATACGAAAAAGGTCTCATCACGTATATGCGTACTGATAGCACCACTCTCAGTAATCAAGCGCTTGCAGAAATTGCAAGCGTCATCGAAAAAGACTTCGGTAAGAGCGACGTCTCTATACGCACCTACAAAACCAAATCCAAGAATGCACAAGACGCCCATGAAGCAGTCCGCCCAACTCATGCATCATTACGCGCAGGAGGAAG
>CAYUDN010000044.1:0-2927 GCA_964443675.1 uncultured Candidatus Saccharibacteria bacterium | reverse complement strand
CCGTCGGGCTTTTATTAGCCCCGTGGGTTCGAATCCCACTTTCTCCGCAAAATAATGAACCCGAAGCGAAAGCTTCGGGTGATTATATTTTGCGCGAGAAAGTGGGATTCGAAAAGAAAAACCGGCTACGAAATAATACAACCAAAAGTGGGAGCGCATGACTTTTGGTTGCATTATTTTGTCGGTTTTTTCAGGGTTGCGAAACAATCTTTTTCTCAAGTCGAAAGACAAAGAGAAAAAGATATGTTTGGTGACCGAATCCCACTTTCTCCGCTGGTACAAAAATGAGACACCTATCAGGTGTCCATTTTTTGTTCAGCGGAGAAAAGAAAAGTGACCTGCGTCACTTTTCGGTGGGATGAGAATAGGGGTCGCGGGTCTACTTCGAAGCTATGCGAGGTAGACTTGTGACCGAATCCTACTTTCTTCATCATAATGTAAAAGTATCGTATATGACTTACATTGCTTTATGTTAAAATAAGTACATTAAAATATGGAGTCACCAAAATTTGGAAATACTTTTGAAAACAAGGAACAAATAAAAGTGGAGACAAAAATTCTCTCAGCAGATGACTTGCTTGAGATGATTTATAAAGGAACTTCACTTCCTCAAGATATGAGATTTCTTCCTCTGGAAGAAGGTGGTGTCTTTAAGTATTTCTACCCAAGAGATGTTACTGGTATTAGTAGATTTCCTTCAAAAAAGCTTTTTCCTGTTATTTACGAGGCAGACAAAGTAGTTGGTTTATCAGAATTGGAGCAAGACCCGAAAAATGCTCAAAATTTTTGGATAAAGTTTGTCTCTGTTGATCTGTTGTATCAAGGTCAAGGGTATGCATCTAAATTACTTAAGCAAATTTTCCAATTCGCAAAAGACAATGGGTATACACTGGAACCATCTTTTTATTCTGAACAAGGTTTAGAAAAACTAAAAAGCGTTATTGAAAAACTTTCTATTGAAACAGGTGTTAACCTTGTTAATCATAATAATGGATAGCGACCCACATACATAGTTTTAGTTTTCGGAATGATGCTAAAATACCATTACAGGATTTAGACTTATGGGTACACTTAATCTACTTTCTCTCCCTACTAAAAAACCGCGGATATACCCGCGGTTTTTTTGTCTGATACGTTACCTAGTTGTATTTCCCTCTCACTTCAAAGAGTACATATACTCCGATCAATACCACGAGAATATCAGGCACAGAGAAATGTAGGAGAAGGATTGATGCAAGTGATGAAATAGTTCCGACTGCAAGTCCATAAAAAGAATATTCCCAACCACTTCGCTTCATAGCAAGAAGTGGTTTGAATGAAACAAGTGCAAGTATTGCAACAAGAAGACCACAAACAAGGTTAATGATGAGGACGAGCCCACTAAAACCTTTAGCAAGAAGAAGTAGCGGCGATACAAGTAGACTAAACATTCCAGCAGTTGCAAAACCAAAAAGAGAGAGAATACCAAAAATAAGAGTTAGCCAAGGAAGTATAGAGGTAATAACTTTTTTCCATGCATCAGGAAGGTGAGGCACATCTTGTAACGTGGAAGCAATTTTTGTTTCGAGGTGACGTAGTTGGGACATAAGAGGAAGCTTCATTCCTCCTGTGTTTCCGTGTTCGTGTGTGTGTTCCATGTAAAGTAGATGAATATTAATTACTAATATATAGAAGTGTAAAACATCTTTTTGAAAACAAAAAGAGGAGAACCACATCTTCTCGTGGAAAAGTCTTAAAAGTCAAAGAGGGAAGGTGTTTTATGGTATACTGCACAATATGAAAAGCATGCTTTCTGTGCGTCGTGTTGTTGTTGTTGGGATTTTTCTTGTAAGTCTTTTTGGTGTAGCGGTGTTAGTGGTAACCGGTAAGGCTTCATCTTTTTTTACTAAAACTATTTCCACCAAAGAACAACAAGCGTTCACCAAAGAGACGGTAAAAGATACGAGTGACACTCTTAATGCTTCTAAACAAGAAGACAACACAGTAACTCTTTTGTTTGGTGGAGATGTGATGCTTTCGCGCGCTATTGGAGAGCTTATGGAAAAACAAAATAACTGGTCGTATCCGTTTATGCATATTGCTTCAACACTTAAAGATGCGGATATTACTTTTGTGAATCTTGAAGGTCCAATAGCGTTAAGTGGCACAAAGAAAGGAAGCATCTATTCTTTTCGTGCTAATCCTAAGAGTATAGAAGGTCTTGTTGCAAGCGGTGTTGATGTTGTTTCGATTGCTAATAATCATATGTGGGACTATGGTCGTGAGGCATTCCTTGAGACACTTGCACATCTTGATACTGCAGGTATTGTGTATACAGGCGGTGGTCACACTTTTAAAGATGCGCATACAGAAAAAGTTTTTCGTATAGGTACGACAACGATTGCGTATCTTGCGTATACACCACTCCTACCTACCTTTCTTGGTGCTGGAAGTGCAACTCCTGCCGTTGCCTTTCCTACAAAAGAACAATTGCAAGAAGATATAGAGAGAGCAAAAGGTACTGTGGATGTTGTAGTGGTATCGGTGCATTTTGGTACTGAATACAAGATGACGCATGACGCCTATCAAGAGAAGCTTGCACATGAGATCATCGATTACGGTGCTGATCTTGTGATCGGACATCATCCGCATGTAGTGGAAGATATCGAAATGTATAAAGGTAAGTATATTGTGTACAGTCTTGGTAATTTGGTGTTTGATCAGAATTTTTCGAAAGAAACAAGTAGGGGGCTTCTTGTTAAAGTGTACATTAAAAATGGTCATGTAAGTGCTCTTGATCAAATACCCGTAGTATTCACCAAAACGTATCAGCCGAAAGTGGACAACTCTCCTTAATTACTGTAGTATTGTGGCTACTGGGTTTATGCTTACCCATTAGACCTCTTTCAAAAGTCTAAAGCTCATAATTATACAATCCCGCTATCAAA
>CAYUDN010000043.1:0-3229 GCA_964443675.1 uncultured Candidatus Saccharibacteria bacterium | reverse complement strand
ATTTAAACCACTCATCCATTTCTCCAAAAGTTCTCCTAGTATACACAAAAAACTCCTTCTAGTCATCCCGGTCTCAAAAAACTGCAACACCTCATGATATACTGACAACTATGAGAAAGAAAAAAATTACAATCACCTTCTTCGTATTCATTGTACTTCTTCTTATTGCTGCACTATACCGGGCTCATGCGCCAGCTCCTGCACAAGAAGCAACGAATAGTAAAGTTCCTGCAACAATCGACGTCACCTATCAATGCGATAATGGCTTAAAAGCCTATGTACACTATGATAACAGTGACCCGACTCATACTACTGCAACCTTCCGATCTGATCGCATCACTACTGGAATACTTGTACAAGGAATGTCAGGGTCTGGGGTTCGTTACCTTGATGACAAATATCTTTGGTGGTCAAAAGGAGATACCGGCTTCTTAACTGAATCAACAGGCGCAGAAAAAATGCTTATCAATAACTGTGTCGCTAAAGACACTGAAAAAGACATAGAGCAATAATACTTCCTTCTAAAACTACACAAGAATGAAAAAGTTTGACCATAAAAAACCTCTTACTGTTGATAGTTATATTGAAGGATTTCCTAACGAAGTACAAGAACGTCTACAAGCGATGCGTCACATGATAAAAATCTCTGCCAAAGATGCGACAGAAAGTATCAAGTGGGGTATGCCCGCTTATTCGTACGACAGGATTCTTGTCATGTTCGCTGGATTCAAACATCATATTGGACTATATCCAACACCGAGTGCAATCATCGCATTCCAAAAAGAACTAGAAGAATACCCTACTGCAAAAGGTTCTATTCAATTTCCTCACACCAAAAAACTTCCTCTTACACTTATCAAAAAAATTGTTACCTATCGTGTAAAAGAAAGCATTGCAAAAGATACCAAATGGAAGGGAAAGTAAAACCTTCGCACAGGCAACAAGAATCTACAAATATACAATATCAAATCCATACTCTTTCGCCTTTTCATGTTCCCAGCACGCACCTCGTGAACTTTCCCATCCAGACATAAAGTAAAGTGCAGTGATTTTACCAGAAAGAAAAAGCTGCTCATAAAAATCTGACAACACATGCTCATACGTTTGCATAAGCGCAGGATCATTACGAACACGATGTATCGTTTCTTCGTAGGGCATTTGATCAAAAACCGCAACCCCTTCTGCCTGAAGTCGTGCAACCTTTTCATTAAGAAAATGTAAATTCCCTTCAATCGATCCGACACCACCACTTGTAATAGGTCCACACACCTGTGCTAAATTATCAGGCATACGAGCAAGCACTGTGCGAGCAACAGCATACACATCTCTAATAGTTCTTGCTTTTTCTAAAGCTTTTTGTTCAGAAGATGTCCAATATTGAGATGTCACTGGATTCATCGAAGGATAGCGCATATGATCTAAGTATACTCCTAAGAGGAAGTATAAGGAACTACTCTCTCATGGTGATATGAAGAATGCCGACTTCTTTTGACTTCATGATCTCTTTGATCACTTGCGGACGAAAATCAATAGACTCTATTTGTTCAACAGTGTACACACCGAACTCTTGAGCAAGCTCTAACATGCCAACAACTGAAGCAGTATACACAAAACAAATTTCTTGAACACGATCATTTTCACGACCAAAAAATAGTTCAATAACACCTCTTAGTTGAAGATCTTGCGTAGTAACACCAAGTTCTTCAAGCACCTCACGTCTTGCAGCTTCTTCTGAAGTCTCCCCTTGCTTAACTCGACCACCAACTGGAAAGTAGTAGCCTCCTTTACTCTTCTCAAGCACAAAGCCTCCATCTTTTTGAATAAGAACCGCGACCCGAATATTAAGAGTAACTGTTTCTAAGGGTATAGTAAGGTCCATATAATTGTTATCGATGTACGCTCAAGTGTACCATAAAGAGATATAATGAATCACCCCGCGGCAAGCCGACGGGGTATCCCCGTAGGACTGCATGGTGTGACTAGAATAATGTGAGGAGGTCTTTTTGTGGTTGTTTGCCTTGATTTTTTACATAGGCTTCTACCACCGACCAGCTTCCTCGCTTACCGACTGTAGCGAGGTAATAACCATCACTCCAGAACTCAGCTCCCCAGAGTTCTTTACGAAGCGCTGGGAACTGTTTGAAGAGTTCTCGCGCTGTGATGCTTTTAATAATACGAACAACTTCTCCTCCGCTTAATCTAGGATGAAAGGAAAGAAGGAAGTGTATATGATCACCGTCGCATCCCATCTGCTCAAACTCGATTTCATAGCGCTTCTCTATTTCGTGAGCGAGGAAGCTTAGGTGCGAGGTTATGTTGATATCTAAAAGAGCCTTCCGATATTTAACGGCAAACACCACATGATAGTGAGTGTCGTAAGCACAGTGATTACTTCGTACAACCATGCAGTCATCATACTTGAAAACCGAGGGTTTTCAAACTTTCCTACAAGGACCCCGTGGCAAGCCACGGGGCAAGGATTAGTGTACCATAAAGAGGTATAGTATATCCCTCCTTCACTATTTGATCGCTAAGAAGGAGACGATGGGATTCGGCGATTGTTAAGGTATTTTTATTTCGTAACGTTGTTACTCATAAAAACACTCTTAACTTTCGCCTAAAGAAACGTCGACAAAATACACACCACAAAAGTCTGGAAGATACCTTTTGTGGTGTGTATTTCGTAGACCGACGTTTCGCTTCGAATCCCACGTACTAGTGTTTGGACGATGGGATTCGGCGATTGTTAGGGATTTTCTTTTTCGCGCAAAGCGCTCAAACAAAATCTCCTAACTTTCGCCTAAGCTTCACCCTCCCCGTTTTGAATACAAAACGGACTTCGTTTCGGGTTCAGTTCGAATCCCATCGTCTCACGCAAAATGTAATCGACCACCGGACATGTGTCCGGTGGCTTTGGGTTTGCCCGCTAGTCGCGGGCGTATTGATGTTAGTTAATACAACTCTATTGTGCATGACAGGAATGCTAAAGAATAACATTATGTATTCCAATATATTATTATGTGATTACTTCGCACCCGTTGTTTAATTCTTGTACTGACGTGACACTGTCGTGTCCACGTCAGTGTACGGCTTCGCCATCAAACGTACACTCCGGCTAAAGCCGGAGGTTTTTAGGGATAATAATTACCCGAAGCTTTCACTTCGGGTTCATTATTTTGCGGTGTGTATTAAACAAAGTTCGAATATATTTTGAGCAAAATCCCGACGA
>CAYUDN010000042.1:0-3286 GCA_964443675.1 uncultured Candidatus Saccharibacteria bacterium | reverse complement strand
TTTCATGACTCAAGTGTAATTACCTGAGTGTCCTAATTCAAAGGTGCTTCAACGGAAGTAGTTTTGAGTCAAAAAGTTCATTGTATTTGAAAGGGAAACATGGAACATTTTTTCGGTGTTTTGCTCTCGCAGTTGCGGGATCATGCAGTCCTGATTTCGGTCATGTATGTTCTTGCACCTCTGCTTGTAGTACGTTGTTTGGGAGGATCTGTCCATCAGAAGTTCTTGAAAGGGGGTCGTTACTTCACTTTGTTTTCTGTTGGGTTGATTGTTATTGGTGTTGCTGGAAGTCTTTTTGTAGCGACGGGGGAGATGTACTGCGATTCCGCAACGTTCCTTGATCGTTGTGAAGATGGTGGTCCTGCCTCGCTTCAACGAGATGCCTCAGACCGTCCGCTGTTCTTTGCAACAGTTTACGAGTCCTACAGGTATCTCTTTGTTTTGGCACACTTTTTTACAACCCCAGTTTTTATACTGGGATGTGTGACCGCCTTACTCGCTAAGTTGGCGAGAAAGTAGAATCGCCTTCTAGACAAGCCGCCCCTTTACAAGGGCGGCTTTAAACTTAATAACAATAAAGAGCTAGTTGTGCTCAATACAAAAAGTGGCCATATTGCCACTTTTATAATCTTTATACCACGACTTGCTCTTCCTCTTTTATCGCTTTTTCTGTTGCTTCGATTACCGATCTTACTGTACTTGCTGGTTTACCAGCACAGCCTCTAATTACTTCAGGGTTAGTTTTAAAGATACTTTCAAGTCTAAGTTTTGCTTCCCTTGCTATATCGTTATTTATGTAACCGTTTTCAGGAACATCAAATAGTGCAAAATGAAGTGGGGCACCATCATCTAGTCGGTAGTCACTCAGTAACTCCCGTTGTTCATTTTTCCCACCTACAAGCGGTCCGTCCATGTTTGTCATATAGTTATGAAATTAAGTTTTGATTTATAGAGTATATCAAAAAGTATACACACGCGACAAGGCAAGTCTTCTTCAATGTATAATGATATGCAGGTCCTGTACTGTTCTAATGTGAAAGGGGTCGAAAAGGATCCCAAAAGCTATAAAGCATCGTAATGTGTTGGCTGTGATCGTAAACACGAATGATACTAACAACAGAAGTTTTACATAACTTAAGGTATTTGCAAAAATAACAAAAAGTGCAACATTTACTAAAAATTAATAGAAAAGCGTGTGTAGAGATAAATACCGCACTATACTATTGACACGTATAATGTAGTATTGTAGTATGTCAATGGGATTGTTGCAAGAGTGGTTGTTTAATTGCATAAACAGCTTTTCTTGTAACAATAGCTTACAACATTCACTTGGAGTACTCATGTCTGCCGAACAAACATTGCGTGAGATGTCTTTGGAAGAATTCTTTTCTCCTCGCCCTGGTATTTTTTTTGGGGAACGGGATATAGATCACAGGACTTTTGTTGACTGTCTACTTCTTTCTGCTCCTGACAATGGAGGATCTTCTGACATCTCTTCGTGTGATATTGTTACTCTTCAGTCCAACATGCTCAACAGAGATGTGCTTGCGGTACGGTTTAGTGCCGGAAAAGACAAACTGATTCGCCAATGCTGTACCCTAAACCAGTTGCGAGAACATCTCACTCGTCAATGGGATGGTGGGTTTGGACTACTCGCCTGCCGCGGGAACAACTTCTTCTACATGTTTGTCGCAGGATGTTTGTATACCGTAAAAGTCTCTTGGCTTAAAAGCGGTAGCTGGCTTGTGCATGCATTTGAGTGGAATGCTCACGTTCCTCAAATGTATAAAGGGGATCGTGTGTTTTTCAATCAGTGAACACAAGTGTTCAAGAAAGCCTGGAATCACCAGGCTTTTTCTTTTTTTGTTATTACTTCATAGAGCAGGCAAAAGAAAAGTTACCCCTTCTTGCTGTGCCTAAAAAACTCTTTGCTTATAGGTTTTGCACGTCCTGAGAGGTTTGTTTCTTTCTGTAAAACATGTAAAAATAACATAAGAATGTTCTTCGTGGAGGTTAATCAATGATTTATAGTCTGTTTCTATTACTGTCGATTTCTTTTTTTGGGTACCTTTACTACCGTTATCGTTACCAGATTGTTGTGTATGCGAATGCACCTGATGGAAGATCTGCATACTCAGGATGGCGCGATGCAAAGGTTCCAAAAGTCGGGGAAGATATAGAGATTCTTTTCCAAGACGAACAAGGTAGAAAGACCCTTTACTCTTTTAGGATAAACAGAATTAAATCGATAGGAGGTAAGTATCGAGTTGATATCTCTGTTTCAACGAAGATACTTCAGGATCTGATTGATTATAACCGTTGGTCAAGGTGATACAGTGACAGAAAAGAAGTAGGAAGCCGCTCGTTTTGAGCGACTTTTTTGTTAGAAATGAGAACAAAGAAGAGGGTGGGGTGATTGTTATGTACAAATGCTTGCATTTTTTGTTACTGTATGCTATTATGCCAGGACTTACTTAGCATTTACTTGATTCTCGCTTGGCTAAGTAGTGCAGATTATTTAGTTATTATTTTAATTTTAAAGTCCAATACCCTAGAACTTTTGTTTTAGAGGCAAGACACAACAAAAACATATGGCAGAAACATTTGATCGATCAAAACCACACGTAAACGTAGGAACCATTGGCCACGTTGACCACGGTAAGACTACCCTTACTGCAGGTATTCTTAATGTACTTCACCTTAAAGATCAGACTATCAAGACTAAGGGTGTTGATGATATCGACAAGGCTCCAGAAGAAAAGGCTCGTGGTATTACCATTTCTCTTTCACACTCAGAATACTGGACTGATGCTCGTCACTACGCACACATCGACGCTCCTGGTCACGCGGACTATATTAAGAACATGATTACCGGTGCGGCTCAAATGGACGGTGCGATCCTTGTGGTTGCGGCGACTGATGGTCCTATGCCTCAGACTCGTGAACACGTACTCCTAGCCAAGCAGGTGGGCGTGCCACGCTTCGTAGTGTTCCTTAACAAGTGTGATATGGTTGATGATCCAGATATGATCGACCTCGTTGAAGAAGAAATCCGTGAACTCCTTACAAAGAACGGCTTTGATGGAGCAAATACTCCAATCATTCGTGGTTCTGGTCTTAAGGCTTCAGAAGCTACTTCTCTTGATGATCCATGGGCACAGAAGATTGTTGAGCTCATGACTGCACTCGATACTTGGATTCCACTCCCAGAGCGTGATATTGCTAAGCCATTCCTTATGCCTGTTGAAGATATCTTCACTATCGAAGGTCGTGGTACTGTGGTAAC
>CAYUDN010000041.1:0-4185 GCA_964443675.1 uncultured Candidatus Saccharibacteria bacterium | reverse complement strand
AATACCTAATACCTAATACCTAATACCTAATACCTAATACCTAATACCTAATACCATGAACATCAAAATTTTTCACTACTATATCGAAGTAAAAAGTGTGCCAAAAGAAAGTGGTCTCGTGCATATCAGTAGGATTGGCGACTTCGCCAAAAGAGTATCTTCTAACTACTAACAACTATTAATCATTAACTAGTAACTAAACCATGTCCTCTCGCGCAACCATTCGTATTACTACACACAACAAAGATTCGCTTCGTATTAATTACGCTCGTCGCATGTATGCGATCATTCGTCGATACACTCCAGAAGCGATAGAAGGAGGGAAGAATGAATGCTTCGCCGAGCTTACAGGACTTCGAACATTTTTTAAGATGACTTACAAAGAAATAGCAGAAAAAATTTTAGAAGACCTTGTAGCAGAACTTGGAGTACGATGTAGATTTACAGTGCTTACTTCATCAGTATATGATCGTGCAAAAGGAAGAACTGTAACACAAAAAACTATTAGCACGTATCAAGAAATCAATTCGCTTTTTGTTGGTAAAGCTTATGTGTCACCAAAGAAACGAACTCCACTTCGCAAAGGTGTTGCGGTGAAGAAGGTTCGACTCACTGTCCCTTTCCTTGGGAAAGTTGCTTAATTAAGATCTATGCCTTTGGTAACTTTGCTATCCATATAATTATGAGAACTTTTTTTACTATCACAACCTACTTGTCTTTGTGGATGACTATGACTTCATAATCTTCTCACTTTATTAAGTAAGACAGTATGTGTACCAACACCTTTACTACATATTTTACACGGGTGTTTCTTTACTTTGCTGGAAATACATAGTCTATAGTAAACTTATAGTAATCGACTATGAAAATCACAACCAAAAAGTTTTTTGTAATAAGTTTTTTTAGTATCTTTCTTATTGTAATTATAGGTTACTATTATTTGCAGCAACAAGAAATGCAAAAGAGTTTTAACCAAAGAAATGATATCACGACTCCTGCTTACCCTTATGACAGATGTCGATTATTTTCTTCTTCATATAGTAATCTGAACCCAAGAGAGACTCTGGAATGCGAAAAACAACTATCTGTTTCAAAAAATAATGATGGAAGCTCTTTGTATTCGTATTATCCTGAGACGATTGAACTTAAAGGGTTTTATATAAAAAAGTTAAGGACACCTACTGAGTACGAACCATTTTCAGATACAGATACTGTTTACTTTATCCCTGACGAAGATCAGCGTTATAAATTACCAAAGTCAGAGCATGTCCCAAAGGATAGTCAAATTAATTTTAGAGATCATGGAGGAGCGGAGTTACTATTTCAAACTGAAAACCAGATACCAAAAAAAGGGGACATATGTGAAATCAAGGGTAGTGCGGTGATAAGAATTTCTGAGGTCACTATTAATAACTCTGATGCGGGTATCCCATTGTCGTTGCGTGTATCAGTGCAACTTGATAGCGTTATTCAAAAAGAGCCATACACTCGTACATGTGAGAAGGAGAACTAAACATACACTTTAGTTGGATATGTATTGCGTATATTCCGTACAGTTTTTCTTAATGTTCTAGACGAATAGTTGCATTTTTTGTAGAATCAGATGACTATGATTAAACGTCCTCTACAGGAGTATGAGTATACGCTCCCTAAGGAAAATATTCGCAAAGAGCCGCTCAAAGAAAGAGATGCTTCTCGACTTTTTGTGTATGATACAAGGACCGACACAATTACTTTTGATTACTTTTATAATCTTGCAAAGTATGTGCCACCGAATGCCTGTATGGTGATGAATGCAACCGGAGTGATACCGGCACGTGTTACCTTTAGGAAAGATACAGGAGGTAAGGTTGGAGGTCTTATTCTTTTGAATGAAGGATTTGACCACGAGATGGCACTTCCTGCTATTGTTGATGAAAAGATTTTTCCAGGGAGAAAACTTTCTTTGCTTGGCACATACTGGTTCACGATCACACGACAAGATGAGCAGCGTTTTTATCTAAAACCAGAGTTTGATTCTTCTCTTGTACCATCGCTTCTTGAACAGTGTGGGACAACACCGACACCATTTTATTTAGGTGCTATGTCTCTTCCTGAAGAAGAGCTTCGTTTGCGGTATCAAACAATTTTTGCTCAAGAAAAGAAGTCTGTTGCAGCGCCAACAGCGTCACTTCACTTCACTGAACGTGTATTTGATTCTCTTGCTGCCAAGAATATATACCGGGTCGAGATAGTGCTTGATGTGGGGCTTGGTACTTTTGCGGAGGTGGAAGAACGACATGTAGAGACGAAAAAACTTCACTCTGAAAAGTTCTACATTAGTTCTTCGTCTCGTCTTGCATTGCAGAAGAGTGTGACATCTTACACGCCGATTATCGCCGTAGGAACAACTGTTGTGAGAACTATTGAATCGTGTGCGGAACAACTATTGCAGGAAGGAGAAGAAGCCCTCTCTGGTGCGACTAATCTTTTTATTATGCCTCCATATACCTTCAAGCTTGTAGATCATTTGATTACGAACTTCCACGTACCGAAGTCAAGTTTGATGGCACTTGTTGATGCGTTCTTGGAATATAAAGGTGCTAAGCGTCGTATTATTGAGCTGTATACGATTGCTCAAGAAGAAGGCTTTATGTTCTATTCCTTCGGTGATTCGATGATTATATTGTAATCATCGCTAAAGATATTTTTGTGGAAAGGGGTCTAGTAGAGACGGCTCCCATGCTATACTTTTGCTATGGATACTAAACCACATCTTAGCCCTCTTGCACTTCGTGTGCTCGTTGTCTTTTGTCTCTTGGTAACCGCTGCGAATGTGTATCAGGCAGTAGTAATCTCTTCTCTTTCTGGAAGAGTGGACGCTCTTTCTCAAGAGCTTTCCACAACAGGTGAGATATTTTCGAATGATACTAAGCGATTATCTCGTAGTTACAAAGATCTTCACAAGGAAACCAAAGGTCTTTCAGTAACTCTTTCGAATACAGAGAATATTGTTAACCAAGTGAAGACTAAGGTAGGAGGGGTTGAAGCACAAGTTGGTGATATTTCTGGAACGGTAAGCACTCTTAAAAAACTCTCCGAGATCGATCCACAACTTCTCAAAAAATATTCGAAAGTATATTTTTTGAATGAAAATTATACCCCTAAACAAATGACAAGGATACCAGATGATTTTGTGTATAGTACGGCACGTACAGAAGTTTTTTTGGCAGAGATTATGCCTCATCTTATTAGTATGAGTGAAGATGCTGCTAAGGACGGAGTGAAGCTTTATGTTAAGTCAGCGTATCGATCTTTCAGTGAGCAGAAGTCACTCAAGAGTACGTATTCGGTAACCTATGGTACAACAGCAGCGAATAAGTTTTCGGCTGATCAGGGATTTTCTGAACATCAACTTGGCACTACTGTTGATGTTATTACTACAGGGCTTGGTGGACAGCTTGATGGGTTCGGAGAGACAAAAGCATATGAATGGATGAAGCGTAATGCGTACAAATATGGTTTTGTACTTTCTTATCCAAAAAATAATGCGTACTACGTTTACGAGCCATGGCATTGGCGTTATGTTGGAGTTACTCTTGCAACCCTTCTCCATAACACTAATCGTAATTTCTATGATCTCGATCAACGCGAAATTGACAAGTACCTCATCAACTTTTTTGACTAGTACTAGTAAGTAGTTTTCATAATAAAAAGTAAGAACCGTGAATCTAAAAACCTCTTCATTCCTACAAAAAAGCATAGTAAATCTAGGAGTTACTGGAATAACTATATATTTTCACTGTGCTTCTGTTGCAAAAACATCATATCGGGGATTTTTATTGTATGGTAAGTGATCTTGTTCCTCAAGAACTTAAACTTCTTGGAGGAAGACCTCCGCTTATAATACACTGGCAAACACCTCCTTCTCCTTATACGTCCCAAGATTGAATCAATATTTGACCACCCTAAGGAACACTTACATTTAGTTACTTTATTTCCACACTCTGTACGCGGATTTTATTTTCATTGCTTAAAAACTCTTGTCAGGTATTGCTTTTTGAATGGGTAGAGGATTTTCGGATTCACGCCACATACGGTATAGTTGACAATTAATAAGTTAACTTGTATTATACTGAAGTCGTTCTTTTAAGCCTCCCTACCCCCGAAGTAGTACACCCCGCATCTCTCTATGATACACGGAAG
>CAYUDN010000040.1:0-4469 GCA_964443675.1 uncultured Candidatus Saccharibacteria bacterium | reverse complement strand
TCTTTGGCCATTGGTAGTCACCGAACGCTTCACCTGAAAAATTTTTAAAAGCCAGGCATAACACTTCTTCTCTACTGCAATATTTAGGATCTTTAAGGGCGGCAATGAGTTGCTCCTTTTCTTGCGTTGAACCAATCTCCAGAACAGCGAGATCACTCCCTCTTATTCCGTCTCGTAAATGTTCTAAGGTTTTCCCTGTTTGTAATCCAGACTTGTAACTTTCCATGTTTAGTTAGTATATCAAACCAGTCATATAATCGGTCTACTGTTACACACAAAATCAGAGCTCAAACAATACAAAAAATAACTCACCAGACACTCATGTATAGTATAGTAGTATATTTAGGATTTACACTTAAACAAAATCCACAAAGAAATCCTTACTTTCAAGAAGACATACCAAAAGCACAACAATGAAAAGTTGAAGAATTTCAACAAACGAGGTTGTTAGATATGTAAGTCTTACTAAAAAATTTAGACTACGGCACATCAACTGGTGTTACACCACCACCTCCTGGAAGAACTGCTCGTTCTACACCATGAGCAGGCACAGAAGGAGCACCTCCTCCGCTTGTTCCTTCTGGAACAATCACTCTTCCTGTAGAACCTTGCGGACATGAGGAAGTGAGCCACTCACACGTTGTCATATTTCTTGCCATAACAGATCCATTGGAACAAAAACGCACTTCCATAGTACACACGACCCCTTGGTTAGTGCTCGTTGGTCGAGGAGGAAACATACTTCCTTCACCGTAAAAAGAAGGAGGTGCAGCAAACATTCCTTGTGAGGGTGTTGTTGTTGAAGGAACAAAAGAACCACACTTACTCTCCATCCATACACAAGAAGAAGGATCTCTTGCCATAGGTGTACCATTCGGACAAAATCGCACCTGCGCATCACATCCTGAAGTAGAAGAAGCATAGACAGGAGGATTCATCATACGCTCTCGTTCTTTTTGTGATGGTAGAGGTGGAAGTGTTGATGAAGATGAAGAAGGAAACTTCTTATTTTGGTCTTGGCCTACCACAAAACTTACATCCCCACTACAACTTACTTCTTTAATTTTTGCTTTAGTAAGTGGTCCAACATATCCTGTTGGTGAAAGTCTTGCCTTTCTTTGGAACTGCTTTACTGCAGACATAGTACCCAAACCAAAATACCCAGTAACCGAGGTCTTCAGTAACGATGTACTCACCAAAAAATCTTGAAGGACACTCACCTCACCATTTGTGGTAGCGTCTGTTGCACGATATCGCAACGCGTCACTTTTTAGCTCGATACAAGTAGATGCAGGTGCAGTATCTACATCCCCTCCACCAAGAACATTCGCATCACCGACACTGCTGTCTTGTGAGGTGTAAGCAAACGCTGCACCAAAATACCCACACAGCAGCACTCCACCAATCACTGTCGTAATTATTTTTTTATTCATATACTTCAAGTGTAGCAAAATAGATTACTTGTTGTATATATTCTGTACACACCCATACAAAAAGGCACACCTACCAAAAAGATTGAGTGATTGGTTAGACTTACTCAAGTCCAACAAATTCATTACGAACATGATATTTGTGTCCAGATCGAGAGTATTTACGCATTCCTGCACACATACCAAGCGCAAGACACTCCGCAAGAAGATGAGACCCTCCATAACTCATAAGAGGTAAAGGGATTCCAGTAATCGGCATAACACCGATATTCATACCAATATTGATAACCACATGCACCAAAATCCAAATTAATACACCGTAAGTAAATAAAGCTTCGAAGGTAGAATCGGCAACAAGAGCATACCACGCAAGTTTGATAAAAATAATTAAGAAAAAAGAAAGCAATAAAAGAGAACCAATGAACCCCCACTCTTCTGCAAAGGCTGCAAAGATAAAGTCGGTTTTGTATTCTGGTAGAAAGTTAAGGCGTGACTGCGTCCCATAACCAACCCCTTTCCCTACAAGTCCTCCAGATCC
The DNA here is from genome assembly GCA_964443675.1 of uncultured Candidatus Saccharibacteria bacterium. Classification (GTDB taxonomy): domain Bacteria; phylum Patescibacteriota; class Minisyncoccia; order Phycocordibacterales; family UBA5272; genus UBA11704. Next base: position 2,501 of record CAYUDN010000040.1, on the reverse strand, counting down.
AACAGCGATCGTCGACTGATAGGCATTATATCCAGAACCGCGTATATCATGAAGAGGATTTACAAAAGTAATAATACGAGCTTTTTGATATGGTTTAAACACAAATTGCCACGCAAGCATAAACGAAACCACACCAACAAAAGCAACGAGAAGGAGATGCCGAATTGAGATACCCGAAACAAACACAAGACCGAGCCATATCGCAAAAAGTACCATAGAAGAGCCAAAATCAGGCTGTAGCACCACTAACACAAATGGAATGATCATGTATATAAAAGAAACAATAATATGCCGTATATTGGCAATTTCTATGTGTCGCCTAGAAAAGTACTTCGCAAGAACAATAATAAGCACCAGCTTCATAAGATCACTTGGCTGAAAAGCAAAACCACCAACACGGAACCAGCTTTCTGCACCTTTTGCGACATGTCCTAACACAAAAAGAAGAGTAAGTACTGCAAGCATCCCTAAATAAAGAGAAAGCACTACTCTTGTTTGCTTAAGGAAACGATATTCAAATGATGACACGAAAAAAAACACAGCAAGTGATATGCCGATCCAACTACTTTGTTTTATAAAATACGCATCCCCGTCTTGAAAGGAGCTCATAGTAAAAAGACCAGAGAGCGTTATTGCTACCATCGCAAAGAAAAACGTTACATCCACAGTCTTCATCAGACGAAAAATTGTCGCGAACATATCTTTAGAAATCAATCGCTTCGAACGGGTTAAAGATAGGATACACCCCTATTCTTGTAGGAGGGTGAGGAAGAGGAGATTCCCAAGTGACGACTATTTCTCTTACTCCTTCTTTCGGAAGCACTGGTATGATTGTTTGACCTACCGCAAAGGCATTTTCTTTATCATCAAAAAGCACGAGACGTAGAGGAAGGTTAGTGATTTCTTTATGTTTAGTATTCATTATTGTCGCATACACACGAGGAATAGTTCCTGGCTCATATCGCCGATCAAGAACTTTTATTGTTGGAGAACTTGGACTTTCTTTGACAGAAAAATGTGGACCATCATTGAGAGTCACGACAACTGTCGAAGGCAAAGAAGGGAGAGATATGTTCTGAAGAATAACAGGGAACTTACCCGCAAGAGGAGCTGTTGTTGAACCAGAAAAAGTTGCCATACTTCGAGCACTCGCGTCAAATACTTCAAAAGTATACCCAACTTCAACCGAAGCATTGTCGATGTTGGTGTTGTTGATCATAGCAACAAGATCGTATTTATCTTTTGAAGCCTTAATTGCTTTAGACCAAGTAACAGTAAAAGGTGTAACTTCTGAGGAACAACGAAGGGCGCATGACCCTCCACAATCAACATCAAGCTCGAAGCCATTTCTTTTACCGTCAACACATGTTGGCGCCGGGAAAAGAACATCACGCAACAAAAATACTGACAAAGAAGTAACGCAAAGAAGTACTGCGCTTGCATACATTAATTTTCGACGTAGTTCCCAACTCATGCTACTAGTATATAGTGATTAAAGGTCAGTTACCAGTGGAACAAAACATGCGAAGCATGGTAAGCATAATACGTGTATACAAAAGAAAAGCACGGTCGCTTCGCGGTCGTGCTTTCTTTATCAAACCTTTGAATACTTTGTTCTCCCGACAAGCTACTTTCCCGGAGTTAACCAGTATCATCGCCGCGTTTGGGCTTAACTTCTCTGTTCGGAATGGGAAGAGGTGTGACCCCAAGGCCAAATCAGGAGAACAAAACACTCAAAGTAAGTACTGTGGTGGGGGTAAAAGGGTTCGAACCTCTGACCTTTGGATTTATAGTCCAATGCTCTCCCAGCTGAGCTATACCCCCTCCGTACTTATCTTGAATATTGCATCGTATTTCTACGACACAGAATCATTGAATGAGAGGCGTATTGGTACCTTCGAGTCTATGGGAACCCATCGACCTTACGCGGGATAGCGCTACTACCACGCCCACGCCCCGAGCCTTGCGGCTCGGCTCACGCCGGAACTGCATAAAGACCTTCCTGCATTTAGGACATCTCGCTCCTTGTTGGACTTAACCAACGTCTCATGGAGAGGAGGATCGAAAGAGATGCTTTGGTGGCACGACTCCTAGCCTACCACCCTTGCGGTGTTACCGTACTCAAGGATCCAGCTAGTACAAACGTCATTCATCAAAAAGATCGATTACAGTCATTTCGAGCACTGTTTATACGCCTCTCAATCAATACACATGAAAAGAACATCTCATGTGGTGTAAGGAGGGGGCTAATAACATTAGCCTGGAGAAGGAGAACTACCGCCCGCGGTACTAGTATACTCCGCAAGCTCGAGCTCACCCCCTCCTTACACCACATGAAAATCAATTAACACATATCTCGATCCATTTTTTATATAGATCAAGACACAACTAGCAGTGCTAGTCATGTTTCCTAATAGGACTTCGGGTAATTAGTAGGTCTTGGCTCAACACATTACTGTGCGTACACCTAACCCCTATCAACGTAATCATCTCTTACGACC
>CAYUDN010000039.1:0-4546 GCA_964443675.1 uncultured Candidatus Saccharibacteria bacterium | reverse complement strand
GTTGTTACGCTTTGCTGATGTCCTACCATTAGACGATACCCCAATATATTTTTGATTTTTGAGCAGTTTAGATAATCGTATCAGATTTTGGTCCTGCTCAGGACCGCTATATTCTACCGCTTCACGTTGTTACGCTTTGCTGATGTCCTACCATTAGACGATACCCCAATATATTTTTGATTTTTGAGCAGTTTAGATAATCGTATCAGATTTTGGTCCTGCTCAGGACCGCTATATTCTACCGCTTCACGTTGTTACGCTTTGCTGATGTCCTACTACTTCGGTTGAAGCCTCAGTACTGCGATTTCTACAGATTGAGTACAATCTAAGAAATCGGGAGCATTAGACGATACCCCAATATACAGATTATAGACATTAGACTTTAGATAGTAGAGGAATACGATTGATGCGTTTGTCGCATTGGTATTTTCTAAAGTCTAACGTCTAAGATCTAATTTCTAGCCCACATACAGATTATAGACATTAGACTTTAGGTAGTAGAGGAATACGATTGATGCGTTTGTTGTATTAGTATTCTCTAAAGTCTAAGATCTAATCTCTAACGTCTGCTCTAGAATGGTATCATATTTTTTGCACCTTTTCCAGCACCATAATGACAGCATTACGAGTAACTCATGAGATCATTTCGAGCTCCTTTTGAGTAAGAACGCCAAGAGTAAGGAACATATCTTTGCAGCGCGTTCTCTGATATGCATTTCTTCTTTTCTCTAGAATGCGAATAGCTAGTTCTTTGATGCGCCTCTTATCTTTTGTTTTGATATCTTCTTTGGAAAGGAGTGCTTCATCAACAAAGTATTCGAATCCGAAAGGGTTTTCTTCTTCTAGATATGCGAGGGCTACCTTGTACATGCGTTCTTTGGTTCGTGGAAGCGTGAGCTCATCTTCATCTCGTACTTCAATTTGGAACATATACTTGAGATCATCACGTATTTGTCCAAATCTTGCTTCATACTCAAGAGGAGCTTCCTCATTTGTGAGTACTTCCTCTTCATGATGAATCTTTGGTGAAGTTTCCATACAAAAGTAATGGTGATTTTTTGCATTATAGTCACAAACAAGAAGAAGAGCAATATTGCTTTTTATTTTTTTTGTCGTCATGTCAAAAATGATGCTTTGGTGAGGAATTTTTGACAACGTTTTTGTTTTTGCACAACAACACAATAAATGTGCTTGCACGAATGAAAGAGGAGAGGGTATACTCTTATTCAATTACTAAACAGGTAACGTGATACACACCTATGACATCTACATCACACGTTGTTGATACTAAGAAAGAAACTGCTTCTCTCGAAGTTCGTGCCCCACATCTTGAATCTTTTGCTGAAAAGAAGTACGCAGTGTTGGAAGGGGTGACTCGTAAGAGTGATGATGAACAAGAAGAGTTCACTTCTAAGGCCGAAAATTGGCTTACAGGTGCACGTATTACCATGCTTGCAGCACTTCGTTCTGCACAGGTTGCTGAGGAGACATATAAAGGGGAGTAGTAGGGTGTGGAGAAATCGGGGTTGACATAAACTTTATTATGTGAGAGAATAATACTATTACCTTTGTATAGCGATATACAGAGGATTCTATAGCATTTATGGCCTTACTTCCAGAATTACGCAAAGCACTTGAAGATACGAAACTTTCTTTTGAAGAGTTCCGTGCTTTTGAGTCTGGTCTTGTGCTCCTTTCTCCTGAAGAACAAGAAGAATTTCTTAAAGTGGTACAAGAAAACCCAGAGCTTGTGTATCCTTTATATATTAACTTCAAGGCCAAGCTTCATGCAGCACTTACTGGTAACGAGGCATGGGAAGAAGCTGTTGAGCGAGAGATTGGCGAACTAGAAGAATTCATGAAAATGCGTCGAGTTGGTGATGAAATTATTTAATGTGTACATGTAATAGATACGACTGATAAAAAACGGATGTTATTGGAACAGCATTCGTTTTTTGTATACTCTGCCTACTCTTTAGTAGAGTGAGAGTTTTTCTTATTGATTATATTGAATCAAGACGCCCCTTTTGTTACACTGCGTAGTACTTAATTAGTCTATGAAATCTATTATTGGAGGGCTTGGGGTTATTTTTTCAAGACGAGATGGTGTTATTGTGCTTAGTGTGAGCACTTTAGTTCTTCTCATTCTTCTTTTTGCAGTATGGAATGGAAGTGCGGCATTTGATATGCTTACGATTACTTCACTTTCTCTTGGGTCAAGAGTTCTTCTTTTCTTAAAAATATTTTTTGACGGGGTAAGTAACTTTTCGGTGGCAACACTTACGCTTTCTGTTGTTGGATCTTTTTTGGGTGGAGTTAATTTTACTCTTGCATATGTGTATTTTAGAATTCGTGGAGAGGCGCTCTTCCACAGTGGTCTTTATAATGGTGTAGGGCTTCTTTTGGCTTACTTTGGAGTTGGGTGTGCGGCATGTGGTACTGCGTTTGTTGGAGTTCTCTTTAGTGCGCTTGGGTTAACACCATTTCTTCATATGCTTCCTTTTGGCGGGGAAGAATTTGGTGTCGTTGGGCTTATTATTCTTACTTTTGCAACCTATTCACTTTCCAAGAAGGTTATAGCGCCACTTGTGTGTTAAAGTATAAGTATGTCAGGAGGTCACGTATCAGAAGAAACTAAAAAAATTACCCAAAAAATTGGTTGGGTATTTTTTTGTATTATCCTTCTTGCATATGTGGTAGATAAAGATTTTGTGTCACTTGTTGATCTTGGTATTCCTGTGGAAACACCGAATACAATAGGAACGTACTATACCGTCACCAAGGTTACTGATGGTGATACTATTCATATTCGTATGGATGGACAAGATGAGACTGTTCGTTTGATTGGTATTAATACTCCAGAAACAGTTGACCCAAGGAGATCTGTTGAGTGTTTTGGGAAAGAGGCAAGTGAGGCTATGAAGTCTTTTGTGGAAGGAAAGATTGTACGTTTGGAATACGATGATTCTCAGTCTCTTCGTGACACCTATGGAAGAATACTCGCATATGTCTATCTTGAAGATGGTCAAATGGTCAATCGTAAAATGATTGCAGAAGGGTATGCATATGAATACACCTATATGATGCCATATCATTATCAAAAAGAATTTAGACAGGTACAACAACTTGCGAAGACTTCTTTGAGGGGGTTGTGGTCTCCGTCTACTTGCGGAGGAAGTAAAGCGTTGCCGATGGTTAACTAATAGTAGTATGGATCTTATTAAAAATCTTCTTTCTTTTTTTATAAAACTTGCATTTGGAATCTTTTTTATTGTTCTTGTATGGTGGATGGTGTCAGCACTCTATCCTGCACTAAGCGTACAGTCTATTGTTAAAAAAGTAACAGCAAGTTCTTCGGATGTTCTTCCTTCTCCAAAAGCGTATCGAGGACTTTTTGGTATGTATTCTAATGAGCAGTCGGTAAAAGATTTGCGAACTAATTCAGAAACCCTTATTCCTGTTATTGGTGACGAAAGGAGTAAACCTTCTTCTATCTCTACCTATACGTATGGATGGGGGACAACAACTCCATTTGTTCAGGAGGTTAAGGTAGACACAACAAAACCAAAGCCATATTACATACGTAATCTTTCTATTTATGAAAATGGCCATATCTATACAGGGCTTGCTTTTGTTGGAGAGGCAAGATCAACAATGTTTAGAGAAGGTAAATTCCCTATTATTGTTCTTGATCAAGGGGGGAGAGTGGTAGGTGTATCTGCTGCAATCGCAACGACAGATTGGACGGTAGCAGGGTGGACAAGATTTGAAACAAAAATTATATATACTCTTCCAACAGGCTCTCTTCCGTGTACTATGGTATTTGAGCAGGGGTTAACTTCCAAGGAACGTCTTACAAACACTCCACTTCGTATACCTTTTAGGGTGAAGTGTAATTAGGTAGAGAGAGGGTGCTTAGCGAGTAGATGGTACTAGGTAGTAGACGAAAAGTAGGGAGTCGTAAAGGTTATAAAAATGATTATTACTAGGAATACTCTGTAATGATTATTTTTATCTGAATACAAAAAGCGGCGCTACCGCGCCGCTTCAAGCAAAATTTTAGTCTTCTTCAACCTTTATCCAACAAGGTCTTCCTCGCTCGTCTTTCCCAAAGACGACTTCAGGTTGATCCTTAGCCTCCGAATGAGGTCTTTCTGGTGGCGTGGTTGGAGCTTTTGGTGTTGCAGAACGTCCTGCAGCTCTTTGCATAGCTTGTTGTACCACCGGGTTAGCACGAAGCCTTTCGAGGGCTTCTTTTAAAGTGCCTGAAGGTCTGTATCTTGGCTTAAACATGTGATCCCCATTGTTTGGTTGATCTGGTTGAAAGGACGGGTTCTGCATATTATGGCAGTTTTTTGGATAAAGTCAACTTTTTATGCCGTGAGACGATCAATTACCGCCTTCACTGTTGCGCCATCTGCGGTGTCACCAAGTTCTTTGCACATTATGCCGATGAATTGACCTTTCTTTGTTGGATCAAATGGAGTTTCAGCAAGCTTCGCTTTAATTTTTGCTTCGATGTCAGCTTCTGACATTTGTGCAGGGA
>CAYUDN010000038.1:0-4648 GCA_964443675.1 uncultured Candidatus Saccharibacteria bacterium | reverse complement strand
TAATTTGATAGCGGGATTGTATAATTATGAGCTTTAGACTTTTGAAAGAGGTCTACTTTTTCCATATGTTAATGAGTATAGCGTATCTCGTAGGAAAAGGTGAGGGGTTATATAAAAAGAAACAGATGATCAATCTTGATCACCTGGTATAGGAACTTGTCTCTGTATTTTGTTGCCCTAATTTAGAGCATCGAAACGTCTTCATTTAGTTGGTGTTGGGATGCCTTTTTCCAATACAGATGTTCGTCTGATCTCATCAGCAAAAGATGTGCGATGATATCGTCAGTTGGACATAGGCATCCTGTGCCAGACATTGATGTGTACCCAACAGGATGCATACAAAGGGTTACAAACGGCAACATGTATACACCATGTTCATCTGCACTAATGCGACAGGCAATAGTGGGTGCAACTTTACGGAAAATGTAGTACACCCCACTTCTTTCTGAAAACTCTGTGAACATTCCTGTGAGGGTGTAAGACCTCCACTGTTTCGCACTTACATGCGTTCTCAGTTTTTTCAAAGCCGTTCGTTCTGCAGTGATCGTGTGAGCATTGCTTGCTGACACGATTGTTTGTAAAGCGAGAGCCATTTTACTATAGCTACTCTCATCATTACCCGACTTAGAGAGATTACGAAGCGATCGGATACGTGCTTTTCCAGTAACTCGAGAACGTTCGTGGAAGACTGTTCGCTTGCCTAGGTTTCTTGAATATAGTGTTTCCCATTCAAACTGTTCACCTAATTCTAGGTTGTTATCACCTCCAACCAAACGTGTTGCAAAGTTGACATCAAACCCAGAGTCAGTAGGGAGTCCAAAGAACGGAACTCCTATTCCTTCTTGTTGTAGCTCTGCCTTTTGTTCAAGGATTTGTTGTTGAGGTTTCCTTCGACCCATTTTAACCTCCGGCAATCGGAGCAACTGCGGTCGCCTTGGTGCCAGAAGCTGTCTTACGACCTGGTTTCTTTTTCGTACTCTTTCCATTCTGGGTAAGTAACCATTCGTTCTTGTCTGCGTCGTAGCCGAAGATGCGGAATGTTTCTCCGTTTACATCAACGACGCTTACGAATGCACCTTGAGTAAGAAGTTTGACAACATGTTCAGCTAGGAGTTTGCGTTCCTCGGGGCTGCTTTCTTCAATCTGAATTTTGATATCACCACTTTGGCAACAGAGTGTGGAGAAGTTGATCATGAAGGCTCTCCTTTCATAATGAGCTAGCCACACCATACTCTACACTATAAACATATTTTGTCAAAAGTAGTTAAAAACTATTTATGGTCCGTGTGCTGAGAAGTAACCTTACTGAAAAGATACCATGCGAAGAAGATGGCGATGCCGCCGATCAAAAATGGTGTGGAGATTCCAAGAATACTACTCACCACTCCCCCTACAAGAGGAACGAGTCCTTGCGCAAGCGCTGAGAGTGATCCGTTAATACCAAGTGCAACACCTTGTCTATCGCGAGTAACTTTACTACTTAGGAGTGCACCAAGACTTGCCATAGAAAGACCTTGCGGTATTGCAACAACAGGCACAAGAAAATATTGCGAAAGAAGTGAAGGCATAAAAGGAGTACATGCTGAAGTCAGTGCAACAAGGATCATCGTGATGGGAAGAATTTGTTCTGGGCTTTTGTATTTGCTCACGATACGAAGTACGAATCCTTGAGTGAAGATGATACAGATACCAATAGTTGCGAAGTAGGTACCAAGAGATGCTTCGCTTATGGCGTATTTTTGTACAAGATAAAGACCTGAGAAAGAAGTAAAAAAAGTGAACCCGGTGTAGTACAAGAAGTTGATGCGATAGAGAGGAAAGAGTGCTTTGTCGTTGTATGCTGCACGAATATTATGAAGTGCTTTGAGTGGGGTGAGCTTCTTAATTGCTGCACGGTTCTCATGATGGGTTTCGGGAAGGAAGAGGTACACGCTTATCATATTACAAAGACCAAGAAACCCAGCGACCCAAAATGGCGCCGCCACTGAACCAAAGAATGCTGCCAGGTATCCAGAGAGTGCTGGTCCAACAACGAAGCCAATACCGAACGCTGCACCCATGAGTCCGAAGTTCTTCGCACGAGTCTCTGGTGTCGAGACATCCGCAATGGAAGCTTGAGCGATGCTGAAATTCGCTGCAGCGAATCCTCCGATTACACGACTAAGGAGTACTAGTGAAAGAGAAGTGGTTACAATACCAAGCCCAAATACACATTGAGAGAACGCGAGCACTGAGACACCGAGGAGGAGTAGTTTTTTTCTTCCGTACATATCAGAGAGTTCTCCAAGTACTGGCGAGACGAAGAATTGCATAATGCCAAAGAGTGCAGTAGTGAGTCCTGCTAAGAAGTACCAGTAGGACTGGTTGATGCCGTGCAAAAGAAAATTAGGTGATGTTGCATCAGTGAATATGGTAGGGATAATTGGCACCACCATACCGATCCCGATCATGTCGAGAACAAGAGTGAAGAAAAGAATTGGAATCGCTTTTGTAGTGCGTGTCATATAAGAGTGGAGGAGGTGGTGGAAGAGAGTATAGCATGAGCAGAAAGGAGAACACAGATGACAGACGACAGATGATACAGAAGTGGCGGCCACGAAGCGGCCGCCCAGCACTTCTTTGCTTCTTGCGATGCGTGTTACACTACGAAGTAATGAAAGTTTCTAAGATGTTACGGGAAGGGAGAGAGCACATTAATACACTGCTTTTCGTAGGAGGGTTTATTTTTGATCTTATCATCTTGCCTGAAGCGGGACATGTAGCAACAATGTGGCTTGGCACTGTGTATCTTTCTATTGTTGCTTTTGCTATTGCGTTTCGAGAGTGGATCATTTCTCGTAATACTGCATCGAAAGGGGAGCAACGCTGGTACTCTTTTCTTACTTTTTGTATCTCTTATTTTTCTGGATCAGCTCTTTCTTTTATCTCGGTGTATTCGATTCGTAGTGCAGCTTTTGCAGTATCGTGGCCACTTATCATTTTGCTTCTCGTGTGTGCACTTGTGAATGAATTCATTGGGGCGCACCACTTCCGTCTCACTCTTGATATTGGGGTGCTTCTTATCGCAACACTCTTTTTTGTGGTGTTCAATTTACCTGTTATTCTCAAAGTACAGAACGATATAACTTTTCTTATTAGTGTAGTGATAACAATAGTGATTTCTTTTGTGTATGTATATGTGTTGCGATACATGTCTGAGTCAGCTGAAGAAGAAACCCCACGACTTTTTGCGCTCGCATGTGGCATTCCGATGTTTCTTGGTATGCTTTATTTTTTGAATGTGATTCCTGCGGTGCCGCTTTCGCTTGCTTCCGGCGGTGTCTATCATACTGTTGTCAAAGAAGAGAGTGGGGCGTTTTATGCGACAAAAGAAGAAGATATACGTATGTTCGCACAACTTCGCGTCCCTGTATATCACCTTACAAAAAATGACACCGGGGTTTATTTTTTCAGTGCAGTGCAAGCACCTGCACTTCTTACTGCACCAATCAGTCACACTTGGGAATGGTATAACGAAGATATGAAGCAGTGGGAAGAGAAGACAACGGTTGCCTTTACGCTCGCAGGAGGAAGAGATGATGGGTATCGTGCATATTCAAAGAAAGAAAATGTTCCCACAGGACTGTGGAGAGTTACGGTCAAAGTTGATGACAAGCGTATTGTTGGAAGAATGAAGTTTCGTGTTTTAAAGAGCGAAGAAGAACAAGTATTGTTACCGATCTCATTATAGACATTGTTTGTTTTGTGTGGTAGAATCTTCGTCAGTTCAACTTTCGAAAAGTAAGAAAATGACTAATCGTATTCCTGTTGGGTTCGATGACCTTTCTATTGCTGATATTCGTAGAGTATTTACAGCTCTTTCTATGTCTACTGGTATACATGACGCTCATGCATTGGTGGCTCATGTCTGTGGGGATGGATGTGTAGTTGTTCCTCCAAAGAGGGAAATTCCTAAAAAAGAAGTCGCTCTCTCTGGTGTTGTAGATATTGCAGAGATTACGGTTAAGAAAGGGATCATGCCTCCTGTTCAAAGGTTTATTGAAACTAGCGGTCTTACTGTAAGCGCTACTGCTATTAAGTTAGTCGCGAGCGCTCACACAGCTTTGCGAGAGTATCTTTCTTATCGGAAAAGTGACCCACAAAAGCTAACTTTTGTCCGCGTAACTTTTGCTGATCTTTCTTTGTCAGAGAAAGAAGTTAGCTTGGGGCATGTATTTCTTGCTGCTAAAAAACAAGGACTTAGTCTTTGTCCTTCTTGGTTGGGACCTGTTCTGCGAGAAGTTTACTTTCATCAACAACCAGAAGGGGAGAGGTTGCTTGTAGCGGCAGAACCTCTCATTGTAGACGATGAACCGCTCCTTTTCTTTTTAGGGTATACAAAAGGTGAAGAGTGTTGGTTGAGTACATATAGTGGTTCCAGTAAAAAAATCGTTTCCTCAAAAATCACTTTTTGTTTTATGAAGCAGTGAGTGTGATAACACGTCTTTTCTTTTGAAGGCGTGTTTGTTTTTTATGTGGTGTGATGGTGTGTTGCGATTAGTTAGGGTATACAAACTTGAATGTAAGTCTTTTTCGTGGTATAAATATTCTTGTTATACTTACTATAACAACAAAATATGTCAGTGTAGCTCAGTGGTCTGAGACGAAG
>CAYUDN010000037.1:0-5551 GCA_964443675.1 uncultured Candidatus Saccharibacteria bacterium | reverse complement strand
CCTAAATTCTATAGTGAAATGCAATTATTTAATTGCTAATACTTTTAATAATACCACACCTAAGAGACTCCTCGTTAGCGCTCGCGTATCCTAAGGACTTTCTGTACTTGTTGTTTAAGTACAGAAGCATGGATTGATACTCACTTTCAGATAGTAAAGAGAGATCAGAACCTTTTTTAATATACCAACGCCTAAGAAGACCAATGGACTGCTCTACAAGTGGTTTCTGCCAAGGAGCATGAGGATCGCAGAAGAAGGTAGGGACACCCCATTCTTGATGTAGTTTGTTCTCAATACCGTTATCAAGGGTAAGAGTATCTATTTGTACCCCTTGTACTACCTTATGTATAGACTCTTTCATAGTAGAGGGACGTAGGTCTTGTAGCATGGTTCCTGTGACCAGTTTAGTTTTTTGTAGTGCCACCACAGAACAAGCAGTCTTACTGTGTGTCTTCTTACCAGAGACAAGAGTATCTCCTTCTGCATGGATGAGGTTTTTCTTCTTGGGGCGATGAGTAATACTTATACGACAAGGTATCATTTCTTTCTTTACCTTCTCTTTGTGAAGTTTCTTACGATATCGTTTGGTACATAAGTACTGACAATACAAAGCACCGTAACTACTATAGAGCCATTTATAGATAGTATCTTTACTTACTCTATCTTTTCTTCCTTCCTTCTTCATTCTACCTGCAATTTCATCAGGAGAACGTCTCTTTTGTAGTTCTTGTATGATGTAGTCTCGTAACTCTCTGTGTTTCTCTATCTTCATACCTTGATACTTAGAGTTACCTCTTTTAACTTGTGCTTTATGTTCTGCTGTGTCAGCGTCATAGGTACCGTTTTTCCTCCTTCTTTTAGTAATTTCTCTACTTATTGTACTTGGATTAACTTTGAGTACTTTTGCTATTTGTTCTTGTGAGATACCTGTGTCTTGTAGTGCTTGAATACGGTCTCTGTGCAGGTGGGTAAGGTGACTAAATGGTTTTCTTTTTTGCATGACAATTCTATGATACAGAATTGCATTTCAAAGTAGAATTTTAGTTCATTCACAATCACGAATTTGGAGAACTTCACATGACCCCCAACGAACTTCTGGAAATCGGCGACGAGGTCGTCTTCAAGGTCGACCCCGACACCCGCCACTGGACGAACACCTACAAGGATGTACCTGACGGCACGAAGGGCGTGGTCTGCCGCATCTACGACGCCATCCTGTACTACGGGCGCACCCGCGTCCTCGTGCATGCGCCTGGCGTCTACCACATGAAGGGTGGTGCCACCATCCTTCTACCCGACGGTCGACTCGTTCCTGGCAACTACAGCGTCACGATGACCGACCAGGCCGAGGAGAATCGGCGTAAAGCCCTGAAGCGCGACGCACGTGGCGTATTGCAGGAAAACTACACGCGCCTCGGCGACTTGCCTCCGACCCCCTTCTGGGAGGAGGACAAAGTGCTCGTGCACCGTCACGATGGCGACGTGGAACTGGTGGTCAAGAAGATTAGCTACCATCAGCTGCACGAACGCAACGAGAACGGCTCCCCCTGCAATGTCTACGAGGTGCACCACATCGAGGGATGGCAGACGGGTGCATCGGCAGACACCATGGAACTCATCGAGCGTGGCAACGTCTGGAAATATCACCACGACGAACCGCTCTCGTTCAAGTCCCTCGCGGAAGAAGCTGCATTCTTCACCACCATCGGTCGTACCGAGGAGGTACAAAATCCAGAATCCGAACTCTATCACTGGACACTGGAACAGGCGCTTCAGGCGATCAAGAACGGCATTGGGCACGGCTTCACGAACGACATGATCCCTTTCGCCAACGTTCGGAGCATCTCGGTGAAGCGTTTCCTAGATGAAGACCTCGGTCGGCGAGTGGCTGCCGAAACCCTCAAAGGTTTTGCAGTCGCCGCCTGACCAACAACCCGCCTGACCTCGTGTCGACAACCGCTCGATTCACAAGGTTGGGCGGTTTTCTTTTATAATACTGCGTTAATCTTAAATTGAAATTCGCTACCCCCCTTACATCCTCCACCAAAAGTTTCCAATTCTTTAGCCCTGGGGTCACAAAATACAAAAAGCGCTCACTAATTAATAGCAAGCGCTCCTTCCTTCAAACGATCTTCAGATCTTGAATAGACTCCATCGTTCCCACTGATGAGTCAGGCCACTCTCCTCTTTGATGCGTTCAAGCCACTTATAGTAGGCATCGAAATCTTGATGATTCAACACTCCGTAACAAGTGATTTCAGGTGAGCTTTGAAAGTAATTCGATGCAGGATATTCAACATCAACAATCTTTACTTGAGGAGCGACATAAATTTCTCCAACACATGGGAAACAGATGTGGCTACCGATCTGAGGCTGAAATGGGTAACAGTGATTTTCGATTTTGATTCTTCGCAGATCATTCTGCATTTCGGAACGAACAATAAAGGAAACAGTATTGGACATGGCTTAATCTCCTATGTTTAACTATTCTCTATTATATAATATAGTTTGACATATGTCAAATTATTAAATATCGAGCCAAGAAGTGGAAGTAGCGCGTAAAACCTGTTGAAACTCACTAAATAATCTTATATCCCCCACCGTAGATTTCCAATTCTTTAGCCCTAGGGTCACAGATCAATGTTATACTTTAAAGATATGGACTTATATCAGTATCTTCAATCTGCACAAAAGTCACTATTCAGATTTGAAACACTTCAAGACTATAATGTAGGAGATGATGGACTAGATGACCAAGGTATGAAAGACTGGTGGGATTTTATTGCCTCAAAAACAAACAGTGAAGTTAAAATGGAGAGGGTGCGACTCATCATAGAACCACTCACAGAGTACACAAAAAGGGAGCTTATTGTTCATGCTAAATCAAAAACTTTTGGTGACGATATTAGAACTATTAATGAAGTAACATTTAATAAACTATCTATCCCACTGGAAGATTTTTGGCTAATAGATGAGAAACTAGCTTTGATAATGAAATATTCAGAAAGTGGTGAATACCTAGGTTTTGATATTGAGGAGAGTGATATTAAAAAATATATAACAACCAAAGATATATTAATTAAGCATAGTAACCCCCTTTAATCTTGCTCTAAACTCAACAAATGACTGCATCTCCTCAATCAAAGATTTCCAATTCTTTAGCCCTAGAGCCACAGATCAAAATCATGTTATTATAATTAATAATAAAATCATGAAAACAGCTATCATTCTTCATGGAATGCCTGATAAAGAAAACTACTTTGATCCGAAAGCAGATAGTCAGTCTAATTGTCATTGGCTACCATGGTTACAGCAACAATTAAATATACACGGAATACTTTCTCAAACACCAGAAATGCCTGAACCTTATAATCCATCTTACGAGAAGTGGAAAGAAGTATTTGAACAATTTAAAATTGATGAGAACACATCCTTAATAGGGCACTCTTGTGGTGGTGGCTTTATAGTTAGATTTCTTTCAGAAAATAACATAAAAGTAGGTAAGGTTGTACTGGTTGCTCCATGGATAAATTCACAAAGAGAAGATGACGTTACTATATTTGATAATTTACATATAGATGAAAATCTGATAAATAAAACAACTGGAATAACTATATTTACTTCATCGAATGATGATCAGGCAATTAAAAATAGTATCAGTGTCTTGGAGAACACTATAAAGGGGGTAAAAGTTATGGGATTTGATAACTATGGTCACTTTTGTTTAGGAGACATGAAAACAAGAGAATTTCCAGAGTTACTTAAAGAAGTGTTAAATTCATAAATATTTCTTATATCTATTATTAAAAGTTTCCAATTCTTTAGTCCTAGGGTCACATCGGCAAGAAAAAGCACTTGAAGTGATAACTTCAAGTGCTTTTTCTTAGTACACCAACTGCTCTAACGTACGCACCGATGTGACAAGCGGAGCTATGGAGTGTAAATAATTTTACTTGCATATAAAATCAAGAGGGTGTATTATGTAAGTATATTTGGGGTTACCCACTGATCCGCGCAAGCGGTGACGAATTATTAAAGAATGTTGTAGAATTTTCCTACAGCATTTTTTAATTCCTTAAACTCTTTTTCTGACATTGTGGCAATTCTACTTTCAAATCGTTTTGTACTTAAAATTCTTGACTGATGCATCATTGCATATCTAACAATGTCGTCTACTTCAAATTTAAAATACCAACTACCTTCACGCTCTGTTGATGTTAATGGAATAGCAATACAAGAATTACCTGTAAGTTTTCTAAATACAATAACCGGTCTTCTAAAGTTACCTCCTTTACCATAAGTTTCTTCACCTATATTTTGACCAATAGATACCCACCAGATTTCACCTTCTTTAAAGAAAACTTTTGTTTCTTTTTTATTTAGTTTTTGTTTAAGAGCATTCCACTCATCAAAGTTTTCCATATTGACAATAATTATACCAGACTAATTTCATTTAATCTCATTTGAAACTCCCTCAATCCCCTTATCTCCTCCACCGACTATTTCCAATTCTTTAGCCCTAGGGTCACATCGGTAAGAAAAATACCTAAAGCGTCAAGCTTTAGGTATTTTTCTTAGTGAGTGAACTGCTTCACTCACGTGCCGATGTGACGGGCGGAGCTATGTTTTGGTAGCAACCAAAACGAGCGAGACGGGGTCGAGAAATTTTTCGAGTGGCGACGAGAAAAATATTCGTGACCACATCGATTTACTGAAACTGCTTCACTCACGTGCCGAAGTGACAGCCGCAACGGTTCCTGAAAAGAAGTTGGTTCCCTGACTTCTTTTCAGTGAGCGAGGCGGGGTCGAGAGTACTTATGAGTACGATACACGTATGTGTAGCGCACACAATTAGTAACTCGTGACCACATAAACTTTGCGAATTAGTCATAATATAGGTGTTGCAATTATTTCTTGAACTCACCTTACCAAAACTTGACAAAAGTAGTATATATTGTTATACTGATACCGTTCAACTCAACCAACGCACCTACAAGGAGCAAGGCATGGAATTTCAGGCAAAGATCATTCCTCCGAGCAAGACAGACAACCACAGGCTGTGGCAGATGTTTCTTCCGAAACCTGATCCAAACAACGAGTTTGGATCATTCGAGACCGTTTCCCACTTCATTCGTATCAACCTTTGCATGGGCTACACCGGAGCAAATCCACTGGTTGAAGATTGGTTCGGCAGTATCAAGATCATGTTTGAAGGCGGCCCCCAGAACTTTGCTGCTCTCGAACGCGTAATCGAATGGGTCGGCAACCCACAAGCCTACGCCTACTGACACACACCACCGAAAGCACCACTGCTTGTCGGTGGTCTTTCTTTTTATAATACGGCACTAATTTTGAACTGGAACTCACTAAATTGTCTTATATCCTCCACCGTAGATTTCCAATTCTTTAGCCCTAGGGTCACATCGGTAAAATACAAACACCCAGAACTTTAATAGTTCTGGGTGTTTGTATTTTAGAAACTGAACTGCTTCAGTTTCGTGCCGATGTGACTGGCGGAGCTATGTTTTTCTAGCAAGAAAAACGAGCGAGC
>CAYUDN010000036.1:0-5709 GCA_964443675.1 uncultured Candidatus Saccharibacteria bacterium | reverse complement strand
TAATTTTTGCTAATGCATTAATTCTAACTGTACTACTTCAAAGGTTAACTGAGGTAAGCACAGTTCTTTTTCACTTTCCATAACCAACTTTGATAAGGAGTACCTCGATGGTCACCTTCGCTTCGATTGTTGCATTCATCCTCTCCGTAAGTCTTGCGACATTCTGGGGGATGCTTGCAGTTCTTCTCTTCATCATCGTCATCGTTCTTGGCGCCTTCAGAAGTGTTCGTGCAGGGAGCTTGCTGCTTCTTATGGTTGCAGCCCTCCTTTACGTTCGTTTCGAACCGTCGATTGAAGTAATGACGGGGATCTTCTTTGCATGGTTCATCATCGGCATCCTCTATGCGCGCCTCCGCTGGAAACTTCAGTTCACCAAACTGAAGAATCGCGTAGTGGAAGCTTGGGTAGAATTCCAAAGCAAAAGACCGCAAGTTCTCAAAAACCGTGAAGAACGTCAACAAAGGCACGCAGAAGAGATCAAGCAAACCAATAACGATCGACATAACACTGAAAACGAAGGCTCTTTCCTCTCACGAACTAGTTAGGAAACCAACCAAGTTCGTATTCAGAAAGAAGAAGACACGCTCTCTGTCGATGTTCAGAACTGCGATCTGGACCAGAATCCTTCTGTTATCGTAGAAGAAGGAGATGATACTTCGAAGATCTTGAAGAAATTCCGACCCCTCTTCTCAAAGTATCGGGGAACCATCGCAGCGTGGGCCGTCGTGTGGCCTCTGTACCTGCTTCAAGACCTCACCATTGACTTGGTGCGCAACGCTCTTGAACTTCTCCATGGCAACTTCCAACGTGCGGCTGATCAAGCATTCAGCTGATATCGCTTAGGTAAGTACTCTGAGCCCTCACATCTCTTGTGAGGGCTTTTTCTTATAAAAAGAATGCATTTTATCGAGATTTACTTATTGCTTAAATATGTTAAAAAATGGTCGTTGCTCAGGTTCCTGGCAACGACCATTTTTTATTTTTCTTGCCACATCACTTCATCCTTTACTCTTCATTCTTCACACCTCGTAAAAAACTCCTTCTGTGTAGTGGAGTAAGTCCGTAGCATGCGATTGCGTCATAATGTGCCTTAGTACCGTACCCTACATGACTTCCAAACTGGTACTGCGGATACGTTCCGTCGAGACTTCGCATGTACGCATCTCGATGCTCTTTGGCAATGATGGAGGCAAGAGAAATTTCGAGAATCTTCTCATCCCCTTTGATAACCACTTCATACTGATACGAAGAAGGAAGACTAAGCGACCCATCAAGAAATATAAACGTGTCCTTCGGAACACCTTGTGCATGAAGTGCAAGAAGTGCTATTCTCATCGCCTCTTGTATGGCAGAAACTATGCCGTGAGTATCAATATACTGTGCGTCAACTTCACCGACACCATAGAGCACCTCTTTAGAAAGAAGATACGATGAAAGACCGTGAAGAATACTTGCTCGCATCTTCTCAGAAAGTTTCTTACTGTCACGAAGTATTCCTTTTGGATACAGCGAAAGGAGTTCCGTACCTGACGCAACCGCACAAGCACATACAGTGACCGGTCCAGCGATTGGCCCCCGCCCCACCTCATCTATTCCGATAACGTAATTCATCGTACAAAGAGTGTATCACAGGAAGCGTAACCATGATTGAACTGTATGTTACAAAAAGCAAATCGGCACACATCAAAAATGTATGCCGACGTCTCTTCAGAAGTGTTACTGCTTTTTTTCTTCTTTCACTTCTTTCATGTATGGTTGCCATGCTAAAAAAGGCATAAGGCTTGCAAAAAAGAACATAAGCGGTCTCATAGTAAGAACTGTGACCCAAATACTGTAGTCCATTACAAATTCCCTGCATAGTGTCACACGACACCGTGCTCATTGTACTCCTTTGTTTTCGAAAAAGAAAGACCATTCTCTTCATCAAGAATGGCCCCTGTCCACCACACACTGTGGCTACATTATTCAACACACACGTACACAGGAAGATGATCACTTACTTTCTTCACTGCTTTGAGTGACTCTTCGTCGGTGATAGAGAATCTTCCTTCTACGAAATTAATCGCACCAGATGAGAGAACTTTCAACCCCTTCACATAGATATTATCATACTGATGGCGCAGGTATGCAGAAGTGCCTGACTTGCTTTCATCAACCTTATTCTTAATCGATGTCTTTTCGTTAATGGTTCCAATATACCCCATCTGCGTAAAAACTGGGTCAGTACTACTTGGACCAAGGTTGAAGTCACCGGCAAAGATAGCAGGACCTGCAGTCTTCACCTCGTCACTACCAAGCAGTGCTTCAACTTCTCTTTCAGGATGCTTTGCGGTCGGCACTGTGTGAATCGCAAAGAACGTCACTTCTTTACCACCATGAAGTGTTACCTTCACAGAATATGGCTCTCGATCAATCGGATCTTCGAGTTCTTTGACCAAGTGAGCAGTGTCACGATTGAACTTGACGCCTCTTCTAATAAGAAAAGCATAACGCTCCTGGCCTGGTGTCTTTGGTTGCGTTGGATCAGAAACAATATAATCCCATTCAGATCCGGTGCGCGTAAGAAGATCAACGAGATCACCGAGGCGCTTAGCACCGAACTCTTTGCCAGCATTCACTTCGACCACCATAACAATATCTGCACTCCGCATAACATCCACCATGACCAGGAGCGCATCGTCGGTCTTAGACTTGCCGAAGTTATCTAGATTCCAACTGATGATCTTGTTAGGGCAGGTCGACGAAGCAGCAGCATTTGTGTCCTGTGTAGCAACAACAGAAGGCGAAGCTGAAGCGTGTGGAATCTGGAAGTAATGCACCCGAAAACCAACAGCAAGAACTACAATAAGTGCAAGTGCACTCGCTATTCCAAGAACTTTTTTATTCATACTACTGTGCTCCTTAGTATATCAGTACACACATATTCAAAAGAACGATCTACCAATAGTACCATACTAAACTTATACGTCAATGTATCCAGCTTGAACAAAACAAAAAGAGCACCCCTGCAAGCAGGAATGCTCTTCGTTCTGATTTACTTGATCAGAACCTGTAGCAACGGATCTCGTTCTTATTACACGGGATAACCCGATAACAGTAGAAATATCCGTCCTCAGTATTCATCTCGATCAGATATCGAGAGAATCCTTCAACCACAACGTCGCGAACGAAGTCCCAGCTAACTTTAGAGGTGGCACTCTTTCCGTCATCTGTATATTCGCTCACTTCAATTGTCATTGGTTCAGGTGGTGCATAAGAAGTCAATGCAAGTCCGGTATAAGCCTCTTCTTGTCTTGGGAATCCAGTAGG
Source organism: uncultured Candidatus Saccharibacteria bacterium (assembly GCA_964443675.1). Taxonomy (GTDB): domain Bacteria; phylum Patescibacteriota; class Minisyncoccia; order Phycocordibacterales; family UBA5272; genus UBA11704. The sequence continues at coordinate 2,400 of CAYUDN010000036.1, read as the reverse complement.
ATCCCCGGGCTTCATCGCCAGAAGCATCTTTTCCAACTCTTCTACATACGGATTGTCTCCATCAGGAAGTAGCAGTAGAAAAGACGCTTTGTCGTCGCCTTCATCTAGTGCACGGATGCCAACCCACGGTCCTTGTTCTTCTCCAGTAGGATCACAGAGCACGTAGTCGGTCGAGTAAATCCTTTGGGAACCAATCGTACGACACATGACTGCAACCTTGTTGACCACGAAGCGTGTCCCCTCAAACAAAGAAGTTTGAAGAAGGACAATATCACCCGGAGCAAGACGAAGTGGGTTATAGGGAAGCTTGAGAGCTTCAAATGCTCGGTTGAGCATTTCCAGAACAGGAGGCCCTTCATTAGGTGAAGTGGGCGCAGTCGCACCGCCCTCACTCTTTGCTTTCTTACCGAAAGCGTCCTTCAGGACTTCCCAGCCAGTTTTTTCAACAGTTCTTTCATGCATATTCCGTCACCTTCCACTTGCGACCAAACAAAAGATACCAGGCAACCCAGATGAAAAATGCTCCCATCAATAGGGTCCAGAACAACCCGACTCCACTTTCGGATGCTTTAACCTTCGCCTGTTGAGCAACATCATCACCAAACATCAGGTCTTCATTACCACGAAAAGCGCTTGGGACATAGTTGGGGTCAACTGCAGCACCATTTGCACGCATCTGTTCGATGTGAGACGAAATGCCAGGCATTGCGGCTTCCATATCTTGCAAACGACGAGGATCAATCTCGTGCTGGTGATGATAGATGTACCGTTCACGTTCTGCACGATTTTGCTCACTCATGAGCCAGTACCAGAAAGCCGAATTGCTGTATGAATCGTTGTACCCTCCACCGTAGTACACAGGGGTGCTCTGGGTAGGAGCATTGTGGTACGAACCATACATTGAAGCAGCGCGGGTATCGCGGTCACGATAATGATTCGCTTGCATTTTGCGTGAAAGCTCTTCGACACGTCTTGCGCGAGCAGCTTGAAGATCGTACACCTTCGCACCGTTTCCGGAGGAAGTAGTCTCGACCTGTTGCTTAGTTGCACTAGTTGTCTGTGCAACATTGCGATCACGTGATGCTTGGAAAGCAGTACGTGATTGCTCGTGCTTCTGTGCATCAACAGCCTTCTTGTCCCCAGAAGGAACAGAGTCCTTCTTAAAGAAAGAAGCTTGTTGTTGTTGGGCAGGTTTTTGTGCACCCTGATTTTGAACAGGGGCCTGTGGGGGCGGTGCACTTTTCTGTGGAGCAGGAGCTGGTGAAGGTGACGGAGCCTTCGGTGTGGGGGCAGGAGATGGAGACTTAAAAAAACCACTACTGGTGTTTTTGCTCACCCCACCAAAACCACCACGTTTGCTAACACCGCCACCTCTTGCGAATACGTCCGCAGGAGGAATGAGAAGAGAAACGGCAACGAGGAACAAAGTGATCCAATTGATCTTCATGGAACAAACCTTTCTATAATGAAATGATTTAGATCAGCTGAGCACACTGGTAACCAGTGCACTCAACAGGAATGTTGACCCTTGAAGAACACCAACACCGTAACTCTTCGGCGTGTTAGCGCTCTTCTTCGGAACGATCAGATGATTGACTACGTACTGAAGAATGAACGCAACAACAACCCAAGCAAGGAACGTTGCTACGATCAGTTCAATACGTGCAACACTGTTTGCAATGGAACGAATCACGACGCCGACAGAAATGATGAACCCTGTACAGGAAAAAGCGTACGCAAGATTCCCATTCTTGGCTTCATCGTTCATAACCTTGATTCCTCCATGAAGGAATGCATAGAGGTATACCGAGGTCACCATGAGCAATTGCCCAATAATGAACCAGACCACACCAGCAAGAACGTATTCACCAGAAGACTGGGTCCCATTGAAAATGAGACCTGTCGCAACAAAGGACGCAAATTCAAGTACTGCGACAGCAGTGTTGTTGTTGACGAAAACCTCTCGCAAATTGTCGACTTGATGGAACATCACCTTGTCATTCACATACCCTGCAATGATCACGAACGTCATCACAAACAGCAACGACTGTGTAATCTTCACAAGATCATGAAGAGGGCCAAGCTCCGTAGGAGTAATAACCCCCCAGAACCCAATCGTTCCTCCAAGCAAGAGCCCTGCCAGTCGAATACTGGCAGCACTTCCGCCAGAAGCAATCACATCAGCATAGCTGTAACCATGCCAACGTACCTGCTGACCAAAGACTGCACGCATCGCCATGATGGAAATCAAGAAGACGATACAGATCGGAACAAGTGCAAACACTGAGTCAATCATAAACCCTCCGATTGGAGTTAAAGGTTGAAACAAAAAGCACCTTTGTTACAAGGTACACCTTTATCAATTATACATCATAATAACAACAAAGTCAAGGTCTTTGT
>CAYUDN010000035.1:0-6075 GCA_964443675.1 uncultured Candidatus Saccharibacteria bacterium | reverse complement strand
CCCACTGAAATCAAAACAACCAGACAAGAAGTCTGGTTGTTTTGATTTTGTGGACCCTAGGAGATTCGAACTCCTCACCTCCGGAGTGCAAAACCGGCGCTCTACCAAATGAGCTAAGGGCCCATATTATATTTTGTTCCACTATAGAGTCCTGTGCACGTTTAGCATAATGCCGGTTTTGCAAAACCGTCGGCAGTACTACTTTTTCGGTGTACCTTCCTCATGCCAAATGAGCTAAGAGACTATTCTGCTGAAGCTGTAAAAGCTACAGTGGAACCATTCTATCATAAAGGGATATTTTTTGGAATAGGAGGTATGTACAAAACCCTCACACTAAAGAGGTGAGGGTTTTGTACATACGACGCTCTGTTACAGGTTACCACCAAAGATTGGTACCCTCTTTGTCATCAGAAAATTTGTGATTGACATCTCGGTGCAACATTTCATCAAGAATAGTTGCTTCAATCATATCAGTAAGTCTCGCATCTTCTTGTAGGTTCCAGTAAGATTTGCCAAGTGTTGTAGCAGGAACGTTTTCATGGACTCCTTCATGAACAAGTTCGAGGTATCGTTCATAGCTATGTACCGCTTCTTCCTCGAAGTATCCAACAACACGATGTCCTGTTGATGGGGAAATAAGGTAAAGGAAAAAGTACACAATGAAGAAAAAGAATTGTACTACTACGATAAGTATTCTTTCGAAGATGGTTGGTTTGGTAATTTCGCTATACACAAGAAGGTGGATGCGTTCGTTTTCTGCTTCGTCAAGAAGTGCTTTGATCCATCCTTTGTCATCACGAATAAGTCGAAGTGATTTGAGGTGTTGTAAAAGTGCTCCAACCATACCCGGAACAGAGGCAATTGTTTCGAGTACTATTGCGCGATGTCCGTATCGTGTTTGGAAAAGAAAGCTTGCAGTTTGGGCAGAAAGATGCACAATTACTTTAGCAATACGGTCACCAAAAGATACCGGGGTGTGTCGAAAATGTTCACGTTTTATGGTTACGTGAGGAGAAACTTCTTGTAATGTATCAAACATTTCTTGGCTATGTTCTTCTATCATATAAAGATAAGTATACCTTCTTTGTAAGTGTTTCAAAATTGCTTATAAACATGGTAAACTAATGAGTATGTTAGATATCAAATTTATTCGCGAGAATGCTGATCTCATCCGTCATGCTTCTGCCAAAAAACACCTTTCTTTTAATGTGGATGATCTTATTGCTTCAGATACACGACGCCTTTCGTTACTGAGAGAGGTTGAGGAGTTGCGAGCTAAGCAAAATAGCGCAAGTGATGCTATTACAAAAGTAAGCGCGCTTGAACGTGCTGATCTTATTGAAGGCATGAAGAAAGTTAAGGATGATCTCAAAGTAAAAGAAGAAGAATTAGAAGAGGTTATGAAATCTTGGAGAACACTTATGCTTGCGGTGCCTAATATTCCAGACATGTCAGTACCAGAAGGTGCAAGTGATGCGGATAATGTGGAAGTTCGTAAGTGGGGAGAGATACCAACATTTTCTTTTACACCACTTGATCATATTACTTTAATGGAAAAGAGTGATATGGTTGACTTTGATCGCGGTACAAAGACCTCTGGCTTCAGAGGTTACTTCTTAAAGGGTGACGCAGCACTTCTTGAGATGGCAATTTGGCAGTATGTTATGAATAGATGGGAGAAGAAAGGGTTTACTCCAATGCTTGTACCGTCACTTGTGAAGCGTGAGACACTTCTTGGTTCTGGGTATCTCCCACAAGGAGAAGATGATTTGTATAAAGATGGGAATGATTACTTTGCAGGAACTGGGGAGGTTGCAACCATGTATTACCATTCAGACGAAGTGCTTCAGGTGAATGAACTTCCTAAGAGGTATATTGTGTGGAGCCCATGCTTTCGTAAAGAAGCAGGAAGTCACGGTAAGGATGTTAAAGGTCTTGTGCGAGTGCATGAGTTCTATAAGTGTGAGCAAGTAGTGCTTTGTGAGGCGTCTCATGAGACATCAGTAAAGTATCATGAAGAAATTGCACGGAACGCAGAGGAAATGATGGAGGAGCTCGGTATACCTTATCATACTGTTGTTAATTGTGGTGGTGATCTCGGACAAGGGCAAGTGAAGAAGTATGATATCGAAGCGTGGCTTCCTTCGCAAGAGAAGTATCGAGAGACACATTCAGCAAGTTATTTTCATGATTTCCAAACACGACGTCTTAATATACGCTACAAGGATACTACCGGTAAACTTGAGTATGTGCACTCACTTAACAATACCGCTGCGGCAACACCACGACTTCTTCTTGCAATTATCGAAAATTATCAACAAGCAGATGGTACGATCAAAGTTCCAGATATTCTTGTACCTTATATGGGCGGCAAAACAAGTATCGGAGTACCATTCCGTACACAGTAATACTCTTCTTATATGAAGATCAAGCGTAAAACAATACGCGCACTTATATTCTGGGGTAGTTTGTTTGCTATAGTCGGGGTTATTACTCTTGTGTGGTATCTCTATTATGTAACCTCACTATTTACTATTACTACGTATTTGATTAAAGGGGTAACAGAGGAACAATCTACGCGACTTCTTGCGGTACTTCCTAGTCGTATGCAAGGTATGCGCTATATTGTTATACCTAATAATAAGATTTTTACATATCATGAAGACGAGATTCGTAGAAGTATTCAAGGAGAAGTGACAGATGTGCGTCAGGTATCTGTACGGTCTTCTGGGTTACATACTCTTACTATTGAGGTACAGCATCGTATCCCACTATTTCGTGTTGCTGAAGGAAAGGTGATTGATGAGAATGGTTTCCTTTTTGTTATTGATGATAAGAAGAGTCAAGAGTTACCTTTTCTTGATATTGCTTCATCTACTAAAGGAACACAAGAAGACGATTCGCTAACCTTTTCTTTTTTGGAATATAAAGAACTTCCTCTTTCGTCCTCTTTTTTGCATACGCTTCAGACTTTTTCTTCCAAAGTGAGTGACGTGCTCTTCCCTGTGACACGAGTACAGGTTACCTCATCAGGGGATGTATATTTTTTTGCAGAGAGTGGCAACACTTCTATCATTGTTAAAGAAGGAATGAATGAAAAGATTACTTGGTCGACACTCGTGAGTGCGATTGATACAGAGCCACTTAAGAGTAAGCTTTTGAAAGATAAAGAGAATCTTGAATACCTTGATGTGCGATATGGGAACAAAGTTTTCTATAGATTTAGTGATATGGAGTTCCAAAATAACGGAACATCTGATATTCTTAACCATCATGCTACAACAACTCAAACAGCTTCTACAACGAACTAAAAAAACTTCCTCACTACCACGTGTTGCTATGGATACGGTTGTGTTTGGTTTTTGGAAAAGTAGCATCGCTCCTAAACTTGCACGAGGTGAGAAGATTGCAGTGGTAGCGCCGATGGCCGATGTAACCGACAGTGCCTTCCGTGCAATGATTGCAAAGTATTCTAAACCTTACGGACCAGATGTAATGTGGACAGAGTTTGTGTCTGCGGATGGACTTAATTCTAAAGGAAGAGAGGTACTTCGGCATGATCTTAGTTTTACCGAAATAGAAAGACCTATCGTTGCGCAACTTTTTACTTCTACTCCAGAGAATATGGAGAAGGCGGCAGCATTATGTCGTGAGCTTGGTTTTGATGGAATTGATATTAATATGGGGTGTCCAGATAAAAGTATCGAGAAGCAAGGTGCCGGCGCTGCACATATAAAGAATTGGAAACGTGCGCAAGAGGTGATCCGCGCAGCACAACGAGGTGCAGGAGATATACCGGTATCAGTAAAGACTCGTATCGGGTATAACAAAGTTGAGTTCATGGAATGGTTGCCGAAGATACTTGAGTGCGGCATACCTGCACTTACTGTACATCTTCGTACTCGTAAAGAAATGTCACTTGTTCCTGCACACTGGGAACTCATGCCAGAGATTGTGAAGTTGGTGCGTACAATGACAGGAGAGGTACAAGATGGGGGTACCATAATTATTGGTAACGGTGATGTGTCTTCGTATGTTGATGGAATGCAAAAAGCACATGAGTCTGGATGTGACGGAGTGATGATAGGAAGAGGGTTGTTCGGGACACCCTGGCTATTCGCAGACCAGGCAGGCCAGGCAGACCAGGCAGGTCAGGGGGCGCAGACTACGCAGACCGGAAAGAGGGTGGATGAGAAGTTGAAGATCATGGTTGAGCATACCAAGCTCTTTGAAGAGAAATTAGGGCAAGTTAAAAGTTTTGCAATTATGAAAAAGCATTTTAAGGCATACGTGAATGGCTTCGATGGTGCCAAAGAACTTCGTATGCAATTGATGGAAACAACATGTGCAAAGGAGGTAGAGGATAGAGTTGAGAACTGGCTATTGGGGTATAGAACGTAACCTAAAACAGTCGCAGTGAGTGTATGGTATACTTTTACGTATATGTCAGAACCTCATATTGCACTCTATCGTAAATATCGTCCGCAAACATTTGATGATGTTGTTGGGCAGAAGGAAGTGGTTACTCTTTTACGTGAAGCAATTACTAAAAAGAAAATTGCTCACGCCTATCTCTTTTCTGGTGGACGAGGTACTGGCAAGACAACACTTGCACGCATCTTTGCGCGTGATATCGGTTGTAATCCAGAAGACATTATCGAAATAGATGCTGCATCTAATCGTGGTATTGATGAAATACGTGAACTTCGTGAGGCGGTACGAACGGCGCCATTTTCTAGTCCGTACAAGGTGTACATTGTTGATGAGGTGCACATGCTTACCAAAGAGGCAGCGAACGCACTACTTAAGACTCTCGAAGAACCACCTGCACATGTGGTGTTCATTCTTGCAACCACAGATCCGCTTAAGTTGCCTGAAACTATTCTTTCTCGATGTCAAAGAGTGATACTTAGAATTCCTGATCTTGCAACCCTTGCGGCACGTCTTGTATATGTTGCAGAAGAAGAAGGAAGATCACTTGATGAGAAGACTGCACTTCTTGTCGCCTCTCATGGTAACGGTTCTTATCGTGATGCGATCGGAGTACTTGAGCAGGTGCTCACATCACAAGGTAAGAAGATTGTATATGATGATGTGGTGGCTTTTCTTGGGGTAACGAATAAAGAAGAGTTACTCACTCTTCTTCGTGCGATCTGTGCGAAGGATGCAAAAGTAGTGTATAAGGTTTGTGCTTCTCTTGAAAAGAGTAATGTGGCACCACTACGTGCATATGATGATCTTGTAGAAATGGTGCGTGTTGGACTTCTTGCACGCATCGGAGAAGGTGAGGTGGTTCATGCAGACAAAGAACTCCTAAGTACACTGAGTGTGCTTGCAAAAGAATACCCATACGATATAAGTTCTAAGATGGTGCTTACACTTCTTGATGAAAGAAGGTTGCTCGAAGTGAGTTCACTTTCTCCATGGACTGCATTCCAGGCGATTATGGTACAGGTATCAGAGAGACAGACAACAGAGCACAGATAATAGATGATTTAGAGAAAAGAAAGGGCGGCCGAGAAGCGGCCGCCCTTTGTGTATTCTGTAAGCGAAGCGGTCTGTTGTCCGTGCTCTGTTTTCTGCCTGTCTATTATCTCTTACTCATCAACTCCAATCATTGTTGCAAAGAGTAGTACTCCAGCCCAACAGAGAGTTGCAATAGTTGCGGAGACGTAGATGTGAAGCTTGGTCTTTTTATCTAATTCTTTAAAAGTCTTGGAACCAACCTGTCGTATGATTCTATTGATAGCGATGCAGTTGATAATAAGTGCGACAAGGAAGGTCATCTTCACATGGAACTGCCATTTGTCGAGGTACTCGTTGCGGTGGAAGAAGAATGCTCCAATGCCTGAGAGTATCATGAGTGCTATCCCTCGCCATGCGAAGAAGTGGAAGCGGGTCACCTTGTGATTACTAAGTGTTGGTGTTTTGCCAAGCATCCACATGAGTCCCATGTAATACGAATGTGCGACGATACCAAGAAGCGCGAGTAATGTAATAGCGTGAATGATAAGAAATACTAGACCTCTTTCAAAAGTCCTCACCCCATCATAAACTGTATGGATGTACAACAAA
>CAYUDN010000034.1:0-6983 GCA_964443675.1 uncultured Candidatus Saccharibacteria bacterium | reverse complement strand
ACCATGCTACACTTAGAAACAAATGAGGTGTACTAATTGAGGGGTGCGGGGACGCAGCTGAGAACATTATTACTTTACTACTTTTAAATAAAAGTGTCAACAGTATCGTCTTGAAGTACTCTAAGTTTTGCTTGATTTTTACTACAAAAAAGAGTGATTGTTCAAACAAAAGTATAATTATATGGTAGTATAGTTGATATCTGTATTCTACCAATTACTAATTACCAATTACTATTTACTATGTCATTATCTATCGGCATTGTTGGACTCCCTAACGTTGGCAAGTCAACGCTTTTTAATGCATTAACCAAAAAGTCTGTTCCAGCAGAGAATTATCCTTTTTGTACTATCGATCCGTCAGTTGGCATTGTTGCGGTGCCTGACGAACGACTCGGAGTACTCTCCAAGATAAGTGGCTCCAAAAAAATTATTCCTGCTGCGGTTGAATTCGTAGACATCGCCGGACTTGTAAAAGGTGCATCCAAAGGGGAGGGTCTTGGTAATGCCTTCCTTTCTCATATTCGTGAGACAGATGCGATTGCTGAGGTGGTGCGTATTTATGAAAATGCTGATCTTATTCATGTGGAAGGGACGGTTGACCCACTTCGTGATATTGAGATTATTAATATGGAACTTATTCTTGCAGATATGCAGACGGTGGAGAAGCGATTAGGAACAATCGAGCGTGATGTGAAGCGTGGCGACAAGGGTGCGATCAAGCTTAAAGAAATCATGCTTACTATAAAAGACGCACTTGAGAAAGAAATGTTAGCTAACTCGGTGAAGTTGACTGAGGATGAGGCGAAGCTTGTGAGAGAACTTCATTTGATCACTATGAAGCCGTTTCTGTACGTACTCAATAAGCAACATGGTGGTAATAATCTTGATGAACGTAACGATGAGCGTTTCCAAAAGTTACTTGCGTACTTTAAAGAGCGTAATCATCACTATGTGATTGTTGATGCGAAGATCGAAGATGAGCTTAAGGAGTTCGAAGGAGAGGAGCAGGACATCATGCGAGAAGAACTTGGTGCACATGATAATGGAGTGAATAGTCTCATTAATGCTGGTTATGATCTTCTTGGTCTTGAGTCATATCTCACCACAGGAGAAATGGAAACACGTGCATGGACCATTAAGAAAGGATCAACCGCACCGCGTGCAGCGGCTGCGATTCACACTGACTTCGAACAGAAGTTCATTAGAGCAGAAGTGGTTGCTTACAATGATCTTGTGGAGGCGGGAAGTTTCCAAGAAGCAAAAGCACAAGGTAAAGTAAGAACAGAAGGGAAGGACTATCTTGTTCAGGATGGTGACGTGATTGAGTTTAAGATTTAGGAGCGTTATTGATTTTTGTGGTATATCAAAAGCGGGATACAAAGACGTTCATTGTCGAGGGTACAGCAATGACCGTCTTTGTAGTTTTCTATCAAAAAGTAAAAACAAATATGGGCGCTTCGCGTACGCGAAGCGCCCATCGCTACATTTTATGCAACGAGAAATGTAGCAAGAATCACCATGAACAAAAAGTGTAGCACCCCAACAAAAAGACTAATGAGACGGCCAACGTTCGGTTCTCTTACTTCCATTGCAGTGAATTTAAGGAAAAGGAAACCAATTGTTCCGATACCAATTGCCGCAATGAGAAGAACGATGTTTGGGTGAAGTTGGGATACCGGTTGAAGGTACGCTAGAGCAGCAAGAGAAAATATTGAAAGTATGACAACCCCAAAAGACTTGCTAAGCCTCATCCACCAGACCCCTTCACGATCAGTGAGTACGTCTTGAGTGAGAATGAACGCACTCCAAAGAAGGAACGCGACCATAAGAAGAATGATCCAGTTAACTAGCATGGGTAAGTCCTCCTGTAATTGTTACCCATCATTACAATACGCCTAAAAAGAACGCGTCTTTTTAGAATACTACACGTTTTGACGATTTTGTCCACCGTTATAGGGTTCAGATGAACACTATTGACTTTACTTCAACACTATGGTACTATAGTATTCATTTGATCTTTTGGAGAAAACATGGACACTGAGTTTATTCTTAAAGCAATTGAGCAAACGATAAATCATGGCTCGATCCGGATGCGCGTTACATTGCCGGAAAGAAACCCAGAGTTTGTTCACTACCTTGCGGCGTTAATCAGGAGGCGAATGATCTCAATGAGCAAGGAAGATGTTGAGAGGTTGATTGGTGTCAGTGAAGCAGGTAACTTTGGTGAAAAGGGGAGAAAGTTTGTAATCACCATGACCCCTCAGTTCGACCCTGCTTTTTTCGCAAAAACCGCACCATATTTTCTGGAACACATTGAGGTTGGAACTCGATGAAAGAACAAGGTTTGTAATACTTAGACCACTACGCAAAACCCGTAGTGGTTTTGCTTTTATGTTGCTAGGACTACGGGAGGAAGTTGAAACTTTTTTATAACAAGAAACCGCCTCCCAACGGTTTCGGTGAAAGACGGTTAACGCAACCATTTACGAATCAGAAATGCAGGACCGCAAATAGTTGGTTCGATCTCTACGGAACAGTGCATAGATTTGCAGAGAGCTTTTATGAAACGTGATTCCATGTATTCATCTTGAGGGATTCTGGCAAAAAATTCGCTAATATTTGTTCTTGGCAACACCCTTGTCAGATATATAAAGCCACCTGGGCGAAGCAATTCTATCATCGCACGTAGATTATTCTCTAGACGCTGGTAAAGAACGGCCTTATAACAATCAAAAGTTTTCTTTCCAATTTCTAAGCTATAGGTATCAAGCCCTGCAACAGGTTCACAGGTGACAAGACTAGGACGGTGATCATTGCCTTTTATCATACGCAAGAATCCGTAAAAGTCCTTTGCTGAAAAAAGATCACCAACCCTCCTTTCCGGAGTTTGCTCAAATGCCCAGTAATTTTCTTGAAGAGAAAAACTGTAATTGATATCTGCAAAATCAAGCTTGGCCCGTCCACAAACATCAATATACACAATAGGCTCCCCAGCGCTTCTCAAACTTTGTAAAAAGGTGTACACCTTTTTCTCCATCTTTCGATGTCCAGCTAGATAGGATGTGCCGTTACATCGGTCAAGTCGGTAGCATTCACCTCCTTTCCGTTTGGTATTTGTAAGCTTGCGCAATCTTGAAACAACTGCTCGTATATTTGCCACAGGAACAGACCTGGTTATTGTACCCATAGTTGTCCTTTCGTGTTCAACTGTCACAAGACTATACTATAAAAATAAGTTTGTCCATTTGCTGGGACTATGGGGTGAAGCTAGAACAGTTTTTAGGGAAAAGAGTGTTGCGATTATTTCTTGAACTCACTCGAAAAGTGCTTGACAAAAACTATACATATGATATACTAGATATCGGACAGTGGATCGAGCTCCTTTTGTGAACACGGGTCATAAATAAGTCACTTTAGAATGTGTCTGGCGAGGCGAAGGGTTGCAGTCTTCGCACTAACTTGTCAAAGTTACCAGATCAGCGGCATCCTTACGCGCATTCTTGGTGAGTTTTTATGAAAGTACTGCTACGCAACTTGTATCAATTTTTTTCTCCAACAAACACTACACGTGTGAGGAGCGGTTGCGTACCACGAGTGTTGAAGCTTCATCTTTATTTTGATGAAGCGATGGGCTTTCACCCCCCAGAAGCAAGTTCTCCACTGTCCACCTTTTCGAGCCGCACCGTGTGCGGCTTTTCGTTTTGAAATAAAAGTGAGATGAGAGTAGTATTAGAGATGTATCCTTTTGTATGCATCTTTCTTCTTTATCTGATGAGGCAGTTGTGCAAGAAATCATTAACGGCGACAAGGAACGCTTCGGTGAACTTATTGACCATTATGAGGCAAAACTTACCCGTTATGTAAGGCGTTTTACTCTGATTTCTGATGACGTAGAAGATATTGTACAAACAGTGTTTATTAAAGCGTATACACATTTGCAAAGTTTTGATTCGAGTAGATCTTTTACTAGTTGGATTTATCGCATTGCTCATAATGAAAGTGTGACATACTTGAGAAAACGAAGTAATGAAAAAGTTTCGTTTATTGATTTTGATACTTTTTTCCCACACCCGTTTGCGCAAGAGGAGTCAGATACAAAAGCACACAGGAGAGAAATCCAAGAACTTCTTGATGCTTCTCTTGCAGAGCTTTCTCCAAAGTATCGTGAAGTATTAGTACTTTACTATTATGATGAGTTGTCCTATCAAGAAATTGCAGAAGTGCTTCGTATACCGACCTCGACTGTAGGTGTGCGTATGTTGCGTGGTAAAGAGGCGCTCGAAAAAGTTATACGTACTAACCATTACCAACCATGAACACTATTAAACATACTATTGTAGAGTCTATAAAAAAGAATACGCTTACCATGACACCGAGGTGGAAGTTTGTCCTCTATTCTGTGCTTATTGGAAGTGCATTTGCTTTTACTTTTCTTCTGACGATATTTGTTATTAGCCTTGTATTCTTTTTGCTTTCTCGATATGGGTTCATGTATATGCCACTTTTTGGTGCTACTGCAACGCTTCATGCACTTAAAGCTATACCTCTTTCGTTACTTGTGTGTACCCTAATTCTTATTGTGCTTATTGAAGTGTTTGCCCGCTACTATTCATTTGGTTTTAAACGGCCGCTCATGATTACACTTCTTGGTATTTCTTTCGTTGCATTTTGTGTTGGTTTTGTGACGAGTGAACTCGGCATTCATGAGTATATGCGCACCTACGCACAACGTCATCGTTTGGAGATGGTTGAGAGAATGTACAGGAGGCCGTTACCTTTTGCACAAGAGAATGAAGTAGATATTGTCCGAGGGAAAGTTCTGCGAAGTGCTTCAGGGACTATAACACTTGAGAATTTTGATGGTTCTGTTATTGATGTTCCGTTAAAGATATCATCACAGGATCTTTCTTTTGTTACGGAGACTGGAGACGAAGTAATGATATTTGGCGATTATGAAGGAGGGAGTTTTGTTGGTAAAGAGATTCGCCTTGTACCTACTGCTCCTTTTGGTGGTCGTATGCATCGAGGTGGTGGTATGGGTAGACACAGCACTACAAGCGGTATGACAACATACGAAACGATGCATCAAATGAAATAAAAGTTGCCATAGAGGCGTAGTAATAAGTGAAGGGGCAAAAAAAGAATTATCCAGCATACTTCAGTAATAATAATTTCTTTGTATAGTGTTGCTATAAGTACTTCACGCGCGCGCTACAGTACGTATGGTAACACCTAACCTCCTTCATAAAAACGAAACTTGATTATCATGTAGTCTTAAATTATTATATCTATGAAAAATACATTTAAAAAAGCAGGTGCGGTCAGTGTTCTTAGTCTTCTTGCTTTCGGCGCCGTATCCGCATCCGCTATGGGGTTTGGTGGTATGATGTCTTCCAATGCATCTCCTGATGAGATTGCATCTCGTCATACAACCATGTTCACACAGCAAGCGTCTCTTCTTGGTATGACTGTTGATGAAGTAAAGAATGCGTGGGCGCAAGGAAAAACTTTAGAACAGCTTGCGACAGAAAAAGGTTTAACTAAAGCAGAACTCCAAGCAAAGTTAGTGACACAAAGAACAGAACAAATGAAGTCTCATCTTTCTACACTAGTAAGTAAAGGAGTTTTGACTCAGGCCCAAGCAGACAAGCGTCTTTCTTTTATGCAAAGTCAGTCTTCTTCAAAAAAGGGGATAGGTATGCATGAAAGAGGAGGAAAAGGCATGATGGGTGGATTTGGTTTCTAGTAGTAGGCACTATATATTCTACTATCTTTAACAAAAACGGATCGTTATAGATCCGTTTTTTGTTATCTCTAAAAACCTCCGGCTTTAGCCGGAGTGTACGTTTGATGGCGAAGCCGTACACTGACGTGGACACGACAGTGTCACGTCAGTACAAGAATTAAACAACGGGTGCGAAGTAATCACATAATAATATATTGGAATACATAATGTTATTCTTTAGCATTCCTGTCATGCACAATAGAGTTGTATTAACTAACATCAATACGCCCGCGACTAGCGGGCAAACCCAAAGCCACCGGACACATGTCCGGTGGTCGATTACTTTTCTTGATATGTTCTTATTTTTGCGGTACTCTACAGGAAGTTGTTTTTTCTTGTGATGTTTTTCATAAAAAAGGAAAACAAAATGTACGTCAGAAATACCGAAAAACTTCAGATTGTCTCTGAGTGCCCGGAAGAGTTAACAAAAAAAATCGTTGACTGTGTGGAATCTTCGCTTAATGAATATTTTGCACAATTGAATGAACGGTTTAAAGGGAATACTCAAGTTAGTTTTTGTCTTGTAAATATCACTGTGAGTGCTCAAAGGAGAAAGGGGGCAGAGGAATTGTTCCCGTGGAGGATTACCTATATCCTGCTCCTTACTATTAACAGCGCGGTTTCCGTGTTCCAAAAGTCTGCAACAGTTACTATCAGTGTTCCGCGTCTGATATGTACATTTAAGGGGTTGGAAGAGTTTCTCTTTAACTCTCAAACTAAAGAGCTTCTTGTTGCAGAGTACTCGTCCCCTTCGTATGTGTAAGTTCACGTATTCTTTAGATGCCTATTGCATACCATGTAAAGGCATCTTTTGTTTTTTATCCTCAAAATTTGTATAATGAAAAGATAGTAACTTTTCTGTATTTTTTAGGTCTCTTTATTAATTACTAATCATTAATTATTATGTCAACCTCTGTCAACCAAATCCGTTCCACTTTTCTCAACTATATGAAAAGTAAAGGGCATGTGGTCATTCCATCATCTTCGCTTGTTCCTGAGAATGATCCCACTACTCTCTTTACAGGATCGGGTATGCAACCGATGTTGCCTTACCTTCTTGGGCAACCACATTCACTTGGGAAGAGAATTGCTGATTCGCAGAAGTGTTTTCGTTCACAGGATATTGAAGAAGTGGGAGATAACAGACATACAACTTTTTTTGAAATGTTGGGGAACTGGTCTTTTGGTGACTACTTTA
>CAYUDN010000033.1:0-7531 GCA_964443675.1 uncultured Candidatus Saccharibacteria bacterium | reverse complement strand
ATCGTGCACACGGAATTCCGTGCATGCATTTTGTCGGTATCATGTTTATCATGATTATAAGTTTAATGATATCTTCCAAAATCATTCGTGCTAGTACGAAATCTAGCAAAAGTCGCGCAAGCGCTAGAGTGTGACAAAAGAAAGATAAAAGACTTTATTGTAGTAATATGTAAATAGACGCGGAAGTGACACGTATAGAGGCGGAACTAACGCGGAAGTATTGTAATAAAAACAAAACCCTAAAGAGGGGGTTTTTGTGTTTGTGTATTTAGGAAAAGGAAAAGGCAAGTCGTGTCGTGACTTGCCTCGAGTGCTTACAGTTATTTTCTTTTCGGTGTTGGAATCGATCCTTTAGTAACTAGTCCTGACTTGATAAGTGAAGAAAGAGTATCTTTTGCTGGAGCATAACGACGCATCGGTCCTCTTCCAAAGCATGTCCACAGTACCATTTTAAGAGTTTGGTCTTGTTGTAGTGAGTAGATACGATCGAGCTGTTCCTTTCCAACCAAGGTTACTTCAAAGAAGTTTCGTTCGCGACGGATTCCTTTTCTTCCAATGCTTACTGTTCGTAGTTCGTTATCAACGAAGAAACAGAGGTCGGCGAGAAGTTCGTAGGTGCGAGTGTTCGCAAAGTTCTCATCTTCAGTGAGTCCTGTAGGTTCAACAAAGAACCTTTGGTTGTTTTTGATGACTTTAACTCTGAGCATCTTGTACCCCTCTAAGGCTTTTGTGCAACGGACCTATTTTTACCTTATTTTTCAAGGAAAAGCAAGACATTGACTTTTAGTGTGTTTTGTGCTATCATTTTAGTAGTTCAACTTCGTGGGGTTTTGAGAGATGAAAGAGACTCTCAGGTACGTTGCTCTTTTCGTCCTGTTTACGCTCCCTGTGTGGGCAGGCCCGGTGTACCACCTCTTGAAAGGAGTGGTGTCATGAACTGGATTCCTGACCTGTCACCGGAAGCGGTGGCAGTGATTGCCGTAGTGATCGGGCTTCTTGGCATGCTGGCTGCCAGCATGTGAAGTTCGGTCACTGGCATGGACCGGCTACGTCTTTGTACGCAGCCGGTCTTTAACTTTTTCTTCTTTTGTGGTAGTATATTGTAACGTTTCTTGTGGTTCTTGATAAGAAAGAAGGTTTGGTGTTACTATACTGTGACGTCAAAAATATAAAATCAAACTATGCGCGAATAGCTCAGCTGGTAGAGCACTCGACTGATACTCGAGCGGTCCCAAGTTCGAATCTTGGTTCGCGCACAGAAAAGTAAAACCCGAAGCAACCTGCTTCGGGTTTTACTTTTCTGTGCGCGAACAGGAAATGACCTGCGTCATTTCCGTCAAGATTCGAATACGGGTCGGAAAATCATCTCCGACGAGTTTACGAGGAGGTGATTTTGTGACCGAATCTCGGTTTTTCGTAGCAGTAAAAAACTGATCTGTGGTCAGGTTTACTTTTTTGTGCGCGACAAAAAGCAATCCACCCTGCTTTTGTTCTGATGTGGAGCTCAACTACACACACGAAAATTTGACTTTATAACGTAAGTCCTATAGTATTTTGTGCAGTTCCTTTTTTGGAGATAGGCAATGTTCCCTCAAGTTACCAGAAGTCCAGATCTCAACCTTCTCGATAAGAAAATCGCACCACTTGTTGCAGTCATAAATGAGCTCGGTCTTTCTACCTATTATTCGTGTGAAGGTCATGGAAATGAGCGTGGTCTTATTCAGTACCCTTATCCAATGGTTGTTATTGATGTAGGCAGTAGTGAAGAAGATATGCAAGCCTTGATTCGTTTTATTGGAATGCTTGGTATACATAACACCAATTGCAGGTCACATGGAGATGTGTGGTGGACTCTTACCCCTTCAGGTAATTGTTCTAAACAGTTGACACTCAAACCTGATTTGTTAGATAGGTACCCTCTCGGTGTGATGCACAAAGGGATAAAAGCCTTAACTAAAGTTTTGAAGCAAATGAACAAGTGGTATGAGGTCAAATGATTTGTTAAATCTGCCAAATGAAATGTTGGCAGGTTTTCATTTTATGAGACTTTCTTTCCGAGATTCGAACAAAGTGTCATGGTATACTCCGTTGGTATGACATCGTATATTACTAATTTCGAAACACTCGCAACCACACCTCTTCGTAGAGATGCACTTACTATTGTAGAAGCTGCATATCGGTCAATTGATACAAAATTAGCAATACAAGCGTCATGTTCTTTTCATGACGGAGTGCTTACTTTGAGTGGTGCTTCTTACAAAGTAGATGAGTATGAACATGTATATCTTATTGGGTTTGGTAAGGCTTCGTGCAGTGCGGTACAAGCGCTAGAGTCTCTTCTTGAAGGAAAGGTGAAGGAGGGTATTGTGATTGATAAGAGTCCCGGGGTGTGTGAAGTAGTAAAGGTGTATCAAGGTTCTCATCCACTTCCAACACCACATAATGTTGAACTTTCTCAAATGGTTGCTGATCTTGCTATTCGTGCAACAGAAAAAGATCTTGTTATTGTTGTCGTTTCTGGTGGAGGGTCAGCGCTTCTTTGTTGGCCTCTTTCGGAATGTGAACAAAGTGACAAATTATACAAAGCTTTTGTGACGACTTCAGGAACTATTACTGAACTTAACACGCTTCGTAAACATGTTTCTTCTATAAAAGGGGGAGGACTTGCTAAGTTGTTGTACCCGGCCACTGTTGCTGCGCTTATTTTTTCTGATGTTCCTGGTGACTCTTATGAAAGCGTTGCATCTGGTCCCACATATAAAGATACTTCTACTATTGCTTCTGCAGAAGCAGTGTTAGCAAAGTATGGTATTACAGAAACCTTTAATTTTGTTGAGACGCCAAAAGAAGATATATATTTTGAAAAAGTTACTAATATTCCTCTTGTTTCTAATCTGGTTGCAGTACAAGGGATGAAGGAAAAAGCAGAGTCACTTGGGTATACCGCGATAGTGCTTAGTACGAGTGAGTATCGATTAGTTGATCAGGTGCTTAAAGAAATGAAATCTCACCTTGCTCCAAAGACCGCTGTTATTGTTGCTGGAGAACCATCTATTACTCTTACGCATGGCCGTGACACAAGTGGCAGAAATGAGTACGCCGCATCTATTCTTCTTGAAATGATTGGTGATCATGAAGTGTGTATCCCTTTTGCAACAGATGGTATTGATAACAAATCTATTGCTGCAGGTGCTCTTATCGATAAAGAGGCAAAAGAAAGAAGTGATAAGGACTCGAAGTACGCTCTTTATTTACAAGAGGGAAAGTATGACGCACTTTGTAATGAGCTTGGTGTTCAACTTATCACTGGAGCAACAGGAAGTAATGTGTCAGATTGTATTTTGTATTTGCATGAATAGAGAGAGTAGTTTCGTGTATACTTAGCAACATATGTCAGTAACGATTACTAAAGTACAAGGAGAAGCGATTGTTGACTCTCGTTCTGTGCCTACATTACAAGTAACAGTGGTTGGAAGCGATGGCAGTAAAGGAGTTTTCCAAGTGCCAAGTGGTGCAAGTACAGGACGCAATGAAGCTCATGAGCTTCGTGATGACGCGACCTCACACGGAGGTGTGACATGTGCAATCGAAGTTATAGCAAAGAAGATCGAGCCTGCGCTTCTTGGTCTTCCTCTTACGGAGCAACGTACTGTTGATGAACTTCTTATTCGCTTAGACGGAACAGAACACAAAGAAGTTCTTGGTGGGAATACACTCATTGGAGTAAGTGTCGCTTTGCTTAAGGCTGCGGCACAATCAGAGGGTGTTGAGGTGTGGCAATATCTTCACGATACATACTTCGCTAAACTTCAAGTTGGATCACCGAGACTGTACATGAATCTTATAAATGGTGGTAAGCATGCAAAAACTTCAATTGCCTTTCAGGAGTATCACGTTGTTCCAAGAAGCACCTCTGTTACAGAAGCACTTACACAGGGGACGAGTATTCAAGAAGCGCTTCATGTGCATCTTGTAACCAAGTACCAAGGAGTAACAGTCGGGGATGAAGGTGGATACTCTTTTGATGTTAGCTCTATCGAAGAACCACTTCGTATTTTGAAAGAGGTGACTGAGTCACTTTCTCTTCTTGAAGAAGTTGATTTTGCTCTTGATGTTGCAGCAAGCTCTTTGTATGATAAAGAACGTAATGCATATTATTTTGATACGCGGTATTACACTCGTGATGAATTATTAGAGGTGTATTGTCACCTTGTTTCGATGTATCCAATTGTGTCTATTGAAGATCCTTTTCATGAAGATGATTTTGAGTCTTTTGCGATGTTACGTGCAAAGTGTCCATCACTTATTGTGGTAGGGGACGATCTTACTACTACTAATAGTACTCGTCTTACTATGGCATGCGACGCAAAAAGTATTAATGGAATTATCATAAAACCAAATCAAATAGGAACACTTACAGAAACCTTTGAGACAATTCTTTCTGCTGAATCGTTAGGTGTTCGGACTATTATAAGTCACCGTAGCGGAGAAACAGGTGATAACTTCATTGCTGATCTTGCGTATGCGGTTGGAGCTTTTGGTATCAAAGCAGGAGCACGAGGTCCGAAGGAGCGAGAAGCAAAGTATGCTCGATTGCTCGCAATTACAGAATAACTACTATGTCAAAAATACAGATTATAGCAACCCTTGGTCCTGCAACCACTACAAAAGAAAGTATTAGAGGGCTAGTTCGAAATGGTATGACAATGGCACGTCTTAATTTTTCTTTTGGAACACACGAAGAAATGGATCGCTATATTACTATGGTTCGAGAAGTAGCCAAGGAAGAAGGTGTTTCTGTTCCTATTATTCAAGATCTTTCTGGACCACGAGAAGTAACCGAAACAGGACATCAACGTAACGCATTTCTTACAGAAGTTATTACAGAAAAAGATCGACAAGATCTTCTCTTTGGTGTTGCTCATGATGTTGAGTATGTTGCACTTTCGTACGTCGCAACCGAAAAAGATATTCACATGCTGAGAGAACTTATGCTTACCATGGGTGCACTTGCTCCAGTGATTGCAAAGATTGAACGAGTAGAGGCACTTAACGCGCTCGACGCAATTATCAAGAGTGCAGATGGCGTCATGGTTGCACGAGGTGACTTGAGTAAAGCATTCCCAAAAGAAGATGTTCCTGCTCTTGAAAGACTAATTATTGATCGATGTAAAAAAGAGGGAAGGTTTGTTATCGTGGCAACAGAAATGCTCCTTTCAATGACTAAAAAAGAGAACCCGACAATTGCAGAAATTAATGATGTTGCTACTGCGATATTTTTGGGTGCTGATGCGGTTATGCTTTCTGAAGAAACAGCAAAAGGGGAGTACCCTCTACAAGCAGTTGCAGAAATGAAAAAAATTGTAGAACATTCTTTGCGTACAAAAGAGGAAGGAATTTGTTCGTAACATTGTAAGGTCTTGCGATAGGCAAAAGATTTTTAGTGAGGTACACTCTTTGTATATGACACAACAAATATACATGACACGAAGAATTCATGAACACGGCATGTCTCTTCTTCGAGAAAAGGGATACAGTATCACTGTTGGAGAATCCATGGAAACACCAACGCAAGAAAGCATTATTCTTGCTCTTCAAGAAAAGCCGTATGACGCGGTAGTCACTTTTCTTACTGATAAGGTAGATGGAACATTGTTTACCGCATGTCCGTCTGCAAAACTTTTTTGTAATTATTCTGTTGGATTTAATAACGTAGTGATTGATGATGTACGACACTATGGTGTGACAGTTACCAATACTCCAGGATGCGCTGGTAGAGCTGTTGCTGAGCATACGGTTGCACTCATGCTTGCGATCACTGCGCGTATTGCAGAAGGTGATGAATACATGCGAGCAGGTAAATATACTGGATGGAAACCAGATCTTCTTATGGGTATAGATCTTTCAGGGAGTACTATTGGTCTTATTGGTCTTGGTGATATCGGAGCACAAGTGGCACATATTTTGGCAAAAGGGTTTGGGTGTACTATTTTTTATCATGATATTTCTCGTAATGAAAAGGTTGAACAAGATACCGGTGCGGTGTACGTAACAAAAGAAGAGCTATTTGCAAAGGCAGATATTGTATCGCTACATGTTCCGCTTCTTCCAAGTACTACACATCTTATTAACGATGAAACAATTAGTATGATGAAAGATGGGGCAATTATTATTAACACCGCTCGTGGTCCAGTGATCGATGAGCATGCGCTTGTACGAGGGCTTCAGTCTAAGAAGTTACGAGGTGCCGGACTTGATGTGTTTGAATTAGAACCTCGTGTTGCAGAAGGGCTCATGGATATTCCTGATGTGGTACTTACTCCTCATATTGCTTCTGCTCGAGAAAGTGTGCGTATCAAAATGTCAGAAATCGTCGCACGCAACATCATATGTTTTTTTGAGACAGGAAAAGTAGTGACAGAAGTTCCGCTTGGATAAGCTCAGTATTTTTGTGGTATAGTGGGACGTATGGAACCTACTCGTATTTCTCTTAGTACTATTTCTTCCCTTCGTATAGGAGGGGAAGGGGAAGTGGTTACTGTTACTTCACTTCGTGAGATGGTTGAAGCTGTTCGTTATGCAAAAGCGCACAGCAAAAAAGTTCATATTGTAGGTGGAGGAACAAATAGTTTTTTTGGTGATCATCTTGAAGAGTTTCTTTTTATTCGAATGGCACTATTAGGGGTTTCTTTTGAAGAGCAGGGTGATAGTGTTCGTGTTACCGCATCTTCGGGAGAGTGGTTAGATACAGTGATTGCCACAACAACAGTGATGGGGTTGTGGGGGCTTGAGAATCTTTCACATATTCCAGGAACTGTCGGAGCTTCTCCTGTGCAGAATGTTGGTGCATACGGTGCGGAGATTGCTTTTGTGTGTGAATCAGTCGAAGCGCTCGATCTCTCTACGCTTGATCTTGTGAAGATTACTCGCGATGCATGTGACTTCGGTTATCGAACTTCAATGTTCAAAAAAAATCCTGGCAAGTACGCTATTCTTTCTGTTACTTTTCTTCTTTCTAAAGTATCATCACCACGTCTTACCTACGCTCCGCTTACTGAACTTGTTTGTCAGGAAAACATAACACCAAAAGAGATACGGGAGAAGGTGATTGAGGTGCGTACCCATAAACTTCCGGATTACCATGAGTATCCAAACGCGGGATCATTTTTTAAGAATCCAGTCGTAGAGAGTGTAAAAGCTGAAGGTCTTCGTGTGTCCTACCCGGATATCCCTCTTATTGCAGAAGGGGAGGGGTACAAAATACCTGCTGCGTGGCTTATAGAGCACGTAGGAGAAGCGAAAGGGCTTCGTGTGGGGAATATTGGCACCTGGCCAAAACAACCGCTTATAATCGTGAATTTTGGCGATGCTGATGTTCAGGAATTGCTTGCTTTTACGGATGCATTAGTGACAAAAATTGAAGCTAAAATAGGGGTGCATCTTGAACGAGAGGTGAATTATATTGAAGGAAAGTAGTAGACCTCTTTCAAAAGTCCTCACCCCATCATAAACTGTATGGATGTACAACAAA
>CAYUDN010000032.1:0-7689 GCA_964443675.1 uncultured Candidatus Saccharibacteria bacterium | reverse complement strand
ATCGAACCTACGACCAACGCGTTAACAGCGCGCTGCTCTACCGCTGAGCTATCGTGGAATATAGCGGACTTCTATAAAGAAGTACTTATTATCATACTAAAAAATACCCCCTTCTGCAAGCTGTCTGTTTGGGGAAATCTTGCCTCTACCTTTGTGCACGTACCTCTGTTGGATAATGATATAAAAGAAGGTACACTTGTTGTAGTTACGTTTGTATGCAGAAGAATATTTTTCATTATACATTTTTATGGCTTTTTGTGCTTAGCATTGTGTTAAGTTATGGGTACTTTTTTTCTTTGCAAAAAAAGCACAGCTCGATCACCTCTTTTGACCTTTGTCGACGCGCAGGATTCCCTCTCGCTTCCTCAACACCAAGAACCTGTAGTATGCCTGGTAAAATATTTACAGAAATTGACTTCAGAGAAGATAAAAAGCAACCTTCTTTAACAACAAGAAATGATGCTGTTGATACAACAACCAAAAACACGGTTACCTACTACCTTGACGGTCATCCTGTGGTTACTTCTGGTGGTTTTGGTCTTCTGGAGTCAGAAAATGGTGAGCTTCTTCTTGTGCACACTGTTGGAAAACCTTACAGTGTTGATATAAATGGCGACACTACTCACGACCAGGTTGTTCTGCTTAGAGTGTATAAAGAAGGTATGCAAGTTCCTTCAGGAGATTACTATACTTCTATAGTGCTTGGATTAAAGGACGGTGGATATGTGGGTACGAATGGAGTTTTTGTAGAAAAAAATATAACTTCCTTTGGATATGCTTTTAAGAATGATTCTATTATATTACAATATAAGACCGAAGAGAGACCAGCTCTACAAGTAAAACAATTTTCTTTCACAAAAGAACTTCTTACCGAAATCTTAACACATTAAGTATTATGAACTTTACTTTTGCTTTTTTGAAAAAAATTATACACCTTACTTTAGGTATTTTATTTCTTCTTATTGGTCTTGCTGGGCTTGTGCTCCCTATTCTTAACGGATTACTCTTTTTGATTCTCGGGGCGATTATTATTTCACTAGAAAGTTCTTATGTAGAGAAAAAACTTCTTCTGATTGTTAAGAAAAATGCACACGTCTATGCTTTTTATTCTAAGCTTGATGCATTCGCAAGAAAGGTATTAAAGAAATAACTAACACAATTTTTAGTTGTGATGTGTAGAGGCTTGTTGTGTAATTACGAGGTACAACTGTTCTTATTGCTGTGCATCCTCTTCTGTTGGCGTACTTTCTGATGTAGTATTTTCTACAGCTTTTGGTGTTTCGGCGACACGAGTAAACACAGGATCTTCAAGACCTGGAAGAAGTGGTTTTTTGTTAGAGAACCCTGAAAGCTTCATGTTCGAAGCTTTGTTAATAATAACCGAGGAAGGGTAGTCTCCTTCAACCCACTCTGGTTTACGTAGCACCATAACAATGGCGCCACCTGAACCAACACCCCATGTCCCCTGCCCGAGAGATTTGTCCTGCCCTTCTACTGTTGTTATAACATCAACAGTAGTATCTTCTTCCAAAATAATTCGTGCTGGATTCTGACAACCGCTTACACATTCGTATATCCCAGAAAATACTTGCGCTGCACCAACACCACTTCCACGCTTATCTTGGCCGCTTACGATGAGTTCCGGAACCCCTGCTTTGTTAAAGTAATATCCTGCTCCACCAATAAGAAGGATGATCACTGCATAGATAAGTTTTTTGTACATTTCCATAAGGCTCTTACTATATTAGGTTAGTATACCTCGCATGCTTCTTTTGTAACAAGGGAAAACTTATTAAAATGCTAGCCATTCTCATTCTTTTGTGTTACAATGCTATCCATTATTCTTTGGTTTTCTCTGAATGTTTCTTTGAGAGTAAAGAAAAGTAATTATCTTATGGCAGTAGAAAAACAAGTTCCACAAGGCGGTGATGCTGTACTACGTTTTGAAGACGTATGTTTTAATTATGGGGAAAATAAACCAATTCTTTTTGAGTCTAATTTTGTTGTTCGTCGTGGTATAAAGCTTACTCTTATGGGGCAAAATGGTGCCGGCAAATCCACTCTTTTTTCTCTTATTACAAAAGAACTTCATCCAGATGAAGGAAGAATTGTTGTTGGTCAAAATATTCGTATAGCAATCGCAAAGCAGTTCATTCCTCACACTAAGTGGACAATGACTGTGCGAGAGTTCCTTGAGTCTGCTTTTAAAGAGAAGATATATGATATTGATCGTCGTGCTAAAGATGTTTTTGCAACCGTAGAGCTAGACGTTGCTCTCGACAAAACCATTAAAGATCTCTCCGGCGGACAAAAAGGTCGCCTTCTTATTGCTCAGGCACTGCTACAAGATCCTGATATTCTTCTTCTTGATGAACCAACAAACAACCTTGATAAAGCGGGTATTCAGCTTCTTACTGAGTTCATGAAGAACTATACAAAGACAGTCATTGTTATTTCTCATGATGCTGATTTTCTTAATGCGTTTACTCATGGCGTTCTCTATATCAACACACAAACCTATACGGTAGAGCAATATACCGGGAACTATTTTAAGGTGGTTGAAGAAATTAAACGACAAGTAGAGAAAGCTGAACGCGCCAATGCTCAACTTGAAAAGGAAATACAAAATAATAAAGATAAGGTAAACTTCTTTGCACTTAAAGGTGGTAAGATGCGTAAACTTGCAGCAAAGCTTAAAGACGAGATAGAAGAATTGGAAGATAACAAAGTCGATGTTCGTAAAGAGGATCGCACAATACGCCCCTTCTCTATTCTTTGCCAAGAAGAAATTGGAAGTGTTATTGCAAAATTTGAATCAGTAGAAGTTCTTCATGATGGTAAGCCTGTACGAAGAAACGTGAACATCGAACTTCGTAAAGGTGATCGCCTACATATTATTGGACCAAATGGTATAGGTAAAACAACACTCCTAGAAAAGATCGCCAACAGAAAAGAAAAAGGCGTAACAATACAAGACGATATTGTTATTGGATATTATCGACAAGACTTTTCTACGCTTGATTTTGAAAAGTCTGCCTATCAAGAGCTTGCAAAAGTGTTAAAAAAACTTGATGATCAACTCTTACGCAAAACTGCAGCAAGTATGCTCTTAGGGGGAGTTCAACTTGCATCAAAGATTGGATTACTTTCTGAGGGTCAAAAAGGGCTTCTGATGTTTGCTTACCTTCGTCTTCAGCAGCCAGGACTTCTCATTCTTGATGAACCTACTAATCATATTAACTTTCGACATATTCCTGTTATTGCAGATGCTTTAAAGGCCTACGAAGGACCAATTATTATTGTTTCCCACGTGCAAGAATTCGTTGACGCTATAGGTGTTACAGAGACCTTAGACCTTGGGAAACTATAAAACTAGAGAAAGGCTGTAGCACCCTCAAAGAGGCTTTATACTTGGGGTTTTTGCTGTACACATGGACTTTTCTCCATCTTTGTGGTAGAATACAAAATATAAGCAACTCTCACGTTTTACGTTTGTATGACAGTGTGCTAGGGCTTATTGTTAACAATTAGTTTCCAAAAATAAATGAATTCAAAACTTTACGTTGGTGGTATTCCTTACACTTCAACTTCAGAAGATCTTAAGGCTCACTTTAGTGCCGCAGGAACCGTTGTTTCTGTACAGATTATTATCGATAAGATGACTAACCGTTCAAAAGGCTTCGGCTTCGTTGAAATGTCATCAGATGAAGAAGCTCAAAAGGCTATCGCCATGTTCCATGATCAGGAGTTCCAGGGTCGCCGTCTTACAGTTAATGTAGCGCGCCCACTCGCTCCTCGTGAGGATCGCCCTCGCCGAACATTCTAAATTCTAGATTAGAATAGTCCGTTATGGAAAGCAAAAACACTCTCTTTTATAGGGTGTTTTTGCTTTTTATGCAACGACATAAGAATTCATTTTGAAAACCTTGCAATAATAACTAAATCATGTCACAATATAGAATACGGTGTCGCAGAGATTCTTCGCAACTGCCATGTCGAGATCTTTATACTCCTTCTTTCTTCTTGGGGAGCATATTGGCACCCGAGCTCTACATTTGTTGTATTGAAGTCGCCGCAGTTCCTGGTGAATTGTGAGTGTATCGACTAAAATCTACAAAGTAGAGCTCTTTTTTTAAAGCATTACTTTTTCTTTCCGTATAAAAAGTACTCTTGGTTACCATCTCCTCCAGGAAGACTGCATGGGAATACCTCAATATCAAGAAGACCTTCTTGTTCTGCAAGATCTGTGTACTTTTGTAAAATTTCTTTTATAAGATTACTGTCCTTCACTATACCCTTTTTAGTATTCCCTTTTCCAACTTCAAATTGTGGTTTAATGAGTAGGAAATATTCCGTCCCTTTTATTCCAAAAGAAATAATTATAGCAAGAATCTTGTCGAGTTGGATAAAAGAAAGGTCAGCCACTACAATATCGAACCTTTCCTCTGTTACAAAGTCACGTATATCTGTTTGTTCATGAACTTCAATGTAAGGATTATTCCTAAGATTTGCATGTAGTTGTGAAGTGCCCACATCAACAGCAACAACTCTTTTTGCTCCGTACCTAAGAAGGCAGTCGGTAAATCCTCCAGTAGAAGACCCAATATCAAGTGCGCGCTTGATATCAAAAAAAGAATGGGAAAGAAGTGATCCGTAAATATGAAGAAAAGCTCCTTGTAGTTTTAACCCTCCTCTCCCAACAAAAGTACGCGTTCCAGTAATAGTAACAACATCGTCTTCTTTAATATTACGAGTTTGTTTGGTAACTGTTTCACCATTTACAATAACTGAGCCTGAAGCAATAAGTTCCTGAGCTTCGCTACGACTCTCTGATAAATGACGTAGAACAAGAACTTGATCAAGGCGCATGATGGTAAGGTGTATACAACAAAGATATGCTTATGCTTTTTCAACCCAACCTTTTTCTTCAAGAGCATTCCGTGCTGCGGATGTTTCTGCTTCTTGTTTACTTCTCCCTCTACCCTCTCCGACTTTTTGGTTACCAAAATAAATACCGACAAGGAAAAGCTTGTCATGATCAGGACCCTCTTCGTGAAGTACTTTATAGGTAGGTGTTACACTGTACAACTCTTGTGACTTTTCTTGTACAAAACTTTTTGCATCTTTGTAAAGCCCTTTTCGGATAATTTCTTTGGTTTTACAGAGTACTGTGCTCGTGATAAAAGTTTTTGCTTGAAGATATCCTTGATCAAGATACAGTGCACCCACAAAAGCTTCGTAGGCATCTGCTAAAATAGAAGACCGTGCACGGTGAGCGTCTTTCGCCTCTCCTTTAGAAAGCTTAATAACATCGTTAAAAGAAAGTGTTGTGGCAACTTCCCCAAGAGTTACAGCATTAACAAGCGCTGAACGGTACGCAGTAAGATCTCCTTCATTGTGATGAGGATATTGTTCGAATAGGTACTCAGTTACCACAAGTTCAAGTACCGCATCTCCCAAAAACTCAAGGCGTTCGTTATGTACGAGACCAGACTTTGGATTTTCATTAATAAAACTACGGTGAATAAAAGCCTGTTCAAAAAGCTTAAGATCTTTGTAAGAGAGGTTATTATTTTTTAAAAATTCCGGTACAGTCATAGAACACTACAAATTATACACGTTCTTTTTCGTCGATAAGTTGTTTTGCTTTACTCATTATCACCTTGATATCATCATACATACGTAAAGTACTTGTTTCTTGAACTAAGAACCAGCGAGCCTCATCAAGACCTCCTTTCTTTTCAAGAGTAAGAGGAACATGCTCAGATTTTGTAAGATAGTAGGTTACACGTTTAATAACCTTCCCTTTCTCTGGTTTGTTGGCAATATACTCATTTTCTCCAAGAGGTGCGACGATGGTTGTATCTAGTCCTATCTCTTTTTTGATAGCAAAAGATACTGCTTCTTCTGTAGAAAGTTCTTCGTCAATATGCCCCTTAGGAAGTGTCCAATAACCAAAAATATCATGTACAAGTGCAATATAACGCTTATTAGCACTAACAGAATAAACGACAGATCCTGCCAAAAACTCCCTATGTTCAACATCAAAAGCCTCTTTCTTTTTTGTGGTTTGAGCTTTGTCTGGCTCACCCATTTCTTTATAAATAGCACCAAGTACACCATTTATAAACTTACCTGACGTGTCTCCTGAGTATGTTTTTGCAAGCTCGATAGCTTCATCAATAGCAACTTTAGGAGGAACTTGTGCTCTGTCCCCAAAAAGAAGCTCAGTAAGACCTATGCGAAGCACGTTGCGGTCAATTGTGCCGATTTTTTCTAAAGGCCAGTCTGGTGCCGCTCGTGTAATAATATCATCAATAGTAAGACGCCTCGAAAGAGCGCTATGGACAAGCGTTTTTGTAAAAGAAACATCCTTTACCCCCTCACCAAATTCAGCTGTATTCCTTATAATAATAGAGTCAACTCCTTCAGAAGAATCGTCGAGTTCTCCTCTTACATCAAGCTCAAAAAGAGTTTGGAGAGCAATTGTTCTTGCGATATGTCGTGTACTCATATTGTATATAAAGGACTACGGGTTATTTGGATGATAAGGTGCTGGTGATGCGATTACTAGTAATATTGTAAGGTTATGCAGTCTTTGCTTTTGTTTTTACTGTTGTTACCTTTTTGCCGCGGTAATAACCACAAGCATCACAAACACGATGAGGTGTTTTGAGGGCACTACAGTGTTTACATTCAACAAGATTTGCCACCTTAAGCGCATGATGACTGCGACGGTTTGCAGTATGCGCTCGGGTATGTCTCATTCGTACTACCATAATTACTATAGTCTACACTAAAATTGCTATTTTTACAAGGTTTTGTGTGGACAGGTTCCATAACACTACTTGTTAGAAGTTATTTGCAAAACTCTGCCATAAGTTACTTTTCTAATAATACTTATCTTACCAAACAAAAGGAGAGAAAAGAGACCGTGCAAGAAATTTCTTCCAAAAGCTTTTCCTTTGCTTGTGCAACTCCTGTTCCTGGACTAAAGTAAGAAGCAAGAAGCTGGAATAAAGAAGTCGATTCTTGTTTTCTTGGAGTAAAGAGAGCAAAGAATTTATCCATTAAAGACTCTCCCTCTACTACGTACGTATCAGATCTAGGATAATTAAAGCCAACATCTCCCCCTCCACCCCCTTGCCCTCCACCACCTTGGGTTGAGGTTCCGTTGGTGGTTGTACCTGTTCCACCAGCACCATCACCCCCACTTCCTCCTCCGGTAACATTAATAGACCCGCCATTTTGAGTTTCGATAATATACGCATCTGCACGAGGAGATGGAAGAAGAAGTGCAGATGCGTTCGCAGATACTCCAGAGCTATAGTTACCTGTAGAATCTTTTGTAAAGACTTTAAAGTAATATGGATTTCCTCTTCCTGGAGAATAACTACATGTTCCTTGAGTACTTGAAGAGAAAGCGGTGACACAGGTAACAGTAGAAGCTCCTATCGTGTCGCTCACTGAATATGTTGTCCCTTCTGTCGGTGTATCTGTTATAGCGCTTCCAGTTTTTCGAAGTACAATCACACTTGAGGCATCTGTTGTGGTGCCATTCATGTAGGTAACGCGAATAAGTTCTGCTCCGACATCAAGAGTGGCCACAACTGATGTTGGACTATCTGGCGACGTATTATCCACCGTCACCACCGTTGTCGTCCCATTCGGCGCATCATTCCCCGTCTT
>CAYUDN010000031.1:0-7769 GCA_964443675.1 uncultured Candidatus Saccharibacteria bacterium | reverse complement strand
AACTGGTGACCTCATCCTTACCATGGATGTGCTCTACCAACTGAGCTACATTGGCACGCTTACTGTAAAGAGTAAGTGACAATTATTGTAGCAAAAAATTAACACCTGCGCTAGTTGATAGAAATAATCTTTGATGGCGAATGATGACCACTTACAATCCTCACAGAAGTGGCAGGAAATTCTTGTCGAACTAGTTCAAGTACTCTTGTATTTGCGGCATTATTCTGTGCTGGAACTTTAACCCAGACGCGCCAAGAATCATCCTCTTGCTTCTCAAGCTTCTCCACTTTTGAATCTGGAATAACTTTTATTTTTAAATACATTCTTACTTCTTACCTATTTTGTTTTCTTTCTTTGCTCGATATTCATCAATTGCTTTATGATTACCAGAAAGGAGAACTTTCGGTACACGATACTTCTTGCCTTCATATTCATACACCTCTGGTCGCGCATAGATCTCATGGGATGCCATTCGCTTCTCTTCAAGAGAGGCTTCGTCATGAAGTACCCCTTTCACTTGACGTGCAATAGCATCAATACACACCATCGCAGGAAGCTCTCCTCCGGTGAGTACGTACTCACCAATACTCCACTCTTGTGCGCGAAGAATTTTCTTCACACGTGTATCAACACCTTCATAACGACCACAAATAAAAATAATATCGGTATACCCCTTCACTGTCTTCTGTGCGGTAATATTCGTAAACTTCTCCCCTCCTGCATTAAAGAGTACTATAAGTGTTTTTGTGTTTTTACGACGAGAGATTCCTTTTTTGATCTTTTCTACACAGTTAAGAATAGGATCCACCCACATGACCATTCCTGGACCACCTCCGTACGGACGACCGTCAACTCGACGATGTTTGTCAGTCGTATGTTCACGAAGCGCGTAAGTCTTCAGTTCTAACAACTTGTTATCGATGGCACGAGAAAGAATTGATTCAGCAAAATAACTCACAAACATGTCAGGAAAAATAGTTACAATATGAAAACGAAGTGGCTGGTTACGCATATTGACATACTAACAGAA
Source organism: uncultured Candidatus Saccharibacteria bacterium (assembly GCA_964443675.1). Classification (GTDB taxonomy): domain Bacteria; phylum Patescibacteriota; class Minisyncoccia; order Phycocordibacterales; family UBA5272; genus UBA11704. Next base: position 6,739 of record CAYUDN010000031.1, on the reverse strand, counting down.
ATGCTCTATCATAACAAGCGTTCTCTCAACGAAAAAAGGAAGCGGTATGGCAAGAAAGCCAAAAGACAACACCCCGGCAAGAGATCTTGCTGCGCTTGCGTCACTTAACGACACTTTGTATGGAACCTCTGGACACCTTGAGCAGTTGATCAAAACAGCGCTAGGATCAACATCAAAAGAACAACTACAAAGAACATTACGGCATGCAGCTCCGCTCTTTGCTTTAATTGCACAGGTAGGAGAACTCATGCAAGAAATCTCAGAACATCTTAAAGGGGAAACAAAACCTCTTCAAGAAGAAAAAGATGGTTCTGCAGATAAGCCAACAACTCACTGAGCCGCAACGCAAAAACGCCTTGCGGCGTTTTTGCGTTGTGTCCCCTTTTTCTTGTATCTTCCTAATTACTCTTTACTTTTACTAGAGACTCTTAAGATCATTCATTACCGCATCAACGTCCGTAGTATCGTAGCGAGACATATATGGTTGAGAGGTTCTTGGTCCATCATAATGCCTTCCGTCTGGCTCATTAATCTTAAGATTCACTCGTGCATTATTCTTCATTCCAACGACACGAAGAAGTGTACGAAGCGCTTTTGCGGTTGCTCCATCGCGACCAATAATCTTACCCATGTCATTACTATCAACATCAAGAGTAATAAGGACCCCCATCTCATCGACTCTTCGTTCTACTTTCACCTTGTCTGGATTATCTACTAATGCTTTCACTACGTATTCAACAAATTCTTGATCTTTCATATTGTATTGTTATAGTTCTATGTCATCTAGTGTATCAGTGACAAAAGAGAAAGAGTAAAAGTTATTCACAGTTTTTAAAAACAAGAAAAGAACACGAGTACACGTGCTCTTCTTGTAAGACAATCCTCTTTACGCTTTTACTTCCTTCTTCACAGGAGACTTCTTAGGAAGCACGTTGATCTTCTTTCCTGTAATAACTCCTTTTGTAATAAGAAGGTTATGTACCGTTGGAGACGCTTGTGCCCCAACAGAAATCCAATGCTTCACACGATCAGCCTTTGCTTCAAAAATACCCGCCTTAACATTATACGTTCCAACAATCTCAGCAAACTGAGAGGTTTTAGGCTTAAGAGTACTTTCGGTAACAATTAAGCGGAAATGCGGGTCATTTTTGCGGCCTGTGCGCTGTAATCTGATTTTTAACATGGATCCCATTCTACCATAAAGACAAGAAAAAGGAAAGACCCTTTATTACCCTCTACTTTTTAGCTTTTTTGAGTGCGGTGAGTACAACTGGCTACTTTTTCTTTTTGTAAAACTCTTCCACAATATGAGTCACCTTTTCCACCAACTGCTTTCCTGAATAATCAACCTTAAGAAGCACCGCTTGTGCGCCTTCACGAAGTACACGGTTGAGGGTTTCTACATCAGAAATATTGGAACATACTACTACAGGAATACTAAGACCCCCCAGGTCTTTCATAGCTCTCAAAAAACCAAAACCATCTAATCCTGGCATCATTAAATCAAGAAGGATAACGTCAGGCATTACTTTTGCGACACCTTCAATACCAGCCTCGCCATCTCCAGCAAGAATTACCTGATATCCATATTTTTCAAAACTATGTTTGTATATTTCTTGAAGATCTTTATTATCTTCAATAATCATGATTTTATTGTGAATAATTTGCATATACTGTAGTTATGACTTAAGCGTACTTCCTGCCTCTGGAAGTTGAATATAAAATTGCGCGCCTTTATCCTTCCCTTCTGACTCTGCCCAAATACGTCCACCTTGTGCTTCGGTAAACTTTTTTGCTAAATAGAGTCCAAGACCACTACCGAGAATATTCACCTTCTGAAGATCTGCTCGAGAAAACTCTTTAAAAAGAGATGGCATAAAATCTTTTTCGATACCAACTCCAGTATCTGCAATCTTAATCAACACACTTCCTTTCTCATTAGTTACCGATACAGTGATAGAACCTTTTGGGGTATACTTCACGGAATTATCGATAATATTAGTGAGCACTTCTTTCATTTTTGCTTGATCTGCGTACACCAAACACTTAGGCGTCTTAGCAACAGACTTAGTAAGCTTGAGACCTTTTTGATCTGCGTGCACCTTAAAGACTGAAAGAACTTCGTTAATACTTACCTTCACATCATGTACTGTTGGGATATATTCAAGCTGACCAAGTTCAATCTTAGATTTGTCCAGATACTCAGAAAGAAGTGTAGTAACATCATTTCCTGCAATCATGATTTTACGTAACAACTCTTGCACATCTTTACTAATATCTCCTTTATCTCCATCAAGAAGCATGGTAGCGTACCCACGCATTACGGTAATAGGTGTTCTAATTTCATGAGTAGCAAAACTCATAAGTTCTGATTTTTGTTCATTCGCAAGTTCGATTTCAAAAGTATTTTTTACTAACTGAATACCGATAACAATGGTAAGCAAAAAGACAACCACACGAAGCAAGATCTGTTCTACTGTTTCGGCAACCACAAGCTCGATCAAAGAAACGATACAAAGAAAGAAAGTAAAAAGTCCTGCAAAAATATTTTTTACGTGGAACAATTCAACAATATAAATAGCGTATGCAGTAAACACAATAACCGGGAAAATAAAAAGTGCGCCGTATGGAACAAAGTTGAAATTTTTGAATCCGATCGGCAGAATAAAACTAAACAAAAGAAGGAGACCTGCAGTAAGAGACATACCAGTAAACATAAGCATTACCTGTCTGCGCTCATCACCTTTTGTCTTACCAATCCTTCTAAAAAGAGTAACAATACCCGCAGCAAAGAACGATAAGGTTACAAAACCTGCCAAGATGATACCCTGACTTTTCTCTGGATTAATAAGTTCATCAACCGGAATAAGATTACTTATCTCTTTGAAAACAAAGGGTATAAGGAGAAGCGAGGAGGTAAAGAATGCGAGAGGCAAAAGACCATAACGATGCCATACCGGAAGATCTTTTTTCTCTGAAGGGAACACATATGAAAGTTGGAAGAAGGCATACGCATGCCAAATAGAAAGAAAGGTGTGTATACGAAGTGCAAGAAGAGCAAGAGATGGGTCTTCAAATTTATACAAAAAATAATTAGAAAGTCCCCAGAATATAGTAACAAGTGCAAAGAAAAAGAAACTCCTACTAGTAATACTGTTCTTACTTCTAAAAAAAACAATACCCGCAAGAGCAAGAATACCAAACACCGCACCAATAACTCCAACGAGATCAAATTGTATCTGATCAATAAAAGAAAAGTTCATACTGCTTCCCATACAGTATACCTCTTCTTCTTTCGATTACCCTGTGAGTAACTCACATTAGAGAAACTTAAGAAAGATGTGAAGTTAGTCAAAGCGTCATGAACGCGCTACGCTGCGGTGTGTTTCTTATGAATACTTCTACTCTCACTAAGAATAAGATCTATTTTTTGTACTAATTCTTTTCCTGAATAATTTACTTTAAGAAGTACTGCAGTAGCACCGGATGCAAACGCTTTATCATAGGTTTCTTTATCAGAAAGATTCGAACACACAACAACAGGAATGTTCACATCAGTGTTTTCTTTCATGGCTTTAAGAAACGCAAAACCATCCATATTAGGCATCATCACATCAAGCAAAATAATATCAGGCTTTTTTTCTACTACTGACGAAATACCCGAAAGACCATCCCCTTCGATAACCACTTCGTATCCTGCAGCAGCAAAATTAAGTTTGTAGATCTCTTGGATATTCTTATCATCCTCAATGATCATTATTTTCTTGTTCGTCATACTACAAGCATAGCGCTTCTTGTAGAATGTGACAACAATGAAATCCACCCCGATGCAAGCATCGAGGTATCTAAGTGTTCGCTTTGCTTGCACTAGATTCGAGGCAGAGCCTCGATGTAGTTACACTGTTAACTCCTTAACTCGGAATAGAAAAAAGTGCTTTTTCTCTTCTCTCGCTCTATGTCGTTAATAAAAGATCACTGCTTTTCCACATCATCTCAGCTATCAAAAGGTGGTAACTTTATTAGTGGACAGGAAGATACACCGAGAATGTCGCCCCCTTATTGACCCCCTCTGACTCCGCAACAATTCTTCCTCCGTGAGCCTTTACCACTTCCTGTGCAAGATAAAGACCAAGACCACTTCCTCCACTATTAAGCGCACCTGCTTCTCCGCGACCAAACTTAGTAAAAATCTTTTTCTTTGCTTCTTCACTTAACCCGACACCTGTGTCTGTCACAGAAAAAACAATCTCATGATCCTCGTGATGATTAGCAAGAGTCACCTGTATAGTTCCCTCCTTGGTGTACTTAATACTGTTATCGATCACGTTAAGGAACACCTGGCGAAGCTTCACTGTATCTGCCATAACTACATAGTGCTTAGTTGCATCAATCTTTGCAGAAAGAGTAAGTTGATGATCTGTAGCAACAAGCTTCATATCAGTCACAAGATCTTCTACCATCTTTTTAAGATCAGTCGACTCAAAAATATATTGCATTCCCCCTTGCTCAATCTTTGTCACATTAAGGAAGTCTTCAACCACGGAAGATAACCCTTGTGCGGAAGAATAAATATGACGAACAATTTCTGACTGCTCTTTATTCATGTCTCCCACCACCCCATCAATAAGTGTGGAAGCATACCCTTTAATTACTGTAAGAGGAGAACGAAGCTGATGTGACGCAAGAGAAATAAATTCTGATTTAAGAGTATCTAACGACTTCAACTGTTCATTCGCAGAGGCAAGTTCTGTGTTAATTTTTTTAATCCTATTATTAAGTGCCAGTGTATGTTCAAGAGAATTTCTTTCGTTTTGACTCAAGTACACAAGGTACCCACCTGTAACCAAAGAAACAAAGAAGACGATACTACTAATCAGTACATTCTTTACCCCTTCTGCAAATAAAATTTGTGAAAAAGTAATAATAGATAGTATCGTTACACCAACATTTACTGCAAAGAAACGAATATTCATCACGTTAAACTTAAGAATCGAATAAGTAGTGAACGATACCATAACCACAGTAAAAAACTGACCTACCCAATTAACAATAAAAACTCCTTTCCATGGCAAAATAAGATTTGTTACAAAAGCAATATTAGCAGAAATAAAATATCCTGTAAGTAAGTAGGTAATTTTTGTATCATGCTTCACAATCAAATAAAGATGTCGTAGAAATCCTGCAACAAAAGGAACCAGAATGATAAAAATATAAAGAGGATACAAAACACCAAATACAATTGTTGGCTCTCCAACAACAGAACGCGATCCATGATGAATAATAGTATCTGTAAGTGTTACTAAATACGCAGTCCCAAAAGCAAGTGTGTACACTGTGTACAGTACATACTTTGTCCACTTCATCCTGAGTGGATAAAAAAAAGCAAACTGCATATAGGTTACACCAATAAAAATCGCAGCTACGTAGAGCGCTCGTAGCCATGTTTCAAAATACTCATTTTGTGAACGGTATCCCATCATAGTTACCACCCACAACAAAATAGTGAGAATATTTACAGCATATACAAATGTCTGTACGTTATTTCTTACTGTACGAAGTATAGGAAGTAAAAGCGCAACATTAAAAAGAAAAACTATCGCCAAAAGAGTATTAATAACATCGTAAATAAACATACAGTAAGTATATAACAAAAAGGAAGATTCATGCATGAATCTTCCCCTTTAAAGCGGCACAACACATACCGTATACTCTTCTTCCTTAAGAGCAGCACAACATGGGATTGCCCCCTGATACTCTCCAGGAAAAAACGGCCACACCAATGCTCTAACTCCACCAATATGAAGCACCTCCGCACCATACTTCTTCATCTCCAACACAACATCTGGATGAGGGGCAGGATATACTTCATTAAGGAATACCACACCTTCTGAAAGAACAGAGTGGTCAACATACCCATTGAACGCTTCAGGCCTTGTGATGTTAGCAACCACATGAGGAACGCTTGGTTTTTGATAGGAAACCCCACCTTTACCATCGACATTCACCGCCTTATCGACTTCAATGACCTGTATCCCTTTTTTCCGAAGACCTTCAGTGACTGTCTTCCCGATGTATCCGAGAGCACCAAAGATGACTACAGGATTCTCTTCTTTATGATCTCGATCCCTTCTTACCTGAAGAATTGCTTTGATCACATTATGTTCCGTCGCTTCTCTTTCATTTTTTTGATTATGACCACGACGAACACGAAGTAGAGACAATTTCCCAGGAAGAGTTCCTGCAAAATGAGTCGATGAAGCACCGATCCTTTTTGCAATCTTTTCGACTCGATCATGGAACAAACGAGCTGTATGAGGTTCGATCTCACTTTCTTTTGCGTCGACAAAAGTCGAAATAGCAAACATCAGAGTTCTTTTCCCTGACGGGTGAGTGATGATACCTGTAATAAATGGCCTCCACCTAATAAACCACTGCCGTACACGGAACGTATAATGATCAGCAAAGGAAGCGTCTGCAGGATACATCACAAACACCGCATCGAACAATTGCATCTTCCTTGCAACAAAAAAAGCGAGCCTGTTATTGCATACCACATTAACAACCTCGAGCAGTATCCTCCTTGCGAAGGTTTTCACGGTAACATCCTCCTTATTTTAAAGAAACAGAATCAGATATAGAACAGCTTCCACTAGTAAACATCAGTAACTCACTTCTGTCAAACTGTTGTACTCGTCCACAACATATGAGACTTCTCTGATAATGTACCCACAATATACCG
>CAYUDN010000030.1:0-8468 GCA_964443675.1 uncultured Candidatus Saccharibacteria bacterium | reverse complement strand
GTTGTACATCCATACAGTTTATGATGGGGTGAGGACTTTTGAAAGAGGTCTAATAGTAAATAGGAAAAAGCAGGAAGCGGGGTACAGGAAACAAGAACAAAGACAGATAAAAGAGCACAGATGACAGACCCGCTTCGCTGACAGAGGACAGAAGCAATAAGCAAACAGTAATCAGCAAGTAGGACATGTGAGAAACAAGAGAAGCGCGGATGCCTTCGGCATCCACTAAAAAGAAAACACCTGCCCTAAAACTTAGAAGCAGATGCTTATTACCCCCTTAATTACAACACTGTTGCAAAACAGACCGAGCAGTCGTAACCACCCGTTGCTGTGTATTCTATTGTAGGACGTCTACCTGCCCAATGCTCAACCAAAACATGTGACTCTTTGGAAGTCTCAAACACAACATAGTTATGTGGAACAATGCGAGTCTGTTGTGAAGATTTCCAAAAAAGGTACCCCACTGCAAAGGGAGTTTTTTGCAGATCTCGTACACAACTTTCTGCAAAGTCTCCAGATTCATCACATCCAGAACAACTTACCCTTGATTCAAAAAGAATCATACAACGACAGTTCCCAGGATCGGATACTTCAAGCTCTTCAAATTCTTGCCATATCTGATTCGCAACAAACTCCGCTTGCTCCTTGTATTCACGCATTTTCTTTGGAGCAATCTCATCCAGAGAAACACCATGGACAGACCACGCAAAATGTTCCTTGAATAAGTCATTCTTGTCCTTTGGAGCTAAAGATGCAAAGACCGTAAACGGATACACGCGACAAATTTCAAAGCCACCGTTGTACCGATTACAAACCACAAGCTGGCGATTATTCAAAAGGTTCGGGGACTTAATGCCTAATGCCGCCTCACCTTCCAAAATCTTAGTCCCAGCATTCGCCCTTACTGTCTCGTAAAGCGCTCGAAGTGATCTATTGAGAGTAAGTGGCTCGAGAAAAACTTCAGGGTGCAGCGAATAGTCACGCTTGTAGTGGTCACCCTCTTTGGGGACATGCAGGAAAAACCTGTGTTGTTGAATAAGATCAAGCACCACCTTAACTGCGTGACCTGCTTGCTCTTGGGTATACACGTGGTTGTCATAATAGTGCGACATTTGGTTTTCCTTTCTAGGATTACCGGTTGTTGAAGGAACAAAGCATTACCGAACGATACGGTTTTGCCAAAGTTACTCTACCTTAAAATATAAAATAGATCAATAGATTGATATTTTAATAAATACCTACGGCATCCGTGCTCTTTCTCTGTTTTCTGTGCTCTGCCATCTGTCAGCGAAGCAGGTCTGTCATCTGTACTCTCTCAGCGCAGCGAGTCTGTTGTCTGTGTTCTATTTACTTACCCCTCTTACACCGCCACCTTCTCATATGCTTCATCAAGACCAAGTTCATAAAGACGGAACATGATCAATCTCGCCTTTTTAGTCCACCCATCCTTAAACATCAAATGTAATTCTTTTTTATACACCAATACATCATGAAGAAGTGGCACGTACTCGTCACGAAATTCTGGCGGTTTGGTTTTGCGAAGTGCTTCAATAAGCTCTATTTCGAGATCGTGATGCAGTCCAAGCACATGAACATGAGATTGTAAAAGAAAAGACTTCTTGATGGGAAGTCCTTCTGCATAGGGTTCAAAATGAATATCTCGATAAATATCTTTATATTGATCTTCATCGAGCATCCTTCTTCTTATAAATGGATGAAATGCTTCTGCGACGAGTTTTCTTCCGAGGAAGATCACTTCTTCTTTTTCGCTTTCATCGGTTGTATCATCAAGCGACTTAAGTGCAGCAATTGCTGCTACAATCATCGCATATTCATTACGATAAAATGTCTCACGAACAGTTACTCGTGAACTCCTCCCATCAAGAGGAAAATATGCTCCGTGATCTTGCTTTTCTTTTTCTTCATCAGCCAATTGAAGGGACTTTTTGGCGGCAAGTTCTAATTTTTTGATAAGGTGAAGTATATTCATAGCAAAATCCTTATTCCCGATAAATAATGACGCACCCTTTCTCTCACTTCTTCAGTATACTCCTTCATCCTACACCAAGAAAAGGAAAGAAGGAAGCAGTGTATGAAAACAAAACAAAAACACCAAAGTGACAAGTCGCTCTAAAAATACACTAACTTCTACTTGAGTGCAGCACCATGGAGCACAGAACTCTACTCCCCTAACTTTTTCTTCTTTATCACCTCATACCCCATTGCAAATACCGCAAGAATAACAACACCAAACACAATCCACGGTACAAAAGCATACCGCTCAGTGAATCTACTTTCTTCCTGATCACAGGCATCACCAAGACCGTCACGATCGGTGTCTTTTTGTTCCTGATTAGCAATATATGGACAGTTATCACGGTAAGTCGATACACCATCGTAGTCATAGTCATCACACACGTCACCAATACCGTTAGCATTACCATCTCGCTGATCTCTATTAGGCCAAAGAGGGCAATTATCAGCAAGATCTGGAATACCATCTTTGTCTGTATCTATCATACTATCGTCATCACCCTGCTTAAAGACTGGATTCTTTTCGCCTTTATGTGCAACAAATGCTACTTCTTTATTTTTTGCAAAAAGATTAATCGGGGGCGAAGGTACTACTTCTTTACGTATATTCTCTCCAGAATAAAGTAGATACTTCTCCCCTGGCTGATATACAAAACGAATGAAAGAACTTTCTTCTACTTCAGTAACCATTCCAACCCCAACCTCAGAAAGACGAAGTGGCTGTGAGTACTCAAAATCAATCTCTACATGTTGTGCACTCATCTTAGGGAACTTAGCTGCACTTCCATAAATAGTATTAAGTACACGCTTACCATCAATAGTAAGTACAAATGAGTTAGGAAGATACGAATCCTGAGTAGGAGTAAAGACTACAGCATCAGTCTCAAGTGGTTTTGCGTAATCAATAACAATACGACCATGTTGAGTCCCTGTGTCATTAAGTGAGAAGTCATACGTTGTTGCTGAAGATCCATCAAGGAGTGCAGGAGCTTCTTCACAAGAAGCACTACAAGCGGTTACTTTGCGTGGGGCGATCACTCTTACTTTGCGAGTAGTTACGAACTGTTGCTCAACTGGAGTACCGGATGCATTCGTTACTACATACACAACACCAGACAAAAGTCCACTCACCTCTTCTATTGCTGGCTGCGTAATCGAAGGTGACGACAGTTCCTCGACATACTGATAACGCGAGAGATCAAGTGCGTAAGCACTCCCTATTACTAAACCAACACTAAGTATGAGAAATATCTTCTTCATATATTAGACCGCTTCTCGCACAGGGGTACTTTTCTTGATAATAAATGCAGAGCTGATCAACATCACACCAACAACAATACAAATGAATACCCCAAGTGTCACATCACCAAGATGCCATGCATCAAAGAAAATAATACGTGCCGCAACAAAACCAAGCCAGACTCTTGCGATCTTCACTTTTGTCGGCCTCTCTTCTTGAGTACCAGTCCAAAGATTATACAAACCAACTAGGGTATAGAGCATCATACTAAGGAATGTTGCTACTCCAGGTGAAAAAGTAAGGTGGAAAATTTGCCATACTGATGTTGCGGTAAGGAATAGTCCAGCAAAAAGTCCTCCATAGCCAAGTGTTGGCATTGTTTTCTTAAAGGCTGTACTGAAGGTATACGCAAGAATAAGCACAAGCAGAACACATACCCAATCTTTCCATGCATCAGGAGGAGAAGACATTCTTTCTGCATACAAGAAAAGATTAGAAACAGAAGAGAGTACCCCAACAAAAGTAAGAATATTACTGTATGCAACCTTCTCTGTAATTGCATCGTCTTCAAAAATGCGCGCCGTGATATATGTAAGCAAAATACCAATTACAAAGAACGAAAGTTGTGTAGCAAATTGATATGAAGTAATAAGATGGAACACCTCCCAAATCATTGTCATGCCACTAAGTATAGCAATAAGAAGCGCAGTAAAACCAAGAACCTTCACCCTCCCTTTAAAGTAGTGGTACAAAATCGTATACACCACAACAGTTACCCCTATGACAAAGAGTTCTTTCCAGGCATCAATAAGTGTCGCAGAATGAAGCACCATCAAAGAAATTTTACCAACAACGGTAAGCGCTGCAAAAAGTGGCACTATATGGAACAAAGAAATGTACACAGTTACCTTTGTATCACGAGAAAGACCATAGGTAAGCATTGAAGCTCCCATACCAAGCAGAAGAAGGGTCACAGTACGAGCACTTCCAGTAAGTTCAAGAGTTATCGCTGTTGCAACCATGCCAAGTGTCACCCCTCCATACACCAAGAAAGAAGTGTACACATTAGTAATACGCATCACAAAGAAGAAACCAAGTGCATACATGAACGCAACAAAAGAAATCCAGATCGGCGCAAGTTCAGGACTTGCTTTTCCGATAATCCAAAGAAGCGCGAAGGCAGCATTTGCAAGTGCGATCACCCCATCGTCCTTTCCGGTCTTACCATCTGAACGCACTATCGAAAAGAGGCTTGTGAGATAAAAGGTTGCTGCAAATACAATCACCATCATTATTTCTCTTACCCCAAAGAGAGACTGACTGAATCCTCCGTAGATGTACATGTAGGAATACACCCCGACAACACCAAGCGCAAGAAGAACGAGCGTTCTCCATGTTGTAAGGAACGCAAGCCAAAGCACAGAAAGTACAACGACTAATAAGTAAAGGAGGAGCTGGAAGAAAGAAGAAGTATTATTCTGTACAAGAAGAGGAATAAGAGATGAGATGAACAGCGCAACGTATGCAAGAGGTGCACGATTATAGAAGTACGCGGTAAGCGACACACACACTGCAACAAGAAACATAAGTACAAATGCAGGTGTTGCACTAAACACTTGATACGTAGGAAGTTGTGCTACATACGTAGTAATGAGAATCACCAAGGCTCCAAGAAGATGTAGTGCCGATCCTGGTATAAGCGATTTTTTTATATACCTAAACCCTCCAACCATAAGCGACAATCCAAAAAGATACCCAATGGTCACCTTCCCTTCTGGGCCAACACTTCTATATGCAACAGAAAGGAAGAAGAGTACCCCCATGAGCACAAGTACCCCACCAAGCTTAAGAAGCCAATCTTCTTTGAGCCATGTAACAAACGCTGATTCTTTTGCTTCGATGACTGGTTCTTTATGTTTGTGATATTCCTCCTGTTCCTGAGAGACTGCCTGCTCTTGTGCTTCCATATTCACCACACTTTCCTTGGCAACAGAAGAAGTAACTTCAGTCTCCCTTGATGACACAAGCACTGGGGAATTTTTGGTAACAAGTTTAGCTAAAGCAACATGCTTAGCCTCAAGATGTTGCAAAGCCTTTTCCAGTTTCCCTGCTTTAAGAAATGACGCAATCGCAAACCCAAGCGCTATAAAAGTAAGTAATTCCATATACTGTACATAAAATTAATAATACAACCTTTTCTTCACACTGCTTTACAGTATACCTCGAAACAGTATCGAAAAATCACCACTGTGCACCGATATAGTAAAACCACCCCGTCATACGACGGGGTGGTTTTGTACTCTATACGTTTTGTTTACCAACTAAACGGTGCACCATTTGCGGTGATTTTTGTAGTTGCAGTGCCAATGGTTTGACCAAGAAGATTTTGCACTGTGAGTTCGAAGGTTACATCTTGCTTGTACCATGTTGGATTAATGATACTTGCAGGAATTTCCTGTTGGAATGAAGTTGGTGCAAGTGGAATCACGAAGTCTTGACCACACGCAGTTCCCGCAATACTTGCGGTTACCGTACCAGGACAGGCTGCACGAATCTTGATTGAGTAGTTACCTGCGATACCAGAGTTCCAAGAAGCTCCTGTTGGGATATTGATATAGAGCTTGAAGACTTCACCTGAATTTACTGGAGACTTGTTACCAGTAATACTTACCTGTGAAGGAGCAAGTGGTCGACGAATAGTAATTGGTGAAATCGCCGCCTTAAGCGTAGTGTTATTACCTGCGATATCAGTAGTTGGAAGTGAAACCACCACCTTAAAAGATCCTTGTTGATTATTGTTACACACACCAACACATACTGCATCAAGAAGTTCCTTGGTAAGAACAAAAGAATAATTGTTCCCAGGAACCGTTGCAACTATTTTTGTCTGGCCTGTGATAGAACTTTCAAGAGAAATAGTATATGGGGTAGCAGGAAGATTATTGGTTGTCCAAGCGACTTGAACCGTATCCCCTTCTTGATAGACACTATGAGCAACAGGAGAGGCTACAGTAATTGACCCGCTACGTGGAGTAATGCCATAAGTATACCCAGTAGTTGGATTGTACACAATACCTGTACCGAGAATCTGATCACCAACCGAAACAGGTACACTAGGAGCAGAAACGGTAGCAATAGCTGCAGGAGAGAAAGAAGAAGTTATAGCTTGTGGCGTACTGTAAACTGCAGGAGCAGTACTTGCTGGGGGTGTGACTACTTTTACTACTGGAGTATTGATAATCACTCGATCATTTGATGACCAAGAAGTTGGAGAAGTATATCCAAAACCATATCCAGTATCGGTATAACCATCATACGAATATCCATAATATTCTTCATCCGTAACAGGAGAACCATCACAAAGACGTTCATTAATTGCATCTCTTGTACTTGCATCAACGTACCCTGTTACAGCAAGATAGTTCTGGTACTGAAAGGTCTTGAGCGCTCCTTGTGTTTGATACCCAAAATAGCCATTTGGTGTTGCAGAAAGATATCCTGTGCGAGACAAGAAGTTCTGAAGAACCCACACGTCGTTATTTTCTGATCCACGACGAATAGTGTGAGTTAAGGAAGCTTCACAGCGAGTAATAGGTGCGGTATTAAAATAAGCAGCCGAAACTGTTGCGACCGCAGACGCAAAAAGGCCAATAATTGCTATAACTTTTTTCATAATACTATATTATACACTAATCAAATTCTTTTGTCAATATGCTGACTTGACAAGGCAAAGTAAGTATTATTTAGGAAAAAGAATACATACAGACAATAGATTCGCTGCGCTGACAGACAACAGAATACAGATAACGGATCCACTGTGATGAAAGAGTACAGGTGAAAGATAAAAAGAAAAAGAGGAACTCTTGAAGAGCCCTCTTGACCAGAATTATGGTATCTGGCTACACCTGATGATTATTCCGGTTGCTTGACAGAAAAAACGCTTGGTCTCTCAATCGCCGGATTAGTGCCGAATCGTCTTTGGATTTCTCGACGTTCTTCAAACGTGAGAGCGTCCAATGCTTCAATTCCATCGATCGGTTCGTCAGCATCACATGTACAGCCATCACCACAATTGCAGTATGCGACTGCTACCCTGCGATCTTGTTCAGCAATCCTAGCAAGTGTTGCAGGTGTCATAACTTGACTAGTCACTTGTACCACCTGCCCCGCCACTTCTCGTATTCCTTTATCCAACTTGATCCTTTTTGCCACTTTTCTCTCCTCAAACGGCAAAGCACCAACATCTGGTGCATGTATATCCTACACCTGTTTGAAAACAGAAGCAAGGGATCAGAATGCAAGAGCAATTAGTAAACAGCAAGCAGCAATAAGGAAATAAGAGAAACCGGAAGCGAGACTCAGGAAACAAGAATAGATTCAGATAACAGAGTACAGAAAACAGGTTCGCTTCGCTGAAAGAATACAGATAAATACAGAGGGCGGCCGCTTCGCGGCCGCCCTCTGTATTTATCTGTATTCTGTACTCTGTTGTCTGCACTCTGTCGTCCACCCCTATTCCGTGTTAGTTCCGCGACTGTCCGCACACCTCTTCGTCTGCGTAGTCTGCGGCAACTTTCGTCTGCGTGGTCTGCGTTTTGTTAGGCTTTCTTGAATGGAACGCCAATCAGTTCGAAGAATTTTGTTGCTTCTTCCTTGGTCTTTGCAGTAGTACCAATAGTTACCGCCATACCGAAGATGTCTTTCAATTCTTCATCTTTGATTTCTGGGAAAATAGTATGTTCCTTAATACCAAAGGTCATGTTGCCAATAGCGTCCACGGAAGTACGATTGACTCCACGGAAGTCTTTGGTACGAGGAAGCGCAACAGTGAGCACTTTATCGAGGAATCCAAGCATGCGAGCACCTCGAAGAGTTACTGCAACACCGATTGGATCCCCTTCACGAATTTTAAAGGATGCCACTGACTTCTTCGCACTACGAATGGTTGGTTTCTGGCCAGTAATCTTTGCAAGACGATCAACAACAAGCTCATTACGCTTTTTGTCACGCTTCATTGCAGACCCTGTTGCAACAGACACGGTAACCTTCACAAGGTGTGGTGCCGCCATTATGTTTTTATACCCAAATTCTTTTGCAAGCTTCTCGAAAGATGCTTTTTGCTTTTCAGACACTGATACAATTGATGATTTTGTCATATTGTTATAAGCACGATTAGCTGGAATACTCCAGACGT
>CAYUDN010000029.1:0-8988 GCA_964443675.1 uncultured Candidatus Saccharibacteria bacterium | reverse complement strand
TAGAACACGTCCTTGCCAAGGATGAGACAGGAGTTCGATTCTCCTACGCCGCACAGAATTCAAATAAAAAAAGTATTTTTTATTGTGCGGCGTAGAGTAACAGTGCTTGTGCGCTGTTACGTGAGAATCGAATGAAAAACTGGTTTACAAAATACTAAGGAAAGAAGCTGATTCTATTGCTTTTTTCATTAGTATTTTGTCAGTTTTTCTTTAGGCGAAAGTTAAGAGTGTTTTTAAATAGTATATATACTATTTAAAAACACCTTAACAATCGCCGATTCTCCTACGTCATACAGGGGATTGTTACATGTGTAACGGATAAAATACCTTATAAAATAAGTAATATTAGAAATATCAGGTTTCTTTGTGCTCCCGCCAGGATTTTCTCCCACAAATCTTTTCTCGCCGCCGCTCAAAAAGTTCGCGGGCCGCTCCTCGTTGTTTTGTTTGCTAACAAAACATACTCCGGACTTTCGAATCCTGTGCGCACATAAAGCAGTTCATGTGCTCAGGAGCACAAAAGCTTTCACTCCGCTCAATCTTTTGTGCTCCCGCCAGGATTCGAACCCAGAATAACGGTTCCGAAGACCGCTGTGATATCCATTTCACCACGGAAGCATTTAATGAGATAATACTAACATACTTTATGATACAAATACAGCAGAATCAAGTTCCAAAAGAAGTGCTTATGGTTATCGCCGTTTTACAAGGGGCGTCTTTTGAAGCGTATTTAGTAGGAGGGTGTGTAAGAGACATTATTATGGGTGTTACTCCAAAAGATTATGATGTGACTACCAATGCAACCCCGGAAGAAATCATAGCGCTCTTTCCAAAGACTTTTTATGAAAATACCTATGGAACAGTAGGGGTTGTTACTTGTGGAGAAGACCTCGGAACAGTTTGTTCTAATGAGTCGGTGAAGATTGTTGAGGTTACTCCATATCGAATCGAGTCTAATTATGAAGATAATCGTCACCCAAAGACCGTTACATGGAGCAAAAACATTCTGGACGACCTTGGAAGAAGGGACTTTACCGCAAATGCAATTGCGTATAACCCCGTTACACATGAAATAGTTGATCCCTACAACGGTATAAAAGATATAGAAAATAAGATTATTCGTGCGGTCGGGGATCCTGACGTGCGTTTCCAGGAAGATGCTCTTAGACTTATGCGTGCAATTCGCTTCATGAGTCAACTTGATTTTGATATTGAGTTCGTTACACGTGAAAGTGTCGAAAAAAATAATAATCTACTCAAAAACATTTCACGTGAAAGGGTTCGGGATGAATTCTGTAAACTTCTTATGACGAATTACCCGATGAGAGGGTTGGTAATCATGAAGGAAACAGGATTGCTTGATCATTGTGTTCCAGAGCTTTTGCGTGGGGTAGGGGTTACACAGAATCAAGCCCATGCCTATGATGTATGGGAACATAACCTTCGAACGCTTCAGCATGCAGCGGACAAGAAATGGCCGTTACACGTGAGACTAGCCGCGATTTTCCATGATATATCAAAGCCGGAAACAAAACGTTTTTCACGTGAAAAGAATGTGATTACTTTTTATGGTCATGATGTGGTAGGGGCACGCGTTACACATGAAATCATGGAGCGCCTTAAGTTTTCTAAAGAGATGATTCAAAAGGTGTCTATGTTCGTTCGTTGGCACATGTTCTTTTCAGATACTGAACAAATAACACTTTCTGCGGTAAGACGTCTTATTACTAATGTTGGTAAAGAAAATGTATGGGATTTGATTAATCTTCGTATTTGCGACCGAATAGGGACAGGTAGACCAAAAGAGGAGCCATATCGTCTTAGAATGTATGAGTCTATGGTAGAAGAGGCGCTTAAGGATCCTATAACACTTAAGATGCTAAAAACTGACGGGAAACGTATTATGGACGTTACACACGAAACGCCGGGGCCAAAAGTTGGCTTTATTTTGCATGCGTTATTTGATGAAGTGATTGAAAATCCTGAGAAAAATACAGAAGAGTACTTGGACACAAGAGCAAAAGAACTGATTCTTTTAAGTGTTGAAGAGTTGAAACAGTTAGGGGAGAAAGGGAAAGGGGAGATGGAAGAAAAGAATAAAGAAGTGGTGAAGTCTATACGTAAACAGTATCGAGTAAAGCCTGAATAAGTATTATTTTACAAGTGTTACACGACACATACTGTGTGTCCTTTATAAATCACAAAGCATGTCTTTTAGTAAAAGACATGCTTTGTATTTAGAAATGCTTTACTTGTGATATATACTTGTAAACATATGATAGAAAAATATCTTGAAGAAATAGGTCTTTCTGAAAAGGAAGTACAAGTGTATTTCGCTCTTCTTACTGTTGACAGCGATACTATTCCAGATATTGCTAAGAAAACAGGCATTAATCGTACTACGGTGTACCCGGTTCTTGAGACTCTAGAGAAAAAAGGGCTTGTGAGTGAATCTCAAGAGGGTAAGAAGACTAAGTATATGGCCGCACCACCAGAGAGACTGGAAACGTATATCGAAAGACAGAAGACCGTGCTGGAGGAGCAAGCGGCAAGACTAAAGGATGTACTTCCACAGATTAAAAGTATTCAAAGAGAGGTCGGTGAGAAGCCGATTGTGAAGTATTTTGAAGGAAGAGAGGGAACTATTGCTGCACATGAGGAATTTTATGAGATGCACGATGATAAAGCAAAAGAAGGGTATTTTATTTATAACAAGGATCTTATAGATCAAACCTTTACTCAAATTGAACGAGATCGCTACAGAAAGATAAGAGTAGGGAAGCATGTAAATCCTGTTTCTGTCTATACACACGAAAAAGGGGATATTACTTTTTCGACCCCAGGTTTACGAACGAGGATTGATCAAAAGAAATACCCGCTATTTTCAGACATTATTATTATTGAAGATAGAATCTTAATTGGAACTCTTGGGGACCATCTGAGTTCTATCCTTATTAAGAGTAAGGATTTTGCGACCACATTAGCTTCTTTAGTTAAATATATTAATGACGCCAACAAAGGATAGTATTATACGTTTTTAAATTAAAAAGGGTAGGGAACAAGAGTTCCCTACCCGTCTACAGCAACTTTATCTACTTAGCGCTGTGTTTTTTTGATCCTTTACCAACTACTTAACCTGTCCTGTAAGGGTGTAAAGTTAAAGCTGTTCGTAAAGGAAACCATTAGCGATCTACGGATCGCTCATTCATCGCCCGGAAGGGCGAAAAGGACATTTTTCAAGATACACTCCTGAAAGTACCGAAAATCTTGTTGGATTTATCAATTGAAACTTAGAGAGAATCTCATGGAAAGCAATCTCAATTTCCAACAAGTACCTTCACAAGTAATGATTTGTTGAGCCTTGGTTGTCAAATACCTTTTGGTGCTGACCCCAACGAGAAGCAAACGGCCTCTCGTTGGGATGTTTGCACCTAGGGTTATTCGTCACCCATAGGTCACCTCCTCATTTATTGTGATGTAAAAGAGTATAGCAAATTGACAATAATTTGTCAAGATGTTTTGGCATATTTTGTTATAAATTACTGTTTGTCAAAAAAGAAAATATTTTTTGAATTCTAAAAAACTGTTGTAAAACAATAACTTTTTAACTACAAAAAATGACAAGTTTAAAATTTTGACAAAAGTACTTGACAAAAAACAAAGATGGGTATATAATGCCATCATCGTTAGCAAAAGTAAAGAGTAAAGCGTCACTCACGTAAAGTAATTTCAAAAACGTAGGACCTAGTAACTCTTAAAAATGTTAATTGATATTTAGGTAATCTGACATGTTTCGGTAGAGGTTTGCACAGAAACTCTCTATCGGCTACATGTCAGAGAAGTAGTTCTTTGATTTGTGGGATACTGCCGAACTTTCTACGGCATGATAGAAAGGCTTCATGGAGACATCCATGGTCTACTACGTAGACAGGCACGGCTGCGTGCATACCTCTCGCGAGGCATGCCTGGCCGCCAACCGCTCTTAATTGAGCGTTGGTTATGGTGAGTTGCGCTTACCGGAGTATGGTTTCTTGTCAACAGAAACAACCCGGGAAGTGTACTACGTAAGTGGACACGAAAGAGAGTTTTACTCTCTTCTCTATTCAACCTCGAATGCATGAGGGGTTGATTGGGGAGAGGTTACATTCACTTCATAACTGTTTTTGCATACTGATGCCACTTGGTTGTATTTTCTACGGTGCTTATCTGTATATTGTTCTGTATATAGATAAGCGCTGTGGAGAGTGCGATAGGAAGGAAACTTCCGATAGGTGGTAGGTGTTGCGGCCTACTGCTCAGAGAAAGTGCATGGATTCTAGTAAGAGCCTTCGGGTGATGAACGATGAAGTGTATGAGTACTTGAAATCTCCATGTACAAATTTTGCTGACGGAACCACACCGTGTGAACAGCATTAAGAGTACAGCCACATGCCTTGGCGGGTGTGATGGTGGTTAGAAGGTCGCAGACGCGCCAACGTCTGGTCAGTACTGGAAAGCTAGTTGGACGAACTTAGTGGCCGCAAGCCGCTAGGGTAGTCCTCTCGAGTTACTAGCAACGCTATCATCTATATTTGGTAATCTCGGAAGAGGTTAAGATGACCGCGAAACTCGGGTAAGGGAAGTGATGTTGGGCTAAGCCGTTGACGTGCAAACGTCTAAGCGGAAGGTAGGGTACGCGCTCTATCATGCATGAACTGCCGGCCAGCAGGAATTGCAATAAGTCACTCCCGGATTAGGGTTGTTCGTATACTTGGAAACAAGGAACGATCGGTCAAAGCTTCCGCCATTGCAATGGTGTCGTCAAGGTAAGGGAAACCTTACTGAAACGGAAGCCCGCTTAGAGAACAGGACTAGTCCTAAGCACTTATTCCTCGTGGCGCACACGGTGCGATACGAAACAAGAAAGGTTCTGGCTAGGATAGAGGGTGACCTCGCCGATGCACTAAAGTACTCCAGGTGGAGATCAAAACAGAATCATGCGAAGAGATGGTTACCCTTCGCATTCTTCCACGGATGTGTATCCGTGCTGATGAGTCGGAAACGACGAAAAGAAGCGGTTCTTTAAAAGGTGGACGGATGTATTGAGAAGTATTTATTTTTTAATATTTTTTTCTCAATGCATCCGTTTAGCCAACACTACGGGTAATGCATCGATGGAATGTTCCGGTGGGAACATCGTCGGAACCTGTGCACCTTAGGGTGACAGGAGAGGTTCGGAACTAGGATGGTTTCGAGTATCCTCAAGTTCTTCCATCGGTGACGAGGTGGATGAGCTAGTGTGGAGAGAGGAGCGTCACCTCCTCTCTTACTGTCGTGTGATGTGTATCACACCTGATGAGTCGGAAACGACGAAACAGTTCTGTAACTTGTCACAAGGAGTAAAAATGCATCCGAAAAAGGATAACAAAAAAGCTGTACGTAACTTCGTTGCCAAGCACTCGCAAGAGTCTGGCGCCGGTCGTCACAAGGATCGGAAGAACGATTACAGTCGTCAACCAAAGCATCGCAACCAAAAGGAGGTATATGATGCAAGATGATCCGAAGTGGGTGCTGCGCACAATGCGCAGAATCCTCGCCGAAAGCGGTCCGAAGACCGCCAGGCGATTCCTCGACTCGCGAGGTGGATCGGCCCGCTATGAGGCCGCTGCCCGTGAACTCGCCCGCTACAACAGCGAGCAACAACCGGGAAAGTCTTTTTCCCGATCTTTATCAAGTCTAGCACTGTGCTGGTGGATTTGTAGAGATCTTTATCATCATCGCAACCAACAAGGAGAGTGAAATGGTTCTTCTAACCACAATTCCCACGGAAAATGGGAGAATGGAACTCTGGCTCATAAGCCCATTTCGGGTGATGTGGGTTGAGGTCCGCAATAAGCGGACATTCATAAAGGGGAGTAATACTTCCCATTTCTATCAAGCTTATTCCTGTGCGAGTAGGTTTGTAGAGATGTTCACTCTAATCTTCTTCTTGATTCTGGAATTCTCTTCATGATGCATAGTGATGAGAATCCCAGAATCGGGAGCACTGTGTTGATCGACTCGGTTTGAGTAACGGACAACAGTGTAAGGAGAAGGAAATGGGCAACACGTTTTTTGGTTTTGCATTGGCAGATTCGATGTTCGAGGGTGATGTGGTAATTTCGCGTCATACTCTCAACGAGAATCAGGTGTCTATGAAGGTTGCACAAGGGGTCATCTCTTGCTGTAATCCGAGTCACTACGCCACCATTCTAGCAATGCGAGAGAGGTATGGGTTCAATATTGAAATCCCAGACACTCCTCCTCGTGTCAGTCTCCGTCAAGGGGACTCTGTGATCGTGATGGGGGTCCGCGGCCTTCCGCGCCTCACTGATCGCCATGAGTACACCCACGAAGAGATCGCTTCGGCGACGTTTCAATTTTCCTTGTACAAGGTTGAGCGAGTACTTGCTCCTTGTGGGATTTGAAACGAATCTTCTCTTCATAAGCGGTGACTGAATTGCTTCACGCTGACCCTAGTCAGACAGCGTGTCATAAATTAATAGGGGAGAGTTTGTTGGCTACTAGTCAACAGGCCTGATCGGAGTGTATGAAAGACTAAAGACCCGATCAAAGCTTTACTGGTAGAATAGCTTAGACTACCCGCTGTGAACCGAGCGTGAACGTGGTTAACGGAGAACTGGTCTACTATCTGTGAATAGTAAGTTCTCCTCTTTATCAAGTCCAGCACTGTGCTGGTGGATTTGTAGAGATGTTCATTTACAACACAGTGGTTATATCAACCACTAGGAGGATATATCATGGCGAAGATTTTCTTTTACCGTCCGGAGACTCCTTCTTTGGGAGATTTCTGGATTTTCCCCAAAAGTGATGCGGCGGGGCGGTATAACCGTCTCCATCGACATACGAACTTTGGTTACAGTGGCTACGTAGTGATACTTGTTCACAACGGAAGCAACTGGTGCCAGGTTACGAAGTCGGGCCTTGCTTCGCTTGGTCTCAGTGATACCCACTTTTCATACAGGTACGAGGCAGAGGGACTCAAGGCTTCGATTGTTCGGTCTATCCGACAATTCACAAGAAGCACGAGCTACTTCATTGAGTACTGGCCATGGAAGCGTCGGCTTTATGCCGAACTTGTTCCTGTAGTGGAACAAGAGCGTATCGCTGCATGACGGTGAACATCCCAAGGATGATGTAAAACTTCTTCGCCTTTGTGTATGCGGCGTGTTGCATGCACATGATTCCAATGAGGAGATTATGAAAAAAGTAATCCGAATCACCCGGCATCCACTTGATGCCGATCGCAAGGCGGCACTTCTTGCTGCTTTTGGGGAGGTGGAAATCATCTCCATTGATGTTCCCTATGGGAACAATCCGATCGAGACGATTAATGGTCTCATCTCTTTGCACGGCGGTAACGTTGTTGCGATCGAGGTGATTGCGCCACTTCCTGTTCTCAGCCAACTTCTGCAAGCCAAGCGTGAGCTTGCTGAGATCAAGATTATCCGTGCAGTGTTTGCACGTGATCAGTCTGGTCGTGCAGTGGTCACAGGGCAGGATGAGTCCGGTCGGGACATTCTCGCCTTTGATCACTATGAAGTGGTCAAGAAGGTTGAGGTGGTCACAGAACCACTCTAACCAACCACACACTGGAGGAATTATTTCCTCCTTTCTATCAAGCTCATTACAAAGTGAATGGGTTTGTAGAGAGTAGTTCCTTTCAACAAGGTTCATAATGACAAACACGACCGCAAAACTTTTCCGCTTCCCCAACCACAAGATCAGTAACCGTGACAATCGAAAGATTAGACTTTCGATGAAGCGCGGAGAGAGTGCTTTTTTGGACGAAGAGCATCAACAGAGAGTTCTTCAAGAGCTTGCTCTTCAGATTAGTACATAGTGTCGACATGTCGAGAAAAGTCGGATTCGTCCGACATGTATCGCATGTCAAAAAGAATTTGCTCCCATGACAAATGACTGCGGTCTTCAGACATACGATAGTGTGATCTGTAGCACTCACGGTAACTATGGCAGCACCGTTTTTGATGCGATGGATGAGTCCGATGGGTATTTGATATTTATCCTCTGTGATAAATGTCTCCTTACCCGTAAAGGGGTGTATCGATATCGAAAAGGTCAAGAACTTGTTGTTTTTGATCCCGATGATTACCCTGAATAGGTAAGCCATCCTCGGAGGTCTTCTGTGACCTCCTCTTTATCAAGTTCTGCACTGTGCTGGTCGATTTGTAAAGATGTTCATTTACACCAGGAGTACTAATGTTTTTTCTTTCTATCGACTGTTGTGGCCGTCGATACCTTTCGGAAGTTCCAAACGGAACTCCACTACCAAAAAACGGTGAGATTTGTGATACCTGTCAAGATTTGTCTTGGGAGGTGCAAGTAATTTCTCGATCGAGAGCTCGACATTTAGTTACAAGAAAAGTTTTCTCATCGTTGCTTCCAGGTACTGCTGAAGCATTTAATAAAGAAATAAAAGATGAGCAAGCAAAGAAGGAAGAGGTTCGTAAGCGGACTTCTTTCCAAAATCTCCTCGAGTATCTCGATGAGAGTCTCCGTGTACATCGTTATCGTGCACAGAGTAAAACCAGGCGTTGAGCCTGGTTTTTTTATCTCTAAAAACCTCCGGCTTTAGCCGGAGTGTACGTTTGATGGCGAAGCCGTACACTGACGTGGACACGACAGTGTCACGTCAGTACAAGAATTAAACAACGGGTGCGAAGTAATCACATAATAATATATTGGAATACATAATGTTATTCTTTAGCATTCCTGTCATGCACAATAGAGTTGTATTAACTAACATCAATACGCCCGCGACTAGCGGGCAAACCCAAAGCCACCGGACACATGTCCGGTGGTCGATTACTGAGTAACTATTTTCATTTCTCTTTATGAACCAAAAACGCTGACACTCCTATCAAAGTTTGAAATAATAGACCTCTTTCAAAAGTCCTCACCCCATCATAAACTGTATGGATGTACAAC
>CAYUDN010000028.1:0-9489 GCA_964443675.1 uncultured Candidatus Saccharibacteria bacterium | reverse complement strand
TAAGAGATCCGGTACCACCACTGGTTGTAGAAACACAAGAACTTCCTGTCCATGTGTATCCACTTGCACATACATACTCACATTTTCTTGATGTATTACTTAGTGAGTACTCATACCATGATTCTGCAAACGAGACGTTAACAGTATCCTCTGGATACACATATGCATTCTGGGGTACAGATCCTGAACAAGAAGCCGCGGCAGAAGTGAATGCTGTATAGCTCTTAGTAAAGGTAAACGGTGTAGACTCGTATGAATAATAACAAGTTGCTGTTACCGTTCCTCCGAGAGAATCAAGCTTAAGATCATCATACTGCATATTAACCTGCCATGAAGAGTTTCCACTAATTGATGTCTCTGCAACAGACCTCGTTGTATTCTCACTATTTTTCACCATAAGAGAACAACGAGTTATATTTTTTGGGTCAGATAACAAGATAGTGATGCTTGGCTTAGTGGCGCTTGGTGTAAGTTTCTTATTTTCAACAACCATATCTACACTTACCGGAGCACAGTACTCAAGGTAATTACTCGTACTGCCATCGTAAAAGAAACTACCTATACCGACCTGGTCTGCATAAACACCCCTTTTAATGTTATTACCTTTACATGATATATTACAACTCCCCCATGAAGGAAGACCCCCAATCTCCCATTTCTGAGTACCCTTTGCAACACTTGAGTTCCTCGGGTATTGCGTTGGATATGGGTCAGAAAGCTTACACGATTTTGTATCTGGTACACAGCCAACTACTCCCGTTCCATCCTGAGAGTAGGTTGCTTGACTTTGATAATGGTACCCTGGATTACACTGCGGGTTGCCATAATAATCTGTGTTTGCGTGCTGACATATTCCCCACTGATTAGTGGTTGTATTGTACTCCTGAACACCAGCTGCATTGTTAAGCGTACAAGCCTTACGATCAGAAACACAAGCACCACCTTCCTTGTGAAGACCAGGAATACATCCTTGACTTACCCATGCACCCCATGCGCTTCCTGCCCAGGTACGCTTATATACGGTAGATGTTGCATCTGCAGGAAGGGATGCGAGGTCACTTTGTGAAAGATGAGGAAGGTAACTTACTTGAACCATTGGAGAACATTTCTTGTTAGTGTTACAGGAATACCCATTATCACACGCACTGTCTGAGTAACAATATCCTGAAGTGTTACCTTTCCATTGTGTCTGTTGACCATTAATGAAGACACTTCCTTGAGATGAACAAGTTGCCCCTACTCCTTGTGCATTGATCTGACACTGAATACCTCGCTGTGATATACCGGCGACCTTCCCTTCATTACCTTTACATATTTCTGTAAGCGTAAGATTGCCACTGTTGTCTCTTGTGTAAACGTTTGCGGTCGTGCTATCACCAGAAGTAGTTGGACTATTAGCACAGACAAGACCAGGCTTATTAGGGATATTAATATTCGATCCTGATGGTGTCCCTGTTTCACCAACAGCAACAGACGTATCTGTCACACAATACGCGTATGACCCAGTTCCTGTTACTTTATATCCAAGAGGACATGAGGTGGTGTTGCCAGACTGGTTACATTGTGTACCTAACCATGATGCGCAGTTTACTGAGATAACACACGCGCCACTGGTGTTGCGAATATAATACATCTGACATGCAGGGACGGCTGGGTTACTGACAGCAACACATGATCCGCCATAATATGTGTTACCTGCAGCACATGAACATTGTGTTGCACCGTTGACTATACTTGCTGTTGCGTTAGAAGGACAAGAACCTGCTTGCTGCTGTCCTTGCGTGGTTATAGTAAGTGCAACAGGAGACGAAGTTCCGTTAGTATTCACAACATACACTTGATAATTACCAGGCGCAACAACCTGTTGCTGACATGATCCATTACATACATAATCATAATCTGCAGTCGTCCACGTAGAAGGAACAGTAAAACTAAAGTACTGTGAGTTAGACTCAATCGCCATATTAGCAGAATAGGTTCCAACTAACATTGAAGGTCCTCCTTGGCGTTTTAGATACAACTTGTTAGCAGATGAAGTTAATCCCGTTCCATACACACCCACTTGTGAAAGAATTGGTGCAGAGGTAGTAGAAAGACTTGTAATAGCTACCACTGTCTGATTAGGATTATTTGTTGTAGGACAAGGCGACATAACAAGACCATTAGAACACGTCGTAACAGAAGAAAGTCCTGAACCTTGATCAAGCATTACAACCTTAACAGATGAAGATACGATAGCGCCTGAAGTATTAGAGCCTTTATATTTTGCCTCAATAGTACAACCGTAATACGTAGCACCAAAAACTCTACTATTACTTCCATTAAAACGATTCCCTGTCACAGAGCTACCATCCCAAGGAGACCATGCGGTGTAACCATTAGTTGCCCACTGGCAGATCTTTACAGAAGGGTTGGTACTTGTAATAGAATACATTGCACTCACATAAGCAACTCCTGTAGATGACCACTTCCAAGTACGCAGAGCCATTGGGTCAACATTAGTAACTGTCATACCATTTGTCGCCACTACAGAAGCACCATTCCCTGCCTTCCCTTCAAAAGAAAGTGATGCGGAAAGACCATTTAAGGTTTGTGGAGGGAGTGGATCTGTTGGATTAAGAGTCCCCGGCTCATCACCTTCTGAACAACTTACATCCTGAATCTTCCCTCTAGTAATTGGCCCCACTACTCCATTAGGAGTGATACCGTTGTCACTTTGGAACGCCTTCACTGCAGCAAGTGTTGCTGCACCGAAGTACCCCGTTGGATCAGTCTTTAGATATCCTTTGTCATTAAGGAAAAATTGTAAATCTGACACCTGTCCATTAGTAGTAGAATCCTTTGCTCCGACAGACATATTTTTAGTGAGATTCACACACCCTCCTGCAGTACTCTGATCAAGAGTATCGGTAAGTTGTGCAAACACAAAAGAAAACGCGAATAATGGTGCTAATAAAAAGGATGCAATGGCAAATTTTTTCATACTGCTCGTAGTATAGCATCAAAGCAACCCTGACCATACTACACTATTCACAGAAAACCCGATCACTACGATCGGGTTTTCTAAAAATCTATTCTGAGATACTGTTATTTAGCAGATTTCTTTGTTTTCTTCTCTGCAAGCTTCACGTTCGATGCATGAAGTGGCATAGAAATTTCAACAATACCTCCTTTCTCGCCAGCTTTACGAGGCTTGGTATGCTTCTTCATCTTGTTAAGACCTTCAAGCACCACCTTATTCTCACGAGGAAGAGCTTTCTCTACTGTAGAGCTTTGTCCTTTGTGCTTACCAGCAAGTACTATTACTTTGTCTCCTTTTTTTACGTGCATATATGTAGATATTAGATGTTAGACGTTAGATGCTTTTGGGTATGATGTATAAAAATCTATCCTCTAAAGCCTAACCTCTGTGTGTTAAATAATTTCTGGTGCAAGAGAAGCAATCTTCTTGTATCCTTCGACCCCTGTGAGAGAAAGCTCTCTAGGAATAGGACCAAAAACACGTCCTGCTTTTGGTTCTTTCTTGTTCTTATCAACAATAACAACTGCATTATCATCAAAACAGATATAAGAACCGTCTTCACGACGAATCTGCTTAGTAGTACGTACAACTACGCCGTACACTACGTCTTTTTTCTTTACTTGCTTGCGTGGTTCAGCCACCTTTACAGAAAGCACCACCATATCTCCAAGAGAAGCGTAGCGACGCTTGCTGCCTCCTAACACCTTAAAAACTCGCCCACGCTTTGCGCCAGAGTTGTCGGTGATTATTACATTTGTTCCTGCTTGAATCATAGTAGTGGTAATTTAGTAATTGGTAATTAGTAATTGGTAGAAAAATGCTAGATTATGCTTTTTTACCAATAACGACAAAGTTTTTGTCTTTAGACATTGGACGTGATTCTTCAATCACTACAAGGTCCCCTACTTTGTACTCATTCTTTTCATCATGAGCTTTGTAATGCTTGTCGATTTTGTAGTACTTACCGTACTTTTTGTGTGCAACGTAACGATTGACGTTAACGACAACCGTTTTGTCCATCTTATCAGATACGACTGTACCGGTTAGTTTTTTGCGTGTTGTTGTAGTTGTTTTCATACTGATGATAATACATTTAGCGAGCGATTACTCGTGTTTTTACAGGAAGTTTGCATCCAGCTTTACGAAGTGCTTCGCGAGCAATTGATTCCTCTACCCCATCGATTTCAAAAAGAACACGACCTGGACGAACCTCAAATACATATCGATCTGGATCTCCTTTTCCTTTACCCATAGGCACTTCTGCTGCCTTCTTAGTAACAGGACGATCAGGGAAAATACGAATCCAGAGTCGTGCAGTCTTTCCTGCTGAACGTTGTGCTGCGCGACGAGCTGCTTCGATCTGATTAGCAGCAACACGAGCTGGTGTTTCTGCTTTTAGACCAAATGACCCAAAAGAAACAGTAATTCCTCTTGTTTCAGGTCGTGCAAGCTTAGCCTCAGAGAGACGAGCGTTCTGCCATTTTCGGTGTTTTACTTTCTTTGGGAATAACATAGTTGTATAGTAAATTATTTTTTATTTGTTTCTTTTGATTTTGAAACAGTATCAAACTTCATGCCACGGTAAATCCATACCTTGATACCGATCACTCCGTAGGTCATATATGCTTTCTCTCGTGCAAAATCAATATCAGCACGAAGAGTTTGTAGAGGAATACCTCCTCTCTTGATCTGTTCTTTACGAGCCATTTCAGCTCCACCAAGACGACCAGATACTTGAATACGCGCCCCTTGTACATCACGGTTAGCCATCACCTTCTCGATAGTAGTCTTAAGCACACGACGGAAAGGAAGACGCTTCTCAATACCTTCCGCAACCATTGCTCCAACAATTGCAGCATCAGCTTCTGGATTGTTCACCTCAACAATATCGAGCTTTACATCTTGAGGAACAACGATCTTAAGACGATGCATCTCCTTTTTGAGAGCTGCACGGAGTTTTTCCATCCCATCACCTCCACGGCCAATCACCATACCAGGACGTGAAGTGTGAATCATGATACGATACTGCTTCTCACTTCTTTCAATCTCGATCAAAGAGATATACATACCTCGCAAACGCTTGGTAAGCCATGCACGAACAAGAACGTCTGCTCGAAGATGATCAACGTACGAATCTTTAGTCTTTCCGAACCATCGTGACTTCCAATCGCGAATGATACCAAGACGGTGTGAATATGGGTGTACTACGTGTGTCATAGGGGTAAATTAATTAAATGATTATACTTTCTTAGAAGTAGACGCGAGTTCGATTGCAACCTTACTTGTATGCTTATGAATTGGAAAGGCTCGACCCATTGCTCGTGGCATCCAACGCTTAATAACAACACCTTTATCTACGGTTGCATTCTTAACTATAAGCGTATCAGCAGGAACGCCAGCATTTGCAATTGCAGAATCAAGAAGCTTCTTCATTGGAAGTGCTCCGCGCTTAATGAGGTGAGAAAGAATCCCCTGCGCCTCCTTTGCGCTCTTGCCTTTGATAAGATCCGCAATGAGACGAACCTTACGAGGTGCTTGTCTATAGTTGTTAAGTGATGCTTTCATACAGTTACTTTGATATTACTATTACTTCTTCTTAGTGTCAGTTGCACTCTTTGCTACCTTAGCTGCAGCAATTTCGGCTTCTTTCTTCTTTTGGTCAATTTCCTTCTGCATCTTACCACCGTGACGGAGGAACTTACGTGTTGGAGAAAATTCACCAAGCTTGTGACCAACCATATCTTCAGTGACAAGCACTTCAATGTGAGTCTTTCCGTTGTAGACACCAAAAGTAAATCCCACCATTTCTGGAGAAATGTCACATCTTCTGATCCAGGTTTTGATAACGCCTGTTTCTTCTGGACGCTTTCCAAGTACTTTCTTAAGTACTCGTTCGTCTACGTATGGACCTTTGTGTAGTGATCGTGTCATGGTGAGTCTGTGTGGGGGTTATTATAGCAGATTTTTCTTGAAAGTAAAGCCTTTTAAGAGAATGATTAGTAATTATTTCTTACGAACAACACGTCGTGAGACAATGTGAACATTAGAGTACTTCTTAGGTGCTCGTGTCTTGCGTCCTCCGGTTGTTTTACCTTGTTTGGTCTTAGGACGACGAGTTCCTCGAGGTTGTGCACCTTCACCTCCACCGTATGGGTGATCAACTGGGTTACGAGCCATTGCACGAGTCTTTGGACGAATACCAAGGTGACGTGAACGACCAGCCTTACCAACGTTACGAAGGCGATATTCTTCATTAGAAACTTCACCGATAGAAGCAAAACAAGTATCAACAACCTTACGAACTTCTGTAGAAGGAAGCTTAATAGAAGTAAAACCTCCATCGTGCGCAACCACTTGTGCGTAGGTTCCTGCTGAACGAACAAGTTTAGCACCAGAACGAAGCTTAAGCTCTACGTTGTAGATAAAAGTTCCCACAGGAATGTTCTTAAGCATGGTACGATTACCAACTTCAAGATCTGCTTTTTCTGCAACAATAAAGGTGTCCCCTACTTTCATAGTCTTAGGAACTACCACATAACGCTTTGCGCCATCACGGTACGCAGCAAGAGCAATGAATGCAGATCGGTTAGGATCATACTCGATTGTCTGAAGCTTTGCTGGTACGTTAAGCTTGTCATACATGAAGTCAATTTCGCGATAAGAACGCTTATGACCTCCTCCTCGGTGCTGAGAAGTGATACGACCGTCTGCATTACGTCCTACAGCACGCTTATACCCTGAAGTAAGAGGCTTGTACGGATCGTTTACAGTAAGTACACCTCGATAAGTAATCGTGGTCATCTTACGTCGTGATGGTGTTGTAGGTTTATATGTTTTCATAGAAGTTCGTAATCCTTATTGTTATGCAAGAGCAATAGAGTCACCCTTTTTCAAGAACACTATTGCTTTCTTGATGCCTGTTTGGGTTCCCCATTTTCCTCTAACAAACACATTTCTTGATGGAAGGTTGGTGATATTGATTGCAACCGGAGTAACTTTGTACTCTTTTTTGATTTCTTCCTTAAGGGTATGCTTTGTTGCGTGTGACGCTACGACAAAAGTATACGCATTTGCAGAAGACTGCTTAGATGCCTTTTCGGTAACACGTGGTGCAAGAATAAGTTTCTTGTTAGGTACCACTTCTTTTGTTTCGGTTGTTGTAGTCTTTTTTGCCATATACGTATATATTACTTACTCTTGGAAGAGAGATACTCGATGGTTTCCTCTGGATTAGCAATCACAAGGTATCTTGTATTTGCAAGATCAAGAGGGTTAAGGTCTTCCATGTTATGAAGAGTTACATAAGGAAGATTACGGAATGCTCGCTTTGCAGTGTCGCCTCCTTTCTTTACAGAAAGGTACACATTATTAGACTTCTTGTAGCAAAGAGTCTTGAACCCTTCTACAGAAGTAAGTCCTTTCATTGCAACATCTGCTTCTTTGGTTTTACCAGAAAGATCAGGAAGTTCATCAACAAAGATAACCTTACCTGCTTTTACTTTTGCAGAAAGAAGAGAGTAAAGTGCTGCAACTTTCATTCCTTTTGGAATAACCTTCTTGTAATCCTTATCATTACGAGGACCAAAAGTAACACCACCGTGGCGCCAGATTGGGGAACGTGAAGATCCGTGACGAGCGCGTCCTGAACCCTTCTGATTCCACGGCTTCTTGCCACCTCCTCGTACTTCACTGCGATCTTTGGTGTGTGCAGTACCAGCTCGACGATTAGATGCCTGAGAATAAAGCACTTGAGCAACAAGGTCTGCATTCCATGCAGCACCAAAGATTGCCTCTGGTACCTCCATGGTCTTTGTTACTTTTCCTTCGATTGAATAGACGTTTACTTTCATACTTGTTACCTTAGGCTTTAATTTCTACCACGGTACCACGCTTACCTGCTACCGCACCCTTAATAAGAATGAGACCGTTCTCTGCATCCACATCAAGAATAGTTACATTCTTTTGTGTAACACGATCACTTCCCATTCGTCCTGCCATACGCTTACCTTTGAGCACTCTCTGTGGCCCTGTTGCTCCGATGGAGCCCGCTTCACGCATTGAGTGCTTCTGTCCGTGCTGCCCCCATCCACCGGTAAAACCATGGCGCTTCATTACACCCTGGAAACCTTTACCTTTTGAAGTACTGGAAACAGTAACTACATCGCCCTTTGAAAAAATATCACATGCAATAGTTGCACCAACAGCAATATCTCCTGGGGAAGTACGGAATTCTTTTAGGCGTGCATATGCAGTACCACCAAGATGCCCAAGAAGAGCTTTAGAAAGACGAGAAGATTTCTGATCTCCTTGCCCTACTTGAATCGCTTCGTAACCGTCCTTTTCTTTTGTTTTTACCGCAGTAACGGTAATAGGAGCAGCTTTAAGTACAGTGGCTGGATGCACCTTGCCATCTTCACCGAAGAATTCGGTCATGTGTTGTTTTGTTGCTAGTGTAAATTTCATGGTAGTGATTTTTGTCTGCGCGGTCTGCTTTAGTCTGCGGAGTCTGCGACGTTATTACGTGTTATGCCATTTTTACATCAATGTCTACACCAGATGGGAGTGAGAGATTGGTGAGCGCTTCAATAAGCTTAGGCTGAGGATTAACGATATCAACGAGACGCTTATGAACACGCATTTCGAACTGTTCTCGAGCATTTTTATAAATAAACGATGCTCGGTTGACAGTGTAACGCTTAATTTCTGTAGGAAGTGGAATCGGTCCAAGTATTACAGCTTCAAAACGTCGCGCTGTGTCAATGATCTGCTTTACCGAAGTATCAAGAACTTTACTTTCGTATGCACGCACACGAATACGAAGCTTTTGAACCTCTTGGGTTTTTGCAGATTTTGCAGATTTTTTTGTTGCTGCTTGTGTTGCTGTCATGTTGTTTAATAGGTGTTAGGTAGTAGGTGTTAGGTTTTAGAAAATTCTTACTCCGTACTATCTTATTAGCAAATACTCGAACGTATCGAGATATTGCGTGATTATGCAATGATCTTTGTTACCACTCCGGCTCCAACAGTCTTACCACCCTCACGGATAGCAAAACGTCCTTGCTCTTCAAGAGCGATAGGTGCAAGAAGCTTTACAGTGAACTTAATAGTGTCCCCTGGCATAACCATTTCGGTTCCTGCTGGAAGAGTTACTTCACCAGTAACGTCAGTTGTACGTACGTAGAACTGTGGCTTGTATCCATTAAGAAATGGAGTGTGTCGTCCACCTTCTTCTTTCTTAAGGATGTATACTTCACATTCGAAGTCTGTGTGAGGAGTAATTGATCCTGGCTTTGCAAGCACTTGACCACGCATAATATCATCCTTCTTAACACCACGGATAAGAATACCTGCGTTATCACCAGCCTGGCCTTCGTTAAGTGACTTGTTGAACATTTCAATACCAGTAACAGTAGTCTTTACTGTATCCTTAAGACCAACGATTTCGATTTCTTCGTTAAGCTTAACAA
>CAYUDN010000027.1:3129-10844 GCA_964443675.1 uncultured Candidatus Saccharibacteria bacterium | reverse complement strand
GTAAACATTCTAAAGACGGTCATCCTCATCATCCGCTCTACTTAAGTAATGATGAAATATTGCAGGAGTTTGATCTTGATATGTATATAGAATCTCTATAATTTCCGTTCTATTTACTCTTCACCTTTTTCTTCATACACTAGAAGAATATAACTATGGAACCTCTTGCCACCACACGTAGACCAAAAACACTTCTTGAGTACATCGGTCAATCTCATCTTGTTGGTGAGGGGAAGCCGCTTGCTATTGCTATAGAGAAGAAGCATCAGTTTTCTTTTATTCTGTATGGTCCTCCTGGATGTGGAAAGACAACCCTTGCGCGTATTTATGCAAAGGCGCTTAACGCTGAGTATCATGAACTCTCAGCAGTGTCTGCCGGTAAAGATGATATACGACGTATTGTAGAGAACGGTGGTGAACTTTTCGGTCCTCGTGTACTTTTTCTTGACGAAATACACAGGTTCAATAAAGCACAACAAGACTACCTATTACCATATGTTGAAAGTGGCCGTCTTATTTTGATAGGGGCAACAACAGAGAATCCAAGTTTTGAAGTGATACCGGCGCTTCTTTCAAGATGTCGCGTGTTTGTACTTGAGCCTCTTTCTCATAGTGAGATGCAAGAGATTATACAGCGTACTGGAATAACTATTCCTCATGACGCACTACAGCTTCTTATCGATATTGGAGGAGGGGATGCAAGACAGACACTCGGTCTTCTCGAGAATACCAAAGAACTCTACGGAGAAGTGACTAAGGAAGCTATCAAAAGCGCGCTTCAGTCTAAGTTCTTGAGGTATGACAAAAAAGGGGAAGAACATTACAACACTATTAGCGCATTTATTAAAAGTATGCGAGCTTCTTCTGTTGACGCTGCACTTTACTATCTCGCGCGTATGATTGCATCCGGTGAAGATCCTAAATTCATCGCAAGACGAATGGTAGTGTTTGCTTCTGAAGATGTTGGTATGGCCGACCCTATAGCGCTTGTGATTGCTAACGAAGTCTTCAAAGCGGTAGAAACTATCGGCCTCCCTGAATGCGGTATCAACTTGGCACACGGAGTTACCTATCTTGCAGAAGCGCCGAAAGATCGCTCTTCGTATGACGCTTATCAGACAGCACTACGTGATGCGAAAACACTTGGTGACCTTCCTGTTCCACTTATGCTTCGCAATGCTCCAACAGGACTTATGAAAGAGCTTGGTTATGGCAAGGACTACGAAATGTATAGCGATAAGGATTTTCTTCCAGAAAAGTTACAAGGTAAAAAATATTATATAAGAAAAGAAAAAAGTCATGGCAAGTAAGAGTGGTCTTGAAAAAGAGAAAGATATTGTGTAGTCTGGTAGTAATTTGCTCTTTCGTGAGGTTGCCATGGAATTCAGAATGCCGGAAGATCGCTTTACCGGCAACGTTCTGCGTTGCATCGGTAAAAATAAAAAAAAGAAACCTAATCAAAAGTATATTCCTTCATACGGGTGGACAATTGAAGAAATTATAGAATCTTACTTTTCTTTTCATCCAGTTCAGAAAAAAGTAACTATTTTTGCTCCAAAGGAGCGAGATTTTTTTACAGGCTCTTAAGAGGCTTGTTGATTTGGGGTTGGTAGAAGAAGGTGTGACCAACTACACCGATGTGCCATTAGAAGAAGAAACAGTTGTGTATGCCTTGACTCAAAAAGGTTTGGCGACAGTTCTTAAAAATAAATAACACCACCTATTCTTCATGTAACAGGTGGTGTGTTCTTTTGCGCTACTTACTTCCAATATTTTCGAGATGTTTGCCGTAAGAAGTTTTGGATAGTTTTTTGGCAGATTCACGAAGCTTGTCAGTGTCGATATATCCGTAGGAGTAAGCAATGCTTTCGAGGTTGGCGATCGGTGTTCCTTGCTCTTTCTGGTGCTTCTGTACATACAGTGATGCATCAATGAGTGAATCATACGTTCCAGTATCGAACCATGCAACACCCTCTGGTATGGTTGCTACACGAAGATCTCCTTCAAGCAGATAGAGTCGATTAAGGTCGGTGATTTCAAGTTCACCACGTGGTGAAGGAACAAGAAGTTTCGCAAGATGTGGTGCACGTTCATCATAAAAATAAATACCCGGAACAGCGTAAGGAGAAGTTGGTTTTTCTGGTTTTTCTTCAAGGGCAATTGCCTTTCCTTTTGGATCAAAGGTGACCACACCGTAGCGTTCTGGGTCAGGCACTTTGTACCCAAAGACAGTTGCTCCACTTGTTGTCTTTTCATTTGCAGTGCGAAGTATTTCTTCGAAACCTTCTCCGTGAAGCATATTGTCGCCAAGAATAAGACAACAAGGAGCGTTGTTTAAAAATCTCTCTGCGATGATAAGAGCATCAGCGATGCCACGCTTTACTGATTGTAATTCGTAGTAAAGTTTTATACCAAAGTGTGATCCGTCACCTAAAATATTTTTGAAGGTAGTGAGATCTTCTGGATCGACAATGAGAAGCACTTCACGGATTCCTGCATGAAGAAAAAGTGACAGTGGGTAATAGATCATCGGCTTGTCGTAGATGGGAAGGAGTTGCTTGTTGACACCGAGTGTCATAGGAAGGAGACGTGTTCCTTTACCGGCAGCTAAGATGATACCTTTGCGTAAATGAGTCATAGAGATAGATAATTACTTTTCCAAGTATACCCTACCTACCCATGAATGCAATTATGGAGGAAATCTATACCTATTTGATGTATACTCTCTTGGTATGGAACAAACAATCGAGGAAGAAATTGCTATCTTAGAAGCCGCAATGAATGAGGTTGCTTTTTGGAATGATAAAGAAAAAGCACAAGCAACTATTAAGCGTATCAAAGAGCTTAAAGAAAAACGTGATGGGGTGAGCACTCTTGACAAAGGTGGCGCGATTATGAGTATCTTGGCTGGGGCAGGGGGAGATGACAGTGAAGATTTTGCGAGGATGCTTTTTGCAATGTATCAGGCGTATTTTGCACGTGCCGGGTATTCTTATACTACGCTTCATGAGAATAGTAATGATCATGGCGGGTATCGTAATATAACTATTGAAATTAGTGGGAAAAATGTGTACGGTACTTTGAAAGCAGAATCTGGAGTACATCGATTAGTGCGCATTTCGCCATTTAATGCACAAGCAAAGCGCCACACTTCTTTTGCACTTGTGGAATTATTGCCTGTACTTCCAGCGCTTGAACGTAAACCAATTCCAGAAACAGAACTTCGTATCGAAACTTCAAAAGCAGGAGGTCCTGGTGGTCAGAACGTGAACAAACGAGAGACTGCGGTGCGGATTGTACATATTCCAACAAATATTGCTGTACATGTCGCAACAGAACGACAGCAAGAGCAAAATAGACAAAAGGCACTTGAGATTCTTCAGGCAAAACTTTTTACCTTAGAAGAAGAGAGGCGAAAAGCAGAGATTGAAGGGAGACAAGTAAGTAAGACTACTGAGATTGAGTGGGGGAATCAGATTAGATCTTATGTGTTACATCCATATAAAATGGTGAAGGACCATCGTACAGAGTATGAGACGAGTAATGTTGAAGCGGTGCTTGAGAAAGGGGAGATTGAAGGGTTTTTGGAAGCAGAGAAGGGGGTATAAAGTAATTGGTAAATGGTAATTAGTAATTAGGGGGTACGGGAGATACGATTCAAGAAGCAGGGTGTAAGAAGCAAGAAGGGGGAGATAACAGAATACAGATGACAGACTCGCTTCGCTGACAGAACATAGAGAACAGAGCACAGATCGCTTCGCTGACAGAACATAGACAACAGACAAATGCAGAAAAGGTGGCCGCTTCGTGGCCACCTTTTAGACACCCCATTTTTCCTTTTTGTTACTTACTCGTTGCTGTTTATTCTTTATTCGTTTCTCTTCTTCCCCATTATGTGCACTTGCGGTTTTTTGCTCCATGCTATACTACATAACGTATGCTTTACTTCGATCGAGTTTCAAAAGAATATGATAATGGTGCACGAGTTCTAGATGATATTTCTCTTACCATTAATAAAGGGGAACTTGTCTCTATTGTTGGTCATTCAGGAGCAGGGAAGACAACACTTATCAAGATGCTCCTTGCTGAAGATTCGCCAAGTGAAGGAACAGTCTTTTTTAATTCTGATAATATTCATGAGTTGCGTGGCAGAGATATTACCAACTATAGAAGAAAAGTTGGTGTCGTGTTCCAAGATTTCCGTCTCATTCCTAACAAGACTGCCTATGAAAATGTCGCATTTGCCATGGAAGCAGCAGGGCGTCATGATGATGAGATTGAGATTGATGTACCACATGTGCTTGATCTTGTTGATCTTAAAGGGAAAATGCATCACTTTCCTCATCAGCTCTCAGGGGGAGAACAGCAGCGTGTAGCGATTGCTCGTGCAATTATTAATCGTCCAGAGATTATTATTGCCGATGAACCAACAGGAAATCTAGACCCACTTAACACTTACGATATTGTGCAGATTCTCAAAAAGGTTAATGATCTTGGAACTACGGTCATCCTCACTACACACAACAAAGGTATTGTTGATAACCTTGGAAGACGTGTGATTACTATGGAGAATGGCAAAATCACAAGAGATCAAAAGTCTGGCAAATTTGCTATGTAATATATTTATTATATGAAAACTGTACTTTGGAAAAGAACTATACTTGCTGGCTTACGAGGATTTTATCGTAATAGAACGGTATCTCTTTCTTCTATTTTTATTTTGACAATTACGTTATCGATTATTACTTCTTTTTATCTTTTTCGAGCAGTGTTTGATTATACGCTTGAGCAGGTGAAGGAAAAAGTTGATGTTCGTGTATATCTAACTACAGAAGCAACGGAAGCACAAGCGGCAGATGTCAAAGCAAAAATTCTTGGACTAAGCGATGTGAAATCAGTGACCTATACCTCAAGAGACCAGGCGCTACTTGATTTTAAGAA
This sequence comes from uncultured Candidatus Saccharibacteria bacterium, assembly GCA_964443675.1. GTDB lineage: Bacteria > Patescibacteriota > Minisyncoccia > Phycocordibacterales > UBA5272 > UBA11704. The sequence continues at coordinate 5,903 of CAYUDN010000027.1, read as the reverse complement.
AAAGCATGAAGGTGATCAGCTTACGCTTCAGGCGCTTGAAGAATTGGGAAGCAATCCGTTCGGAGCGTCACTTTCTATTGTTGCAAAAGACACTTCTCGCTACGAGGCAATTGTTACACAACTTACAGAAGGAACCGGACTTCTTGGAGAAGATAGAAGTGTTATTGATAAGGTGAATTACTACCAGATAAAAGATAGTATCGATAAGCTTAACAGTATTATTGGATGGACTAACACGGTAGGGTTTTGGCTTTCAGTTGTCTTTGTGCTTATGAGTTGTATGATTGTGTATAACACCATACGTCTTGCGATCTTTGTGTATCGCGATGAGATTGCTGTGATGAAGCTTGTCGGTGCGTCAAATATGTTCATTCGTGGTCCATTCATCGTAGAATCATTTTTATATTCTATTGTAGCTACAACACTTACTCTTCTTTTTTTCTTCCCAGCAACGGTATGGGTTACTAAGAAGACGGTATTTTTCTTTGAAGGTCTTAATATTAATGCGTTCTATATGGATCATGTAATAGAACTTGCAGTGATGCTTGTGTTCTTTAGTGCGCTTCTTACCGTGGTGTCATCGCTCCTTGCAGTGAGAAAATATTTGAAAGTGTAGGATTGGAAGGAGTATTGATAGGTAGCGGGAGAAATGTAACGCGGCAGCCTTCGGTTGCCGCGTTACATTTCTAAAGATGATATACATATAACGAAAATCCGCCCGGATAGTATTGTAATTGTGGGCGGATTGATGTAGTTATGTGGATGCACCGAGAGATTCTTTTCTCTTTTGCAGTTGTTCAAATTTTATACAACTTAAAAGTGGTTTTTGGAAACCTTGTTTTGGGGCATACGGGTTGTCGTCATTTCTTGAGGGTCTCCTAAGAGGATTTTCTCCGTGGAAGTTTTTCCCCCATCCACAATGTTTACACACTTGTTGGCCAGGATTCATGCTTACTCCTATGTTTTTTGTGGGTACTACTTTTACTACTGTAGCATATAAGAATGAGGTTGTTCAAGAGTTTTGTGTTTACGAGCCTCTCGTATACACTTAAGAGCAATACTACTACTTTCTAACTTCTACTCTCTAATTGTCTACCATGACTCAATCCACCGCACTTTCTATTCTTAAACTTGGCTATACAACCTTTCTCACTGGTGCAGCGGGTGCAGGTAAAAGTTACGTGCTTCGCGAATATGTGAAGTATCTTAAGGAGCACGGCATTAAATATGCAGTAACGGCGTCCACTGGAATTGCGTCTACGCATGTTAACGGTGCGACAATTCATTCGTGGAGTGGTATCGGGATTAAGGATCGGCTTACTTCCTATGACCTTGATGCATTAGAAGAAAAACAAAATCTTCATAAACGCTGGAACCAAACACAAGTACTTATTATCGATGAGATTTCTATGCTTCATGCAAACTTCATTGATATGCTTGATCGTGTGGCGAAGCATATGAGAAGGAATGAGACTCCTTTTGGAGGGTTGCAGGTTGTTTTTTGTGGTGACTTCTATCAGCTTCCGCCCGTAGTCCGTAATGACAGTTCTCTTCTTGAAGTGTTTGCTTTTCAAAGTACCGCATGGAAAGAGGCAAAGCCGGTTTGTTGTTATCTTACCGAACAGTATCGTCAAGATGATGACATGTTACTTGCTATTCTTAACGCAGTACGATCAGGTGATGTAGAAGAGATGCATTATGAGGCGCTTGCTGCAACAGGTACCAAAAAGAAATCCGGTGATCATATAAGGTTGTATACTCATAATGAAAATGTTGATGCGATTAATGAAGAAGAATTTAATAAACTAGAAGGGGATACAAAAGCATATCACATGGTAACACGTGGCAAGGCACAGCTTGTTGCAAGTCTCAAAAATAACTGTCTTGCTGATGAAGTGCTCCGGTTAAAAGTTGGTGCAAAAGTCATTTGTATCAAAAACAGTCTTGATAGAAGTTACGTGAATGGTTCTATGGGCAAAGTATCTGGGTTTGATAAAGAAGGAGCGCCACTTGTTACCCTTACTAATGGGAAGCAGGTGACGATTGTTGCAGATACTTGGAAGATTGAGGAAGATGGGAAGGTTAAAGCTGAGATTTCACAACTTCCTGTTAAGCTTGCGTGGGCAATCACTATTCATAAGTCACAAGGAATGACGCTTGATACTGCAGAAATAGATCTTTCGCGAGCTTTTGCTTCCGGACAGGGGTATGTTGCACTGTCTCGTCTTACCTCTTTGCGTGGACTTTATTTGCGTGGATTTTCTCCTTCGGCACTTATGATTAGTGAAGAAGTTCGTCAGGCTGATAAAGTATTTCGTGCACGAAGTGAACACGCAGAACAGGCACTCCAAAAGTATTCTTCAAAAGATATCACGAGATTACAAGATGAATTCATCGTAAAATGTGACGGCTCTCTTACACCGCTTGAAGTGGATGATGATGACGATATTCCTGTGCGAGTTGCTTCACATATGGTTACTAAGGAAATGTTAAAAGAAGGGAAGACATTTCAAGAGATTGCAGAAGCTCGCAAGCTTACTGTAGATACTCTTATTGGTCATGTTGAAAAGTTGGTTGAAATGGGTGAGGAGGTCGTACTCGAACATGTACTTCCTCCAAAGAAAGAATTTGAAAAGATTACTGCAATGTTTGAGAAGTTGGACACCAAAAAGTTGACTCCTGTGTTTGATGGATTACATGGTAAGGTTCCGTATCACTCGATTCGCGTTGTCCGAGCATATTTAAGGCTCTGAGGGAGTACACAGCAATCAGTA
>CAYUDN010000027.1:0-3119 GCA_964443675.1 uncultured Candidatus Saccharibacteria bacterium | reverse complement strand
TAAACAGAAGAATTTATTCTTACCTCTTTCTTTATTATTTAAACGATCTGCTATCTGTTCGCTTAGACTCCATGTGTCGCTTAATATGTCCCCAATGAATATGTGCCCAAGCACGTTCATGGAAGTAATAAAGAAGTGTACTGTAGGTGTTTGCAACAACGACAATACCAACGGTTACTTTTGCATCGTGGGTGAAGAAGTATGCTGCCATAGAGTCAGCCGTAATACTGAGAAGTCGATAACTAATCGCTTTGATAAGTGATCGAGAATGTTTTTCTGCGTAGTGATGACGCTTCATAGTAAAAGAAAGATATTGTAAGTATACAAAGAAGTACTTAATTGTAAAAAGGATAACAGTATACAAGAAAGTAAAGATTGCATGGCGAGGATTCTTTTGGCATACTCTAGAGTATTATTGTTAATCACCATTACTATATGACAAAATCAGGAACGCCTCCTAAGTACATTTTTGTGGTTGGGGGAGTCATCTCTGGGGTTGGTAAAGGGATTACCGCTTCTTCTATTGCAAAGCTTCTCAAAGATACAGGATATCGTGTTACTTCTATCAAGATTGATCCGTACGTGAATGTTGATGCAGGTACCATGAACCCTACAGAGCATGGTGAAGTGTTTGTTCTTGATGATGGGTACGAAACTGACCAAGATATGGGTAATTATGAACGCTTCTTGAATACTACACTTCCGAGTGATAACTACATGACTACGGGTCGTGTGTATCAGAGTGTTATCGAAAAAGAGAGGAGTATGTATTACAAAGGGGCATGTGTACAAGTGGTACCTCATGTTCCGCTTGAGGTGGTGAATCGTATTAAGACAGCGCAGAAAAAAGCAAACGCAGAAGTGACTGTTATCGAGATTGGTGGAACTGTTGGAGAATATGAGAATATTCTTTTTCTTGAAGCTGCACGTATGATGAAGATCGAATCTCCAAAAGATGTTGCGTGTGTGATGGTGTCCTATCTTCCGATCCCTGGAACTATTGGAGAAATGAAGACGAAGCCAACACAGCATGCAGTTCGTACGCTTCAGTCTTCTGGGCTTTGGCCTGATATGATTGTTGCAAGAAGCGCATTACCTCTTGATGAGAAACGCAAAGAGAAGTTAGCATTTTTTTGTAATATTGCACCATCACATATTATTGCCGCACCTGATGTAGGGAGTATTTATGAAGTTCCTCATAATTTTGAAAAGGGTAAGGTGGGGGAGATGGTGTGTGAGATCCTTTCTCTTCCTAAGAAGTTATCACCTTCTGTTACTAAGCATGCACAGGAAGAGAAGAAAGCATTTGCTACATTTTTGTCTCGTACGAAGACAGTGACTAGTGAAGTGCGTATTGCTATTGTTGGGAAATATTTTGATACGGGGGAGTTTATGTTAAGTGATGCATATATTTCTGTAATTGAAGCAGTGAAGCATGCAGCATACTCTTGCAACAAGAAGCCGGTGATCACGTGGCTTCACGCTGAAGAATTCGAGGGATCTAAAAAGGCAACACATCTCACTGCTCTTTCTTCTTATGACGGTGTTATTGTTCCTGGAGGGTTCGGATCGCGTGGTATCGACGGTAAGCTCGCAGTGATTGAATATGCAAGAACGCACAAGATTCCGTATCTTGGACTTTGTTATGGAATGCAACTTGCGGTAATCGAGTTTGCTCGACACGTTGCAAATATCAAAGAGGCAACTTCTCTTGAACTTAACGAAAAAGCAAAACATCCGGTAATTGCAGTGATGGAATCGCAGAAGGATAAACTCGCGGGTTCTAATTATGGAGGCACAATGCGTCTTGGTGCATATGAAGCAGTGCTTAAGAAGGGGTCACTTGTTGCTTCGTTGTATAAAAAAGAAAAGATTTCAGAACGTCATCGTCATCGTTACGAGGTTAATAATGAGTATGTGGAGACACTTACAGAACACGGGCTTATCTTTTCCGGAACTTCTCCTAATGGGAAGTTGATGGAATTTATTGAACTTGACACTAAGACACATCCATACTTTGTGGCAACACAAGCGCATCCAGAATTCCTTTCTCGACCAACATCACCACATCCACTTTTTGTTGGACTTATTCAGGCAGCGATAAAGGCGCAAAAGTCAGTCAGTAAAAAGTAAAACAACAAAACGATGTGTGCTACTTTCTGGTTACAATAAGAGAACTACGTAGTTTAGTTAGAAAGTGGTGGTGTCAGCAGAGATATTGACAAAAGTTTTACTTTGTGTAATAATTAGTTACAGGCTCCGCAATACTCTTGTTGTGGACACACATGGAGGTTTGACATGTTCCGAAAGATTTTCTTGACAGTCACCATCGCTTTGTCTTCTTCAGTTGTCTTTGCAGAATGTAAGGAAGGGGAGAAGTGCTACACCATCCCTCCTGCACGGACTGCTTCTTCGTGCGGACAGCAATCGAAGTGCGATCTTGGAGGGCTCACTTGGAGTCAGGTCGCTGTCAAAGACTTCGACAGGTTCCTTCAGGAGAAATGTGAAGGTGTACAGCTTGATCGAACACATATCAGAATCGTCCGTTCTAAACTACTGGAGGCCAAGTTTGGTCAACCGGAATGGAGCCAGGCGGTGATGGAGATGAACAAGGTCAAGGCGAAATGTATGGGTGGCTTTGTTCCGAAGTAATCCATTTCACCATGATTTCCTGGCCGCGCTTCGCGCGGCCTTTTCCTTTATCAACGACGTAGAGTAAGAAAAGAGAAAAAGTACTCTTTTTCTCTTCCGAGTTAAGGAGTTAACAGTGTAACCACATCGAGGCTCTGCCTCGAATCTAGTGTGAGCAAAGCGAACACCTAGACAACCTCGATGCTTGCATCGGGGTGGATTTCATTTTATTTTCAACTATATGGAAAAGTATCTTTTTTTATGGTATCATTTCGGAACAGATAAATTAGAAGGTAGACGTTAGACTTTAGAGAATACCAATGCGACAAACGCATCAATCGTATTCCTCTACTACCTAAAGTCTAATGTCTATAATCTGTATGTGGGCTAGAAATTAGATCTTAGACGTTAGACTTTAGAAAATACCAATGCGACAAACGCATCAATCGTATTCCTCTACTACCTAAAGTCTAATGTCTATAATCTGT
>CAYUDN010000026.1:0-11356 GCA_964443675.1 uncultured Candidatus Saccharibacteria bacterium | reverse complement strand
ATCTCCCTGGTAGGGGAGATTTTCATTTGGTGTGCCTATCAGTAACAATGTCCAAGCCCTGTTACGTAGATGAGAAGTGGAAAAACTGGTTTACGAAATTAAAGCTACAAAAGTTGTCTTCCTGACTTTTGTAGCTTTAATTTTGTCAGTTTTTTCTGGGTGAGAAGTGAGTAAATCTCACTTCGCAAGGCCGGAATGCGACGGCGCGAGGCAGGGTCGAAAAATTTTTCAGCAGAAAAATATTTTTGACTGAGGAGCAATGTTTTTATTGAGTACGAAGTCCGAAAAGAAAAAACATATGCGAGGTGACCGAATCAGGATAGTTACACCAATTCATAAAAACTAAAGTCCCCTTACTAAACGAGGAGATTTTTAGTTCTTACATTTAGATACCCTGCCGGGAGTTACATGGAATGTTGGAACTGGTATACTTTAGAGTATGGAAAAATCACCAAGTATTAATTATATTAATCCAAAAGAAGATCTAAAAGAAGAAGGTCTCGGTCAGCACCGATTTGATCTTATTATTGATGGCATAAAAATTGGAGGTGCAGAAATTAATTATTATTCAAAACCATTACCTTTGTACCAACTAACTGATTTGTATGTTGAACCAGATTTTCAAGGAAAAGGTTTTGGTTCTCAAATAATAGACCAGTTCGAAAAAATGCTTATCGCAAGAAAGAAACCTGGTGTTTTGGTGGATGCAATATTTGAAGACAGTAAAGCAAAAGGTGTATATGGAAAAAGGGGGTGGAAAGAAATTCCTAATTCTTATGGATTACATGTTTTTAATTGGCCGGAAAATGTGTCCCTTGATGTGATGAAAGGATACGCTAGTATGTATACTGATCACTCAGAGCGAGCTAAGTAAAGTTCTGTTCCCGTCTACGACAGTACATCACATCCCGGAACTGATATACTTATTCCCATGAGAAAAAATGTAATCAAGATAGTATTTTTGCTTATTGCTTTTACGTATACTGTTACCACGGTATCGGCAGGTACTTGCCTCATGCTTACAAAGGACTTATCTAGAGGTTCTGAAAGTAATGAGGTTCTTTCTTTACAACAATTCCTTACTGATAATGGGTATTTGATGGTAAAACCAAATGGATATTTTGGTCAAAATACAAGAAATGCAGTTATTGCATTTCAATCACAACAAAAATTATCCAGATCCGGTCTCGTTGGTCCTCTTACAAGACAAAAAATAAAAGAAGTAAGCTGTGGCACATCTTCTTTGTCTTCAAGTAAAAAAGCAACCACAAGCGATACTGTTGCAGGAGGAATAACAACATCGGTTACCAAAAAAGATGTATCTGTGGTCGGTACAACACAAGAGACTAACAGTACGTCTCCTCTACAACAAACACCAACCATATCTGTAAAAACATTTCTTGCTGAAAGTATTACAAAAGACGGCGCTACCCTCAAAGGAAAAGGTGGTATCGATGGTGAAAGACACTGGTTCCAGTGGGGGAAGTCAATGGATATGACTGAAGCGACACCTCAAACTATCGCTTCTACAACTTACTCCTATAAACTTACAGGACTCACCCCAAATACTTCGTATTATTTTAGAGCGGTTACAAGTATCGCATCTAGCACTACAAGAAAAGAAGAGGTTGCGTATGGAGATATGCGCTACTTTACCACACCTCCTGCAGAGGTTGCGGCAACAGTTTTACCAACAGTGACTATCTCGTCATCGGGTGTTGCAGTCGATTCAAATGGTTCTGCTAAGGTTGTTTGGTCTTCAACAAATGCAAATACATGTAGTTTTACTCAAGGTGAATCAGGTGGTACTTGGACTAGCCAGACTTCTCTCTCAGGACAATATGTAACTTTACCAATGACACAGGCAGCAACTTTTATTATTCACTGTAAAAATCTTTCTGGATATACTGTTACCGGAAGTGTAACTGTTCCTAAGATAACACCATAGTGATGTTTTGCATTCTCTGGATAACTTGCTCGTATCACTTGGTGTAGGTGCTATACTTTTTGTATGGAAACAAAATCTTCTAGTATAAAAAAAGGTTCTCGAAAAAAGGTGGTAGCAGAAGGTGTTGCTGATGCTGTACCTCAAAATACTTCTTTGTCTCGTAACAAAACACCGCTTCGTGCGACAGCGCTTTCTATTTTTCTTCACGATTTCAAAAAGAAAAAACACTATTCACTTATCACCATAACTCCTGTTATTCTTCTTGTGCTTTTGTTTGTTTTTGTTGGGACTAATAGTGATCTTCTTTTCCAGAAAAAAGAAGGTGGAGTTACTGCTGCACCTTCGACAATTATCTACACAGACTCTTTGTATAAGTTTTCTTTTGCAAGACCTGTTGCGTTTGCTCCGTTGCGAGAATCTCCAGATCCAGCCACTTGTCTTGATACCACACTTTGGAGCGGTAAGAAAATCAAAAACGTTACCGTTGCAGAAATGGGGTCACTTTTCTTAGTGGTCGGATGTTCTTCTTTTTCTGATGAAGTGAGAGATCAGTTCGATGGCGAGCATCCAATGATATACGAAACAAAAGTACTCGATAAGTCTGCACGATCTCTTATGTTTACCGCACGTGACGGATATGTGTGGCGAGTGCTTCAGGTTGCACTTGATGATACTCATTATCTTGAGTTGTATCATTTCCACAAAGAGGGGGTTGAGGGTAAGGCGATAACAGAAAAGGAGTGGAATGATATGATTGCTTCTTTTGTGGTGGTGAAGTAATACAACTGATAGTATATGAAAAGATATAGACTCGAGACGTTTACTCGTGGGTGGATTGTTGGTGATTTTGTAAATAGTATTATAAAAACTAAAGAGTTTGAGGTTGCGGTGATGATGTGTCAAAAAGGAGATATTGATAAAAAACATGTCCACTATCAGGCTGATGAAATTATGATTATTGTAAGTGGATCATTTGTTCGTAATGGAGAGCTTTTTGGTCCAGGGGATGTGCATTATATAGCAAAAGGAGAATCGCTCGAGTCTAAATGTCTTCAGGGTGGTACTATTGTAGTAATTAAGACACCTTCTGTGCCAGAAGATAAGCATTATATTGGATAATTATATGATACTTGAAAATTTTATTTTGGGTGTATACTTGGAGGTATATGAATTTTAATCAAAAGCCGGAATTCTCACCAGAAAAAGAAAAGAAGACATTAGCAGAGGCAGTTAACGCTGCTGTTTTGGCTTTAGAGCAAGAGCTGCAAAAAGTTGACCCACTAAACATGTTTTTGGTAAACGGAAAAGAGTACCCTGTTACCAATAACACTGAGAGAGCTTTTGCAAACTACCAGCAAGTGGTTGACCTTGCGAAGAAATACGCAGAATCAAAAGAAGGGTTTGATTATCGTGATGAGGGAGGGGCAAAAAAAATTCTTATGACCGCAGAGGCGTATAAGGAGTTCGCTAAGTGTTACGCAGAGTTACAAGGGACAAAAGCTGCAAAATTTTTTAGAGCACAAGGGGAAACATTTTTTAAAACAGCTAACGCTCCAGACACTCCAGATGTAGCTAATGATAATAGATTTTTAGTAGCAAGTTAACTTTTTATCGCATGAACGATCAGTACTTTGAAAAATTTGAGTTTGAACCAGCAATTACATGGCACCTCGATCAAGTGCGTAAGCTTCGTGCACCGTCGGGGCTTTTTACTGCTTCTGCACACGACGTAGCAACAGGGTATAACAAGGCATGGCTTCGAGATGTGTACTTCATGACTCTTGGGTTTAAGTATGTAGGGGATATGGAGACTGTGAGAGCAACCGCTAAGGCGCTGCTTCAGATTCTTGTGAAGCATAAAGATAAAATCACCTGGGCGGTTAACAACAAACCATTTGAAAGTTGGCAGTACATCCACGCGAGATATAATCCAGAAACATTCGAAGAATATTGGGAGGAATGGGGCAACAAACAAAACGATGCAGTGGGTGAGGTGTTGTATCTTATTGCTGAATGTGAAAACACAGGTAATACTATTGTTGAAACTGATGAAGAAAAAGAGTTGGTGCAACTTCTGGTAAATTATCTTAACTCTATTGAGTATTGGCACGATCCAGATTCTGGTATATGGGAAGAGAATCAAGAAGTAAGAAGTTCCTCCATTGGTTCTGTGGTGCGAGCGCTTTATGAGGTGTCGAAGTTGTCATACATTACTATTCCAGAAGGAATAATACAAAAAGGTGAGCAGGCACTTAGGTCTCTTCTTCCTCGAGAGACTTCGAATCGTTTTTGTGACCTTGCACTTCTTACTCTCATCTTTCCTTTTAAGGTAACAACAGAAGAAGAGACGAAGCAAATCCTTGATAACGTGGAGTACTTCCTTACTCGTAATCAGGGGGTTATTCGATATCGTAATGATCGTTACTATAACAAAAACGAAGATGGTTACAGTGAAGAGGCAGAGTGGTCTATGGGGCTTGCGTGGCTTGCGATTATTTACGCAGAGCTTGGTCAAACAGAAAAAGCCGTCGAGTATTTAAAGCAATGCGATAGTACCATCAACAAAGAGGGGCTTATTCCTGAGCTTTGGTACTCTCATACCATGAAGTCCAATGACAATATTCCACTTGGTTGGGCAGAAAGTATGTATGTTGTTGCACTTGTGCTTGTTAGAGATTTGTTAAAGAAAGGGAAATAGCATGGGGGCACTTTTTGATCCTGAACATTTAAGGGTATTACTTACCATGTTTGGGTATATGGGGGTTTTTGGTATTGTCTTTGCAGAGTCAGGACTTTTCTTCGGGTTCTTTCTTCCAGGAGATAGTCTTCTTGTGACCGCCGGAATACTTGCAGCTTCTGGTGTTTTCCATATAGGTATCCTTCTTGTGCTTGTGGTTGTTGCAGCAATTCTTGGTGATAGTGTGGGGTACATGTTCGGAAAATTTGTGGGAAGAAAGTTGTTCACCAAAGAGTCGTCTTTGTTATGGAAACCATCTCATCTTGCTAAGGCGGAGTCTTTTTATGTATGTCACGGGAAGAAAGCAATTGTACTTGCTCGTTTTATACCCGTTGTAAGAACTTTTGTTCCTATTGTTGCCGGTGCTGCACATATGCAATACGATATATTTATTCGTTACAATGTGCTTGGAGGGTTGTTATGGGGTGCGGGGGTTACTTCTTTTGGGTATTTTGTTGGAACAAAAATACCCAATATTGATCACTACCTTTTTCCTATTATTATTGGCATTATTATACTCTCGGTTCTTCCTGTGTGTGTTGAGATGTATAAGCAACGATAGTGTATACTGTTATTCATCTATAGCATATATGAAGCCCACAACCACATCTTCTGTTCCTGTTTCAAAATGGCGTTATTACGCAGTACTTCTTGAAGCTGTCCTTCTTTTTGTGTTCAGTGTGTATTGTACTCATATTGCAAGTAAGTATGCTCACGTAAAAGCAAGCAACTACGTCGAAGATGTTATTTTGAGTAATACACCAGTAATTAACTTCGAGGTTCTTTTTGTGCACGGTGCAATTATTCTCTGTCTTTTTGTTGCAGTATTATGTTTCCGTTTTAGAAAAACAGCACCATTTCTTCTTAAGACTGTTTCTTTTTTCATTATTGTTCGTGCACTTTTTGTATCGATGACTCATATTGCTCCTTATCCAACAAAGCTTGAGCTTGAGTCGGGGTTGCTTGATTTTATTACTTCAGGCAACGACCTCTTCTTTTCTGGACACACAGGATTACCCTTCCTTATTGCTCTTATTTTTTGGGATCACTTATATATTCGTACAATTTTCCTTGTGTCTTCAGTGGTGTTTGGTGTCGTGGTGCTTCTTGCTCATCTTCATTATTCTATTGATGTATTTGCAGCGTTCTTCATTACGTATAGTGTGTATCACTTGGCGCGCAAGATCTTTGCAAAAGAATATGAGTTTTTTGCTCTTGAAGAACTTCCTCATAAGAAAAAATAATGTAGTATACTCTTACTTATAGTATGTCTAATAAGCACTTACTTCCTCGCATTCATATTGATAATCAACCTAACCTTGTACGAGAAGGAGTTTTTATTTTTGATGGAGAAGTATGGAGTACCCAGAAGCGCATTGCGCGTATTTATGGAAGAAGTATTCCTACGATTAATGATCACCTAAAAAAAATCTACAAAGAAAAAGAGCTGCTACAAGCAGAGAGTGAGCGTGAACTCATTGTGACACAAAAAGAAGGTAAGAAAAAAGTTTCTCGTAAAACTTTTGTGTATAGTACTGATGTGATTATCGCAATTGGTTTTAGAGTAAAAGGGGATTGGGGTAAAGAATTCCGTGTATGGGCAAGACAGGTGGTTCGTGCGAGTTATGATCCAGAGGAACAAGTTAAACATCTTGTAAAAGAGGAGCGGTAGTAGAGAAGAAGAATGTTAGCTAATGGTCAAGCCTAGACCTTTTTAGATGTTGTGCAAGGTAGCTTGTGGTAAGGGAAAGTTTTTTTCTTGGGTTTAGAATTCCAAGCGGATCCCAGACATGTTTAATTTTTTCAAAGAGTTGGAGAATATGCTCACCGAAGACGTAGGAGAGATATGGGGTTTTTGCAATCCCTTCTCCGCTGTGGGCGCTTATGCCTCCATGATATTTTTTTACTAAAGAAAAAACAACTTTTGTAAAACGTAACACTTCGTCCTCATGTGTCCTTCCGTACGGGTCAAAGAGCATAATAGGAGCAAGATGGCCACTTGCAATATTTCCAGTAATTACATACACACGACTAAGATTATCAAGAGAATCTTCTAATTGTTCAAGAAAAGAAGGTATTTCTCTTCTTGGAATAATGCTACCTGTACACGCAGAGTAGGGAAGTAACATTCCGTTACTGTAACTAGTAAGAAGAGAATAAAGGAACGAATCACTCGCCACAGCATCAATACGTGTACTTTCTTTAAGAGTAGTTGCTCCTTCAACAGGAAGTGCTTTGTGGTATGTTGTAACAAGATGATGAAGTTTTTCTTTGTCGGTATGTCTATGTGTTACAAAAAGAAGAGAGGTTATATCTTTATATTCCGGAAGGAGGTCTTTATGATAACGTGCACTTAATTGCATAAATGCTTGATCACAAAAAAAGATATGATCAGCGTGATGGTGTTCTGCTATATCAAGTAATGTTGGAATTAACTTTTTGTCGGTGATAGGGACGCAGGTTGTTTGAGAATGAGGTTTGTGTTTTGTCATTCGAAAAGTAACAGAGGTAATAATCGCCAAAGTTCCTTCAGAGCCAAGTATTTGATTGATAAGCTGACGTGGACCAACAGAGGGACTCCACAAAGAGTACCCTGTACCATCTCCGTGGAGAGATGGTTTTGCTGCGCGGATGTGTGGAGTGTTTTCTTGTAGTAAAGGAAATAATTCCTGGTAGATGCCAAGAAGTCTTCCTGTCGGAGTGACTCCTTCTTGAAGTATATGTTCTTCACCATTATCGAGAACCACAGTGATTGATTCTACCCAGTCTTGTACCGACCCATACAAAAAAGACCCACCGTGCATATTCTTGGCTGCAGCACAACCACCAACAGTGCCTTCTTCACCAAGAGAGAATATCGGAATATCAAAATGCCACGCATGAATACGGTTCAGTAAGGATTGTATTGTGACCCCCGCATCGACAGTGACTATATTATCCACCATATTCACACCTCGTATTTGATCAAAGTAACGAGATATATCTATAACAAGACCTTCGGTAAGAGATCCACCAGAAGAAGAAGCGCCTTTTCCTCGTGCTGCTACAGGAAGTTTGTATTCTCGTGCAAAAGAAAGAATATGTTTTATGTCAGTGGTGTTCTTTGGGTAGAACACTGCTTGCGGCATTACTTGGTAAGGGGAGGCATCTTGACTATAAAGAAAAAGAGTTTGAGGGGAGCAGTCAATGTCACCAGAAAGGGTTGTTGCTAGATCAGCAAAGAGTGGTGGAATTTTTTGATGTGCATTAGAGACCATTATCATAGATGCTTTTTCCATTTTGTAGGGTTAAGAAAAGAACTATACATACGAGAAGGAGTACAAAAAGAACAAGAATGGTGTGACGAAAGTAGGGATAGATATTTTTTTTGTGGTGATGAATTTCAACGAAAGTAGAGGTATCCTCTTCCTTATTTGTTGGTGGAGTTGCAGTAGAAAAAGATGATGAGTCCATAATGTGTACAGTATAGCGTTTTATATACTTTAGAACGAATTTTTGTCCACAGACATAAGTGCTTTATTTAGAGTATACTTACAAGATAAAGCCTTATTAACAATCATACTATTTATGAAATTACTAACAACCATTTTTTCACGTCTTTATCAGTATGCAACGATTCTTATCGTTGTTGGAACACCTCTTTTGTTTATACCGAAAACAACCTTTGCTCCTGAGGTGACCTATCATATTGTCATGATGGTGCTTGTGGCACTTGCTCTTTTTTCGTATGTATTCACTGCACTTGTTACAAAAACATGGCACACCGTTTCGAAGCTAGAGTTCATTTCTTACTTTGTTTTCTCTGCAGCGGTGATACTATCATCACTTCTTTCTAAGTCTTTTGTGACTATTTTCTTCGGAGAAGCTTTTAATCAGTTCTCTGGTGCTGCACTGTTATCACTTCCGGTGGTAATGTATCTTGTTCGCTCCCTTCCAGAAAATCTTCGACAGAAACTAAAGTCAGTAATTGTTGCAATTTTGGCAATTTCTTCTTTTGCATTCATTTCGACTCTTATGGTTGGAGGTAGGGTGATACCTGTTTCTAAGGCTCTTTTCTCAGGTTTTTCTTCTTCAATTTCTTTTGCGGTATATATTGGACTTTTCTGTGTTGCTGCTTTTTTCTTTGTGGTAAAAGCTAAAACAACAAAGAAGGTAAAGATTTTAGTTGGTGTTACTGCGGTAATTTTTGCTGTTTTCCTTGTTGCTATTTCTTCACAGAATAATATTCGTCCTAATCTAAAGAGCACAAGTCTTGTCGGTAAAAAAGTTCTTTTAGAGAACGGTCCTTTTGGTATCGGTCCTGGTAATTTTTCTCGCGCATGGCAACTTCATCGTCCTCAAGATGTGCTTAATTCTCCATACTTCGGGTACGATTTTTCACAAGGTGACGACACAATGACCACACTCTTTGTCACTGTTGGTATTGTAGGGTTGATTGGATTTTTCCTTCTTGTCATTTCCGCATTATATAGTACTTTTGTGAGTTATCGAGAAAATAAAGAAGGGAAAGAACATATTATTCTTGGTCTTCTTACTCTCACTCTTTCCTACTTTATTATAGTTGCGTGGGTTGCACCTCTTTCTTATTCAATGCTTGTTCTTTGGATGGTAATTGCAGGTCTTGGTAGCGCAAAAGCACGCCTTACTGAATTTCATCCAAGTAAAAAGTTAGCATATTTATTTGTTCCTGTTACCATCCTTCTTGTGATTGGATCAGTTGGGACGATTAACAAAGCGAGAGCGTTTGCTTGGTATAACAAAGCAGGGACAGCAACAACAATAGAAGAAGCTGAGGGTGCTCTTAGGAAAGCAGTAAGTATCTATAAATACGATGGATTTTATCGAATGCTTGTTGAGTACGCGATTACTTCTAATCGTAATCTTGTTGCGACCCCTACAACAGATCAAGAAGCACTTAAAAATGCATATGTCAAAAAATCTGCTGAGGCTGTTGAGGCGGGTATTACTGCGGTAGCACTTAACCCAAATAATTACCAGAACTACGTTGCTCGTGGACGTGCTTACGAACTTGCAATTCCTTTTGATAAAGAGAAAGGATTCGCAGAGGCTAAAAAAGCTTACCAAGACGCAATTAGTCTTTATTCTGGTAACCCTTATCTTTATCTTATGCTTGCCCGTCTTGAGACAACAGCAGGAACTAAGGAAGGTGTTCGTGAGAGTCTTACGGAAGCTCTTAAGAAAAAACAAAACTTTGCTGACGCATTATATCTAATGAGTCAATTATTCGCTTCAGAAAGTAAGATGGATGAAGCGCTTACATACGCTATTGAAGCGGTTAAAAGTGCCCCTAATGATCCAGCGGTATATGTACAAGCAGGTCTCCTTCTTTATGGTCGACGTGACTACCAGAATGCTGTACTCGCACTTCGTGCAGCTCTTGAAAGAGATCAGAATAATGCAAATATCGCATATTTCTTAGCGCTTACTCTTCGTGACGGCGGTCGTCCTGATCTTGCGAAACCTCTTGCTGACGAACTTCTTCGACGTAATCCAGGGAATGCAGAGCTTGAGAAGTTTATCAACTCTCTTTCTTCCACCAATACCTCTGAGAGCACAGTAAGCGCTCCTCGTGGTAAAAAGTAGATACCTGACTAGCTGTGTTCTTATTTGCAGTCGATGACAATCCAAGAAATAGAAACAGTTCTCGATGAGCTTTCATCACGCCACGCACCTCTTTCCAAAGACCTTCTTGTTACGTTACTTACTGCGTCAAACTGGGAAGAAAAGAACATTAAAGAGGCTGTAGCGATTTTTACTTCGCAACCAAAAAGGTTGGAAGGGGTTCGTGATGCTCATACTTCGAAAGAAGAGGTGTCCAAAGAAGAGGCACCTCTTCCTCTTTCAAAAAACGAAGAACAAGAGGAGATTGTTTTTTACCACCCAGACGGAAGTGAAGAAAAAAAGCTAGAACCTCTTCCGGAAGCATCTCCTGTTGTTCGAGAAGCACAAGAAGTGGCATCCTCTTTTGATGTGGCAACCTATGCACTTACGGATGATCAACAAAAAATAACCAAAAATACTTCTTCTGTTGAAGGTGGATCAGAAAAAGAAAAAAAAGAAGATCAAAGTATTCAGGAACAAGAAATAAAAAACCAAGAGCAAAAAGAAGTAATAAACAGCACCTCTTCCCAGTTAGGGCAAAAGTCAGTTGAAGTACAGTCTCTCGTTGTTCCAAAAGAAGATAAGAAACCAACAAAACAAGAAGTAGGTATTCCGGATACTTTGCCACTGCTTCCTTTTGAGAGTTCTGAGCACGTCTGGGACTTTTCTAAGTATAAAAAAGTTTTTCATGGCAATGAAGAAAAGAAGCCTTCTGCACAAGAAAGTTTTGTTGCAGAAGTAAGTAAGGACGCAATTTTTCATGAAGTGGCAGAGGTGGAAGTTGTTGAAGGTGGTCACCAAGTTATTGAAGAAGAAGATATAGTTGCAGAGAAAACTCCAATGAATAAAGGTGATGAATCGCTTGTGTTCTTGGCGGTGCTTATGCTCCTTGCTATAATGCTTATATTGGGATATATGTACAGTAACGGCAGATTATAAATAATTACAATACTTATGGAAAATAACTATAAAAAATATACGTGGATGGCAGGTGCTGCGGCACTTGTGTGTGTTGCGTTTGCGGCAATTGGTTTTGGTATGAATAACTT
>CAYUDN010000025.1:0-11398 GCA_964443675.1 uncultured Candidatus Saccharibacteria bacterium | reverse complement strand
ATTTGATAGCGGGATTGTATAATTATGAGCTTTAGACTTTTGAAAGAGGTCTATTGAAAATTCGCATAAAGACTAGTGCTTAATTAGTCTCATATGTTTCTGAACTTATGCATATTTTCAAGGATTTTTCCCTGGTATTTTTACTTAAAAAATGTTAGAATGGTGTATATAATTCTAACAATATTTTTATGAGCAGCGACAAGAAAAAAGGCTCCTATGGAGCCGATTCCATTCAGGTTCTTGAGGGTCTTGAGCCGGTACGTAAGCGTCCCGGGATGTATATTGGTTCTACTGGACCAGATGGACTCCACCATTTGATTTGGGAAATTTTCGACAACTCTCGTGATGAAGCAATGAACGGTTATGCAAATCGTGTAGAGGTTGCACTGCTTCCTGATGGCTACGTGCGTGTTGTTGATAATGGTCGCGGTATTCCAACGGACATCCACCCTAAGACCAAGGTGTCAGCACTTGAGACTATTATGTGTACTCTTCATGCTGGAGGTAAGTTCGGTGGTGATGGCTACAACGTGTCTGGCGGTCTTCATGGTGTGGGAGCATCTGTGGTGAACGCGCTTTCGATTCACACAAAAGTGGAGGTGCATCGAGATGGTGGACTTTTTATGCAGGAGTATAAACAGGGAGTAAAGAAAGCTAATGTGAAGCAGCTTGCAAAGAGTAAATTGCATGGCACGATAGTTACTTTTAAGCCGGATGCAGAAATCTTTAAAGAAGGTACTGAATTTACTTGGGATCGTATTGCCTCTCATCTTCGTCAGCAGGCATATCTTGTAAAAGGTCTTACAATTCATGTAATAGATGCGCGGGGCTATGAAGGAAAGATAGATCTTGAAGGAGAGACGTACATGGCTGACATGTCTTTTGAGTGTCCTTCTCAATCATTCCATTTCGAAGGAGGGCTTAAGTCGCTTGTGAAGCATTATAATCAATTTTCTAAACCAATTCACAAAAATATTTTCTATATTGAAAAAACAAGTGACAATGTTGGTGTCGAGATTGCGCTTCAGTATATTGATGATCTTTCTACAAAAGTTGCTGCGTATGCTAATAACATTAATACAGCAGAAGGCGGAACGCATGTAACAGGATTCAAAACTTCACTTACGCGTCTCGTTAATGTGTATGCTCGTAAGGCGGGAATTTTGAAAGAAAAAGATGAGAACTTAACAGGAGATGATGTACTTGAAGGACTCACTGTGGTGATCTCGGTGAAGCTTCGCGAAATTCAGTTCGAAGGACAAACCAAAGCTAAGCTTGGAAGTATGGAAGCACAAGGAGCAGTTGCAACAGTTTTCTCTGATGCATTTATGACATTCCTTGAAGAAAATCCAGATGATGCAAAAGAAATCGTCAACAAAGGTCTTCTTGCACTTCGTGCACGTAAGGCTGCAAAAGCTGCGAAGGATTCTGTGCTTCGCAAAGGAGCACTTGAAGGATTTTCTCTTCCTGGTAAGCTTGCTGACTGTCAGAGTAATGATCCTTCAGAAAGTGAACTCTTCATTGTGGAGGGAGACTCTGCAGGTGGTTCTGCTAAGATGGGACGTGATCGTCGTACTCAGGCGATACTTCCACTTCGTGGTAAGATCTTAAACGTAGAACGTGCGCGACTTGATAAAATGCTTGGTTCAGAGCAAGTGAAGAATTTGGTGCTTGCGATGGGTGCTGCGATCGGGGATACTTTTGATCTTAATAAAGTGCGATACCACAAGCTCATTATTGCAACAGATGCCGATGTGGACGGTGCGCACATTCGTACACTTCTTCTTACTTTCTTTTTCCGTTACTATCGACCAATTATTGATGCTGGGTATGTGTATATTGCACAGCCACCACTCTATAAGATTACTCACGGGAAGACTATTCGTTATGCGTATTCTGATGAGGAGCGTGATGCGGTGTACAAAGAACTTGGTTTCAAAAAAGAAGATATCGATCATGTAGATATCACAGAAACCCAAGAAGAAGAAAAAGAAGAAAAAGAAGAAGGGGAAGAGGTGGTGTCACAGAAGAAGACCAAACTTCCACCAACACAGCGATACAAGGGTCTTGGAGAAATGAATCCAGACGAGCTTAACGAAACTACTATGGATCCTAAGAATCGATCTCTTAAGCAAGTGACAGTTGAAGAAGCAGAAGAGGCGGATAAGATTTTTGAAATGCTTATGGGTAGCGAAGTTGGTCCACGTAAGAGTTTTATTCAGACTTACGCAAAGCAAGCGAATCTTGATATTTAGGAAGGAAAGTCAGACAACAGAGTACGGACGAACAGAACACAGACCCGCTCTGCTGACAGAATACAGATAACAGAAAAGGGACAAATACAAAGGGTGGCCGCGGAGCGGCCACCCTTTGTATTTGTCTGTTCGTGATCTGTTGTCTGCTCAACGGTTTGCATAAAAGTACATTTCGTGTTAGAGTGGGGGTCGTTTGTTCAACAACATGAGGAGATTTTCATGGTTCAACCACAGGTATGCAATTCGTGCCCGAGAGGGTGTGTGGGTCGTCAGATTGATTTTTCTCGGACATGTACATTCAATCCATCAGATATCCGTTTCCATGAACAAGTTTCTGATCGGCGTGGTGTTGTTTATCAGCTTCCGGTTACTGTGAAGACACCTCCTGATTTGATGCAAGTTTCCATGGAGCCGGTGGCGGCGTAAAGCTTTAGTCATCGAACAAATAAAAAAAGGCGACCTCTTGCGAGGTCGCCTGTTTTCTTTTCAAACCTTGTCTGTTATCTGTATTCTGTCAGTGCAGTGAGTCTATGTTCTGTTCATCTGTATTCTGTCAGCGAAGCGAGTCTGTCGTCTGCTGTCTTATTACTTCTTCATATCTCGTTCTTCCACAAGACGCACCACTACTTCTCCTATTTCCATTTGTCCAAGCTGTCCATGGTCACGAGACTCAAGCGTTACCTTCTTAGCTTCGATATCTTTGTCACCGATCACAACCCAGTACGGTGTTTTCATTTCGCGTACCGCACGTATCTTTTTGCCGAGACCTTCCTTACTGTCATCAAGTTCAACACGAAGACCTTTCGTACGAAGTGTTTCTGTAAAGGTTTTTGCATAATCATGATGTTTGTCTGAAATCGGAAGAACAGTAACTTGCACAGGAGATAACCAGAGAGGGAAGTTTCCACCGAAATGTTCGATAAGAAAACCGATAAAACGCTCATGTGTACCAAGCGGGGCTCTATGGATAATTGCCGGAGTCTTTCTCTTTCCATCAGTATCAACGTATTCAAGTCCAAAGGCTTTCCCCATATAGAGATCAAGTTGGTTGGTTGAGGCGGTGAACGATCTTCCTATTGAAGAATAAATTTGGAAGTCCATCTTTGGTCCATAAAAGGCAGCACCTTCATTAGCCACTTTGTAAGGTACACCAGATTGTTCCATGGCTTCTATTGTCATCTTCTCAGCATCTTTCCAGTCTTCTTCATTGCCGTGGTATTTATCCATCTTAGAAGGATCGCGGAGAGCGAGTTCCATTTCGTAATTTTTGATACCGAGAGTTTTGTAATAATATTCGTGTAGTTTAATTACTTTAACGAATTCTTCAACAGCGTGTTCTTTTTGTATGTAGATATGTGCGTCATTCATCTGCATTCCTCGAACGCGCATAAGACCAAAGAGACTTCCTGAATCTTCGTATCTGTGGCACCAGCCGTATTCTGCAACACGAAGAGGGAGTTCTTTATAACTTCGTAACCGCGCACTGAACACTTTATGGTGGAAAGGGCAGTTCATTGGTTTGATGTAGTAGTTCTCGTCTTCGATGACAAGAGGTGCATACATACTATCTTTGTAGAGTGGAAGATGTCCTGAGGTATAAAAAAGATTTTCTTTTGTAATAATAGGAGTGGTTACTCTCTGGTACCCCCAAGCTTCTTCTGTTTCTTTTGCCCACTTTTCTAACTCCTCTTTAATAATATTTCCTTTCGGTAACCAAAGTGGGAGTCCTTTCCCGATAGATTCATCAAAATGGAAAAGGTCTAACTTTTCCCCAAGAACTCGATGATCTCTTTTCTTTGCTTCTTCTTGTTGTACTATGTAGGCATCAAGTTCTTCTTTGGTATCAAATGCAATACCATAAATACGAGTGAGACTTGCGTTCTTCTCATCTCCTCGCCAGTATGCTCCAGCAACGGAGGTGAGTGCAAAAGAGTCTGGCATGATCTCGCTTGTATTCTCTACATGAGGACCTTCACAGAGATCGAGGAAGTTATTACCTGTCTTGTAGATAGTGATAGGGGTGTTGTTTGTGACAATGCTATCAATAATCTCGAGCTTGAAAGGATTGTTAGCAAAGAGTGTACGAACATCTTTCTCTTCAATAACTTCCTTCACAAAAGGAAGGTTCTTCTTGATGATCTCTTGCATAGAGCTTTCAAGCACTTTAAGATCTTCTGGGCCAATTTTGGTTGCACCGAAGTCAATATCATAATAAAAACCTGTTTCTGTTACTGGTCCAATAGTTGGAAGAGCATGAGGGTATTTCTCATGAATTGCCATGAGCATAAGGTGGGCAAGTGAATGTCGCTTCTTGGTGAGTAAAAGATCGTGTTCGTTATTTTTCATAGATACTTCTCATGGTACCAAAAATGCTGAAAATGGCAAGCAAATAAAGCATTTTGCGGTATCAGTTGAATTTGGTGGAAAATGTAGCAGGTACACTGTTATTGTCAAGGCTTTTCCTATTGACTTCGTGAACCTGTTTTGTATTATTAAGAAGCCCCCCGTATGGTCTTATTACGAAGACAGACCACGATTGTTAGACCGGTATAAGGTGGGTATAATTTTTGAACTATGCTATTTATTTTTGGAATCATTATTATTTCGGTAGTTGTTGTTGTGATGATGTACAACGGGCTTGTTGCTTCATCTGCTCGTGTAGAAGAAGCGTGGGCAGATATTGACGTACAGCTTAAGCGTCGTTATGACCTTATTCCTAATCTTGTGAACACCGTAAAAGGATCTGCTAATTTCGAGGCTTCCACTCTCGAGAAGGTGATTGCTGCACGTAACAGTGCGATGAGTGCAAGTACAATGACAGAACATAAGGAAGCAGAGAACACTCTCTCCGGTGCGCTCAAAAGTGTTTTTGCACTTTCAGAAAGTTATCCCGATCTTAAATCTAATCAGAACTACCTCGCACTTCAGAACGAGCTTACTGATACTGAAAATAAAATTCAGGCAGCGAGACGATTTTACAATGCGACAGTAATGACGTATAACACGAAGATTAAAACGGTGCCTACGAATATGATTGCTTCTCGTTTTAACTTTACAGAAAAGGAATTCTTTGAACTTGCAGAAAATGAAGAGATTGCACGTAATCCTGTAGAAGTGAAGTTGTAGGAGTTTTGTTACGTTATTAGTAGTAAGTAGTTATTTCTTTTGTTATGAATGATTTTTATTCCAATCAATCTGCAAACATACGAACAACGTGGTTTATAATGACTGGGTTTTTGCTTTTGGTGATAGCCATTGGATTCTTACTTTCATTCATGTACGGTAATGCTTCGCTTTTATACGGCGCTATTGCTCTTAGTCTTCTTATGAATGTTGGGGCGTACTGGTTTTCTGATTCGATAGTGCTTTCAATGGCACATGCAAAAAGAATTGAGTCAAAAGAAGAGTATCCGGATCTCTGGAATACTCTTGAAAATCTTTGTATTACTGCAGGGTTACCAATGCCTGCGTTATATATTATAGATGATCCTGCGCCGAATGCTTTTGCTACGGGAAGAAACAAAGATCATGCAGTTGTTGCGGTGACCACAGGGCTTTTACCGCTTCTTAGTAAATCAGAACTAGAAGGAGTGCTCGCTCATGAGCTTGGACATATCGGTAATCGCGACATGTTGCTTCAAACAGTAATTGTGGTATTTGCTGGAGTGATTTCTCTACTTGCCGATATGATGTATCATGCTTCTTTTTTTGGTGGCAAGGAAGAGAGGAAGGGAGGTGTGATGTTAGTGCTTGGATTTGCGGCTATGCTACTTGCGCCCCTTGCCGCAACAATTATTCGTCTTGCTATTTCTCGTGAACGAGAGTTCTTAGCAGACGCAACGAGTGCACTTATTACACGATATCCAGAAGGTCTTGCTTCTGCTCTTGAGAAAATTAGTAACTTCCATCAGCCTATGAAAGTACAGAATACTGCAATTGCACATCTTTTCATTTCTGATCCAAGTGGAGTTAATGACATTTCAGAACTGCGAGAGCATGAGGAAGTTTCTTGGCTTCAAAAAATGTTCATGACTCATCCTCCAGTGAGTGAGCGTATTGCACGATTAACATCACTACAACAATAGGTTCTAAGGAAAGAAAGAGCGGCGCCGTAGGCGCCGCTCTTTACTTCTTTCCGTCTATCTTTTCTTTCTGTTATCTGTTAGTGAAGTGAGTCTTAGCTTTCTGATCTGTGTTTGTCCTTGTTTTCAACCTCTTCTTCTGTGATATACTTGAAGGTATTATGCTACTTTTTGGAACCATTCTTCTTGCAGTGAGTACCCTTATTATTTACACTTCCTATCTTCTTTTCTTTTCATTTATTTTGTGGATGGCGGTTGATGCTGCAAAGCAGGACAGATTCTTCTGGGTGGTGGTAGTGCTTGGTGTTCCGTTTATTGGTGCGGTTGCGTATTATTTTACAGAAAAGAAACATGATTATGCACACGCAGAGTCACATCATATTCATACAAGTGAGACCGAAGCACAACACGAAGTTGCACCGAAGAAAAAAAGAGTAACACATCGTAAAGAAGTAGTGCACAAAGAGGTTCTCGAGAAAGAGGCGGTCCAAGAGACTCCTGTTGCGGTTGTAGAAGAGGAGGGTGACAAGATAACAGAAGAAGTGACACAAGAAGAAAAGAAAGATATTGTAGTATAAGAAGGATATCTTTTGTACCGTTGAGTATGTATAGATCATGTTATTATTAGCACATATTGTATATGGAACAAATAACTAAACCTAAGAAACAACATATGACTTTACTTCTCGTTTTGCTTGTGTGTGTTGGAATGATTGGTCTGGGTGCTTTTTTTGCAACAAGGATCTTTTCTAATTCTTTACCAGAGAGCGTACAAGTATTTCGAGATGCTCTTAAGAAAGAAGATATAAAGACAATGCCTGGACTTGTAAGAATAACATCCGCAGGACTAATGACCAATGCACTTTTTATTGTAAGAAGTGACGAAAACAATAGATCATTTCATTTGAAGATATATAGTGACGATGCTTCTGCAGATTATGATATAAAAAACCATTTCTATACTGATCCACTTTCCCCAAGAATTGCACGTGTTGGAACGGTTGTGCTTTTCTTTGGTGAGGCATGGAGTGATACTGATCCATTAATGATTCGCATTAAAGAAATTTTTTATAAAAAATTTATTCCTATGAGTAGTACAAGTAACGATAGTGGAACACAAGAGGTAAGACGCGCATCTACAATGGATACCAAAGAAGAAGACGCGAAGTTTGCGGAGCTTGATGCGAAAGCACTTGAATTAACAGGAAGTAATACACCAACCGCTGCCACGACGACACCGAAAGTAACTCTTGTTGTTGGACATACGGTAAGTAACAAACCTATGGGGTCCATAACGCAGGTATGGACTAATGAGTACGGTGTTGACGTGCTTACTGTCACCGTGA
The DNA here is from genome assembly GCA_964443675.1 of uncultured Candidatus Saccharibacteria bacterium. Classification (GTDB taxonomy): domain Bacteria; phylum Patescibacteriota; class Minisyncoccia; order Phycocordibacterales; family UBA5272; genus UBA11704. Next base: position 3,715 of record CAYUDN010000025.1, on the reverse strand, counting down.
CACAGGAGAAGCCGTGTGGTTTTGAAGTATGGTCACCATCTTTTGAAATATCTGGAAATAACTTGCATCTTGCGGCGCACAGCATTAGCCACTACATGAATTGTCCTGCGATGTTAACAACCTTTACATTTACTATCAAAGGGCTTGCAAAAAAAGACTACACTATAACGTCGACTATTTCGCATGAGGATCCTGATGCTGGACCAGCACTAATTTAAGTATGGCAGGGTAGAATTACCTTCTTCTTGCGGTTTTTCTAATACATAGAATCTATAGATAAATAGCTCAGCATCGAGAAGTGCTTTCCAATACAGCACAGTGTTTGCCATTTGTGTTGCAAGTTCTTTGGCACGAAGAAGATAGACAAGATTATCGAGTTCAAGAATGCGTATCATATCTGTCTTGGTTGCTGTAGCAGCGAATTTAAGTGCATCCAGGTACCCAGCATTTACTGAACGTGCTGTTGGTGTTGTCCAATCTTCATTAACAATTGTCTTGAAGCCAATTTCTTGTGCGTAGCGTTCGAGATTGGTATTGTTTTCTAGAAATGGATATGCGAATGCCTGACAAAAAGGTTTAATAAGGAATTCTTCAGCAACGAAGTTGGTTTCTTCCGGCTTGAGCCATGCGGTTATCATCACTTTTCCTCCAGGCTTTAGAGCGTCATAGATATTCTTAAGAGCTTTCTTTCTATCAGGCAAGTGAGGTTCGACATCATACAAAAAGATACCATCGAACTTGTTGTCATACTCAAGTTTCATGATATCTCCTTCAACAAAGTCAATAGTAGAAATCTGCTGCTCTTTTGCTTTTTGTTTAGCAGCTTTGAGATGCTTAGCATTTATATTCACCGCGGTTATATATTTGAAATGTGGAGCAAGTATTTCTATTGAGAATGTTCCTATTCCACAACCTAAGTCAGCAACATGGGAGTCAGGGGATAGGTTCATGTGTTTGAGGATGGTTGCGTGAGTTCTTGCAAGTCCTTCTTCTCTGGTTTCGTTGTTGTCCCAAAAGTATTGATGGAAGTGATCAGAACCCCACACTTCGCGATATCCTTTTGTGCATACGTTGTAATAGTCATTGACAAGTGTTGCGTAGTGCTTTGTTTTCATATTTTGTTTTTGGATATTCACATAATAGCATAAAGATTCAAGATTATTTTTGATAAGAAAGATCAGATTGTGCTAGAATAATACAATCAAAATATACGGAGGTATCGCTACGGTGGTCTAGCATGAGCAGAGCGAACAGTATATAGTCATCTTGGAACTTTCCAAGATGGAAGGTCGGTTATATTGTGCTAGAATAGTATAATAAAAATATACGGAGGATTCGCATAGCGGTCTAGCATGAGCAGAGCGAACAGTATATAGTCATCTTGGAACTTTCCAAGAGGGGATTGGGTCAGATTGTGCTAGAATAATGAAATTAAAATATACGGAGGATTCGCATAGCGGTCTAGTGCACCATCTTGGAAAGGTGGCGACGGGGTAACCTGTCCGAGAGTTCGAATCTCTCATCCTCCGCATCGACCTTTAAAATACCCAAGATTTTTGCTTGGGTATTTTAAAGGTCGACAGCGAAGGTAAGAGAAAGCAAGTGACCTGCGTCACTTGCGGAGATTCGAATAGGGCTCGCGAAACTACTTCGAGCTTGCCTTGCCGTCAGGCAGTCGAAGCGAGGTAGTTTTGTGAGCGAATCTCTAATGAGAAGCAAAAATTGGGTGCAGTATTTTTACTTCTCACTTTTGTCGACGTTTCTTTAGCCAAAAACTTTGAGTGGTTTATGAATACCATAGGTATGAAGTAAACTACCAAAGTAATTGGCGAATTTCTCATTATGTGTTTGTAAAAAGAAAATCACCTCACACATTTATGTGTCGGTGATTTGTTGGATTGTTTTGTTATCGCTTAAGCAACGATTCAAGCATGTCCATTTTTTCTTTTGCTATTCTTAGCTGTATTTTAGTGTCCACATTTCCTAACAATAGTTCAAAACTTTCCCTGCTGGCCATTATCCAATTGTCTTGACTTATTAACCCTTTGCAAAGTTTCATTGGGAGCACAAAGCTAAGAGGAGAAAAGATTGCACGTTGACCATCTGTAGCCATTGTTACCGCTGGACCAAGATCGTAAACAACAAAGACCTCACGTGTTGTAACTACTGTGCCATAGAAAACTTTTGCCACCATCCCATACCGATAGAAACAACCTGCTTCTGTTACTGGGTACAGAATCAGGTCACCGGTTTTGACCCCTTCTATTTTTTCTGTGGTCCAGCAGTTAGTTTCTAGGTGTTTGGCTCCTATCCACCTGTGGTAAAAATAGTCAGTGCTTTCGAAGTCTGGTCTCTCTATGTTAGTTTCATTTTGAATAGCATACTCTCTAAGCGATTGCAGGCTTATGTTACTGATCGTCTCACTCATATCAGCTCCTTGGTTAATTAAACAACACACATCGGTATACTATACTTTAGATAAAAATTAGTCAAACTATAGAAAAGTTAGTTATTATATTTATATTAGTGGAGTTTTGTAAGCGAATCTCTCATCCTCCACATTTTATACAACGGGTAGAGTTGTGGTACGATACGTCTATGCTCACCGACATCAAACCTCTCATCTCTTCTTTAGAAGATCATATACGAACTTCTCTTTCTCATACTAATAAGAAAGTGTGTTTTGTTGTTTTCCATAAAACCGCACCAACGATGCAGTTCGTGGCTATGAAGTCACGATTCGGGGAGAGGGTTGATGTTACTTGTGTTGTACGAGAAAGTATCGCAACAACAGTAGAAGAAGCTGTAGAGGTGCTTAAGGGGTGTAAGGAAGAAGGATTCGATGGTATTGTGGTACAACTTCCTCTCCCAGAATCCTTACGACCGCATGAAGAAGAAATACTTAATACTGTTCCTATTCAACTTGATTGTGATGTATTGAGCAAAGACGCACTTCATGGATTCGTTACGAAGCAACATGGCATGATGCCTCCGGTTGCGCGTGCAGTGTATGAGATACTTACTGCGTACCAAGTGGATCTTACTAACAAAAAGATACTTCTTGTGGGTAATGGTCGTCTTGTCGGTGCACCGGTTGCACTTTTTCTTACAAAACTCGGCGTTACCTACGACGTCATTGATATTAACTCCTCAGAAGAAGAAACGAAGAAGCGTATGAGTGCTGCCGATATTATTATTACCGGTGCAGGAAGTCCTGGTCTTATTAAAAAAGAAATGATTAAAGAAGGGGTGGTGCTTATCGATGCAGGAACGAGTGAACAAAAAGGAAAAGTGGTTGGAGATGTTGATCCTTCATGTTATGAGAAAGCGTCGCTTGTGACCCCTGTGCCTGGTGGTGTTGGTCCACTTACGGTTGCGTCACTCTTTATGAATTTGGTAGATCCTATGTCATAGATTTTAGACATCAGACTTTTGATGTTAGGGTTGGGTGCAAAAAGCAAGGCGATAGACGTTAAAGCAGTAAGTAGTTCTCCTTATTGATCTTGTGTTTTCTGGCACCTGTTACCTACTACCTAATACCTAATACCTGTCACTTACTACCTAACACCTCTCTTGCTGTGCTATACTTTTTCTATTATGCAATCAATATTTTCACGTTTTGGAAAAGTAATTATTATTGTTGGTGTACTTGTTCTTATTGGTGGGTATTTTGTTTCATCATATAACTCTTTTGTGAAGGCAAATCTTGCAGTTG
>CAYUDN010000024.1:0-12317 GCA_964443675.1 uncultured Candidatus Saccharibacteria bacterium | reverse complement strand
TAAATGGATATAACTGCGGACTTCTAAGCCGTTATTCTAGGTTCGATTCCTAGCGGGGGCACCGCAAAAGAAAACGCGACACAAGTCGCGTTTTCTTTTGCGGTGCCCCCGCTAGGAATCGAACGAAAAGTCGGTATACGAAATAACAAAAAGAGAAGCTGTATTCCTTGCTTCTCTTTTTATTATTTTGTCGACTTTTCTTTAGGAGAAAGTTAAGAGTGTTTTGTAAGTAACAAGGTTACACAACAAAATACCTTAACAATCGCCGGTTCCTGCTTTAGTCACCAAATGCCTATAAGCAACCCATAAACCATCTTTAAATCTTTACACCAAGTCAAGCGGGTCTACTTTTAAAAGTGGGTTTCCTATTTTTCCCGCATAAAAAACAATGATGTCTTCTGGAATATCTTTGAGAATCTTTTTAATAGCTTCTTCTATACTGTTTGCTCCTGTTCCTTCTTTAAGCTTCTTCTCTTGATCTTCTTTTAAAAAACGATCTAAAAACATAGGAATGTTATGCTTATGCAAAATATCACCAACAAATGGTCCACGAATAGAACGAAGAGTTTCGGTTCGCGCTTCAGGAAATAACTCTTGTAGTTTTACCAAAGCAGCTTCATACAGCATGTCCGCAGGTTCTGGAATGTATTCCGGTGACACAGGTACAGGTGGTTGTTGTGGGTTAAAATTGTCCATAGTATTTACTTTTATTATTTTTAACTGAACCCTACAAGTATACCACGATTAATGCACCTGCATTCTTCCCAAAATCACCCTCAGTGTACCTTCCGAATCTTCCTGATATCTTTCAAAAAGTGACGGATCATCATTCACTACTTCACGGAACCGTGCTGCGTTTTTCTCGATAAACTCCATCATATCTTGACGAAGAAGCTCAGCTAAACCAATTTGTATAACATTAGCCAAAAACACGTGATCATTCTATGCTGGTTGTGATGTTGACTGTGTCTGTCCTGGACGTGCCCCAAATTCCATATTATTCATACATTACTTCTCTCTTTAGTCTATCTTCTAACTTTCTCCCAAGCATCCTTCGTGCATCCCCTTGCCCACACACCACAACTTCTTCATCACCGATTTTACGTACAACCAAGTCGAGTATTTCGTTGATAACCTTGGTAATATCCTTTTCTATAGCAACACGACCAAAAGGAATCATTTCCCTGTCGAAGACCACATACTCATCAAAAATACAAAGATGGTGACTCATGCCTTCTAGTATAGCTCACAAAACCATTTTTACGGTTTCCTATACACACTATCGAAGTCGTGTACCATTAGTGAGGGACTTGGTTGGTGTAAGAAGGGCAAGACCACTTTCATCACTTCCGGCAAGTATCATCCCTTGTGACTCATAGCCACGAAGCATACGCGGTGCAAGATTAGTAACAAAAGGAAACTGTTTATTGAGAAGCTCTTCAGGAGCAATATATTCTCTAATACCAGAAAGTATCTGACGTGGCCTCTCTTCACCAAGATCAACTTGCAAAATGTAAAGCTTATCCGCTCCTTCAGCTACCGCAACAGAAAGCACGGTACCGACTTTGATTTCTATTTTTTGAAAATCATCAATGGTTGCATATACCTTTTCTTCTTCGTGTAAAGATGGCGCTGTTGTTTGTTCTGTCATATTGTTTCATCATATAAACAAAACAAAAAAGAAGCAAGGTTGCTTGCTTCTTTTTTGTCAGCACTACCTACCAATTATCAGAAGAAGAACTGTCTCCACTTTCTTCATCATCTTCATCAAAAGATTCTTCATACACCCCAGGACCGTTCACCTTATCAAGATATCGTTGGAGCACTATTGCCGCAGCCTGATCATCAACTTCATGATTTCCACTGTTACCTGGTTGTTTGCGTGCCTCAACAGTAGAATACCACTCCTTCTCAAAGACAATACGCACATCGAGTGCGTTCTCGATAGTCGCACCAAAGGTGCGAGCTTCTTTGGCGATAGGGTTTGGTTTACCACTACCATCAACGCTTTCCCCTATCACCACAACACCGATCTTCATTTCTCTAATAAGCTCAAGAGTATCTTTAAGCAAACTTGCATCATTGGGTGCAATCATAAGAGGAAAAGCAATCCGTCCCTCTTCATCAGAGGAAGCAAAACCAACTTTTTTTGAACCAAAATCAATTCCTAAGTATTTCATAGTAATTTTTATTTATCTTCAAACTCATTCTTTTCTTGATATTCAAATACCATACGAGAAACGTTTGCAATAATCTTAAATAAATGCTCTTCTTCTTTTCCTTTTGTCATAAGACAGAAAATGTATGGCCTCTCTGCGTGATACACCACACCACAATCATGAAGTTGGTGTGTTGTGACCGTTGCACCATTAACCACTTCTTCAAATTCGTATGTACCAAATTTGTGTGCAACAGGAATAGAGCCAGGAACACCTGCGACCATACCATCTTTAAAAGTACTCTTTGAAAGAAGTTTAAGAAGTAACTCTGAGTGATCCTCGTTAAGATATGACGACCCGTACAACACCCTAAGAAAAAGGGCATACTTTCTTGAAGAGACGGTGTATGTTCTCACAATATCAGGGTCAACTAGTGAAACAATTGTAAAAAGCCCGTTAATATATTGCTTATCCAAAACTGTAAGCAAAAGATTCTTTGCCCCATTATCGGATTCAGTAATCATAATTGAAACAAGGTCTTCTACAGAATATTCACCACCAATAACAAGAAGGCTTTCTGAGTTTGTTTTAACGGAACTATTAATATCAGAAACTTCTTTTGTGTACACAACCCTCCTTTTTAAGAAAGACGGATTATCTTCTCCTTGTTTATACACAGCCATTGCAATCGGAAGCTTAAAAAGACTTGCAGGAAAGAAGTCTTCTGATTCATTACTACCAAACCAAAGACCTGATCCCATATCTCGGAAGTAAAAAGAATATGAGTAAAGTTGACCTCTTTTTTCTTCTTTAGAGAGATACGCCATTATGTCTTTTTTAATGTCAGAAAAAATTCCCACATCTGTTGCCGGAGCTGAAACATTGCCAACAAGAGGATTAATAAATGTATACTTATTGGAGTTCTCTCTAATATTCCTAAAACTCCTCATAAAATCACCATACTTATCTTTCTCAAAAACAACCCCCGCAAAAAAACCAATAAAAGAAAATAAAATAACAGTAGCAACAACCACTACCATATGCGGAACATGTTGATTCTTTGCATTTTGTGACATGTACAAAGAAGTATAACAGAGAAACCTTTAGTGTCTATAGAGTAATTCCAAAATGTTACACTTCATTATCATGTCCCAACAACATCAAAAAGAAACACTTTTTCCTATTGATCTTTTACGTTTCTTTGCCGCCTCTCTTGTGGTTGCTGTACACAAACTAAGTTCTCTTATCACTCTTGGGTATCTTCCGTTATTTATACAACCCTTCACCGCTTTCACTAAGTATGGTTACCTTGGGGTTGATCTTTTCTTTTTAATCTCTGGTTTTGTAATCACCCTCAGTTCGGAAGGAAGAACAGTACGAGAATTCATATCCGCAAGATTTATACGGCTCTATCCGGTATTTTGGATAAGTACATGTATTACTTCGGGTGTGCTCCTACTCTCACAAACACCTTCTTCGCCTGGTATTGGACAATTCTTTGCTAACATGACCATGATTCCAACTCTCATTAGTCAGTATCATTTTATTGAAAGCGCTTGTTGGACACTTGTGTATGAACTCAAATTTTATATCACCATAAGCATAGTGCTCGCGCTACAGAAAAAAAACATCAATAACTCAAGAGAAGCTTGCGGTCTTTTCCTCTCCCTTCATTCTGCTTAACGCCTTAAAACATTCTTTTCTGTCATCCTTTGCTAAACCTTTAGAACTTTTTGTTGATATTCTTGGTGGGGTGTATGCACAACACTTTATGGCAGGTATCTTGTTTTATGCTCTCTACAAAAAGAAAAGGGTAAGGTTCCAATATTTAGCACTTCTTCTTCTGTATCTCGCCGCACTACCACGAACCATGGCACGTAGTGATTACAATCCTATTATTGATGGAATACTGATTACCAGCTTCTTTGTTATTTTCTTACTTATCGCTCACAAAAAAATTACCAATGGTTCTCTGGGTATTTTTGGAACACACTACAAACATATCGTGGTGACACTTGGAGCAATCACCTACCCACTCTACTTGCTTCACAACACTCTTATTTCTTTTCTGGTTGATGTGTTTGCAAAAATTCACCTTCCAACCCTCATCGCGTCACCTCTACTCTTTGGAGCGGTTGCTTATGTGGTACTTACAGTAAACAAAATTGATGTGAGGGCGAGGAAGTGGTGGAAGGAGAAAGGGTTTTGAATGAGAGGAGGTGAGATTCGGCCACTGTTAAGGGTTTTCTTTTTCGTGATAAGCACTCAAACAAAACCTCTTAACTTTCGCCTAAGAAAAAGTCGACAAAATGAGAAAATAGGTGGTTTTTGTCGATGTTGAGGAGGTGAGATTCGGCCACGAAACTTCTCCTCATCGTGTTCGTCGATGAAGTTTCTCGGCCCCTATTCTCATCTCACGCAAAGCGCGCAGGCGCTTTGCTACTGTAACTCCGACAGTAAACAAAAATGCCACAAGAAGAATCTTGTGGCATTTTTGTTTATGCGGAGGAGGTGAGATTCGAACTCACGGTCCGATTACTCAGACTCCTGTTTTCAAGACAGGTGCAATAGACCAACTCTGCCACTCCTCCAAATATTTTCGATTGTTGCGATACTATACCATACTTTTCATTTTTTTAAAACTTTCCCAACCTATTTACGGTGTATACTGAACCAATATATGAAAAAAGTATTTATCGTTCACGGACTAGAAGGAACTCCTAATGGTGGTTGGCGACCATGGCTTATGGGAGAGTTACAAAAACTAAACGTATATGCTTGTGCACTTGCAATGCCGAAACATGGCTCCCCCATTCTTTCTGAATGGCTTGAAGAAATTACCCACCACGTGGAGCGTAATCAAGAAGACGACATCTATCTTGTTGGCCATAGTCTTGGTGTACCTACAATACTCAAATACCTTGAAAGTATGTCAAGCGCGTTACGAGTATGCGGAGCTGTTCTTGTCTCAGGTCCAGCAGAGAAAACAACTAATGAAAAAGTTGTTCACTTTCTTAATACCCCGATTGATTTTGAAGTAGTCACGAGCAAGGTTTCCAGGTTTGCTGTCATTCATGGTGATGATGACCCGATCGTACCACTACAAAATGGTGCCTTCTTGGCAGAAAAACTTGGATGTGATCTTGTTATTATTCATGGAGGCAAACATCTCAACGGAAGTGCGGGATTTTATGAACTACCAGAATGTTTGGAGGAATTGAAGAAGATGATGGAGTTGGGGTAAAGTATTGCCATATTACACAATAGTGTCTTCAGAGCTCTTCATACAAAGAGCAAGTACTTCCAATACCTCCTTCATATCAGAAGCGTATCCGAGACTCATTGCTTCAAGTTGAGCACGATGAATATTTCTCAATTCTTCTTTTGTTTTTCCTAGTAAGGTAAACTGCTTTCCATGATTAAGGGTTTGAGTTATTTTTGGTAAAATCTTATCGAACGCTTTGATATATCTTGCTTCTTTTGTAGCAAGTGAGTCATACTCCTTGATAGTGGTAACAAGCCAAGGGAAATCGTCGCCATATTCTTGCTCTAAACGAAGAAGCGCTTTTCTTTCTTTTTCTTCTTTGCTTTCACCCCCTTTTTCAGAGATTCCAAGCGTGTTGGTGTCCCCTGCATACACCTCAACAAGATCATGAATAAGTGCAAACTGTGCAACACGACCAAGATCAAGATCCTGCATGTGTGATGCGGCAAAAGAACACGCCAAAAGACCAAGCATAACTGTGTGATCAGTGTCTGACTCTTTCGTCACTCCATCTTCATGAAAAGTAACACGGTCAACACGACCAAAACGAAGGGAGAGCTCTCCAAGTTCGAGAAGTTTTTTAGTTACAACATCAACATTCATTAGCTCTAATGGTACTAGAGGTGGAAGAAAATGGGAAGAGATGTTGTCTAAAATCAGAATTCATAAACTATACATACTCTCGGCAGGAATCGGCGATTGTTAAGGTGTTGTATTTCATCACTTCGTGATTCATATAACACTCTTAACTTTCGCCTAAGCTTCGTCCTCACGGTTTATGAGTACATAAACCGGCTCTGCGTCGGACTCAGTTCGATTCCTGGCGAGAGCCTGATTGGGATGAATTTTGGAGAAAAAATAAAAAGTTGGACGGATACTCCGACCAAGACGTAGTTTGATGCTACTTCGCGGAAGGAGTACAGGTGTCCAACTTTTTATTTTAGCCCAAAATGCGCCCAATCAGGTGCTCTCGCCAGGAATCGAACCTAGATCGCAAGTACCGCAAACTTGCATTCTATCCATTGAACTACGAGAGCATGTTGTGGCTTACGCCACATGTATATACCTTTGCGGATTATCCAAGCTTAGCTACTGCTTTAGCGAGGCGAGACTTCTTGCGGTCCGCTTGTCCTTTCTTAATAGTTCCTCTCTTTGCTGCTTTATCAAGCGCCTTGAACGCAAGTGACAAGTCTGCTTTAGTTGCTTTCTTATCCTTTGCAAGAACATCTTTACGAACAGTTTTAACCGCTTCCTTCATGGTACGACGAACTTTGTCATTAACGACGCGCTTCTTAGTACTTACACGAATAGCTCTTTTTGCATTTTTTGTAATTGCCATATCTTTAAAATTTGTAGAACAACTATACCACAAAGTTTCTTTATTTTCAAGACCTGTCTCTTGTTGTAATTACCTACCCGACATTTTCATTGTTTACTCACCTTGGTGAAAAGAAAATGGTATACTCACCTTTATGATAGGGTATCTCGAAGGAACAGTAAAAAATCTCAATAATTCATCACTTCTTCTTGTTGTTGGTGGTGTTGGGTATAAACTTCTTTGTCCACTACCTGCACTTGTGTCGCTTACAGAAGGTGTACATGTTAGTCTTTTTGTACACACTCATGTCAGAGAAGACCAAATTACTTTATTTGGATTTAAAGATGAGTCAGATCTTTTTTTATTTGAAAAACTAACTTCTGTGTCAGGAATAGGACCGAAAAGCGCGCTTTCTGTTCTCTCTCTTCACTCCCCTGCTTCACTTGCTTTCGCAATAGAAAACAATGATATCGAAGCAATATCTAAAACCCCCGGTATTGGCAAAAAAACCGCTGAAAAAGTTATCCTAGAACTTCGTGGCAAACTCGCTCACCTTGCTCAAGGAGAATCAAAAAATAGCGAACAAGAAGAAGCTAAACTTGCTCTCGAAACACTTGGTTACACCGCAAAAGAAATCGGAAACGCACTCAAAGAAGTTGATCCTACCAACAAAACAACAAGTACTATTATTAAAGAAGCGTTACAACAACTACAATAATCTATGGAAAAAATTCTTCGCACCCTCGAACGCTATATCCCAAAAAAAGTGTATCGATTCTTCCAACCTTTCTATCATCGTCTTCTTGCGGTAGTCGGCACAGTACGGTATCGTTTCCCTTCAAGACATCTTTATGTTATTGGGGTGACTGGCACCAAAGGCAAATCCTCAACGGTAGAATTTGTTAACGCGGTATTGGAAGCGGCACACAAAAAGACTGCAATTCTTTCTACGATTCGCTTCAAAGTACATACACATGATCGTCCTAACACTTACAAAATGACAATGCCGGGAAGATTTTTTACACAAAAGTTTTTACGCGAAGCAGTTGATGCAAAGTGCGACTATGCAATCACAGAAATGACATCAGAAGGCGCGCGATTCTTCCGTCACACAGGAGTTGCACTTGATGCACTTCTCTTCACCAACCTCTCCCCTGAACATATTGAGAGTCATGGTTCTTTTGCACACTACAAAGATGCTAAACTTCGCCTCGTAAGACACTTAGCAAAAAGTAAAAAACCTGCTCGTGTTGCCATTGCGAATATCGACACCAAACACGGTTACTCTTTCCTTATTCATAACGTCGAACATAACGTGAGTTACTCACTTAAGGAGGTCAAAATATTGGAAGAAAACGAAAACTCAAGCACCATAGAATACAAAGGAGTAACTTTTACTATTCCTCTTCCTGGCAAATTCAACATCCTAAACGCTCTTGCAGCAATCAAGCTTGGTGAAGAAGTTGGTATTCCTCTTACTGTCGCAAAAGAAGGTATTGAACGCCTTACCCTCATTCGTGGACGAGTTGAAAAGGTTACCCTCCCTCCCTCTGATCCGCTTCACACAAAGCAGAACTTCACTGTGGTGGTTGATTACGCACACACCGATGACTCACTTCGTAAGCTCTACGAAGCATTCCCAGATTCTCGTAAGATTGCAGTCCTTGGATCAACAGGCGGTGGGCGCGACGGGTGGAAAAGACCTGTCCTTGGAAAGATTGCAGACGAGTTCTGTGATGAAATCATCATCACCAACGAAGATCCGTACGATGAAGATCCAATGAAAATTATTCGAGAGGTTGCTTCCGGTGTAACAAAACATACTCCGCATATTATCGAAGACCGTAGAGTTGCAATCGCACAAGCACTTTCTTTTGCAAAAACAGGTGACACAATCCTTATCACCGGTAAAGGCACAGACCCTTATATTATGGGACCACACGGAACCAAAGAAGTGTGGGACGATGCTCAAGTTGTGAGGGAAGAGTTGCGTAAGCAGTTAGCAAACAGTAATTAGTAATATCCCGGAAATACGAAAGCTTGCCTTAGCGATCTCTTTGAAAGACTTACACATAAACACTGCTCGATTTAATAAAAGCAACAAAAGAGTTATAGATATTCTTGTTACTTGTTTCTTCACACCTCATTCTTTACTCTCTTATGCCCGAACTCCCTGAAGTACACACCACTGTCACCGGTCTTCAAAAAGTCCTACCCGGTCTTTCTATTACTGCTCTTTGGTCAGATATGTGGAGCACCGCCAAGCTCGCCAAAAACACTCTCAAGGACCGAGACTATTTTGAGCACTTTACGCGACATACTCTCAACCAAAAAGTCATCTGTGTACGTCGTCGTGCAAAGCATATTCTTATTGATCTTAACAATGGTTTCACCATCATCGTCCATATGAAAATGACAGGACATCTTATGTATGGCACCTACAAAGAAAACAAAGCGTACAACGGTAAAGAATGGGCATGGACTCCGTGTATCACAGACAACGCAAACCATACACAAACCCGACAGAAAGACACTTCGCCTCTTCGTGATCCATACAATCGTCACATACATGTTGTGTTCACACTTTCAAACAACCACCATCTTGTCTTTTGTGATTCACGTAAATTTGGTACGATCATTGTAGAAAAAACTGATTCGTTACACAAAGAAAAACTTTCACATCTTGGGCCAGAACCACTCGAAACAACATTTACACTTTCTCTCTTTGAGGAACACTTAATGAAATCCCCTACTCGCGCCATCAAAACAGTACTCATAGATCAATCCATCATCGCAGGTATCGGTAATATTTATTCTGATGAAATGCTTCACCGTGCACACATTCTTCCTACAAGGACACCAAGGAGTTTGAGCAAGGAGGACTACGCACGGCTTTTTTCTTCCATGAAACAGGTGCTTATGAACGGTATCACTTTTGGTGGCGACAGCACTAGTGACTATCGTAATATCCAAGGACAAAAAGGATCTTTCCATGAAAAGCACCTGGTATACCTTCGCACCAGACAAAAATGTCTTTCCAAAAACTGCAAAGGAGTAGTCGAAAAGAAAACAATCAATGGGAGAAGTGCACACTACTGCCCTGTATGCCAACACTAATGTGCTCTTGTTTGTGATCTACTGTCTGTACTCTGTGTGCAATTACTTATATACTAGTACGCATGGGATTCTTCATTAAAGCACTTGCGGTTTTTTGGGCAGTATGGATTATCTGGTATTTAACCGGAGGACCTCTTCGTGATGACAAAACAAAACCATATATCGGATATACACCATCTGGTACACTTGAAACTTTTGGAACCTCTTCTCTGCGTAAATAGCGAAGCGCTTCCCATACTGGAAAAAGATTGTATTCTGTGATAGTATAGTGGAACATTATTCAAAAAGTTTCTAGAAAGTTTTGTGTTCGTATTTTTCTAAAACCTAAAGTCTAATGTCTAAAACTGATTTTTTGTCCCTATAGCTCAGTCGGCAAAAAGAAGTAACCAGCTAACCATAAAGGCGGCGAACACGCATTCAGTACAAAATCCGTGTGTTAAATAAATTAAAATATGTCCCTATAGCTCAGTCGGTAGAGCAGCTGCCTTTTAAGCAGACGGTCGAAGGTTCGATCCCTTCTGGGGGCACCCAAACGTGCTAGCACGAAAAACTATGAAAAAAATTGGTGAGGGTTACTACTAAAATGTTTTTGAAGTAAACACTGACAGAAACAGTATTTAATACCGACCAGAAAGAAGATGTACTAGTAGTAGAGCATGGTTTTGTTATTAAATCACTTGGTTTGGATATGCTAGAAAAAATTCCAAATTCTTATTCTGATTTAATGATTTACAAGAAATAATGAAAAACTATAAAACTGAGTTAAAAAAACTACAAATCTGACAAGAACCCCATAATCTCATCTGGCTTTGGGCAATCAACATTAGTAACAAAATATGTTTCTTTAAATGTTGGTTTCTTACCTATTTTATTAGATGAAGTTATTACAGATTCTATAAATTTTGCTGGAACTACATCAAAAGGAATAAGAGTTGTTACTAACATATAATCAATAAATGTTTCACAACTTTCTATCTCAACACCAAGATTCTTTGATTCTTTCTTTAGATTTTTTGCAAAAGCTAACGCAGTATTATTTTTAAAATCAAATTTACGTGCAAAAGCAATTACAAAGAAAAACCTCATTTTATTATTCTTTGTCCCAGACTTAGACCCAATAAAAGTTTTGTTATCAAAAAATAAATTGCTAATTTCTTCAACTTTTCCTTCCTTTTCATTCCACACAAATTGTTTATCAAAATTATCATCTTCAATAATGCCAAAATCTTTTTTTAGATTACATTCATCAATAACAAATTTGTGCATTCTTATTAAGGTTTCTACTGTTGCATCTCTTTGTCTCTCAGCAAATTCTCTAGCACCATCCATAGTAGCTTCTACTTCGCCTGCTCCAACAACATAACCAAACTTTCCACGATTCTCAGCGTAATCAAGTAACTGTAGAACAGCTTCATCATTTTCAAATCTATCTCTATTATTTTTTACATACTCAAATGTAAATGGATTTATTTCTGCTTCTACGACAAGAAAAATTCTACTAATACTATCATCTAAAATTCTGGTTTGCTCATGTAAACTAACTTGTGAATATGGGCCGTCACCACCCCACATCTTTTCAATGTCAGTACTGGTTAATTTTTTCTCCTTCTTTTCTTTCATAAAATTTCCTTGACTTATTTTTTAGATTTATCTATACTATCTGTATTAGTGGCTTCGGCCTCCGAGAAAGCTCCCGCAAGGGGGCTTTCGATTTTTAAGAGGTCTTGTATCTTCAAAATTACTTCTCTGAAATCTGATTCAGAGATGAAACCGATTTTTCTTAATAACCTCTTAGTACTTATGGTTTTTATTTGTGATAAAATTACCCAAGACTTTATAACTTCATGTTCTAGTTTATGATGATATTTATTTTGTTTTTCTTTAGTTGTGAGCGGTAACCCCCAAACCATGTCAGAGTTAAATTTTTTTATAATTAGCATTGGTCTTTCAAAATTTTCATTTTTACCATTTGCTTCTACTCCAATATTTAACCCTGCACTACACCACCAAATTTCACGAGCATAAAAGAAAAGACCTCTATTAATAACCTTTTTATCAGTTGTCTTTTTCTCTTTATTCCAAGCATCAAAATCTTTTTCCATACAGATATTTTAGCACATAATTAATCAACTTATTGTAAAAATAGTTACAGATGAATGTAATTTTATAGTGAAAAAAGTGTCACTTTTGTCACTTTTTAATGAGCGCACGAGAAGCGTCGAATTGATATACTAAAAATTACCAAACGGACGTTACAGGGTAAGGAGATCAAAAGGTCGTGTCACGTTTCGGGGCACAGCAAAAAGAAAAGAATTTACAAGGTCTCATCGAGGCTTTTTATTTTGTCCGAATTACGCTTGACATACGCGTCTAAATATGCTAAGATAGCACAGGATTAATTGAGCGTCCCCGCACCCCTCAATTAGTACACCTCATTTGTTTCTAAGTGTAGCATGGT
>CAYUDN010000023.1:0-12528 GCA_964443675.1 uncultured Candidatus Saccharibacteria bacterium | reverse complement strand
TTGCTTCCCAGTTGTTTTTGAAGCCGCATCTGCTTTTTTATCGGCATCGACAAGGGTTGCTTTTGATACCCATTCAGTGAGTTTCTTAGCGGCAAGCATGGCTCCTGATTTTTTTGCATATCCTTCGGACATACATACAGGCTCTCCATTCTTTGCAAGAAGTCTGAATCGATACTGCCCCTTCTTGTCTTGATAGACTTCAAGGATTGTCGTTTTTGACATTCTTTTTTCTATTAAAGGCTGATAATGAAACAACTGCCTACTTATAAGTGTAGCAATACTTCGTGTTATACTCAAGGGACCATAAGCAAGTTATTCACACTTTTCTTTTTTAGATGATGATGAAGAGTATTAAGAATAGAGACCAGAAACGAATACAAAAAGATGATGAGATGTTCTTGCAGCATGTTTTTCTTCACTACGTGTCATATGGGCGTCATGATCTTCCATGGAGAAAAACAATTACCCCGTATCGTATTCTTATAAGCGAGGTAATGTTACAGCAAACACAAGTAGGGAGAGTGCTTGAAAAGTTTGTTCTTTGGATGAAGCGGTATCCAACACTCACTGCACTGCGCAATGCATCTCTAAGAGAAGTGCTTATATTGTGGCAAGGGCTTGGATATCAACGGCGAGCAAAGGCACTTCTTGCGATTGCATCTATCTATAAAACTCTTCCAAAAACACACAGCGCCTTATGCGAGCTTCCGGGTGTTGGAAAGTATACCGCATCTGCACTGTGTGCATTTGCTTACAATGAGTTCACTTACCCTGTACTTGAGACCAATATCCGCACTGCACTTATTGAGTACTTTCATGAAGACAAAGAGACTGTGCATGACGGACTACTTCTTGATGATCTTACTCGTCTTACTCAGTATGAACAAGTGAAGCGGTACGGTGCAAGGGATTTTTATTATGCACTTATGGATTACGGTGCACATCTTAAAAGAGAAGGTATTTCTCATAACAAGAAATCAGCACATCACAGAACTGCTACAACCTATAAAGGTTCAAAAAGAGAACTTCGTGCAAAAGTGCTCTTTGCGATTACTAAACAACACCAACTCCCAAAAGATGAACGAGTTAATGAAGTTCTCGAAGAACTCCTCCGTGAACAGTTTATTATAAAGAAAGGAAAGGGGTATGTTATTCCTTAATACCGCATTCAGTAAGAAGCGTCGCTGTTTGTCTCTTGGAGAGAATATGTACTTTTTTTGCAGCAAGACCGTGAATGACAAAAGAAAGAATTCGAACTCGTTTTAGAGATAGTACGGTCAAATTAAGCGCATTCAACATTCTTCTAATTTCATGTTTTTTACCTTCTGTCAAAATTATTTTTATAGAATGTCCTTCGTTATAAATAGACACCGCTTTAACGGGTGCATATGCTGCTTCCTGGGCTACTATTCCTTTTTTAAGTAAGGTTACCACGCGAGGGGTTGCTTTTTCTCGTATCGTTACCTCATATTCTTTTTCTCTCGCAAATTTAGGATTAAGAAGGGCATCAACAACACGGTAGTCGTTGGTATACAGCAACAACCCTTCACTTTCTTTATCGAGACGACCAAGAGGTTCACATCCAGGAAGTTCTGGCAATCGTGAGGTTATTTCTCCTCTTGGTTTATGGTAGAGCGCGTAGAGTAAGTCTTTGGTAACAGTCTTTACGGTGACCACATCTTTGTTGGTTACTTTGGTTCCAAGTGACGCCATTTCTCCATTAATCATAACGTTTCCTTTTTTAATATGTTCATCAATATCACGTCGTGAACCAATTCCGTGATCACGGAGAAGGACATTAATGCGAACAGGTTCTTTACTTATGGTTCTAATTTCTTTCATACTGTATAGTGTACCTTATTATCGGGTATCTTTCATAGGCAACATATAGGAAATACTGTAGAGGATACCACACCCAAGAATAACAAAAATAAGTTGTGGTCTATTAGTAAGGAATGGCGCAATAAGTATCCCTACACTCGTAACAACAACAGTAGCAACTCCTTGCATGTTCACAAACAAAGCAGTAAGAGAAGGATCTTCAGAGTCAACTTTTTTAAAGTAGTAACTAAATGCCATTGTTTCTGCAAATGATACACCGATACGAGAAAGAAGAAGAATACCTATCCAAACACGAATATCTTTTGTGGATGTAATAACAAACAAAAAGACCGATACCGTAAGCATTACTATTCCAAGAATAAGCATTTCTTTTTCTCCGAACTTTCTATCAGCAAGAAGTCCAAGTTCATAAGGGAGTACAACAAGAGGAACAAGTGCAAGTGGTAATATGATCCCCATATATACAGCAAGAGGGATGCCGAGGGTGGTAAGGTAGAGAGGTGAATAAATAATCATTACGGCATAGAATGCGGAAACAACAAATTCTGCAACTGCGGCAGCACGGAGGTTTTTGTTTTTAAAGACCTTTTTGAATGCTTGGAAAATATGCACCTGGTGATATGCGGGCTCTTTGATATGTTTGAGGTAGTGGTGAAGAAAGTATAAGTAGGGAATGAGTAATGAAGCTGCAACAAGATAAAGAGTGGTAAAAGAAAACAGAGAAAGAAGAAATCCTCCAATCATTGGAGAAATAAGAATTCCTAGATTAAGAATAGCAAGGAAAAGACCTCGTATGCTTCCTATTTTTGCATGAGCGCTAAAACTCTCAATAAAAATATTCAGACAGACATAAAGCAGAGTTTGAAGTATAAAGTGAAGTATAAAAAGTATAGGGAGTAAGAAGGTGTTTTTGGTAAGACCAAAAAGTGCAATTGCTAAGATTTCTCCAATAGTAATAGCAAATGCAAAGGGGTATGTATGAAATTGTTTGATTGATTTAGCGATGCGCAAAGAAATAAAAATCGCAAACAAACTTCCTAATGCGTACAGTATGCTTATAGTAAGAGAGTTAAAGTAGACATGGAGGTATGAGGAAGTCGCGTATAAAGGAATAGCGTAGTGAAGTGCATACAAAAAGGTCATTGCGTAAGTGACTAATAAAAGTCTATTGCGTAGAAGTGAATGCATATTGTTAAAGTATAGCAGAATTAAAGAGGAACATGTGCAAAAAACTGTTGATTACAACAGTTTTTACATAGTCGTTCTGTAGAGGTAGAGGTGCTATTACACACTAATAATTACCGGTATTATAACAGGACGTTTTGCTGTTTTTTGTAGAAGGAATTTAGTGGTCGCTTCTGCTACATCTTGTTTCATGTCGTCAAGATTAGAGTACCCTCCTTTGGCAAGAGAATCTTCAATCACTTTTTTAGTAAGAAGTCTTGCTTGATAGAGGAGCTCTTGTGATTCTTTGAGATAGACAAAACCTCGAGAAATAAGATCTGGTGATTTTTTGAGTGTATGTGTATGGCTGTCGATTACTCCAATAACTACGAACATTCCATCTTCTGCAAGTGTCTGGCGATCACGCATGACAACATCTTGAATTTTGCCAACAGAGGTTCCATCAACAACAATCATTTCACTAGGAGCTTTTTCTTTTATTGTTGTTATCGTTTGGCCGCCGTTTTTTATTTCAATAATCATACCATTATCTGGAATAACAATATTTTCTTCTGGTGTGCCAAGTTTACGTTCAAGATCTGCGTGTACACGAAGCATGTAGTGGTAGCCGTGAACAGGGATAAAGAATTTAGGATGAATCTTTCTGTGAATCCAAAGAAGCTCGTCAGCGTTTGCGTGACCAGAAGAGTGTACGTCTGATGTTTTGTAATGAATGAGGTGCGCACCTTGGCGAGATAGTTTGTCTTTAAGGTTTTGCACTGCACGTTCATTACCTGGGACAACCGAAGAAGACATAAGAATAGTGTCTCGTGGTGTGAGTCGAATAAACTTATGAGTTTTGTTTGCTATTCTTCCGAGTGCTGCGAACTCTTCACCTTGTTGTCCTGTTGCGAGAATAATAAGCTTATTTTCAGGATACCGCACCATTTCTTCAAGAGGAATGAGTGTTTCCGGTTTTACTTGTAACATGTTTGCAAGTTTTGCAATTTCCACATTTGTCTTCATGCTTCTTCCTTCTACAACAACTTTTTTACCATAACGTTCAGCTGTTTCTAGCATGAAGAGCATTCGTTCTACTTGGGAAGCAAAGGTGCTAATAATAAGTCTCCCAGGTGTTTCGCGTATAATTGTTTCGATATTTCTGTATACTACTGCATCAGAAATAGAAAATCCTGGATTTTCACAGTTTGTTGAATCTGCCATGAGAAGCAGTGTGTTTCGGTCTTTGAAGACAGTATAGCGATCCTCTTCATCTTCTGTAGGTACCCCATCGTTGTGTTCAAGACGAAGATCTCCGGTATGTACAATATCACCGTAAGGGGTTTCGATGATAATACCCATAGAGTCTGGTATGGCATGAGTTACTCCGAAGAAGCGTACCTTAAGGTCACCAAGGGTTACAGAGTCATTTTTTTCTACTACATTAATCGTAAGAGAAGGGAGGTGAGGAAACTCCTCTTGTCGTTTTTTAACCATAAGAGAAGTAAAAAGTCGTGCATAGATATGAGGGTTTCCAATGCGTGGCATGATATAGGGGATTGATCCGATGTGATCAAGGTGGCCATGGGTAACAAGCATGCCTTTTATTTTATGTTTATTTTCTTCTAGGTAGCGTGTGTTTGGAAGAATAAAATCAATACCAGGAGTATTTGTTTCTGTGAACTGAACACCACAATCAACAATCAAAATAGTATCTTTATACTCAATGAGGCTCATGTTGCGTCCAATTTCTTCAACTCCACCAAGATGGATGATGCGAATATCTCCATCAAGAAGCGGTGGAATATGATCAGTTTCCCGTTTTCCGGTCACTGTAGTGTCAAATTTTGGTCCTACGATGGATTTGGTTGGTCTGTTTTGACGTAGAGAACGGTTTCTTGGTGGGTATGGTCGTTGTTGTGGTTGTGTAGTAACCTCTTCTTTTTGTGTATTTTGATTGTAGTGTGTGTTCATATGTATTTAATTAATTATGTTTTCAATAAATTCTAGCACTTGTTTATGGTAGGTTTTTGGCCAGACTTTGTCGGTGTATCGATACCATTTTTCCACAAAAAGGAAGCGTGAGGAAGTATCGTAACTATGTTGAGGAAGAGGGGTGGTTACCTTATCGTTAGTAATATAAATTAGTGATGGTGAGAATAAAAAGATCCCAGGGACTTCTTCAGAAAATTCTTTTCTAACCAAAGAAAACGCCTCATTTCTTTCTTCTTCATCTTTTGATTCACGAAGAATCTCAAGATGTTTATCAAGTTCTTTGCTTACATAGTTTGAGATATTAAGACCTGGATAATTTCTTTGAGATGAGTGCCAGAATGCGTAGAGGTCAGAAGGTGACTGAGTGATTGCTCCAAAAAGTAATGCTTGAAAATCTCTGTCTTTAATAATATTTTGGTTGAGATCAGAGACTTCGTAGATTGCGATGGATGCCTCAACACCTACCGCTTTCCAATCTTGTTGTATCATTTCTGCTACTTTTTTCATTTCATCTGTGTTTGCTGTTGCGAGGGTGATTTCAAAAGTACTAGATGCGTTTTTGAGTGCCTTTGTAGTAAGAAGAAGCTCCTTTGCTTTTGTCGGGTTATAAATAACTGGTTCTGTTGCAGTGTCAAAAGGATAAGGGTTATCAATAACTTTTCCATAACGATATAACACCTGATCAACAATAGCTTGTTTGTTAATTGCCATTTGTAGTGCTATACGAACATTTTTGTCAGCGAGAGGAGAAAGTTTATTTGGGTTAAAGAAGACAGCAAAAGTACGAGGAAGAAGAGATGTCTTGATACTACTCGTGCTTACCGATAGAGAAGACACTTTATCTTGTGATATTCCATGAATTCGAGAAATGTCACCATCTTGAAAAGCTTTGATGAGATACTTTTCATTTTGGTAGGTTAAAAGAGTGATTTCAGAGATGTATGGTCTTCCTAGTGTGTAATGTTCATGAGAAGTAAGAGTAAAACGGACAGGAATACCTGATTCTGTCTGTACTGCGCTAATAGCGTAAGGACCACTTCCTATCGCGTGAATATTAAGGTCGCTAAGACTAAACTGGTCCTCATTAAGATTCTTCCAAATATGTTTTGGTAAGATTCCTAGAGAAAGAACCTCCATAAAAAGAGGGTAAGGCTTTTTTAATGTAAAAGTAAGTTTTGTATCACTCTCTTTTTGTACGGTAACACCTTCCCATTCTACACGGTGAGGGCTTTTAATAAGAGGATTTTGAACAATGTCAACAGTGTACATAACATCATCAACAGTAACAGCTACTCCGTCATGAAATGTTGCATTTTTTTTGATGAGGACATCATACTTAAGTCCATCATCGCTTTCTGTAATGGATTCTGCTAGGTCTAAAATAATAGCACCGTTTTCATCTTTTTTGGTTAGACCTGCAAACACTAGAGATGTAAGATCTTTGTCTTGCTCTCCTGTGGCAAGGATGGGGTTAATAAAACGAGGGGTTCCAATAATACCTTCACGAATTGATCCGCCGTAGGTTGGGACAGTAACAAGAAAACGTTGATTAATAAGGAGAAGTGATACAAAAAAAGAAACAATAGAAAAGGTAAGGAAAACAAACAAAACAATAACTTTTTCTGGTCTTAAAGTTTTGTATATAGAAACTATTTCTTTTTTGTGGCTCGTAATACGTGTAAGAATGGTGGTGTCCATAGCTCTTTAGATTAAGGGCTATCTACAGAAAACTGTACTTTACTTAGTGTAGAAAAAGAGGAATAAGAAGTGAGGTGACAAAACAAATAGCAACGACAATTGTTGCATAGTGAAGTGTCTTTTCTGCTCCACGTTTTTCTAGTGTAGCGCCAGTTCCGCCATCAGCACTAAAAGCGCCAGAAGCGTCAGTGTTTGCTCTTTGAATAAGAATAAGAGCAATAAGAAGGATGGCTAGTACAATACGAACAGTAGATAGTAACTCAAACATATTTATAAGTATAGCATAAAGTTATATAATCTGCAAAGAGATTTTAGTGATACGGTGTGAATATACAAGGTATTTCGTTCTTAGAAGTGTAACTTATAGTCCGCTATAGGCGTTAAGGATCAGTTACATTATGTGGCTATTTGACAAGATTATACGGTTTCCAGAAGACGTAGCTCGTCAACGGTAATTGTTTTTTCACCATTTCTTGTTGCAACTTTTCCACGAACAATAAGTGGTGTATCCAGGATGCAGAGATGCTTATATTTTTTATAGGTTTCAGGGAATACTGCTACTTCAATGTACCCTTCATAATCTCGTAGTGTGACAAGTGCCATTTTATCACCTTTTTTTGTTGTAGTGATTTTAATTTTTTCAATAATTACTCCAATAGTAACTTCTTTTCCATCAGGGACTACTGTATGTACTTTTCCTATATGAAGATCTCTCGAGAGTATCTTTTCTTTCCATGGGTCAAGAGGGAAACCGGAAACAAAAAGACCTAGAAGCTCTTTTTCCCAGGAAAGACGTTGTTTTTGCGAAGCTGGTTCAGTTTTTTTCATTGAAAACGTTGACTCCTGTGCCTGTTCGAAGAGACTGTGCTGTTTTGCGTTATCTTTAACCACGTGTTTATGGAAGTCAAGAATACTTTCTAGATTAAGAAGTATTTCATTGCGTTCACCAAAAGCGTCTAATGCTCCACACATAGTCAATGCCTCAAGGGATTTTTTATTAAGGTTTTTATGGGTTACTCTTCTTATAAAGTTTTCGAGGGAAGAAAAAGGTCCATTTTTTTTACGTTCTTCTATAACTGCATCTGAGATATCAACACCCAGGTTTTTAATGGTATAAAGACCAAAGCGAATTTCTTCCCTACCTTCTTTGTTGGTGATAATACTAAAACCTCCTTCACTCTGGTTTACATCAGGGGGAAGAACTTCTATTTTCATTCGTTTGCATTCTGAAACAATTTCTGAAATTTTTTCAACATCTCCACTTTCGTTTGTAAGAATGGCTGTCATGTAAGCAACGGGATAGTTTGCTTTCATATAGGCTGTCTGGTAGGCAACTCTTCCATAACTTGCAGCGTGTGCTTTGTTGAAACCATACGCGGCAAAAGGTTCGATTAATGACCAAAGTTCTTTACACTTTTTCTCAGAAAGACCGTGCTCCAAAAAGCCCTTAAGAAGCTTTTCTTTTTGTGCTTGCATTTCTGCTGGGATTTTTTTACCCATCGCTTTACGAAGCTTATCTGCTTCAAGCCAAGAGTATCCAGCAAGATGAATCGCAATTAACATCACATCATCTTGATACACAATAACCCCAAAAGACTGATCGAGAATTGGCTCAAGTCGTTTATCAAGATAAGTAACAAGGGAAGGGTTTTGTTTTCTTTTAATGTATTCTGGGATCATTTCGAGCGGTCCTGGTCGATAAAGTGCAACCATCGCATTAATATCAAAAATAGTTGAAGGTTTAAGTTCTTTTAAGAATCTTGTCATCCCTGAACCATTGAGTTGGAAAAGTCCCATTGTTTCTCCTCGAGCTAGCATAGAAAACGTCTTTTCGTCAGAAAGAGAGATTGCTTCAATATCTACGTCAATATTGTAACGTTCTTTCGTGAGACGGATCGCGTCTCCCAGTATGGTGAGGTTGCGAATACCCAAAAAGTCGAATTTGAGAAGCCCTGCATCTTCGATAGTATACATGTCATACTGGGTAATTATTTTGCCGCCTTTTGGATCTTTTTGTATTGGAGTAAAATCCCAGAGTGGGGAAGGTGAAATCACTGTACCTGCAGCGTGCACAGAAATATGCCGTGCGCAACCCTCTACTTTTTGTGCCATATCAAGAATTTCTTGAGCCTCTCTGTCAGTGTCATAGACTTCTTTTAGTTCAGGAACTTCTTCTAGTGCTCCAGCAATTGTTACAGGGAATCCTTGTCGTGGAGGAGGTATAAGTTTACTAATTCGATCCCCTACAATGTAAGGGTATTTCATTGCTCTTGCAACATCACGAACAGCACCACGTGCCATCATTGTTCCAAACGTTCCAATTTGTGCCACATTATCAATACCATACTTTTTTCTTGCGTAATCAATAACTTCATCTCTACGGGTGTCAGAATAGTCCATATCAATATCCGGCGCTGAAGGTCTCTCCGGGTTAAGAAAACGTTCAAAAGGGAGTTTGTATTCAAATGGGTCACATTTAGTAATTCGGAGAAGATATGTCACAAGAGATCCAGCAACAGAACCACGAATATTGGTAAGAATTTTATTTTCTCGAGCATAACGAAGTAGATCGTATACTACAAGGAAATAAGGGGAATACCCTTTGTCGGCAATAACTTTTAGTTCATAATCGAGGCGTGTTTTTACTGTCTCCGTTAACTGCATATTACGTACAGAAAGTCCTTCATAGGCAAGTTCACGAAGATCATCATTATAATTTTTTTTGTATTCAATAGCAGGAAAGACCCATTTACCAAGAGGGATTTCAACGGTACATATCTCACTAATCTTTAAAGTATTTTCAATTGCTTCAGGAACGTCAGAAAATTGATCTTCAAGAGAGGTGATAAACTCAAAAGAATCTTTTTGAAAGATGTGTGTATATTCTTCATTTGATTTTTCATCTCCATGCACTAGATATAAGATTTTTTGTGCAGATTTATCTTGAGCATGAAGATAGTGAGTATTCCAGCTTGCAACAAGAGGAACACCTGTTTCTTTTGAAAAAGCAACAGTTTCTCTTCTAATTTCTGTTGCGTTATCTATGTTTATTTGTGGATTGAGCTCAAGATAATAGCTTTCTGGAAAGTTTTTTTGATAAAAAGAAATACGTTCTTTTGCTAACTTTTTGTCAATAATTAGTAAATTATTGACATCACCAAAAAGACCACCTGATAATATAATGATACCTTCTCGATATTGCTCAAGTATCTGGTCTGTAAGTAGAGGTTCTAGCGGGTTTTCGATATTTACGATAGAAGTAATTCTCATTAAGTTTCTATACCCAATATCATTTTTTGCTAGGAGTACAATTTGAAATTTTCTTTCTTGGAAGAGAGTAGTGAATTCTACCCCTATAATAGCTTTAACACCTTCTTTTTTACAAATACTAAAAAATTCAATAGTGCCGTACATATTACTATAATCGGTAAGAGCAAGAGATGTCATCCCCGCAGCTTTAGCTGCTTTAACAAGATCAGAAACTTTTGGGAGCGCTTTCAAAAGAGAGTAGTGGGAGTGGTTACGAAGATGAGCAAACATGATGTATGAAGTTTAACAAAAAGAAGTAAGTTACGGAATAGAATAGGGGGTGAAGTACTACCATGAAGAAGGTTAAGGTAACTTTTCTTTTTATAAAGAGAAGCAACTTTTTACAAAGTAAGTTACATTATTTATTTATTAGAATTTTATTAATTATCTACTTTTATGTTTTATTATAATATATTTTATACTATTAGATAAAACAGATAGTTTTTAATATATCAAAAAAGAACAAAAAAACTATTTAAATAATAAAGTGGGGGAGAAGTTAAACAAAAATGCTATATATTAAAATTTATAGTAACATTAAAGACCTGTTTTTCTTTAAGCAGTAAAAAGTGGAAAGGATAGACCGTAAGTAAGTATTAAGAATTTACATAAAAGCAAGTGAAGTTATTAGTATTAAACCTTTTGTTTTTAAGTAGTTTTAAACTATTAGATTTATTAAAAGTGTTAATAAATATTACTGTTGCGAGTATCAGTTTTTAAGAGTACTTAACGTGTATTATCAACTTCTTAAAAGTATAAAGATTTTTTATTTTTTTGTATCTAAAAAATGGGTATAAAAAATATAATAAGTTTGTGTTTTTAAAAATATTTTTTTATCGATTTTAACTTTTTAAAATAAGCTTTTTTAAAATGTACTTTATCCACAATTTTTATTTATTTTGATATGTACTTAGCAGTATTTTTTATTATACTTAAAAGCATCAAACTTCATGCAAGATTTAGGTAAAAGAATTCTTCGCACCTTGAATATTTTTGTAACTGTATTTCTTGTACAGTCTCTTTCTTTTTCGACAGCTTATGCAGAGGTTATTAACTCTTTGTCAACAAATCAAAAACGAGACGTTTCGTTCATGGTGTTGGCTGAAAGATCTTTTGTTTCTTTGTTTAATAAAAATGTCGCTGATTCAGAGTTTATTTTTGTCTCTCCTTGGTTTGCAAAAAGTAATAAATTTATTTTTACTCAAGATGATTTTTATTTTATCGACAAGAGTAGTGATCTTTTTTCTGTTAAACTTTTAAATACTAAAAATCGTTTTGTCGGTGTTGCGGGTGAAGGGTTGTCATCTCCTTTTTTTGAGAACATATCCAAGCCTCTTGTTTCTTATCTTGCTCAGCATAAAAGCAACTTTTCTAAAAATACTCTAATTTCACCTCGTGTTAATGGGTATACTTTTGTTGCTCCTGTTGCATCAAAACAAAATAATTTTACTTCTTTCTTTGGTCCTTTTGTTCTTGGATATACAACAACTTTTGCTCAAGGAAGCTCTTCTTCCCAAAAAGCAAAAGTTTCTTCTCCTGTGTTTGATAAATTTTCTCTCGCTCTTTACTGCAAGACAACAGGAATCTTTTCTTCTTTAGAAGAAGACCAGTGTAATTATGAAAAAGTTTCTCAAGGTCTTGCGTTTGTAGGAAATCTTAAGAATAGAACGAATCCAAATAGCGAGGTTGAAACTTCTTCCGCTTCTGATGTTAGTAGTCTAAAAAACACGCCAACGGTTATCTATGTTTCCACTACTACAGTCTCGTATATAACAAAATATGTTTCTGTTCCAGGAAAAGATGGTCGTGATGGAAAAGATGGTCGTGATGGAAAAGACGGTAAGGATGGCTCAAATGGCTCAGGTGGGTTCTTTATTACATCCAGTACTAACACTTCTTCAGGTGCATCAGGTAGCGCTTCGCTTACTTCAGGAACAATCAATAATGTTACTGTTTCAAGCTCTACATTTAGTGGTTATAACGTATTTAGTGGAGATGTGTTATTTGCTGGTACTGTTACAGCAACAGGTTCGTCAATTTTTGCCACAACCACAATCGAAAATCTTCATCTTACTGGAGCTTTTTATGATGGAACTAATAACTCTGGTTCAGTTGGAAAAGTTCTTTCTACGGATGGAAGTTCTACCTATTGGACCTATGCAACGGGTACAATTATTGGTGGTACAGCAACAGGTTCTATTGTTTATTGGAACGGTGGTACCTGGATTGAAAATACTGGAGTTGTGTATGATTCTTTCGGTAACGGAACTTCCTCGGGTAACTTTTCAGTTGCCGGTAATATTTCTTCAGCAACAGGAAATATTAACGAATTTATTTCTTCCAGCTCCTCTCTCTCTAACGCTTCAATTAATCAGCTTGTTTCAGAAAATGCCACTGTCACTAATATTTTTGTTGATAATTTTAATGCTGTTAATGCTTCTGCTACTAATTTTTACACAACAAGTTTCTCTGCAACAAACGGTAGCTTTACCGATCTTGTTTCTACTAACTCCACTTCCA
>CAYUDN010000022.1:0-12675 GCA_964443675.1 uncultured Candidatus Saccharibacteria bacterium | reverse complement strand
TTTGATAGCGGGATTGTATAATTATGAGCTTTAGACTTTTGAAAGAGGTCTAATGAATGAAGAGTTTCTGGTGTATTTTGACCCTGATGTTGAATATACTCTTGTTGAGTTTATGAAACAGGTGGAGGAAGTTACTTCTGGCGAGATTCTTCTTGATAGAAGAAAAACTGAAGCTTTTCTCTTTGATATGGTTACTAAGAGGAAGCTTGATACTAAAGGGTCGGTAAGGAGGGTTCGAGGAGGCTCTTATTTAGCAAAAGTATATTTTCTTTCGAAAACGGCGCAGTGACGCCGTTTTTTTTGAATATGGCAAAGCCTTCTTGCAAAATTCAAGAGAGAGATACTTAAGAGTATATAAAATAATATATACATAATATGCCACCATTTAGTTCTGAACCAGGTAGTTATAGAAAAAACAAGGAAGGTGAAGTTGATTTACCTGCTTTTTCTTTTGAAGCACCCTCGACAGCGGGTTATAGAGAAAAGAAAACAGGAGACGTTCTTTCTGATGAGAAGCGTAGAGAGTATTCAGTTTTAGAAAGCTCTCAAGGTGTTGACATCAGAGAACTTGCAGAAAATTATCTTAAAGTGGTCTATAGAGAACCGATTCAAGAAATTCGAGAAAATGAAGAAAGTAGTCTTGATCCTGTCTATGCAGTTGACCCGAAGTCAGTGGGTCTTTATGAGGTTATCAAGGGGCTGGAGACACCTGCTCGAGTTAGTTTGGCTAGATATATTATTGACAGGTTACTTAAAGAGCTCTACCAAAGTGTAGGGAAGTACCCAAGAGTGTACTCCGATCTAATGAATCAGTTCCGAGAAGGGGATCGCAATAACTATTCTGTAATAAGTGTTATGAAAGAGATCCTTACACAGGGAGGAGTTGAGTCTGATCGTGTCAAGGAGGTGGCACATCAAGCTTTTCGAGATTTACAACAGACTGATTTTAGCGGTTATCTAAAGATTAGCACAGAGACATTAAATGATCTGTTAATTGCTAGCTTGGTCTACACCTTATCGATACAAGGACAGGAGAAGGCTTAATATTTTGCAAAAGTGGGGAAAGTGTTGTAGTATATACAGACTCTTTATTGAGTGTTGAAGCATTTACTGAATTATGTCTTGTGGAGTACCCTTCTGCTTCGGGGAACAGGAACACAAGAAAACCAGGTAACAGGTACTAGGTAGCAGGTTGTAGTATTCATTGTGTAGCAATGTGTATTCCCTAAAACCTTTTATCTGTAACCTACAGCCTAACTCTATGCGTCGTAAAGTAAAAAATCGAAATATTGTAGGACCAGATTCACACTACAATTCAACAAAAGTTTCCAAGTTTATTAACTATGTGATGATCGGAGGTAAGAAATCTGTTGCGCAGGATATTGTGTACGGAGCTTTTGAGGTTATCAAAGAAAAGCTTAAGGTGGAAGATCCTCTCGAAACCTTCAACGCTGCGCTTAACAACGCAGGACCAGTAACTGAGGTTCGTTCACGCCGTATCGGTGGAGCTAACTATCAGGTTCCTCGTGAGGTTCGTGAGGAACGTCGCTTTATGCTTGCACTTCGCTGGATTCTTGATGCAGCAAATAGTAAGAAAGGTAAGGCGATGAAGTTTAAGCTTGCTGATGAACTCATTGCAGCAGCAAATAATGAAGGAGCTGCTGTGAAGAAGAAAGAAGATACTCATAGAATGGCGGAAGCGAACAAGGCGTTTGCACACTTCGCTTGGTAGACAGCCTTCGGCTCGCAGACTTCGCAGACTGGAGACTCAGACCACGCAGACAGAATACAAAATACAGCATCAATATGTGCTGTATTTTGTTTTTGTGCTATGTTCAAGGTCCTCTGTTTTCGTTGCACGTTCACGTGGCTTACAACCTTCGGCTCGCAGATCAAGAAGCTTGGCTTCGGGATACTGAGCACAGCAGTGCGAATGTGCTAATGCAGACTAAGACGCAGACCATACAGACAGAATACAAAATACAGCATCAATATGTGCTGTATTTTGTTTTGTTATACCAGCTTCAACTAATGCTTCCGAGTATACAGGTGGCTATACTTTTTAGCGAAAAATAAGTCGGAACACGAATCATATAGATATATGAAGAGTGTGAGACGAAGTTTTACAGCAAAAGTATAGCTACTTGTTCGGAATGGTTAGTTGGAGATGGTATTATACGTTCACATGGCTTTGAAGGGTCTGTAACCGGTAGGTTGAGGATTAAGAAGCAGGCTGATACTACAGAAACATGTCGCACTACACATCTCTTTCCTTTTGGTGTAGAGTTTTGTGTACAGGTTTCTAAAGAGTTGTGAGCAGTTAGTTATTTTCGTAGAGAACAGAAGGTGTTTATTGTTTTATGGTGCCATCTTTGGTAGAGTACTATTTAGATTGACAGAAAGGGTTGATATGGAGCTTGATGGTATTCTTTTGATTAAACAGTACATTGAAGAACTTTTTGATTCTTTGGCAGAACAAAGGATGGGTAACTTCGGTTGGTCGCAAGAGGAAGTAGTAGAA
Organism: uncultured Candidatus Saccharibacteria bacterium; assembly: GCA_964443675.1. Classification (GTDB taxonomy): domain Bacteria; phylum Patescibacteriota; class Minisyncoccia; order Phycocordibacterales; family UBA5272; genus UBA11704. The sequence goes on along the minus strand of CAYUDN010000022.1, from coordinate 10,154 downwards.
GTCTATTCCCTAGAAGGAAAGGTTCTTCTTGTGTATGTTCGACAACCAGAAGGTGCACAAGGTCTTTCCTCGAGTCTTGCACTTCTTTCTTTTGAGGATGATGCTATTCCTGGTTCTGTATATGTATGGAGTGGGGCAACCGATGAGATTGTTGCAATGGTTGTTGATACTTTTGATTTCATGCAATTGAGTAGTTCTTTTCCAGAAGAAAAAGAATCAGAGAAAGGAAATGGTTTATGAGCACGGCTGACAATGTTTGCCGTGTTTTTCTTTATGTACCCTTTGTTTGCTTGTATACATGCTTTGGAGTGTGTGTATCTTTGGTAGTTACAGGACTAATTTGGTATACTTTTGTAGTTGCTCCATAATGTAGTTCTTTATTTCTTTCTGAAACGTAGCTTTTGCTACGTTTTTGTTATCTCTAAAAACCTCCGGCTTTAGCCGGAGTGTACGTTTGATGGCGAAGCCGTACACTGACGTGGACACGACAGTGTCACGTCAGTACAAGAATTAAACAACGGGTGCGAAGTAATCACATAATAATATATTGGAATACATAATGTTATTCTTTAGCATTCCTGTCATGCACAATAGAGTTGTATTAACTAACATCAATACGCCCGCGACTAGCGGGCAAACCCAAAGCCACCGGACACATGTCCGGTGGTCGATTACTTGATTAGAGTTGTTTGAAGAAAGTATTTTGGTCTAATTAGGGGAAAGAAGTGCGTGCAGTAAACATACAATTTTTTTGTTTTGTGTGTGAGTGTGTGCTTAGGGTGTGCGACCGCGAAGCGGTCGCACACCGGTTTCGTATTTCTTCTGCGACTGCCTCTAGTTTTTGGTTTGTGAGGTCTGCGATCGTCGTTGCCTTTTAGTCTCTTTTGTGGTACCATTACCGGCACTGCAAAAGCGGTTTTTTATCGCTTTGAATTAATTATTAAAGTAATGACGAGAGCTTGTGGGTTGCGTTTTGCGAAGCAAAACGCAACATCTAAGGTCTAACGTCTAATATCTAACAAACTAGTATTATGGCTCGTGATTATCCACTCAACAAAACTCGTAATTTCGGTGTGATTGCTCACATCGATGCGGGTAAAACCACTACTACAGAACGTATTCTTTTCTATACCGGTGTTTCTCACAAGATTGGTGAGGTGCACGATGGTGCAACTGTGATGGACTGGATGGAACAGGAGCGTGAACGAGGTATTACGATTACCTCAGCGGCGACTACAGCATTTTGGAATCCAACCTACATGGATTCAAAGGATGTATCGAAGAAGTGTCGTTTCAACATTATTGACACCCCAGGGCACATCGACTTCACTATTGAAGTGAAGCGTTCTCTCCGCGTGCTTGACGGTGCAGTAGTAGTGTTTGATGGAGTAGCTGGTGTTGAGCCACAATCAGAAACCAACTGGAGATATGCTTCTGACGCAAGTGTTCCTCGTATTTGTTACGTGAACAAGCTTGATCGTATGGGTGCTAACTTCGACAAGGCGTTCAATTCTATTCTTGATCGTCTTTCTAAGAAGGCGGTTCGTATGCAAATGCCAATCGGTGAAGAAGAAAACTTCGACGGCATCATCGACCTTCTTACCATGAAAGAAGTGAAGTTTACCGGAGATAAAGGAAAGGATGTTTCTTTTGTAGAAATCCCTGCTGAGCATCTCGAAGAAGCGAAGAAGCGTCGTGCAGAAATGATCGAGCGTATAGTAGAGACCGACGAAGATATGATGACAGGATACCTCGAAGGAAAGGAGTTTACTCTTGAAGAACTTAAGGCAACTATCCGTAAGGCGACTATCGCTAATGAACTTTTCCCAGTATTTTGTGGTTCATCTCTTAAGAACCGTGGTGTACAGCTCGTACTCGACGCGGTGATTGATTATCTTCCTTCACCACTTGATATTGCTGCACCTCATGGACTTGATCCTAATACTGGTGAACAGAAGACCCTTGAAGTGTCTGATACTGCACCTCTTGCTGCACTTGCATTCAAGTCTATGGCAGATCCGTACGTTGGTCAGCTTACTTTCTTCCGTGTGTACTCAGGTACTCTTGAAGCAGGAAGTTATATTTATAACTCAACTAAAGGCAAGAAGGAGCGCGTATCTCGTATTCTTCGTATGCATGCTAATCAGCGTGAAGAAGTGAAGATTGTATACGCTGGAGAAATTGCCGCAGCGGTAGGTCTCAAAGATACTGTTACTTCAGATACAATGTGTACTGAAGATGCGCCTGTAGTCCTTGAAAAGATTGTTGTCCCAGAACCGGTAATCTCTATGCGTGTAGAGCCAAAAACAAAAGCTGACCAAGAAAAAATGGGTCTCGCACTTTCTGCTCTTGCTGTCGAAGATCCAACATTCCGTGTTTCTTCTGATTCTGAGACGCTTGAGACTATTATTTCTGGTATGGGTGAACTTCACCTCGACATCATCGTAGATCGTATGAAGCGTGAATTCAATGTGGAAGCAAATACCGGTAAGCCTCAGGTGGCCTACAAGGAAACCATTCAAGGTTCAGCTGATGGTGAAGGTAAGTACATCAAGCAGTCAGGTGGTCGTGGTCAATATGGTCACGTGAAGATTAAGATCAAGCCGATCGATTATTCTATTGCAAAGGAAGATCTTCCAAAGAACACCAAGCGTTACGATAACTTCGAGTTCGTTAACTCTATCAAGGGTGGTGTGATTCCTCAAGAATACGTTCCAGCAGTAGAAAAGGGTCTTCGTGAATCAATGGATCGCGGAACTCTCGCTGGATTTAAGATGGTGGATGTTTCTTGTGAGGTGTATGATGGATCTTTCCACGAAGTGGACTCTTCCGAAATCGCCTTCAAGCTTGCAGCGGGTATGGCGCTTGCTGACGCAGTTGCAAAGGCTCGTCCAGTGATCCTCGAACCAATCATGAAGGTAGAAATCGTTACTCCAGATAAGTTCTACGGTGATATTACCGGTAACATTTCATCCAAGCGTGGCCAGATCGAAGGCATGGGTGAACGTGGTCAGGATAAGGTGGTGAACGCACTCGTTCCACTTTCTGAAATGTTCGGTTATGTGAACAATCTTCGTTCTATGACAGAAGGTCGCGCAACCTTTACCATGGAATTCGGTAAGTATGATGTGGTGCCTGCTAATATTGCAAAGGACATCGCAGAAAACAAGAAATAATTTATTTCATCTACTGCGTTAAAAGCCGTTTTCGCTTCCGCAATGTACATCTTGGTACATCTTGGTTGCGAAAACGGCTTTTGCCTTGTATCTAAAGCAAATTCTTTCTTGTTTTAGAAATAAAAAATCGCGAAGCTACTTTGTTGAGCGCATGTTTTTGTCGGTCGCCGTACTTCTTGTACACCTTCTTCCAAAAACATGCGCTCTTCGCGTATCTTCATCAATTTTTTACTTTTTTATTACCAAAAAAACAAACCCCAGACATTGTCTGAGGTGTTGGGTATAAACCCTTTATTAACGACGTAGAGCAAGAGAAGAGAAAAAGTACTCTTTTTCTCTTCCGAGTTAAGGAGTTACCAGTGTAACTACATCGAGGTTCTGCCTCGAATCTAGTGCAAGCAAAGCGAACACTTGGATACCCCGATGCTTTGCATCGGGGTGGATTTCATTTTCTTATTGCTCTTGTAACTGCACGAAGAGCATCTTGCGCAAGCAGGTCATTTCCGTCAGCTCGCAGAGCTTGGACATTATAGTCAATAACCGTCCTTGTCATTGACCCACAACCTCCGTGAAGAGGGTCATGTTGAAATGTTCTCAAGGTGACAAGACCTTTTTTCTCAAGCCCCTCCACAGCTTTTCGTAAAGCGTCGATGTAGTCTTTAAGGAGAACCCCTTTTCTTTTAGAGTCTAAATGTTGATTGTGGCCACCAAAAATGCGTCGGGCAAGCTCCCCGACCGTTCCTCTGTCCCTTTTTTCGAGCCTCTGAAGAATTTCCAACTCTCTTTGTGTTAGAGAGACAACTCGAGGGGGTTTTTCTTCTCCCTTGAAGGTTGCAACAAATTGGTGTGTTACTTCTTGACGCATGTTATGCGGTCCTCCAGAATAAGAACTAAATCACAATATCATAACTAATAATAATTTACAAGAAATGGTTTTAAAAGCAGATCTTATTTATTATCCACGTACTTTTCTTTATTTTTTGAAGTATACTCATAATATAATCCTTTATGTCATCAAAATTACCGGGGTCATCTCCACTAGATGCAATGTTTGGTGTTTCTAGTAACCATGACGGTCTTTCAACAATGTTTAGTGTTTCTGGTAACCCCGATGGTCCTTCAACATTAAATAATCCCAATCTTAGTGGTAATGAACCTACCGATTTTATGGTTGCTGCTCCTGTAGAGAATGTTCAAGTAGAAAGGAAACAAGGGGGTACACCGGATCGTCGGCAAGGAATTAGTGGTGACCGATCAAAGAAAAGATTTTCTGTTCTTAAGGGTCTTGCTGATTTTTTAAAAAGAAAGTCAAGAAAAGGTCGAAAAGATCAGGGTGCCACTGAATCAACTAAGGCTTTATCTACCGGGACAGGAAGAGGGTTTACAGACTCACAGTATGAGGAACTTCTTGGGAAGAGTGAAGTATCTCAAAGAAACGAACAACAACTACAACAAGTTGTTGACGCTCAGCAGGCTCTTATACGAGAAATTGGAGACCCTCAGCGTGCACAACGCAACGCCGAACTTGTTAGAACACTTGGCAGGCTACATGGCACTGCTGTAGAAGAGAGGGATCGTGCGGTTCAGGAACATGCTGAGCTTCTAAAAAGAGTAGAGACTCTTGAACAGACGAATAAAGCGCTTCGTGAATACGTTGAAAAGTTACGTAATGCAATCAAAGAAAATGTAGCGACACATGGAATGATGGAGGAGTTACGTAGAAAACTTGATAAAACAATCGATAACTATCTGGAGAAGGAGAAAGAGCTCCAAGAAGCGAAAGAGCAGCTTTCTGCTAAAGGGGTATATATTAAGCAGCTTGAGGCGCATATCAACGAGCTTACTCAACAAGTAAACTCTCTTCAGGAAGATGTTGACACTGCAAATCGTAGAAAAATAACCCCAGAAGAGCTTCGTGTACACTCTTTACGGGAGACGGCAAGACACGCAGAAGATGTTGACCACAGGCCGTCCGGTTCAAGAAAGTTAATTTCCTACACACCAGAAGTAGTTCGTGAGAAGGAAACTAAAGAAGAGGAATATTCGAGATTAGCTAAAGAGTACAAAATGCTCGAAAGTACTCTCGATAGACTACATCCTGCAAGGTTAAAATCTGTGTTACCAAATTCTCCAGACGCTTCTCTGCTTAAGAAGTCGATAGACAAAATGAAGCGACAGCTCGAGGTTACACCAAAAGGAACCTTTGAGCTTCTAGTTAGTACTATTTCTGAGCTTACTAAGGAGTTAGAGCGTCTTTCTGGGGGGCCTTTTCGAAAAGTTCCTCAAGAGCTTCTTATTGCTAGAGAAGGTGTTGATTATGTTGAAAGAAATAAAGCGCTCAGAGAATGGGTGGATAACCTTAAAGAACAAATAGATGAGTATAGTCCTTTCAGAGAAAAAGAAATGAGTATGCTTATAGAAGGGGGCGGTATTAATGAACAAACACCAGAGGAAGAAGTTACTATTCAGCCAACTGCACCCCTTCTTTCTCGTATACAAGAAAGGCTCAAAGTGCTTGGTGTTAGCACTCTTCGTACTGTTCGTGAAAGAAGTCCTGAAGCAAAAGTGGCACTTGCGAGATTGAAGCAACATGCAGGAAAAGCGCTTGATTGGTATGAAAACCGTACACCAAAAGAAAAGTTAGTAATTTCGATGGGGATTCTTGCAGGAGGGGCATTTGCAACGGTGTCAGGTTCAGCATTACTTGGTGGTGCGGTGCTTGCAGCAAAGGTAGGAACAAGACTGTATGCTTCACGAGAGCTTGGTAGACTTGCTGAAAAAAGTGAATTTGTGAGAAATCAAGTAAAGAAACAAGTGCTTCGCAGCAAAAAGCATAAACGTTCTTTTAAAGGGGAACAAAATTCTGTCTCAGAAGAACAAATTAATGAAGAAGTAGAAAGGAAGCTTAAGTATGTGCGCGGTGGGGTCGCTTTTGCTGCTTTTCTTGCGGGGTCGGTAGTTGATATTGCTCGTGTGTACGAACATGGTATCAGTTCACTTGTGTACGGTGTTCCACATGAAGTTCCCCAAGCAGAAGTGCATTCGGTTGGTGTTGAATCAGCAAGTCACGCACAAGGCGCTCTAGGAGATCAAGCTGCTCACGTTGAACCTTCTGCTTCTTCTCCAGCTTTGTCTAGCGTGGTTGAGTCAGCACACACAGAGACGCCGACATCAACTCGAGAGATACTTTCTAATCTTGGAAGAACGATAAGTCATGAAGTGGAGGTAATACCTGGAGAAACTCTTTCAGGAGTGCTTTTTAGGGATTGTATTCCTGATCTTCTTACCCCGGAACAGTTAAAAGAGATCACTCCTCAAGGGAAGCAGACACTTATGCATTATATTGTTACTCATTTAACTCCAGAACAGTTGCAATCGATCGGTGTAGAAAGTGGTAACCCTAATCTTCTTAAGCCGAAACAGATTATCTCTGTGCATAAACTTGTTCCAATGGTTAAAGATATGATGGTCACAGTACACGGTGAAAAGGTGAATCTTCTTAAACATGTGCTTGCAATTAAATAATAACTATGGAAGAACTACAACGACAACAACTTATTACAGATCTTGAACTCGAAGGAGTGAGTGAGGATGTACAAAATGAAGTTATCGAGAGACTCGGCGCTCTTGTGATGGATCAAGTATTACAAGTGGTAAGCGAAACGCTCCCTGATGATGAAGTAATTGCTTTTGAAAAGGTGGTAAGTACGAGGAATACCAAAGAGATCTTTGATTTTTTGGTTGCCCATGTTGAGCATCTTGATATTATTATCGACGAAGCAAGGAAGTATGTTGTGGAAGAGTATAAGAAGTTAGATGAGTAGAACGTAAAAGCAAACAATTAATAGCAATATAGACAATAGAGTACAGACAACAGACGACAGAAGAATACAGAAATACACAAAGGGCGGCCGCGAAGCGGCCGCCCTTCCTATTTCTATATTCTATTTGTCTGTGTTCTGTTATCTTTTCTTCTTTCCTTTTACTTTCCACACTTATAAAGTCCTTTCGTTGCTATACTTAGTAACATGAAAAGAAGATATTTTTTTACAGCACTTATCGCGAGTCTTTCTGTTGTGCATGTCTATGCAGGAACGTGCGTTGATCTCACTAAGAATGTTTCTCGATATCAAGAGAATAGTAACGTGAAGCTTCTTCAAACATTTCTTTTTGAACGTAAATATTTGCAAGCAACACCTAATGGGTACTTTGGTGCCGGGACTTTTGCGGCGGTGAAGGCTTTTCAGAAAGAAAAAGGACTAAGCATGATTGGTGCTGTTGGCCCAGCAACACGTGCTCTTATCAAAAAAGAAAGCTGCGGCATCGGTCCATCAACAACTCCTAGCGGTGGTGTGTCACAGGGGTCAGGTGTCACTACACTACAAAGCACATCGAGCGCCATTAAGCCTCTTGTAGAAACCCGTAACGATATACGATGGAGAGATGCGGAGCTTATTCTTAAAGCACTTCATCGTTACTTTGTTGATTCTCGTGGCGTGTATCCTCTTCCACCGACATCATCCACTACCGTATCTGGAGAGCTTTGTGTAGTACCAAAAGGAAGCATTACCTCTTCGGTTTCATCAAGTACGAATTCTTCAACTCTCACTACAAAAGACTCTCCTTGTCTTACATACGTTGATGTTTCTTATCTTACCCCTTCCTTCCTTTCCGTGGTGCCTACTGATCCAAGCATTGCAACCACAAGTATTACTAAGGGGTATATTGTAAGTAGAGATAAGTATGACATGATTACCGTTGCTCCAAAAACAACAGATGATAAGGCGATCATTAAAGTAAGTTGTAGTTTTAGTGGTTACTGTAGAGAAATTAAGCGTATACGCGCTCTTTCGTATGATCAACCAGAAATAACTTCTATTAATCGCAATATTGTGCTTCGCGATGCAACACCGAAAACCCCTCTTATTATTAGAGGTAACAATTTTACAGAAAAAAATAACATCAAACTTTTTTCTGTATATAACGGCAAAGAGTATGATCTTGGCACCTACTCGGCAAAGAATTATACTGCGACCACAACTGTTATTTCTATAGAAGAAGCTATTTTTGGAAAAGTTTTTGCTTGTGGAAGCAATTGTGCAGAAAAGATGCCACTTGGTGATTATATGCTTAGTATCACTAATGAAGGAGGGGTAAGTAATACAACCCGTATCGCTCTTCGTGGTTTTACCACTTCTTCACTTTCTACTCAAGTGAATAGTTCTGTTATTCCAACAACAAAAAATGTAAAAGTTGCAACGATTACTATCAGTAGCTCTGTCCCTGTAAGTCTAAAAACACTTACTCTAACTTCTTCGTCCACTTCTAAGAACTTACCGGGCAAGATTTCTAACTTTGTTCTCAAGGATACACTCGACGGAACTTCTCTTTCTGGCGGATCTGGAACTTTTTCTTTTTCTAATGTAACTTTGTACGAGAATCAATCGCGTGCGTATGATGTGTATGTTGATACTGCAGAAGTGCTTAATGTTGATGCTGGATTAATTACCTACAGTGGCAAGTTGTTGGTAAGTGATAGTTTTGCATATGTTGACATGGAACTTCCAATTAAGGAGTTTTCGTTCACAGTATCCCACTAACAGCCTGCGTCTCGCAGACTTACGCGGACTGGAAGCAGGCCACGCAGACAAAGAAGCCACGAGCAATAAGTAAACAGTAATTAGGAAGAAAGAGGGGTGTGGACAATAGAATACAGGTAACAGAAAGAAGAAACAGGGGAAAAGATACAAGAAGCAACAAATAAGCGCGCCTACGGTGCGCTTCTTTGTTATCTCTAAAAACCTCCGGCTTTAGCCGGAGTGTACGTTTGATGGCGAAGCCGTACACTAAAGGCGTCCGACAGGACGCCTTTAGTAGTAATATTCATACGCCATGTCTACCAAACATAAACGTACTATACGCACATTATCACATAGTTTTTACGATTTAAAATACCATCTTGTCTTTACACCAAAATATAGAGGTAAAGTATTAGGTAATGAAAAGATACAGCAAGAATTACGAAGAATATTTGAAATCATATGTAAATGGAAGCATTGGGAAATATTTGAGTTAAGTATTCAAGAAGACCACATACACATGTGTCTGCTCGCAAGCCCACGGGATTCTATTTCGTACATTATGCAAATGTTAAAAGGAAAATCTTCAGCATGGATGAAGAAGAAAATTAAACGAACACACGGATTGTACGAAAAAGAATCCCTGTGGGCGAGAGGTTATTTTGTCTCAAGTATCGGATTGGATGAAAACATAATCAAGAGATATGTAAAACACCAACATCATCACAATCAGATCGAACAACCCTCGTTATTCTCGAAACTAATTCCATAATCACACAGTAATCAGTGCGCCCGCGACTAGCGGGCAAACCCAAAGCCACCGGACACATGTCCGGTGGTCGATTACTGCTTGTACTATCCATTATGACCCGAATATACTTTCTCTCTAACGTCTAACGTCTAACGTCTAACGTCTAACGTCTAACGTCTAACGTCTAACGTCTACCTCTGCTATACTTTACTTCATGAAAACATTCAGTGAACGTGTGGTAGAAGCCGCCTGTGCTATACCTTCAGGCCGGGTAACCACTTACGGCCGTATCGCGCGTGCATGCGGCGGGGGTGCCATGGCATCCCAGAGTATTACAAGTATTTTGGGTAAGGCATATAACGAGGGTAACAAAAGTATTCCTTTTCACCGTATTGTTTATGCTGACGGGCGTATTTGGATTGATGATGCACACCACAAAGAGCGTATGAAGAAGTATAAAGAAGAGGGGATAGAGGTAGATAAAAAAGGAAAGATTGTTAACTTTGCAGAAAAAGTATTTGAATTTAAGTAGTTTCCGTATACAAACTTGACATATATTTTAAGTATTATATATTAGAGTAAGGTTGATTGAACGTCCCCGCACCCCTCAATTAGTACACCTCATTTGTTTCTAAGTGTAGCATGGTA
>CAYUDN010000021.1:0-13656 GCA_964443675.1 uncultured Candidatus Saccharibacteria bacterium | reverse complement strand
CTTCCGTGTATCATAGAGAGATGCGGGGTGTACTACTTCGGGGGTAGGGAGGCTGTGAGGATCTAGTTACTTATCCTACACTACACTTATACACTTGTCAATATACCAAATATTGTTCACATGTGGTACAATATTTTGCACAATTTATTTATGGAATACTTAACTTTAGAAAAGAAACAATTATTAGAAGACGAGCTTGCAACACTTAAGACTGTGCGTCGTAAGGAAATTGCAGACGCGCTTGAATATGCGAAGTCACTTGGCGACCTTTCAGAAAACGCTGAGTATCACCAGGCACGTGAAGATCAGGCGAACTGTGAGGACCGTATCAATCACATTGAACAGATTCTTAAGAATGCTGTTATCATGGATACCCAATCAGGGAGTGTTATCCATGTTGGATCAACAGTGACGGTTGCAAAGAAGGGTTCAAAAGAAGAAAGAACATTTGCGCTTGTTGGTAGTGAAGAAGCTGATGTATTGGCTGGTAAGATTTCTAATGAATCACCTCTTGGTCAAGCGCTTCTTGGGAAAAAGAAAGGGGACAAAATTACTGTACATGCTCCAAAGGGTGATATGGAGTATTCTATTGTTGGGGTTGAATAAAAAGTCTTACAAAAAGATAGTACAAAGAGATTGTAAAAAGCGGCGCCTACGGCGCCGCTTTTTGCAACTTATCATGCTTCATACTCCACACTTCATCCAATCGATCGACTAACTTCCTTTGATTTGCTATTATTAACATATTACGTATCATGTATTTTGCTTGTCTACAAACTATTAATCATTAACTAGTAACCACTATGGCCTCTCTCGAAGAACTTCGTCAAGAACGTATCAAAAAATTAGACTTCCTTCAGTCACGTGGTAAGGAAGGGTATCCGAGCGAATCATTCCGTACGCACGATATCGCTTCAGCACTTCGTGACTTCGAGACACTTTCTACTTCCTTGACTGTGATTACTCTTGCGGGACGTGTTATGTCTTCTCGTGGACAAGGAGCAATTGCTTTTGTTGATCTTTATGATGGATCAAATAAAATCCAAATCGTGATCAAACTTCCAGAGTCCACAGAAGAGGTTATGCAGTTCTATCGTGATGCTGTAGATATTGGTGATTTTATCGAAGTGTCAGGAACATGTTTTGTTACTAAGACCGGTCAACAGAGTCTTCTTGTGCAATCACTACGCATGCTTACTAAGACACTTCTTCCACTTCCTGATAAGTATCATGGTATTCAGGATGAAGAACTTCGTATGCGCGAGCGCTATCTTGATATTCTTACCAATCAGGAGCTTCGTACTCTTTTTGAAAAGAAATCTAAGTTTTGGAAGGTGGTGAGAAAGTTTTTGGATGAAAAAGGTTTTCTTGAAGTTGATACTCCAACAATCGAAGTGACGACAGGAGGAGCGGAAGCAAGGCCGTTTAAGACTCATCATAATGATTTTGATTTAGATGTGTATATGCGTATTTGTATTGGAGAACTTTGGCAAAAGCGTCTCATGGCGGCAGGGTTTCCAAGAACTTATGAAATAGGTCGTGCGTATCGTAATGAAGGATCATCGCCGGACCATCTTCAAGAGTTCACTAATTGTGAATTCTATATGGCATACGCTGATTACAAAGAAGGAATGAAGCTTGTGCAAGAGCTTTATCGTACTATTGCACAAGAAGTATTTGGTACCACAACCTTCACGACGCGAGGACATACCTTTAACCTTGCTGATGAATGGAAGATTATTCGCTATCAAGATGAGATTCTTGCGCAGACTGGTATCGATGTGGTCACTGCAACTGATGAAGCAATTGTTGCTAAGTTGCAAGAGCTTCATGTGAAGTATGATGGCACCAATCGTGAACGCCTTACGGATACTTTGTGGAAATATTGTCGTAAGCATATTGCAGGTCCAGCATTTCTTATTGATCATCCAGTGCTTGTTGCGCCACTTGCTAAGACTAACAATGACAAGGTGACTGTGCAACAATTCCAGCCAATACTTGGTGGTAGTGAAGTTGGTCGTGGCTACAGTGAGCTTAATGACCCGCTTGATCAGCGTGCCCGATTCGAAAAGCAGCAAGAGCTTCTCCTTGCAGGAGATGAAGAAGCGATGATGGCAGACTGGGAGTTCGTTGAGATGCTCGAACATGGTATGCCACCAACATGTGGATTTGGATTCGGTGAACGACTCTTCGCGTTCCTTTGCGACAAACCAATTCGTGAGACGCAATTATTTCCACTTACTAAACCAAAGGCATAAACAGTGCCTACAAAATATATAACTAAAAACACGCGGAACGACCGCGTGTTTTGTTGTGAAGGTGATTACGGAAGCTGTCTAAGGATTTTTTCCGCATCTTCTACTGAACCGTAGTAACCTGTTGGTTTTGTCTCGTATACAGCATGAGGTCTCCATACGCCGTCACTATGAAGGTACTGCATTGTCTTGGCGTCTTCTGGGTTACCTCTTGCGATATAGAACTTTCCTTTAAAGCCCTTTGCAGTTCTTGTGGGATGTGTTTTTTCGATACGAGGAAGATCGAAGTTTTCCATACAATTACTCTCCATAAAAATGTGAAGCAAGGATCATTCTAGTGGTTATCGTATCATTTTATTACAAGTCCCCCTAATTTATATATTTATCCACACCTTTTCAGAACTTTTTGATACTAAGTGGGGTATAATGGAGTCTAGTGGGGGGAAGTGGGAGATTTCCAAAAAACCATAGAAGGTTTTCTTCTTTGGTTTTGCCACTACAACAATATGCTAATCGGTAAATACACTCACGACCTTGATCCAAAGAAAAGACTAACGCTTCCATCTAAGTGGCGTACTGATCTTGGTAAGAAGGTTGTGGTAACGAGTGGCTTAGATACTTCGCTCTTTGTTTTCCCGATCAAAGAATGGGAAAAGATTGCTGAGAGACTTGCATCCTCAGGGTTCGGTAATCAAGATAGTCGTAGTTTTAATCGATTCATCTTGGCGAATGCGTTTGAGACTGACGTTGATGCAGCTGGACGTATCGTGATACCAGATACTTTGAAGAAGTTTGCTCATCTTGAAGAAAAAGTCGTGCTTGCAGGAATGTACTCACGTATCGAACTTTGGGATGAAAAGACATGGGAGGCAAATATTGCGAAAGTAAATGGCGAAGCAGATGCACTTGCTTCTAAGTTGAATGATCTAGGAGTGCTTTAATACCGTATGCATATTCCTGTACTTTTACATGAATCAATAGAAGGTCTTGCGCTTAAAAAAGGCGGTGTCTATGTCGACTGCACTACTAATCGTGGTGGACATAGTATCGAAATAGCAAAAGCTATCGGAGAAGAAGGTGTACTTATCTGTATTGATCTTGATCAAGATGCGTTACGAGAAGCGAGAGAGTTGTTGGAAAAGGTTGCACAACCTCCAAAAATTCACTTCATTCACTCCAACTTTCGTCATCTTACATCAATACTTGATGATCTCAAGATTACTCACGTTGACGGAATTCTTGCAGATCTTGGACTTTCTTCACAAGAGCTTGACGATTCAAAAAGAGGATTTTCTTTTCGTTTTGATGAACCACTCCTTATGACGTTCGAATCCCATCCAGAAGAAGATATGACGACCGCATATGACATTGTGAATTGTTGGAGTGAATCCACAATTGCTGATGTACTGTATGGATTTGCTGACGAAACCTACGCAAGACGTATTGCTTCAGCGATTACCACAAGAAGAAAAGTTGCTCCGATTAAGACAACTTTTGAACTTGTAGAAGTAATTGCTTCTGCAGTTCCTGCACTATATCGTCATAGGAAAGTTCACTTTGCCACTAAGACATTTCAGGCACTTCGTATGGCAACTAACGATGAGCTTGGAAGCATTAATGACCTTCTAGAAACAATCCCACAAGTGCTTGCTTCTAATGGAAGAGCTTGCATTATTACTTTTCACAGCACAGAAGATCGTGTCGTTAAGCTTGGTTTTCGTGCTCATAGCGAGAAGCTACGCATGATTACCAAAAAAGCAATTATTCCAAAAGACGAGGAGATTACTGCCAATCCTCGTGCACGTAGCGCTCAACTACGAATTGTAGAAAGAATCTAGTATCCCACTTATTACCATTTATTTATCGTATTTTATTATCCATTATATGTTCGTAACAAGAAATCTGAATGAAAGAATTGTACACACAATGCTAGGCACACTATGCCTTCTTGCGCTTGTATATTGCGCTATTATTCTTTCTCTTGTTTTTTCTGTTATTGAACGTAAAGAAAATACCGTAGTAAGTCGAGATCTTTCCTCGCAATTGAGTTCACTCGAAACAACGTATGCAAATACTGTTGCTTCTATTTCTGAGAATGATCTTAAGGATCGTCATTTTACAAGAGTAGATACCGCAACCTTTGCTGTTCGCAAAGATGACATTGCAAGTTATACTGTGCTCTATGCACGTTAAGAAGACACCTCCAAAACTTACCGAAGATCAAGAACGGAGATCCAACGATAGAATTGAAGTTGTGCTGTTTGTGTGGGTTTTGATACTCCTTGTTATTGTAGGGAGAGCTTTTTATATACAAGTGGTTCGCCACGAATACTATACCACTCTTGCAGATAAGCAATATATAGCAAGTACGCCGATTAATTTTGACCGAGGAACTATTTATTTTTCTCGGTATAAAGGCCAACCTGTTCCGGCTGCACAGTTAACCACCACCTACCGTATCGCGATTGATCCTACACAGATCAAAGATAAAGAAGGGGTGTATCGTCAACTTTCTTCTGTGCTTCAATTAGACAAAGAATCTTTTTTGGCAAAGGCTTCTAAGCAGAATGATCCCTATGAAGAAATTGCTAAAGATGTCTCACAAGAGGATGTTCTCCTTCTTAAGAAAAAACTTCTTAAAGGTGTTTCTTATACTAAAGATAACAAACGGTCATATCCTCAAGACAAAGTTGGAGCAAAAGTTATTGGCTTTGTTGGGAGTGATGGTGTTCATGTAAAAGGTCAGTATGGTCTTGAGCGTTATTATAATGATGTTCTAAATAGAGTGACTAACGATATTTCTATTAACTTTTTTGCGGAGTTATTTGCAGATATTCAGTCGACTATTGTGTCTAACACAGACCAACAAGAAGGTGATGTAGTGCTTACCATTGATGCAGAGGCAGAAAGAGTACTCCATCAAACTCTTGTAGAAACTAAAGAAGAATGGAAGTCCGAGACTGTAGGGGGAATTATTATGGATCCACAAACTGGTCGTATTATTGCGATGGACGCCCTTCCTACGTATAACCCCAATCAGTTTACACAAGTAAAAGATAGTTCATTTTTTGCAAATCAAAATATTTCTGGTGTATACGAAATGGGGAGTATTATAAAACCAATTACTGTTGCGTCGGCAATTGATGCGCAAGTTATTGATCCTGATACAACGACGTACAATGATACAGGATTCCGTGATCTTAATGGGTACAAGGTTCGCAACTTTGACGGTAAGGCGAGAGGGCCAGGGACTTCGATGCAGACAATTCTCGATAAGTCTCTTAATGTGGGTATTGTTTTTTTGGTTGAGCAACTTGGCACGAAGCGCTTTCAAGAATATTTCAAAAAGTTTGGTATTGGTACCGAGACCGGCATAGATCTTCCAACAGAAGCGAGTGGTCTCACCAAAAATATCGAAAGTCCTGTGTTTGTTGATAATGCTACCGCTGGGTTTGGACAAGGTATTGCAATTACTCCGATCCAAACGATACGTGCGCTTGCTGTTCTTGGAAATGGAGGCAAACTTGTTTCGCCCCATGTGGTAGATAGTATTGTGTATCAAAATGGAGAAGTCAAAAAGCTTGCCTTCGATCAAACAGAGCAAGTGATTTCTCAAAAATCAAGCGAACAGATATCTCGCATGCTTGTCCATGTGGTAGATACTGCGCTCAAAAACGGTGCGTATAAGATGGATCATTATACTATTGCTGCTAAGACCGGCACTGCACAGATGGTGAAGCCAGGTGGTGGCTACTATGATGATAGATACCTTCACTCATTCTTTGGTTATTTCCCTGCGTATGAACCAAAGTATATTATTTTCCTTTTCCATACGTATCCAAAAGGTGCTGAGTATGCATCGGCAACACTTACTGATCCGTTCTTTAAGCTTGTGAAGTTCCTTATCTCTTACTATGAAGTGCCACCGGATAGATAAAAGACCAGATGTTAGAGATTAGACGTTAGATTTTAGAGTGGTAGTTTTGTTATTCATCTGTAGATCATCTGGTGTTTTTACAGGTTGCTTTTAATGGTATTCTGTTAGTAATTACATCATGTCCGTCAATCCAAACAGAGTTATTATGCATAGTGCAACTACCTACAAAGGTGGTACAGTGATCTATCAAATGTGTCGTGAGTTACGAGTGGAGGATAATGATGCGCTACTTTTTGCACAAGAGCTTGCGAAGTCATTTCATGCACCACTTATCGTGAACTATGTGATATGGAATTATGAATGGGAAGGCGCAAATCGACGCTTCTATGATTGGGTGTTACCTTCGCTTCAAGAAATAGAAAATGAACTTCGTAGATATTCTATTCCTCTTGTGGTGACTTTTGAGAATGAGCGTTCTCCTTTGCGTCGCCCTGCACGAGAGCTACCTCCACATATCGGTGCGGTGGTGATTGATCAATTACCACTTCGTTTTATGAGAAGATGGAAAGAGGACTTTCTCAAGAAACATCCCACAACATCTCTTTATGAAGTTGATGCGCATAACTGTATTCCGGTGTGGAAGACTTCCAACAAACAAGAGTTCTCCGCAAGAACGATACGCAGAAAAATTCACTTGCTAGTAGAAGAGTATCTAGAAGAGCATGGGGTGCTAGAGGTGCATCATGAGAATCAAGAGCTTCTAAAAACCCTTATCCCGCTTGATTGGAATGACATTAGGAGCAAAATCAAGTGCAAAACACAACCGACCGGAGTCGGAACGTTCACTCCAGGTATGCACGCTGCACACCAAGTTCTTGTAGATTTTTTGCATAACAAGCTCTCGTCTTATGACATCGATCGTAATGATTGCAATAAAGACGGACAGAGTAATCTTTCTCCCTATCTTTCGCATGGCAATATTTCTGCACGTCGAGTGCTTCTTACACTTCTTGCACATGTGCGCAGCACCACTCCGCACAGAACGCTTACTGAACTCTTTGATGCGGTGGCAAATGGCTCTAATGGGTATATGGGGAGTATTGCTTCGTTTATTGAAGAGTGTCTTGTACGTAGAGAGCTTGCAGAGAACTTCTGCTACTACAATACTTCGTATGATTCTTTCGAAGGGTTCCCTTCATGGGCAAAGGAGACATTGCGTAAGGCTTCATCTGATACGCGAGACTATATGTATACCAAAGAACAGTTTAAGGAAGCTGTGACTCATGATGAACTTTGGAATGCTGCGCAGAAGCAAATGGTAGAGACAGGGAAGATGCATGGCTATATGCGAATGTATTGGGCAAAGAAGATTCTTGAATGGTCGAAGTCGCCACAAGAAGCTATGAAGATAGCGGTAGCGCTTAATGACACCTACGAGCTTGATGGTCGTGATCCTAATGGGTATGCTTCGTGCGCGTGGAGTATTGGAGGATTGCATGACAGACCATGGTTCGGAAGACCGATCTTTGGCACCATCCGTTATATGGCAAAGAGTGGTGTCGCCAAGCGTAGTAAGGTAGAGGAGTATATACAGAGGTGGTTGCGGTAATTAAAAAATAAAAAGATATCTCAAGGTGTGTATATCATTGTGAAAGCCTGTGTTGCATAATAAGAAACCCCGCCGAAGCAGGGTGTGGTTCAATGGAGTGCTGCAAGAATCATGCCAAGTATACTCCAATCAACTGTATCAGTCTCTTGGTTTAGGAGCTCGCTGAGTTTCCGTATTTCAACGTAGGTGCGTTCGGTGTCTTCTACAACACCGTGAACGATATTTCCTTCCTCTTGTTGTTTTAGGAAGTCAACTTCACCCTCGGTCAGTTCAATTGCAAAAACATGAGCAACGTGAGCAGAGAACGTTCCGTTGAGTTGTCGGGTTCCGACTTCACGAATCCTCTTCTTGTCGGAAACAGTGAGCCCTGTTTCTTCTTCGAGTTCGTGAGCCATTGTTTCGAAAGGGTCGTCGCCAGGTTTCCATGAAGACCCGCCGGGAATCTCTCGAATGTAACCATCGTTTGTTCGTGCAGGGGACCTGAATTCTCTGATGATTGCAACCTCGGTGTCCTGAAAAGTTTTGGTTGGTCGGTAAGCAACGATCGTCGCAATATCTGGGCGAGAAAGAACAAACTCGTTTACCTTGTTACGCTTTTCTTTGGCGATATACATGTTAACGTGCAAAGCGTAAGCAAACACAAAGTTCTTTTTTGCTCCAACACGAAACGACCAAAGAAGTCGTGCACCTTCGATGCGATTACCAGAATATTTTTGTTTTTCGTACCACCCCTTAAAGTGAGGTAAGTTCCAAATATGAAGAGGTACATATCTTTCACCGTCAATTCTTTCTGAACCTTCTCCTAGGCATTTCATTGCCCCTTCAATCGAATCAGAGAGGGTATAATAAATCGGTACATGTTGCTCTCTTGCCTGGTGGACAAGATACTTCATCTTTGGAGCATCTGTCGGATATCCGAGTATCGCTTTTCCAGAATCAAACCACACACCCCACTCAACGTTCGTGGTGAATGCTGGCAGGTTTACAAGGTCACGAGGAACCCAGAAGAGTACAACATCAGCAATGTTCAGATGAGTGGTTTCCCATTCGACCTGGTCGTCATAGCTGTGTTTCCATTCTCCTGTTCTCGGGAGTGGTACAAAGACGACACCGTCGAAGTTCATTTCTTCCAAAATCCTGAGTGCGTCAATTCGCCAATTCATGTGATCGTTTTCTCGTGGGCTTGGGCCAGCGAGAAAAATGCTCTTGGTAATTACCTTCGGAGCAGTTTCTGTTGCGTAAACAACTTGCATGGTTTAGTTCCTTTCTATGTTAGAAATGTACAACAGGATTATTATATATCATTATATTTATGATTTGTCAATGTTTTGTAAAGATTTACTGTTAAGTAAAACTCAAACAAATTTGTAGATCTGTATAAGTAAATCAGTTTGTTACCATCACACTTCATGGTAGTATGAACTTTATGATGCCTCCAAAGAAAAAGAGTTTCAAAAAAGAAGCTCGTGCTACTTTTTCCAAAAAAACTATATCTACAAAACCTATAAAGAAAGCTACTTCTTCTAAACAAGAAGTCGGTAACACTTCATGGGGTTCTGTTGCTTCGTGGTACGACAGCCACCTTGAGCGAAGTGGTGACACGTATCACGACAAGGTGGTGCATCCGCATCTTATCAGACTTCTTGGTAATGTGCATGGTGTGCGTATTCTTGATCTTGGTTGTGGACAGGGACAATTCGCAACCATGCTTCATGAAAAAGGGGCACATGTGACAGGGATAGATCTTGGTAAGGAGCTTGTCACACTTGCAGAAAAGAAAAACAAAGAACTCAAGTCTCGTACAGGAAGTATGGTGACCTATTATCATGGAAGTGCGGATGATTTGTATATGATGAAGAACGAGTCTTTTGATCGTGTGGTGTGTGTACTTGCACTTCAGAATATGGAGAAGCTTGAGAAGGTAATAGAAGAAGTAGCTCGTGTGCTTGTGTCTGGTGGCACCTTTACTTTTGTGCTTAATCATCCAAGTTTTAGAAATCCTCGCCATACAAGATGGGGATATGATGCACAGGAGAAGGTGCAGTATCGCCGTGTTGATGAATACATGCGAGAGTCCTCGGTGAAGATTGATATGAATCCTGGAGAGACTAAGAATAAGCAGTTTACTGTGTCCTTCCATCGTCCACTTCAGGTGTATGTCAAAGCTCTCGCGAAGCATTCCCTTGCTGTTACCTCTCTTGAAGAATGGGTGAGTCATAAAGAAAGTGAAGAAGGGCCACGACAACTTGCTGAAAATAAATCTCGCAAAGAAATCCCACTCTTTATGTGCATCTCTGCGAAGAAGGGGTAGTATTGTTGCAGTACACCTTTTGTGGTAGTGTGTTATAGGATCAACCATAAGCCTCTTTTTGAGGCCAAGAAAAGGAGAACTTTGTGGGTGCGTACATCCCTTTCGACACCGAAAAAGAGAAACCTGAAAATCTCGGTTACTTTTTTACAAGATTCACTTTACGAGAACATCTCGAGACTTCAGGAAGTATTTCCTTTCGAGAGATTATTGTAAAGTATCTTCCTTCTAATGAGTCTCGGTCTTACTTTACTTCTGATGTTGTTGAAGCTGTTAAGCGTGAACTTGTCGAAAGAAGTGAATTACATCTTGAGACAAGTCGCGAAGACTTTTTTGCGGCAATTGATCAAGCTGTGAGTATTGCGGGACTTACTTGTGAAGAGGTGGGTCAAGCAATAAGAGAATATCTCGAAGCTCCTGGATCGGAAGAAAGGCGTGCTAAATTCCAGTCACTTACTCACAAGCTTTACCCTGTATATGTAGTGTTGCGTACGCAAGGGTATAATCCAAAAGAACTTTGTTCTTAGTCATCCGTAGCATCTAGTCGCCAGCAAGGTCGTCACCTCGCTGGCGACTTTATTTTTGTACTTGAGAGTTGTTTGACTCTTAATAGGTCAAGTGATATTGTTTACTAAACCAGAAAGGAGGTTTTGATGGAAAAGATTTTGCAAAAATTAAGACATCAGTCTGGGAAAAGTTTTTTTGTTAAGCAGCTACGCGGCAGTGTGATGCTGTCAGTGGTAGCAACTGGTGCATGTCTATACTTTTTTCCTTTCGGGAAGGCACTTTTTTTCTCAGCTAGTTTTGTTATTTTTTTGTGGTGTTGTTTGTATTCAATTGGAAGATACGATAAGGTCTTCATACATACTCACTTACAAAAGATGTATCTTGAGCAGGAGAAGGTATACAACTCTTCTGTTTTAGGAGAACAAGACTTGCTGAGTATCTTTCGATGTATTACAGATGATCCTTTGTACGCTCATAACCTTATGGCAGAAAGGCGTATGGTTTCGAGAAGAAAAGAGAGTAGTAAGGTAGAGTATCCAAGAAATGAAAGTCTCTTTGATTGCCCTGCAAGTTTACTTTCCAGTGAAAGAATCACACCTCTTTCTTCAGAAGAAGTTGATGAACTCAAGGAAAGAGTCAAGAAAGCTCTTACTGGTAATCGCGCCGCTCTCTTGCTTGCTGAAAAGCGTATGAAAGAGATACGGAGTTTGTGTTCTTGAAACCATTCCAACACGGAGTGGTTTTTGTTTTTTAGAATAGGGAGCAAGGGATACTTTGTATCTCAAGCAGTAGACACTTTTGCTAAGTTGTTTTCTTTTAGAGGGTCGCTTTACTCTCTTTCTTTTGTCTTGTAGTATACTAAGTACACTATGAAAAACGTATCACAATTTTTAAAAACAACAGAAGGACAGTTTGTGGCTTCTGTTGGTATTATTATCGTGCTTTTGTTTGGATATTACTTTTACTCAGACTCTTCATCTTCTGCAGAAGAATCTACACAAACAATTACCGTGAGCGCAAGCGATCATGTTCGTGGAGCAGTTGATGGCAAGCTTACTTTGGTTGAGTTTGGGGACTTCCAATGTCCTGCCTGTGGTGCGTATGAACCAATTGTTCGACAAGTAATGAATGACCATAAAGATTCTCTCAAGGTTGTTTTCAAACAGTTCCCTCTTACACAAATTCATCGTAATGCACTTGTTGCAGCGAAGGCTTCTGAGGCAGCTGGTGTGCAGGGTAAGTTCTGGGAAATGCATGATGTGCTTTATGAGAAACAACAAGAGTGGTCAGGACTTCCTAATGCTAAAGAAACATTTATGTTGTATGCAAAAACATTAGGCCTTGATGTTGCAAAGTTCATGAAGGATATCGATGATCCAAAGATTGAAGAAAAGATTTTAGCAGAATACAAAGAAGGTATCCGTCTTAAGGTACAAGGGACACCGACCTTTTTCTTGAATGGAAAGAAGCTTGAAAATGTGAATGACCTTGCTTCTTTTGATAAAGCAATACAAGCAGCGTTGAAGTAGGGGTTAGGTGATAGGTAGTAGGTATTAGGTTTCAGGCACAACATGTCTTCCTATAAAGAGTTAATTGTTTGGCAAAAAGCTATAGATGTTTCTGTGAGTGTGTATACTGTGACAAAAACTTTCCCTAAAGATGAACTATTTGGGATGGTTTCTCAGATGAGAAGGTCATCTGCTTCTATTTCTTCGAATATAGCAGAAGGACGACTTCGCGGAACCAGAAAAGAATATGCTCATTTTCTTCGTATAGCCATAAGTTCCTGTGCAGAACTTGAAAGCCAAATGTTTCTTTCCGAAAAAGTCGGTTTGATAAATACTAAAGAGTGTACTACAATTACCGAACAGATTACTGAAATTATGAAAATCCTCAACGTTATTATAAAAAAACTAAACAACTAGTAACATATGTCCAGTATTGGTTAGCTAATACCTAACACCTGTTACCTATAACCTTAAAAATGATAAAAAAATTCCTCCTCAAACAAGCAGTAAAACATGGTGCCAAGAATCTTCCAAAAGAGCAAGCTGAGATGCTTGAGAAGGCGGTAGAAAAGAACCCAGAGCTTTTCACTAAGATTGCAAAAGAAATTGATGAACTCAAAAAAGCAGGCAAACCAGAAATGTATGCTGCACTTGATGTTATGAAAAAGTATCAAAAAGAGTTGCAAGCTGCACTTGGACAGTAGTGGTCTAGATGCTGAAAGTGTGTTACCAAAGGGCCGCGCGAAGCGCGGCCCTTGTATTTCATATCCTGTCTTTTGTTAGTAAAGTGAGACTATTTTCTGTACTCTTTTTAAGTTATCCACAAGAATTTCTTTTTGTTCTATTGAAGTAGAACGTTTGTTCTAGTACGATAAGAAGTATGAAAGACGAAGACAAATTACTTACTTTTTACACCGAAAACAAGCGTATGCCAACGTACGAAGAGATGAAGGATCTCTTTGGTGTAGCTTCCAAGAATACTGTTGCCTACCGCGTAAACAAATTACTCGAAGGAGGGTTTTTGGTCAAAGAAGGAACTAAGTTAATGCTCAGTGAGACAGGGTCGGTGATGCGACTTGGGACAGTGCAAGCAGGCTTTCCGACACAAGCAGACGAAGATGTAGAGAAAGAGATTCTCTCACTCGATGACTTCCTAGTAGAACGCAAAGGTAGTACGTATATGTTAGAGGTGCAAGGTGAGTCGATGATCGAAGCGGGAATATTAGAAGGTGACCTCGTGCTCGTAGAGAGAGGAAGAACTCCTCGGCGCGGCGACATTGTCCTTGCACTCGTTGATCATGAATATACTCTTAAGTACTTAGATCAAGAGAAAGGAAGACCGGTGCTTATCCCCGCCAATAAGAAGTTTAAGAAGATATACCCCAATCTTGATACTTTCAAGATAGAAGCAGTTTTAAAAGCAGTGATAAGAAAATACCGGTGACAGACAGTCAGATGTAAGGTTCCAGGTTTCAGGTTCTAATACTATCATTGTTTAACAAAAATTTATACACAAACTTTTTATTCACTTTATCGAAACCGCTATCACCTAATACCTAATACCTAATACCTAATACCTAATACCTAATACC
>CAYUDN010000020.1:0-14662 GCA_964443675.1 uncultured Candidatus Saccharibacteria bacterium | reverse complement strand
ATTTGATAGCGGGATTGTATAATTATGAGCTTTAGACTTTTGAAAGAGGTCTATTTACTTATTGCTATTTGCATCCTGTTATGGTAGTATGTAAAAGCTTTCTGCAATCCGTGTTTTTCCGCAAGTTTTACGACGAGAGTTGTATAATTTGCGAATTGATACGAGATATTCAGAAATGCACACATTGGGATATAACCAGTGTCATTATTAAGTGTGTGACCAAGCGTCACATTTATTGTAAAGACAATACACAATGGCAAAAACATCAACAGTTGCACGTAGCAACAAAAAGCCAAAATTCTCGTCACGAACAGTTAACCGATGCTTCAAGTGTGGTCGAAAGCACGGGTTCATGCGAGACTTCGGTCTATGCCGAACATGCTTCCGCGAGCTTGCGAACGAAGGCATGATCCCAGGAATCACAAAAGCTTCTTGGTAATTCTTTTCTTCTATGGATCAAATTGCAAACATGCTCATCTCGATCAAAAATGGTGGCCTCGTAAAGAAGGCAACCGTTACTCTTCCTTCTTCTAAGATGAAGGTGGCGATCCTTGAGCTTCTTAAAAAAGAGGGATATATCAAGACCTACGCGGTCTCTTCCTCAAACAAGCCTACTGTAGAAGTGGTACTTGCATACACTAAGAACTCCCCAAGAGTTCAAGGTGTTACTCGTGTCTCTAAGCAGTCTAAGCGTGTCTATACTGGCGTGAAGGATATTGCTTCCGTTAAGTATGGAGCTGGCATGGCGGTACTTTCTACTCCTAAGGGAATCCTTTCTGATAAGGAGGCTCGTAAGGAACAAGTAGGAGGTGAACTATTATTCACAATCTGGTAAAAACGTATGAGCAGAATCGGAAAACAACAAATACAAATTCCAGCAGGTGTCGAAGTGCACTTCGATGCCCATGCGGTACGTGTAAAAGGACCACAAGGAGAACTCGTTCGAGAGCTTCGTGATGAAGTTATTTTCAAAAAAGAAGATACTATTATCACTGCAGAACCTCGTCGTAATGATAAGTTCTCTCGTTCTCTTTGGGGTACCTATGTTGCACATATCAAGAATATGATCGCTGGTGTGGTTACACCATATTCAAAGAAGCTTCTCGTTGAAGGAGTTGGTTTTAAGTGGGATGTAAAGGGACAGGATGTGAATCTTTCACTTGGTTTTTCACATCCAGTAGTAAAGACTATTCCAAAAGGACTTACCGTCGTTGCGGAAAAGGGTACACTTACTATTACCGGTATTGATAAGGAGGCGGTCGGACTCTTTGCTAACCAAATTCGTTCACTTAAGAAGCCTGAACCATACAAGGGTAAGGGCATTCGCTATAGTGACGAAGTTATTCGTCGTAAGCAAGGTAAGAAATCAGCCTAACTAGACAAGACGTATGAAAACAAATCAAAAAACAGAAAAGCGAGAGCGTCTTCATAAGAAGATTAGATCTCGAGTCTCCGGAACTGCGGAGCGTCCTCGTCTTGCGGTATTTCGTTCTAACCGCTACATGTATGCACAACTTATTGATGATGTAAAAGGGGTAACACTCGTATCTGCATCAGATCTTGCTGTTACTGGTAAGATGACAAAAGTTGTTCGTGCAGAAGAGGTGGGGAAGAAGCTTGCAAACGAAGCAAAGAAAAAGAATATTACCACAGTGGTCTTTGACCGTGGCGGGTTCTCGTACCGAGGTCGAGTAGCTGCACTTGCAGAAGGTGCACGTAAGGAAGGTCTAATCTTCTAACTAGTATGTCAGAAATCAAACAAAAAACAGAAGAAGTTACTCCTACCGTCGCAACAGGTAACGTTGCTGTTGCTGAAGAAAAGGTAACAGGGGGACGTCCTCGTGGTGGGAAGGGTGGCAAGCAAGGTGCTCGCGGTGGTCGCCCACCACGTGCTCCACGTGAGAAGCCAGAATTCGATAGTAAGACTATCAGTATTCGTCGCGTGACTCGTGTGGTATCAGGAGGACGACGTTTTGCGCTCTCGGTAGCACTTGTTGCAGGGGATCGCAATGGTCGTATCGGTCTTGGTACTGGTAAGGCACTTGATACTCAAGTAGCAATCGAAAAGGCGCTCAAGGCCGCAAAGCGTAACATGATGACAATCAAGCTTTCTAAAGTAAAGTCACTTAGTCATGATGTTGAAGCTAAGTATAAGTCAGCACAAGTAATGATTATGCCTAACAAGGGTCGTGGTCTTATTGCAGGATCTTCAGCACGTACTATTTTGGCTCTTGCTGGGGTGAACAATGTAACCGCAAAGTTCTATTCAGGTACTAAGAACAAGCTTAACAACGCTCGTGCAACCATGAAGGCGCTACAACAAGTGGCATATGCTTATGGTGAAGCACCAGTAGAAGCAACCAAGGTCGAACAAAAAGAAGAAGTAACTAAGTAATATCGCTATGCAAATTCATGAAATTAAGCGTGTACACGCACTCAAAAAATCAAAGCTTGTAGCTCGTGGAGGTAAGCGTGGTAAGACCGCAGGGAAGGGTGGCAAAGGACAAACTGCACGTGCAGGACATCGTGTTCGCCCAGCAATGCGTGATATTATCAAAAAACTTCCTAAGTTGCGAGGTCATGGTAAGAATCGTTCAGAGTCAGTATTTTATCGTGGGCCAGAAGCGGTAGTTAACGTAGCTACTCTTAATGTGTTCGCAAAAGGTGATCAGGTAAACCCAGAAACACTTCTTGCAAAAGGACTTATCAAAGAAGTGCTCGGTAAAACACCTAAAGTAAAACTTCTCGGTACAGGTGAAATCACTGTTGCAGTTACAGTCTCTTCTTGTGAAGTGTCTGCTACTGCTCGTGAAAAAATCGAAAAAGCAGGGGGTACTATCACTATCACCAAGAAAGCTAAGCCTCAGACAGATGAAATGCTTGCAAAACTCAAAGAACGAAAGAGTTCTCGAAAGGGAGGCAAGAAAGGTGCTCAAAGTAAGTCATCTAAGAAGAAGTAATCATTTTTTTTCGAATGAAATACAACAAAAACACCCTTTGAGGGTGTTTTTTGTTGTGCGTTCCTATTATTTGATGCAAGGAGTATACTTGTAGAGAATTATTAAATAGTATTTTTGTAATTGTCTTTTCATGAAGAAACTTTTTTCGATAGTAGTGCTTTCTACTAGTCTTATGGTTGCCTATGCTGCGCCAAGACTTGCTGTTTCTAAGCTCCCAGCGCTTCCGACTAACTTTGCGGTATCTCTTACTGCTTCTACTCCAACGAATTTTCTTCCAACACTTTCTTGGAAAGATGCTTCTAATAATGAAGATGGATTTATTGTTGAGAGGAATACTGGTTCTGGGTATGTTGCGATAGCAACATTGCCTGCTAACGCACAATCATTTGCTGACACAAGCGCAGAGAATGCTTTGCTTATGAGCGCAAATGGTATGAACACTACATTTTATTATCGTCTTAGTGTTTTTAATCAGTCAGGGTCAAACACGAGCACTACTTTGGTAAAAAATGTGAAGCCTTCTTCTCTTACCGTAACCTCTTCCCCACTTGCGGTAGCTGCGAACCTCACCGCCTCTACCCCAACGAGTTTTGTTCCAACTATTACCTGGAGTGACGCTTCTTCTAACGAAGATGGCTTCATAATCGAACGTAAAATCGATGGTGGTATGTATGAATACATCACCACCACATCACCGAACGCAACTTCGTACCAAGATATTACCGCAGAAAATAAACTTCTGAGTGGTGCTACCATGAGTTCGATCTTTATGTATCGTGTTACTTCTTTTAATCGCTATGGTTCTAAGGTGGGAGGGGAGGCATCTTCTTCTCCTTCATCGCTTGCTGTGAAGACACTTCCCACGAACTTTATGGTAAGTGCCTCTTCCTCTACCCCGACTAACTTTTTGCCAGTACTTTCTTGGACAGATACTACAAACAACGAAGACGGCTTCATAATCGAACGTAAAATCGATGGTGGTATGTATGAATACCTCACTACCACATCACCGAACACGACTTCTTACCACGATATTACCGCAGAAAATAAACTTCTGAGCGGTGCGACTATGAATTCAGTCTTTACGTATCGTATCGCTGTGTTTAATCGTTATGGATCTCTTGCAAGTACAGTGTATGT
The DNA here is from genome assembly GCA_964443675.1 of uncultured Candidatus Saccharibacteria bacterium. Lineage (GTDB taxonomy): Bacteria > Patescibacteriota > Minisyncoccia > Phycocordibacterales > UBA5272 > UBA11704. The sequence goes on along the minus strand of CAYUDN010000020.1, from coordinate 10,562 downwards.
GTCTACATCTCCTGCTACACTTGTAGTATCTTCTGCTCCACTTGCAGTAGCTGCGAACCTCACCGCCTCTACCCCAACCAACTTCCTTCCAACAGTTACCTGGAGTGATGCTTCTTCTAACGAAGATGGCTTCATAATCGAACGTAAAATCGATGGTGGTATGTATGAATACATCACCACCACATCACCGAACGCAACTTCGTACCAAGATATTACCGCAGAAAATAAACTTCTGAGTGGTGCTACCATGAGTTCGATCTTTATGTATCGTGTTACTTCTTTTAATCGCTATGGTTCTAAGGTGGGAGGGGAGGCATCAGTAAGTCCCTCTACGCTTGGTCAGCTTGTACTTCCTAGTTCTTTTACAGTAAGTGCTTCTTCGTCAACGCCAACAAATTTCCTTCCAGTGCTTAGCTGGGGAGATCGTTCCAACAACGAAGATGGCTTCCTGCTTGAACGCAAAATCGACGCAGGAGCATTCGAATATCTCACCACGACATCACCGAACGCGACTTCTTACCACGACATCACCGCAGAAAATAAACTTCTGAGTGGTGCGACTATGAATTCAGTCTTTACGTATCGTATCGCTGTGTTTAATCGTTATGGGTTAGTAAAGAGCACTGTGTATGCAAAGGTTTCTCCTTCTTCTCTTGCTGTGTCATCTGCACCACTTGCTATCGCGATTAACCTTTCTTCATCGACACCAGAGTTCTTTGCTCCACAAATTACCTGGACAGACGCTTCTTTTAACGAAGATGGCTTTATGGTTGAGCGAAAAATCGACGGGGGAATGTATGAGTATCTTACTTCTACACCAGCGAATGGCACTTCATACTTCGACATGGATGCACAGAACAAAATTTTCTCAGGTGTTGCGAATCAGAATTCTGTTTTTACCTATCGTGTTACTTCCTTTAACCGCTATGGTTCTAAAGTGGGGGTAGAGGTATCAGTATCTCCAGCATCACTTGTTGCAAGTTCAAGTCCAGTTGTTTCTTTGTACAAAACTACAGCTTCTTTGATCTCTCGTGCAAGTGCTACTGTTGTAGGAGGTGGTGCACAGATCGCCAAAGCTTTCTTGGGGGTAAAAAGTGCTTCCGCGGCAACTTCTCGATGTGTTTCTTTAGGAGATAACTTCCACCGTGGCAATGAATCTACACTTACAAAAGAATTACAGCAGTTCTTGATTCAAAAAGGTTTTTTGAAAGAAGCGGTGTCTGGATTTTATGGTGATAAGACAGTGGACGCAGTGAAGGCGTATCAACGAAGTGCAGGTCTTAAGGAGACGGGCATGGTCTATGATCTCACAAGAAAAGCAATCGAGGCGGACACTTGTCAGCCATAGTCGGGGATAACTACTTTTTTGCAAAAGCATCCTAAGTGGATGCTTTTGTTTTTACCATTGTTTATTACCTAGGGAAGCTCTCTAACAATTCATTAGAATAATAAAATTCTTTAGCAAGTGAGCCGAAGCTATACGTTGTGGTACCTAAGGGGATAGGGGCGCCCCCAGATTTTGGATTTGCATGTGGTTGTGAATGTCTAAAACCAATATTAAAGAGCGTACTGATAACTTCTGGCCGCTTTGTGATATCGAAGCCTGCAGTATGCCACTGTGTCATAAGTTGTTTGATAATTACTGCCGCATACAGGTAGGAATAGTAACGATCGTGTTCGTTCACAATACGATCGAAGCGTTCTTTGTCGTGATCGTCGGTACTAAAATCAAGTACATGTTCATAGTCTGTGCCAAGATAAAAAGGGGAAGAGGTTGCCTTAAGGTGTTCTTCGGTTTCGATTGCGGTTTCTTGTTTTACACCCATAACTCCCCATGAAAACTGACTTTGCACACCGAGGACTTTGAGTGGCGCAAAAAATGTTTTGAATACTTCACGGTTATCGTGGTATAGTCGTAACTGCTCTACGATCAAGATAGCGACAATCATTCTTGGTTGTATATGCATCATTGCGGACGCTTTATAAATAGCCTCTCTGTCATTATGCACTGCGTCTTTCAGTATTTTCCATTCTTCTGTTGTGGTAAATGCTGGAACTACGGTAGGTGTGGTAGTGGTATGTGTTGTTGATGAAGTTCCTTTGGTGATAAAAGTGTCTCTTTGTGTATCAATAACACCTTTTTCGTTTGTGATACCAAGTTTAACTGCAAAGTATCCAGAGGTAAGAACAAATCCTATAATTGCAAAACAGTACACTAGGTAATGGAACAACTTCTTCATGTATTCGTTACTATAGCATAAAAAGTAGATTTTTTTGGGTGGGTATAACAACTAATCAGTTTGTAATCAATAGAGGCAAATGATGCTCGTTAGTACCCTTGTTACTCCTGTAATAGTTATTAAAGAAGAGGATTAGAGATTAGATTATGAGTACTTTTGTTAGATACGTCAATAGCATATTACTCTTTTTTGTGATAGAATAGTGGAATTATGAAAACAATTAAGGCTATTTTTTCTGATCGCGGATTACGTAACCGCGTTCTGTTTGTGGTATTTGTTCTTGTTATTACTCGTCTTCTTGCTGTGGTTCCAATTCCAGAGATTGATGCAAAAGCTCTCAGTGGACTTCTTGAGCAAAATAATTTCCTCGGACTTCTTAACATTCTTTCTGGTGGAGGAATTGCAAGTTTTTCTATTGTAATGCTTGGTGTTGGCCCTTATATCACCGCTTCTATTATCATGCAGCTCACTACAGTACTTTCTCCTCGCCTTAAGGAGATGTATCAAGAAGAAGGTGATGCTGGTCGTCGACGTTTTGTGCAATACGGAAGACTTCTCTCTCTTCCTCTTGCTGTAGTGCAAGGTTTCGCACTGCTTACTCTTCTTGTTCGACAGAATGTAATTCCTCAGATGGATCTTCTTACTATGGCTAATAATATTCTTATTATTACTGCAGGAACACTTCTTATGATGTGGCTAGGGGAACAGATCAACGAGCGTGGTATTGGTAACGGAGTATCACTTATCATTTTTGCAGGTATTGTTGCTGCGATCCCTCAAAGCCTTGCACAATATTTTGTCACTTTTGATGCCTCAAATATACCAACGTTGGTGGGTATCCTTGTCCTTGTGCTTGTAGTGATTGCAGGTGTTGTCTTTGTAACTGAGGCAGAACGCCCTATTCCTGTGACTTACGCACGACAAAATACTCTCGGTGGCCAGAATGGTCTCGGTGCTTCTACCTACCTTCCTCTTCGTCTTAACCAGGCAGGAGTGGTACCTATTATTTTTGCGATTTCCATTCTTATTTTCCCTCAACTTCTTGCACAACTATTCGCTACTTCTGCAAATGGTACTTTACAATCTATCGCTCGTTCGGTGAGTCAGCTTATTGCTAATCAGTGGATTTATGGCGGTGTTTACTTCGTACTTGTTGTCGCCTTCACGTACTTCTATACCGCGGTTACCTTTGACCCAGAAAAGACCGCAGAAAATCTTCAGAAGAATGGTGCTTTTATTCCAGGATATCGACCAGGTGCTGCAACCGCAGAACACATTGGATATATTCTTGCTCGTGTGACACTTTTTGGTGCGGTATTTCTTGGTCTTGTTGCGGTGCTTCCAGTTATTGTTCAGGCGGTAACGGGACTTTCTGCAATACAAGTTGGAGGAACCTCTCTTCTTATTGCGGTTTCGGTGGTACTCGATGTGATTAAGAAGGTGGATGCGCAGCTTTCAATGCGCGAGTATTAACTGCCTTCGGCACGCAGACCACGCAGACTAAGGCAGACCACGCAGACCAATACTAAAGCAAGTTCTTACTTTTTAAAGTTTTAGAAAGTAATGTAGGTTGTATAGAGCTTGCAGACAAAATCTAAACAAGCTTAGTGATGCAACTTTTGAGTGATGTTTTTGTTCAAGCATGTTTGTTTACAGAAAGAATTAATTGTGATAGTGTTGTACCAGTTGTCTCTTTGGAGGTATGGTAATGAAAAACCCTGATTTTCCTTATCCGGTTTTTGGTTTTACTGATCAAGATGCGCCTGGTTTACAGCTGTGTATTGCTTACATGTTAGGTGATGCACAGGAAGAAAAACTCTTTGAACAGTTAGCTTCGATAGAAGGGAAAAATTGGCATCCTGTTGCCGGACCTCTTTTTTTTGCGGTTTGTGGTCTTCTTTTTTCTTTGGCGGCTTCTTTAGTTGGAACTTGGCTCTATCTCTTTGTGCACCTGAAAGGTGTAAATTCTTTCGAGGCGTTAGCAGCTCCCCTTGTCTTTATCCTTTTGTTTTTTGGGAGTGGGGCGCTCTTTATTTTCACGGTAGACATTGTTCCTGTTTCTGTAAGGTTCCTAAAGATTCTGGTATATATTGTTTTCTTGGTGTTTGCAAGAGAGGGAACTTCTTCCCAAAACTTTAAACATATCCAAGCATTCTTTTTTGCGATGTTAGTCGCTGAAGATCCTGCGGTTCGTTCTTGGTCGAGAGTATTTGCGAAGATTATGTTTGTACAAATCTCAAAAGTGTCACTGTAGAGTGTTTAGGTAGAGAGATGAACTCTGTGTTCATCTCTATTTGTTTTTTGTTGAAGTAGATTGTTTGTAGCGTGTTAAGGTTTAAATTCGATAGTTTATTGAGGAAGTTTTGTGTGATTCTTCGTAAGACATATGCTACACTTAAGAGTATATGGACAAGCAATTTTTTATTTTTGTAGGAAGATCTGGAAGTGGGAAAGGGACTCAAGCCGCACTTCTTAAGCAATTCTTAGAGGAGCGCTACGGACGTCATGTGGTCCACATAACAACAGGGGGAGGGTTCCGTGAATTTATTACACAAGATACCTATGCGTCTTCCCTTGCGCGTCAGATTAATGGAACAGGAGGGTTGCAGCCAGAGTTCCTCGCGGTATGGAACTGGTCGAATATTTTTATCAACACACTACAAGGAGAGGAGTCAGTTATCTTAGACGGTGCACCTCGTAAGCCCTTTGAAGCATCAATTCTTCATAGCGCGATTGAGTTTTTTGGATTTACTAAGCCTGTTGTAATTTATCTTGATGTATCAGAGTCAGAATCACGTAATCATCTTATTCACCGAGGAAGAGAAGATGATAAAGATGAACAAATTGCCAGACGAATGGAGTGGTTCGACACAGAAGTGCTCGGTGCACTTGAGGTATATCGAAACGATCCCCGTTACAAAGTTGTTCATATAAATGGCAACCAAACAATTGAAGAAGTTTTCGAGGAGTTGCGTACAAAGCTTGCATTTCCAGAATAATCTTGTAGTATTGAGAATAAGGTTGGTGTGATTGATACTGTCCTTGTGTAGATAGGTCATTTGCACCTCTTTTCTTTTTATGAAATATAACATCAAACTAAAAACTCCTCATGATATAGAGCTTCTTCGCGAAAGTGGCAAGCGTCTTCGTCGTGTGCTCGATACGGTTGCAAGCGAAGTAAAACCAGGTGTCACTACAGGCTATCTTAATGATGTTGCGTACAAGATGATTAAAGAAATGGGGGATGAGCCCGCCTTTCTTAACTATCAACCTTTCGGTGCGAGATATCCATATCCAGGAAGTATTTGTATATCAGTGAATGATGAAGTGGTACATGGCATCGGTCGGGATAGAGTGCTTAAGGAAGGAGATATTGTTTCTCTTGATGGTGGTGTAAAGCATAAGGGAATGATTTCAGATTCAGCGATCACAGTACCAGTTGGAACTATTAGTAAGGAAGACGAAGAGTTGCTTAGTGTTACAAAGCGTGCGCTTATGGCGGGAATTGATGCTGCGAAGTGTGGCAAGTATGTGAATGATATTTCTAAAGCAATTGAAAAGGCGATACCGAAGAAGTTTGGTGTGGTGAAGATTCTCTCTGGTCACGGGGTGGGTTATAAGGTGCATGAAGAGCCATATGTACCTAATTTTGATGATGGAGTGAAAGGTCCTAAGCTTGTGCCTGGACTTGTGCTTGCTCTTGAGCCGATGGTAAACCATGGAACTGATGAGGTATATTTGGCAGATGATGGGTACACCTTTATTACCAAGGATCATAAGCGTTCTGCACATTTTGAACATACGATTGTAATCACAGAAGAGGGCCCGGAGATACTCACGGAATAGTTTTGTTTACTGTTTTTTTGTGTCATACTTATTTTCATGAGTGATAGACATCATAAAGAACCTGGGCGCGGAAGTCCTAAGCCAGAAGAGTGGTCAGAGGAAAGGATTGCGTCTTTAAAGGAAAAGCTAAGACAGTATACTTTAGAAGAGATCATAAGGTTGCCAGAACTTTTAGCTGCTGCAAATCGTGCAAAGACTGAATCCCATAAAAAGGCAACATTAGGACTGATGAGGGGTATATCTCACCCGAACACTAAAGCTGCGATTGCATTGGAGCGTCTTTCTGATTCTGTTGGTACTCAGGTATGGGCTCATGGTGTTGGTAGTAACATCAAGGGAGGAGAGTACGATTCGGTTTTTGCGGTGAAGGCTTTGGTTAATATTCTTGTCACAGGGCAATTAGATGGATGGAGTGCTCCTGTTAAGGGAGGGGTAGCAATTTTTGATGATGCACCCTTTATACTTTTGTCCAACAAGGGAGAAAAGCTTGTAAATAGAAATCCTGAAGGTAAGCAGTATTTGTCCGGACTGCGAACAGTTCTTGTTAATGGAGAATATGAAGGAATACTAGATCTTTTAAAGAAAGCTTTTCCATTTGTGAGTTTTCGGACTGCTGATCAGATACATGATAGTGTTTTTGATACCAGTGATCCGCCTTATAGATCATATGAAGAACGAGAAAAAGAAGAGATTCAAAGCAGAATAGATGGTAATTAGTTGAGGAAGAGGGCGGCCGCTTCGCGGCAGCCCTGTATTCTGTTATCTATAGGTCTACTGATTTGCTACACCTTCTTGTAAGTTTCTTCTTTTTTCACCTTCTACCGCAAGACGTTCCGCTTTTTGTTGAATCGTTTCATTTGTTACAACATTCTGAAGAGCTTTTTTCTCTAGTGACCTGAGACTAAGCTTGATGCCTGCCTTACCGAGTTCTGATGCGATGGCTCCGATACCAGTAAGGTCGGCAGCAAGGAAGAGTGCACCTGAGAGACCGTGAATGAAGCGAAGTTTGCCAGAGAGTTCTTTGTCAGTTCCGTATTGTTTGCCACGAAGGGATTCAAGTATCATTTTTGCACTTCCTATCACAGGAATGAAGTCAACTGTGTTAGTGACAACGGTATCTTTTGTGAAAGGTTGTGGTAGGGTTGTAGGTTCTGACGTGTTTTCCCCTGATTGTTGTATTGTTGGATGTTTTGCATGAGAAGCAATATGTGTCAGAATATTGTTAATTTTTAATGCTTTTACAGATTTCCCCTCGCCATCAGGTTTTTTTGGGATATCAAAACGTTTTGCAAAAGATTCAAGCTCTTCTTTGGTTGGTTCGTGCCGGTTGTCTGGATTACGTTTTTGTTCCTCGTTTGGTTTTGTTTCTAATGACATGAATATGTTTTTATTATACACCAAAAGTGCTTCTCTATATTTATTTTCTACGCTACACTACAAGCATTACAACTAGCTATCTTTCTTATGGATATCGTATCACTTTTTACCACACAAGTACCTTCTTATTTTATTGTTGGACCGCTTGCTGTTGCGCTGCTTATTCTTATTGGTCTTATTGCAAAGCGAGACACAACTGCTCAAGCAGTTGGCGTTGTATCATCAGCTGCTCCTGTACAAGCATCACTGGTAACTTCTTCTCCTGCAACAACACCGGCAACACCAGCTTCACCAACAACACCAAGCACACAACCTGCTTCTCCTACTTTTGTACCACCGGCAGATACTCCTTCTACTCCACCAACTTCTCCTTCATCCTTCCAAGCTCCACAACCAGAAACTCCCGCTCCTGTAGCACCAAAAGAAGAGGAAAAGAAAGAGGTGCCTCCAAGCGTTCCTCAGAAAGAAGTACCTCCTACCCCTTCTCAAACAGTGAATCCTCAGGTAGAAGTAAGTCACAGTGAACCGATCCCGCAGATTTCTCATGAAGAAAGTGCGATTGCTACACCTGTAACAACTGAAGTTCAGGTAGAAAGTGCACCAATTGCTCTTGCAAAAGAAGAAGTAGCACAACCGGTAACCCCTCAAGTGGATCAAGTTCCTGCTGAAGTGGTTACACCACCTGTTGCGTCATGGAAACCTACTCCACAACCAATGCCTGTTGCGGACGCTCTCGATATGCAGCAAACAGAGCCATCACCGTCTGTTCCAGAAGAAGAAAAAGCAATACGTGCATAAAGGGTGGGTAGCAGAAGACAGATCGCTTTGCTTTCAGACAATAGAGCACAGACGGACAGATAACAGATGATAGACAAAGGGCGGCCGCGAAGTGGCCGCCCTGTATTCTGTGTGTATCTGCTATCTGTCCGTCTGTGCTCTATTGTCTGTATTCTTTCTTCTGTGTATTACCCGTGAACAATAGAGTGTTTTGCCTGTATACTAAGACTATATGCAACCTCAATTTACTACACCAGAAGAAGAAATAGCCTATTTGCGTCAACAGATACAAGATAAGATGAGTCGTGCGAAGGGGTTTGAGAATAGATTTACAGAAAAGGATCGTGCTCATGAAGTGATGCAGGAATATCGCGCGCTTCCTGTTGAGCGTGTGGTTGCGCCACAAGCACAGCTTTCTGGTGGAGAAAAACATCGATTACTTGAGTGGCTTACTCCACGAGAAACAGATGATCAGATTACTATGCTTTCTCAAGTAATGGCAGAGAAGGGTATTCGTAATGCAATTGCTATGGCAGAAGAACTTAATGATCCAGAAATTGAGGATGATCTTGAGCGATTTATTGTGCAGTATCTCATTTCTGGACATGAGGCAAAGAATAATGTTTCTAAAGAGGAATGGAAAGCACTACATATGAAACTTTTCGAAGTAGTCCTTCCTGAGGGTCCAGAAGGTCAACAGAAACCACTCAAAGAAATGATGGGGCTTATGGAGCAGTGGTATGCATCAATGCAAGCGCTTGCAAGTGATGTGCTTAATAAGGAAAAGAATTATTACTCTCTAGAAGTAGGGGTGGCAAATGGTCAGACTACTGCAGTCTTTTATTGCGCCGTGCATATTGATTACGCTCCACTTTTTGAAAAGGTGGTGCTCGGTATTTTCCCTACAGCGCAAGTGAAGGAGTGTAAAGAAGATTATAATATTTTCCACAGTCACGCGATTACAACCGCTTCGTACGCGACACACAGTACTCATCCAGCGCTTCCGCTACGTACGTACGAAAGTATGGAAGCAGATCCGATGGCGCTCATCCTCTCTTCTTTTACTAAGATTGCAAAAGATAATGAAGGTCTTTCTTTGCAGATGCTTGTTCGTCCGAGCGGGGATGTATTTGCAAAGCGCTTCGGTGAGATGCTCGAAGATCTTCGCAAGGGAGAAACCCTAAAGCGTGCCATCGACAAACAAAGTCTTCTTAAAGAATCCTTCCATATTATTGGAGAAATGTTTTCTAGTTCCAAGACAAAAGAAGAACAAGAGGAAGAAAAGAAAAAGAAGCTTACTCACGTTGATGAAAATGCGACAAAATTAGTACAAGAAAAGCTTGCAAAAACAATTGTCGAGACTAATATTCGTATTATTTCTTCAGCGACGACACTTGCACGGGCTCAAGCAATACGTGATGACTTAGAGTCTGCGTTTTCTCAATTTATGCAAGTGAATGGCAACAGTGTCAAATGGGAAGAGGTTGAGGGTCGCAAACAACAAGCGCTTCTCCATCGCTACACCTATCGTCTTTGGAGTGAAGATGAGAGTTATCCTCTTAACCTTTCTGAACTTGCTTCTTTGTATCATTTTCCAATGCAGTCTAAGGATGTTGGTAATGTTCGTGCGCATGCATCTGCTCAAGCTCAAGCACCAGAAGGTATGGCACAAACAGGTATTGTGATAGGGAAGAATATATATCGCGGAGAAGAGCGAGAGGTACATTTTGCACGCGGAGGTCGCAGGCGGCATATGTATGTAATTGGGCAGACAGGTACTGGTAAGACAGTATTCCTTAAGAATATGATTATTCAAGATATCAAAAATGGTGATGGATGTTGCTTCATTGATCCTCACGGAAGTGACATTGTCGACATCTTGGCTAATATTCCACCAGAACGCGCAAAGGATGTGGTGTACTTTGACCCTGCGTACACCGCACGACCAATGGCACTTAATATGCTTGAGTATGATCGCAATTATCCTGAGCAAAAGACATTCGTAGTGAACGAGCTTCTTGGTATTTTTAATCAGCTTTTTGATATGAAAGCAACTGGTGGTCCAGGCTTTGAGCAGTACTTCCGTAACGCAGCACTTCTTGTGATGGAACATCCAGAAAGCGGTAATACACTTCTTGATATTTCTAGAGTGTTTTCTGATAAAGACTATCGAGACTACAAACTCTCTAAGTGCAAGAATCCTCTCATTAATCAATTCTGGGGTAATGCGGAGAAGACAACAGGGGAACAAGGGCTTCAGAACTGGGTGCAATACGTAAACAGTAAGTTTGATATCTTTATGTCTAATGATATCATGCGACC
>CAYUDN010000019.1:0-15773 GCA_964443675.1 uncultured Candidatus Saccharibacteria bacterium | reverse complement strand
TAATTTTTGCTAATGCATTAATTCTAACTGTACTACTTCAAAGGTTAACTGAGGCACCCTTGGCAAAGGAGCCAAAAATGGAAACTCGAAAGATCTCCTTTAAGGTTCTGTCGTTTCTTCTTGTGTTAGTATTCATATCTTTTTCCTTGGGCATAATTTTTACAGAAGAAAACAAAAAAGAAAACCAGAAATTGGGTAAAGAAACAAAAGCTACCACAGAATTCAGTGTGATAAAAAGTCCTCAATCGGGAAAGTGTTACGAACTTGTTTGGATTCGTGCCGGACAATACACATACGAGTCAGGAACCAAAATCTTCCCGGTGGATTGTCCAACGACTGGACAATAGCCATAAGAGGTACAACACAACTAGTGCGCGAAGCCGTTAGGCTTCGCGCACTTTCTGCTTCCTTGTCCAACCTACAACAACTTACTTCGTGTACTCTGTAAAGTCCCTCATCCACTCAATAGTCTCACGGGCCGCAAATACTGCACCATAAGGATTGTGTCTACTTCCTTTTTCCATAATAACTACAAATGCATACTTTGGATTATCTGTCGGGAAGTATCCACTAATCCAAGAGTTAACTTGCTGTTTAGAAACACCAAGTTCCGCAGTTCCTGACTTTGCAGAAACATCAACACCAGAAATATTCAATGCTCTTGCTGTTCCTTTGTCACTTGTCACCGTAAGACGCATGCCTTCTTGAATAACTTTTAACTTATTAGGATCAAGTGCCAGCGAAGAATTGGTAACAGGAAGTCTTTTCAGTACATGTGGCGTTACTAAGTAACCTCCATTTGCAAGCGCGGCTACACCACGCACAAGTTCAAGCGGGGTAATCTGGAATCCATACTGCCCAATAGAAGAGTGGTACGTATTACCTAAAAGCCAATCTTCACCAAATACTTTTTTCTTCCACTCAGGAGAAGGGACGACCCCATACTCCTCACCAGGAAGGTCAATACCTGTAGTACTCGCAAAACCAAACTTCTTTGCATACAAGTTAAGACGCGCTATTCCTAACCCTTTTTGATCTTTATACCCACCGCCAATTTGATAAAAGTATTCATCAGAAGATACTGCTATTGCATTACGCATATCAACATAGCCATGAGCTTTCCAATCTTTAAAAATAGTATCTGGCCCATCATACTTGTTCTTTATAACAAGTTGTCCAGAACTATAAATATTTTGCTCTGGAGTAATTACTTTTTCTGCAAGTGCAGCATATGCAAAAAAAGGCTTTACCGTTGAACCTGGAGTAAAAAGACCGCTCACTGGACGATTGATAAACTTCCCTCGTTTATCAAGAAGAGACTCAGTAATTTTCTTTTTATCTTCCTTAGAAGTAGCATTCGTCATGACATTGTTATCATATTCTGGATAACTTGTCAGTGCTATAATTTCTCCGTTCGTAACATCCATAATAACCCCGGCCCCACTCACAAAAGGAGCCTTGTGTGCCAAAGCCTCGATACGTTCATAGAGCTTCGCCTGAACGTCTTTATCAATGGTAAGTACCATGTTCTCTCCATGTGAAGGCTGAACTACTACATTCTGCGCTTCGACTTGATGAGTGGCTGTTACTTCAATAATACGCTCCCCTTTATTCCCTGCAAGGATATCTTGATACTGCTTTTCAATACCATCTTTTCCAATATATTCTTCTTGCCAAAAAACACCTGACTGATCACGCTTCGGATAACTTACATACCCAAGAAGATGAGAAAATCCTGGGAGCGGGGTATATATTCTTTTTGGAATCTCATGATCAACCGCTTCCGTACTACTTGCTGTTGTTGTACCAACAGTAAGAGCATTCCAAGCAAGAAGAGCGCCGTTACGATCAGAGATCGTACCACGGAGCGCGAACAAAGGAAGCTTTCGCAATCGGTTATTATCAGCCTTTTCAGTGTATTCTTCTCCTTCTAGTACTTGCATAGAAAAAAGTCTGTATGAAAATGTCCCCGTAACAAGACACAGAAGTACAACCGCAATATAAAAAATATGTTTCCCAAGAGGTCTCTCTAATTGTCCTTCCATTTGATCAAGATTAAGAGACGACAAATTCTCTGAGTCCAAGAATACATCTTCTGGATCAATTTCATGAGAAGCGGCACGCTTAGCGCGAAGCGTAGATATAAGGCGAAATATACGCATATCCTACCACTATACCATAAAGACAAAGAGTAAGTATTGGGTAACGAGAAGTCCCAAAAATTGCATCAAAAAAAATAGCACCTGCACAAATAATAACAAAAAGGAACAAGCGTAAACGTGAAGAAGATTTATGGTTGTACATAAAATAAAGATGAAGTGATCGGGTTATACGCACCCTCTACAAAAACATGCCATGAGGTATCTTGATTGTTATCAAGAATCTGCTTAATACTACCAAGAACCATCCCCTGATCACTTCGTAAATATACTTTTTCACCAACAGTAACTGGAGTATCGCGAGGAATATTTGCTAAGAAGTGACCACCGCGCCCATACAAAGTAAGAGTAACAGTAGAAGAAGAGGTAACTCCTTCTGTAACAACACCAGAAGCGGTAAGAAGTTGACACACGGAAGAAAGAGAAGAGACTTCTTTCACAGTACACACAGCTTGCCTCCCTCTAATAAAAACAGTTGCACCAACAGTAACGCCATCCTTAAATCCTTTAGAAAGGATAATTGTAGAGTAGAGTGAGGTGATATCCTGCATGAGAGGATACATGACGACAGTAGGAGAAATAGTTTCTCCATGCAAAGAAGAAGTGCTACTTATTTCAGTTCCATGTTCTTTGTAATACGCCTCCTTTTCAGCAAGAGTATTTTCGAGAAGTTCAACTTTTTGTTGTAATGCTATGTTTTCTTCAGCTAATTTCTTGCGAGATCCTACATAGGTATGTACAAAAGAAGGCACAAAAGAAAAAGAATGTGACGTCGTGTAATAACTTCCAAAAAAAGGTTCAGTCACTTGATATAAAGTCTTTTTGAAAAATGGCCACAATACAACAAGAACTACGATCACAAGGAATGAGATACCGTAGCGAATACGTTTTGATTTTTTCTTTGAAGAGTTATCTGAAAGATATGTCATCGGTGTTTTCGATAAGAACGTCTTTATAACGCTCAATGTTCTCCAGTATAACACCTGTCCCTCTTGCTACCGCAGTAAGAGGATCGTCTGCAACTGCGACAGGAACCTTTAGCTGCATTTCGAGAAGTTGTGGAAGATTACGAATAAGCGCGCCACCTCCTGCAAGCGTTATCCCTTTATGCATAATATCTGCTAGTACTTCTGGTGGTGTTGTCTCAAGCACTTCACGTATTGCATCAACTAACTGAGAAACAGATGAATACATTGCCTCACGCACATCCACATCAGTGATCACTGCTTCTCGTGGAAGTCCGGTTACAAGGTCTCTTCCTTTGATGCTTAGCTCTTGTCCTTCTTCATCAGGAAGTGCAGATCCAATTGTCATCTTAATATGTTCTCCTGTCTTTTCACCAATCAACATCTTAAACTCATCACGCATGTAGGTAATAATGTCATCAGTAAGCTTATCTCCTGCAACCTTAAGACTCTTCGCACGCACCACTCCAGAAAGTGCGATCACTGCAATATCAGTAGTCCCTCCACCGACGTCAACAATCATACTTCCTACTGGTTCATGAATAGGAAGATGTACCCCTATCGCTGCTGCCATTGGTTCTTCTACAATATACACCTTACTTGCACCTGCTGATTTTGCAGCGTCATACACTGCACGCATTTCGACATTAGTGATACCAACAGGAATACCCACCACCACACGAGGACGAAACATTTTTCTATCGATATCATTTGCCTTATTAATAAGATAACTGAGCATTTCTTCTGTTACTTCATAATCTGAAATAACACCATCAACCAATGGGCGAACAATACGAATATGATGCGGAGTACGCCCCATCATACTCTTTGCTTCTATACCAACCGCAACAACGCGATTTGTTTTTGTGTTAAGCGCAACTACTGACGGTTCATTAATCACAATACCTCTACCACGAACGTACACAAGTGTGTTTGCGGTTCCCAAGTCAATACCAATGTCATTCGAAAAATGTCGTGTAAGTCCTCCTAGCATGGGTGCATTTTAGCACGATTTATTAGCTTTGACCTCCTTTACAAGTAGCAAAAATAGTGTAGTATTGTATCTGTCGCACTTTCACAGGAGAACGACATGGCGAAGCAAGGTCCTTCTTTTTCGTTCCACAAATCACCTTTCGTAGCAAAACTTCTCGAATGCCTACAACTAAAAAGATACTCAGATATTTTTACTAAAAAGATCTCAATGATTGTAGCAAAACCACTCGCTGATGGAACGCATTCATGTTTGAGGTGTGGAAAGATAAAGAACATTCATCGACTCAGCGTTTCAGGAACTAAAGAAGAATACAAAGTAGAGATCGATGTGCGTAATGACACAGTACGAATGCTACTTCTTGAATATGATCCACAAGCTAATACAATCAAGATTAGTGAGAAGGACAATGCACCACATGGTGCACACTATACTATCTTTACAAAGAAAACCAAAAAGACACCTCTTATGGGTTACTCGGGGGAGGTCATCGCTTAACCATAAAAAGGCAAGCGCACACGACAGAGTTCGTGTGCGCTTTTTGTTGTATGCTACTACTTGAATTGCTTTTGTTGTTTGCTCCACTCGTAGAGTGTCACCGCAACAGCATTTGATGCGTTAAGGGATTCGCATGTTGCAGCAATTGGAATAGAGAGTTTGAAATCACAATGTTCAAGTGCTTTTTTTGCAATACCTTCTCCTTCGCTACCTACTACAAGCACTGCGTTCGTATCAAAGGTAGTAGAAGGAAGTGACGTGTCACCATCTCCTGTAAGCCCGTAAACCCAAAATCCTTTTTGCTTAAGCGAAAGCAAAGTACTTGTTACATTACCAATACGAACAACAGGAATAGAAAAAATAGTTCCTGCAGAGCTCTTGATCACCGTGCCAGTGATTTGAGTTTCGTGATGTTCAGGAAGAAGAATAGCATTAGCACCGAACGCAACCGAAGAACGAATGATAGCACCAACATTGTGAGGATCTTCTAATCCATCAAGAAGAACAAAAAGTGCATTTGTATCAGAAGCACTTTTTGCAAGCACCTCATCAAGAGACGTATAAAGAGATGAAGTAGTAAGAGTAACAAGTACCCCTTGATGTACCGCACCACTTCCTACATGATGTTCAATCTCTTCTTTGGTCGCCACTTGATAAGTAAGTGCATGCGACTGAATAAGCCCCATCACTTCACGATCAAGAAGTGCACTCTTTGTAACAGAAAGTGTAACAATAGGATTGTGTTTAGTACGATCAATAGAAAGAAGTAATTCCTTGAAGGGATTTTTGCCGAAGCAGTAAGTGTGATGCATAGTGCTTTACATACTAGCAAATATGTTGCGTTTTAACAAGGGTGTAAAAAGGGCGGCCGCTTCGCGGCCGCCCTTATCTTTGTATATCTTCTTCTTATTTCTTTTACACCGCGCTTCTTCTCTTTATACTCTATCTTTTCTAGTCTTTCTTGTGCTCCCCTTATCTCTGTTCACTAAAGACAATATCTTTTGGAAGCTCAAAAAGTGAGTCGTCTGCTTTCCATGATTCACACGAATACTCACCAATCTGACTACCATTCCAAGAATATGTTGAGGAAGGTTTGCCTGAGGCGTCACTTGTTTCTGATCCGTTTGCAGCAATCTTCGTTTTATATCCTTTACCTTTAGACATATTGGTCCAGGTGTAGGTATATCCGTCACGCGCAACCATGGTAGTACTTATGGACTGACCTGCCATTGTTGTTGCGAACTCCGCTCTTACAAGCGCATCATGGATATATACAGTTCCATTACTTACCATTGTCGAAATAGTTTGAGTAACAGCACACTTATACGAACCCCCTTTATTTAAAAACTCAGTGAAAGAAACTTTTTTATCAGACTTCTTTTCGGTTGAACTTGCGATTGGTTCTGTACTCGTCCCCAAAGAACTTGTTGCTATTTGTTGTGCTTCTTCTGTAGATGTTGCTACCTCTCCTTGTGAAGAAGGATTACCTAGAAGAGTATCATTTTTCATATAGGTACTCACCCAAATATATGCCCCTACACCAAAAGTAAGAAAAAGGCCCGTCATGATAAGTTTGCCAAATAATGTCATATGAATAGTATTATTATATTAGTCTGATTACTAGATAGTATAGCGTATCAAATATATCGCACACAACATCGTAGTACTGAATTCTACTACAGAGTCTCTTAATCAAGAGTATTGTGCTCTATCTCCAAAGAGGAACTCTCTACCGGGAAAAGGTTTAACGTATCACCTTGCACAGAAAGAAGCTCACCAGGTACAATATGTTCATCAGTAATCACGATCCCATCCTTAAGAGTAATAATTCTGTCAAGAATATCTCTGTCGCTTGGTTCATGAGTAACCATTATAATAGTTTTTTTCAGTTCCTCTTTTAACTTTTTGAAAAGAGTAAGAACAACTTCTGTAGACACACTATCTAAGTTAGCGGTTGGCTCATCTGCAAAAATAATACGAGGATCATTAACAAGTGCGCGCGCTATCGCAACACGTTGTTGCTCACCTCCTGACATTTCATGGGGATAATGATGCATTCTCTCACCGAGCCCCACATAATGAAGAAGTTCTTCCGCCCGAGACTTTGCACGATCATCTCCGTGAAGTGCAAAAGAAGGAAAGTACACATTTTCTAGTGCAGAAAACTCCGCAACAAGACCATACTCTTGAAAAATATATCCAAACATAGAAAGGCGCATTGCTGTCTTCTGTTCATCAGTAAGTGCAACACAGTCTACACCATTAATAACAAGACTTCCCTCTGTTGGAGAATCAAGGAGTCCTAGCTGATGGAGAAGTGTTGACTTACCGGAGCCACTTCTTCCCATAAGCCCCACAAACTCTCCTTCATTGATAGTAAAAGAAACACCGCGAAGCGCATGTACTTGAACTTCTTTGTCTTTGCCGTATATTTTTGTGAGTGATGTTGCGATAATCATAGTAGTACTGTTATCCCCACACTGTTTCGATAATTGGTTTTTTAGAAATAATACGCGAAGAAATATACCCCGCCACACATGCAGCAATAACTAAAGCAACCATACTCTCAAGCACTTGCCAGGAAGTAATCACAAGTATTGCATCCCCAAATGGAAGTTCGATAGGATGAACTTTAAGATAAGGAGCTGCTCCTCCATAAAAAATAATAGTACCAGACAGTATAGAGACAACAGAAAGAAACAGCGCCTGAAAAACATACGACAACTCTATATCAAGAGAAGTAATACCGATTGCTTTAATAATACCAATTTGTTTTTTCTTGCTAAGCGCATTAATATACACGATAATAAAAATAGTAGCACCTGCAACAAGAATACTAATACACACAATAATGAATGCAATAAGATCAAAAGCATCCATAAGAACCCCGATTGAAGAAAACCGCTCTCGATAGGTTTTGATAGTAAAAGAAGGATCGATGGCGTGAATTGCTCCGGTATAATATGATAAAGGATGTCTTGCAAGATCAACTTTAACAAGAACCTCTGACGCCTGATCATACGTCGACAAAACTCGTTCTGCTTCTTTTTCAGAAATAAAAGCATCTCCGCCAACAAACCCTATCGTCACATGAAATACTCCTACAACGGTATATAATTTATCAACACCGTTAGCATACACAACCCGAACCTTGTCCCCTGCAACAACACCTCCTAAATCTGTACTTTGCACACTATCATACCCTCCAGCAACATAACTTCCGAGCACAATTTCGTCATCACGTAACACGTCTGGAAAAGTACCAGAAACCATATGATCCCGTATTGTGAGCACCTTTTTTTCTTCTTCTTGATTAAAACCAATCACCGGCACCGCCATAAACTTGAAGTTACCATTCTTGTGTTTATCAAAAGCAATAGTACTAGACAAAAAATAATGTCTTGTTGTTGCTATAACACCAGGTATTGTTTCTACTTCTTTACGAAATGCCCTCTGATTAACAATAAAAGTTTTTTGAACTGGTTTTTCTTCTGGCAACACCGTGATATGGGAAGTAAATGTATCAATCATAGACTGTTCCACCTGTCTAGAAAATCCCGCCAAAAAACTTCGTATAAAAAGAAGATTAAAGAACACTAAGCTTAAGACAATAATAAGAAGAAAAGAGACTGACCTACTCCCTTTTGCGAGTGTCCTTTTGGCAATAAAATATCCTACTTGTACATTCTTCCATTCCATGATCACTTGAGGTGCTCTTCCAAAATAACCTGTTCTCCTTCTTCTAACCCAGAAAGTACTTGCACTTTACCGTTCCCATCCTTAAAACCAAGTTCCACCTTTTTTATTTCTTTTTGTTGAGAGGAGGAGAGTGTGGTTACGTACCAACCATCTTGCTCTTTGTGTGCCGCAGAAAGTGGAATAGCGATGGTGCTTGTTGCATATCTTGTAGCAATCCATACATTAGCAGTCATTCCTGGTCGTAAAAAATCAACCTGATCATCAACAGTAATCGTTGCCTGGTAATATACCGTACCACTTATTTCTTTTTGTGCAGGGTCTATAGTAGTTACTGTTCCAGAAAAAGTCCTACTAGTATCTGCTTCAAAAATAATTCTCACTTTTTGATTTTGTTTTACTTTGACAATATTATTCTCTACAATATTTGCTTTTATTTGAAGACGGTCATATGAAAGAAGTGACAACGCTCCTGGCATCAAACCACCAGAAACTTCTCCAACCTTAAACGAAATATCAGTAACCATTCCTGTAAACGGTGCGGTAATCACAAGATCGTCACGTAACGACTCTACTCTTTTCTTGCTTGCAATCGCTTGAGCAAGTTGCGCTTCATATACTGCAAGATCAGTCGAACGAACCGAGGCTTTTTTGAGGTCTAACTGTTTAGTGCTTGTCTTAAGCGCACTCTTCGCACCACTTACTTGAGACTCTGCTTGTGTCAAAGAAGTAGAATAGGAAGCAATGGAAGCGATAGAAGTATCAATAGCGCCTCTTCCTGAAGCAATATCTGCCTTCAGTGTATTCCATTCTGTAAGAGAAAGAGACCCTGTTATGTTATTTGGATTATTCACAAATAAAGAACACTGCGACAAGAACTGCTTTATTACTTGCAGGTGAGCTTTGGTCGTTGCACCACGTAATAATAAATCATCTTCGGTAGACAACACTTCAATTTCTTGCTCCCACGCAAGTAATTCCTTTTCAATGCTTTTTCGAGAAGTCTCAAGTGTTGTACCAAGCTTAAAGTCAGAACTAGAAGGAATAACAAGTTTTGGAGAATCTGATTGCGGGTTTGTAAAAAGTTTATCAGCTTTGTTACGTATCGCATCATCAGCACTCGTGTACGCATTCTTTAATTCAATCAGCAACTGCTGCTTCACCGAAAGGTATGCTGTCTCAGCATTTTTTACCTCCGTAGAAGCGCCAGAAACGGCCGCATCTGCAACCGCGATATCTTCACTCGACATTCCTGCTTTGCTTTGATTAACACGAGCTCTTTGTACTCGTATTCCTGCTTCCATTTCAGCAAGTTGAGAGTCAAAAGATGAAGTATCCTGCAACGCAAGTTCTTGCCCTTTAGTAACTACATCTCCAACCGCAACAGCGATCTTAGTAACTTTGCCTTGATTTTTAAAACCAAACGTCGCATTACTCACCCCTTCAACACTACCACTTGCTAGTACTTCTTCTGAAAGAGGAGAAGAACTTACTTTATATACAGTATAAGAAGTTGGGGAATAAAAAGAAAAAACAAAAACAAGCAGAAAAAGCATTCCACCGCCAAAAAGCATTATTTTTTTTCTTTCTGTTAAAAAGGAGTACATGAATATAGCAAGAAAGAGTAGATGTGCACCATCTACAACCAACACCCCTTCTACTCTTAAGGATATAGCAAAGGGATGAGCTTCACAATGAACCTATCCCCACAAGATTCTATTTCTTGTTTTGTTTTCTATCCATCACTATTTTTGCGATAAATAATTTTATTCTTTGTATAGGATTTTTGTTACCAAACGGCATCCACACTCTTCTCATTTCTCGTATATACGGATCAAAATGAAGCGAATGTGGAACACACTTAATCCGATCATGTGCACCTATTGCAATCTTAATAGCTTCGGTACCAACTAAGTTAGCTGCAATAAGTGTTCCAACACCAAGCGATGGTGCTCTGTGTTCGCCATTCTCCCAATGAATAGCATCAGGTCTGAAGTATCGCGCTTGTAACAAACTTGGAGTGATCCCTATTCCAAAACGAAAATACTTTTCTTTATCAGAAAGGCTATCATTAATATTCATATACTCATCAAAAGAAGGACTGTGTGGCCCAAACACAAGAAGCGAAGAACCAAATGCAACAGGTCCTGCCGTAAGAGCAAATATTCCTTTCTCTTTTGCTTTTCTAAACAAGAGACGTCGTGGCTCGATACAAAAAAAATCAATACCATCAATTGCGATTGTTACCCCATCCAAAAATGCATCAATAGTCTGCTCCGTAATACCTTCTTCAAAAAGAGTGACCGTAGCGAACGGATTAATAGAGAGAATGAGGTTCTTAATTGATTCTGTCTTTTTGGTGTCAAGAGTTGCTACTGTTGCTCCAGCTTGACGATTAAAGTTAGCAACAGAAAAAGTATCGAAGTCAGCAATATGAAATTGCGTAAAACCACTTCGCGCAAGCGCGTACGCATGTATCCCACCCACACCACCTAACCCAGCAATTGCTACTTTTGTGGTTCGTATCGCTTCTTGTTGTTCTTTGGTAAGAATACCAATATTCCTATCAAACGCCTCCTCGTAAAAAGTTTCTTGATTAATCATGGTAAAGTAAAAGTATTTATCCTAATAAAAGTTACTATCGGCTATCAACACAAAGCAACGCACAAAAGTATTCTATAAATTCAGTACAAAAAGTATACCACAGGCCGTAAGCAGGGACGTTAAGAGAAAAGAGAGCTTATACGAGGAGGAATGGTAATATCAAGCATAAGAGGAACAGCTTCTGCTTGCACAAAAGAATACTGCTTCGTCTCTCCAAACTGTACAAATCCGATCATAGTATAAAACGCAACATGTTTTGGATTTACTGCAATCACAAGAAGAGTAACACCTTCTTGTCGAGCTCTTTCGTATACACTTTTAAAAAGTAATCGCGTGCCAGCTAACGACTGCATCCGAGAGACTGTCTGATGAGTATGGTCAATTACAAAAGATCCAACTTCAGCAATACAAGTATGCGTATCAAAAAGCTTTTGTAATTCTTCCGAAAAAAGTTCATACAGAGGGATCTTTGTTGAAGGAGAAAAAAGCACAAGTGAAGCAGAGCCAAGCAATACCCCACCTTCATACAAACCAAACATAATCCTAGAGGCCTCAAAAGCAAAAAAAGAGTCTTTGTCGACAACGTACCCAAGCGTTGCATAATTACGAGTAATCATTGCGAATACTTTTTCTCTTTCTTCCTGGCTATCTTGTGGTATACACTTACTTTTCATCATGTTGATGCTGTTCTACGAAGTGCACCACATCTCCAAGTGTAGTGATCGTAAGCACTTCTTCAAAAGAAAGCTTCTTATTGAGTTGCTGTTCTAATTCCAAAAAAAGAGAGAAGTACGTCAAAGAATCAGGAACAATATCTGCTAACTTGGTCTCTTTCGTAAGTTGTGCAACAGGAACTGAAAGTAATTCTGAAACCCTCTGTAACACCCGTTCTTCGATTGTCATATCCAAAGAGTATAGTAACCCTAGGAAGAGATTGCAACCCCACTGCAATATTCCCCCGCATTCCATCTATCGAGTATAACGATAACAGTATAGCGCTTACCTCGATAGATAATTTCTCCGGAAGATGCTGTTATAACAGGCAGCACATCTAGAGTATTTGGATGAGTTATCATTCCGACCCCCACAGCTTTTACAAAAGCTTCTTTACGTGTCCATATCTTTGTCGCTTCTTTTGCTCTTTCGGCCACCTTACAAGAATCTATATAGCGAACTTCTTGTTCAGATAAAAAAGAATAATACAACCGCTCACTAGTGATACAAGGCTCTATGTCGACACCAACAAAGCAACCGTTAGTACTTATACAAAGCACAGAAAAACTTTTTGAATGAGAATAAGAAAAATCGTACCCTTCTCTTGTACATCTCGGTCTTCCATACACATCAACAATAGAAGTGATGATCAGGTCTTCTGGAAGAACAGGGAGCACGGGCAATGCTCTACTGTAAAACTCTTCCTTAGAAAGTTTCTCATCAGTAATAACACACTGATACCCAGAAGGCATCACAAGGGGCTCTATCATGAAGAATAAAATGTTTGTATCTCTTTTTCTACTTCTTCTTTAGTCATTGAAGAAGGAAGTGTGTAGTACGTCACTGAAGGTCGTTTTTTAGAAAAAAAGTTTCGCCACAAAGAATGAATACCATCGAATTTTACAAGAATAATCTGTATACCTTCCATAGTCAAAAACTGATATCCTTTTTGAAAATCAGTAAACAGGTGCCCTCCTTTTACAAGTCGAGCTTCAGGAAAAATAACTACACCACCAAAAGAAGAAAGAATTTTTCTGGTATAAAAAAGCATCTTAGCTTTTTCTTCCAAGGTCTCACCAATATCATACCCACCAAACCAAGTGATGATTTTGGTAAGCATACCTTTTTGCATATATTCATGAAGCACAGGGAAACGATAAGGAACGTTTACTACAGAGTTCCAAAATCCATAAAAAGAAAGTACGTAGAAAGGATCTAACTTGCTTTCGTGAGTACTAATAAAAAGACATCCTTTCTGTGGGGGGATTCTATTCTTATGAATCACACGAATACGAAAAAACCACTTAATCAACATAGTAAATGGATGAGACAGGATCTGCAACACCATGATACGATAGTTACTCATTTGTACCAGTGTAACAAAAGACATCTTAAGAGGAAAGAGAAGCATACACTACACCAAAAAATGCTATACTACAAAACACTGTGCAATTCTTACACCTTTCGTCAATATCCCCCTTTCTCATACTTTTTCTTGTTGCATTACTCATTATCGAAACTGCGTGGATTATATATTTTGGCATGAGAAGTATACCTCTTGGAAAACAAGAGATGCTACCTCAGCAGTCATCACATCCAACAACAAAAAAAATTCTTTTTATTGGCGACAGTGTGGTACTTGGCATCGGGGCTTCCTCTCCTCTTTCTTCACTTTCTGGATTACTTGCACAAGAATACCCCAACTATGCAATCACGATACAAGGAAAAGTTGGTATCGGAGCAGAAGGAACTCTTTCTCTTCTTTATAAAGAACGTACTCATTATGATGCCATACTTATCTTTTGTGGTGGCATGGATATTATTCGTATGAAACTACAACAAAAACATTTTGCTCGCTATCATGAGCTCTTTTCTCATGCAAAAACCATGACCCAACAAGTGATATACATCGGACCCCCTAACGTTGGTCATTCTCTCCTTTTTCTCTGGTGCACCTCTTTCTGGTATCGAATGCTCTCCAAAAAACATCATGTTACCCTACACCATATTACCCAACTTCATCATGTCTCTTATATTCCGCTCTTCTCCTCTTATGATCACTTTTTTAACCTTTCATCAACATGGTATGCAAAAGATATGAGTCACCCTAACGACAAAGGTTACCTTCTTTGGTTTACCCACATTAACAAATATCTTAAAGAACTGTTACACTAAGTACCACGTATGGACGAAAGCCTCATCTACACTCTTGTAACCCATCTCATCAACGCAACACTTGCTGTTGTTGCTTTCTTGGAACGACATGATGCGCTTGGCTATGTTGATAACACTGTGAACTTTTTGGTACAGCACGATTCTTTAATCTATGCTGGTTCAATGTTATGGTTCTTCATACTCTTCATGACACGACAACTTCAAATCTTGATTATTAACGGTCTTATTGATAAACAAGTTGCAGCACTTTCTCAACATCAACCAAGAATTTTAAATGAAGATAAAGAAAAAAAAATTCTCATTGTCGGAGATAGTACCGCATTCGGAACAGGTGCAGCAACTGTCAACGAAAGTTTGGCAGGAAGATTTGCGCATGACTTCCCGCAAGTAGAAATTCATAACTTTGCAGTGAACGGTTCTGTTACTGCAGATGTTCTTAATCAACTTTCTCATGTACAGCAAAATGTTACCTACAACCTCACCATTCTAAGCACAGGAGGCAACGACGTCTGGCACTTTACTCCTATCAAAAAACTCGAACAAGATCTTCGAAAAGTACTTACAGAAATTCAAAAGATTACTGGCAACAATATTGCACTTATTATTTATAACAACATTGCATCAGGTCCAGTATTTCCAATTATTGTACGCAGTCTTCTCCTTAGAAGAACAAATACGATTAACAAACTTTTTATGCGTGTTGCCGAAGAAATGCAAGTAGAAGCAGTACCGATATTCTTAGATGGAGAATCATGTGACCCCACCTTTTTTGCTGCGGACGGACTGCATCCAAGTAGTACAGGGTATGGCATCATGTATACACGACTCTGGTCTACGCTCTACAAACATCGACAAGAATACCATCTTCACGATTAACTATATCGCTACTTTATGGAACCTGGAATTTTTTCACATTTAAGTACACTGATACAACAAGGCTTGGAAAGCTATGGAGAACTCGTGGTTATGGTAAGTGTTTTTTTACTTGGAGAAAATGCAGCGATTTCTGTTTTTGCTCTCTCTGCTAATCAGTACATTGATCCAGTTACTGCGCTTATCTATGCGTTCCTTGGCTCTCTTGCATCTGATGTCTTCTGGTTCTTTGTCACTGAATACATACTACGAGAACGTTATGAGAAGAAATTTTTAGAAGCAAGTAAAGAAAAAGAAAATAAGTTTTTTATGAAACTTATCGACAAGCACTTCTTCTGGACACTTATCTTCATAAAGTTTTTGGTGGGGATGAGACTTATTCTCACCATTTATATCGTAATCAAAAACAGAATTCCATTCTTGCAGAAAGTACTCCTTGATTCTATTGGAACCATTCTCTTTATGGCGATTCTCTTCCCAGTTGGATGGTATCTTGGAAAAGGATTTTCTCATGCGCTCACCATAGAACAAACAATAATACACGGTGTTTCTTTTATTGTTGCAGTAGTTCTCATTACTCACATTGCACCACGAATGCTCAAAAAAGTGTTAGCAAAACGTTATCAAGAAGAAGAGTAAGAGATGATGCTTACACGCTCTTTTCTTTTGCATTCATTACATACACATCTTGATTGAATCCTCCTACGCCAATGTACGTAACTTGCGAAGGGAGGCCTTGTTTTGCTTTGAGCATTTCTTCATACGGTGCGCAGTGTATGCAGCCAACGTCTCCTTTTGGACAAGAGAAGGATTTTTGCGCGCGTGCTTCTTGTACTTTTTTTGCAAGCGCATACACTTGCTCGAACGCGTCTTCTTGAGAAGGTAGCACTTTCTCCACCATCTTGTCGCCATCAAGGTACCAATAACTTGCTTTTGCGACCGTTCTTTTTTGAAGTGCATTGCAAAGAAGAAGATAAATAGGAAACTGAAGTGAAGACTCACTTTCTTCATTCTTGCCTGTCTTAAAATCAATAACATGAAGCGTGTCATCAGGAAGATATTCTATCCAATCAACAAGTCCGTTTAAAATAATATTAT
>CAYUDN010000018.1:0-16665 GCA_964443675.1 uncultured Candidatus Saccharibacteria bacterium | reverse complement strand
GATCGTCTTTCGGTGGATTTGGTGGCGGAAGATCAGGAGGAGGAGGTGCAAGTGGAAGTTGGTAGGTCTAGACATTAGACGTTAGACTTTAGATATTAGAAACAAGATACAAGAGAGAAGAGTAAAGCACGGACACCGAAGGTGTCCGTGCTTTGTGTGTTACACTTTCCTTACTATGTCCTCATTCAAAGAAAAGGTAGTAGAGTTGGTGGATGTGTGGTATTGTCAGGACTATAGTTTGCTATACTTACACTATGATTAAAATCCTACGTTCAGTACTTTTGGTGGCATTAGCAGTATTCTCTTTCTCTGTGCTAGAGAGTTATGCGACTCCACCGATACCAGGACCGCAAGTTGAGGATGTAAGAGGTTATGTAGTGCTTCTTTGTGAGAAAGATCTATGCAGAGAAGGTTTTGAAGTTATTTATACCGGCTCTGCTATGGAAGGTGGTAGAGAGTGTTCCCGTTGTGATATTTTTAAAACAGAAGATCTATCTAGTGGTTTTACTAAGAACTTTGACAGGATGGTTGCACAAGACAAAATTACAGGGTTAAATGGTATTTATAAGGTTGGTGATGTTAGTTGTAGAATAATGGACGGAGTAATAGAACCATCTTGTGAGGTTCTTGGAAAAGTTATTTTTTTCTCATCTTATAATGGTGGGCTTTTTATTGCTACGCCTTTTTCTTTCAGTAGTAATCAACCTTTCCCTGGCGGTCAATGGTCTTATGATGGTAAATTAAGTAAATTGTCTGACTCTACTTCAACGGAGACACTTCTTCAAATTAAAGAGAAGATAACCGCTAAAGAAAAGAAGGAGGAGAGTGACAGAACTGTCTTACTTAGGCAAGAAAGAAGTAAAGTAGAAAAGAACCGAAGGCTTGGGGAGGTTCTCTGGTCTGTGGCTCGACAGGTAGCCTTTTTCTTGCCGTATCTTTTAACTCTGAGTGTTGTTACAGGTTTTATTTTGCTTGGTTTTAAATTAAGAACCTCTGTTATCTCTGAGGGTGCACATCTTTTTTTGCAAAGATTTAAAAGAGTTACTTTTGTTCTTTGGTTTTTTACTGTTGTGTTCTTATTTTTATTCTTACTAGCATTTAAGGGTTTATTTCCATGGTCGTTAGTATTACCTATTGCATAGTACCCATGTCCTCATTCAAAGAAAAGGTAGTAGAGATAGTCAAGATGATTCCGAGAGGTAGCGTGATGACTTATGGAGAGGTTGCGCGCCGTACCGGATCTCCTAAAGCATCGCGTGCCGTAGGAACTATTCTTGCCCACAATACTGATGTGCGTATTCCTTGTCATCGTGTGGTACGAGGTGATGGTGCCATCGGTGAGTATAACGGTATTCGTGGTAACAAGAGACAATTACTTGAGAAGGAAGGGGTTATTATCCTAGAAGGGAAGGTTGTGAGATAGTTCTTATTTGGTTTGTATATTCTTATAATGTGATAAGATAAGTGGATGAAAATCGCAGTATTGGATAATCTTCGTTCGGTGTATAATGTGGGGTCTATTTTTCGTACTGCGAATGCCTGTGGTATTACGCATCTTGTGCTTACTGGAACCACTCCGACTCCGCTTGATAAGAAAGGTTTTCCTCGTAAAGATTTTGCAAAAGTTGCTCTTGGTGCGGAGGATAGAGTGACATGGGAATATCATGAAGACACAAGAAGTGCTCTACAAGTACTAAAGAAAGAGGGGTATTATGTGATTGCCTTTGAACAAAGCGACCAGTCTGTTGATTACAAGGATGTATCAATAGAAGAAAAAGAAAACGTTGCTTTTGTTGTTGGACCAGAAGTTACTGGGATGACACCGGACGTGCTTGGGGTTTGTGACGTGGTTGCAGAGATTCCTATGCTTGGTACCAAAGAGTCACTGAACGTGACGATTGCATTCGGAATAGGAGTGTATCGGATACTTGGACTTTAGTTGTTAGTCCAAGATGCGATAGTGTTAAGAATAAGTTCTTGGACGCCTTTATCAAAAACTACTTTATGGTGACCGTGAACTTGTACGTGTATATTTTTTGCGCCTTCCAAATAGCTTCCTTTTTCTGACCAGACATGGTTATCATATTCTGGAATAATTGATACAATGCGATGGTTTGCTTCTTGTGATTGTGTGAGGTTTTGTATCACTTTACTTTCTTGGCGTAGTTCTTGTATAGCGGTAAGAGGAATATTGTCTGCCATGTGAGAGCCTGAGTAAGGGGTTGCGATAGATATCATCCCTGTAACGAGATTGTTGTCGTTATAGTGTGTCAAAAAATACTTTCCAATAAGCCCTCCTTTGCTATGTGCTACGATTACTGCATTCTTGAACTCTTTATGTTCTTTAGTGATTCTGTTGATCAAAGTGTGAATCATTTTTGCAGAATTTGGTATAGAAAAGAGGTTGTACCCAAGACGAGGAAGAATGTATACCGGGTGCCCTTGAAGAGAGATTTTGTCCCCAAGATCTTTCAAAAAACTCCACCTCCCTAGTACTCCAGGAATAAGGATAACAGGTACCCTGCCTTCGGTGATGTGTCCTAAGTAATGGTGGGGTGGGTCTCTATGAATGACACCTTGCACTGCTCCTTTCATCATATAGTGATAATCAACTATCCATGACAACAGATTTTTCATATGAGAGTAAGTATACCATCGTCTTGTTTTGGTATATACTACTTCTCCATGGATCTCGTCTATCTCAAAAACTATACCGTCGTTGCAAAGCATGGCTACTATAAAGAGGAGCATGCCAAAGCACAGCGATTTGTGGTAAGCGTTGTTGTTACGTGTGATGTAAAGCGAGCAGGGGAGAGTGATGATCTTCAAGAGACACTCAACTATGAGCTTATTCGTAAAGCAGTGCATGAGATACTTATGAAAAGTCCTCACGACCTTATCGAGTCACTCGCGGAAGAGATTGCTGCAAGTGTGCTTAATCACCCAAAAGCACTTATGGTTCAAGTGGACATTTCAAAACCAGATGTCTGGAATGATTGCGTGCCAGGGGTCGTTATTACTCGATCAAAGTAACGGAACTGAAGCGTGATTGCTTTTTCGTACATCAAAGAGTAGTATTGTAATATGAGCCTCAAATTTACTGCAAGTATCAAAAAAGAAGGAAAATATTTTGTTGCAAGGTGTATTGAACTTGGTGTGGTAAGTCAAGGAAAGTCTCTTGACGAAGCAACTTGTAACCTTAAAGAAGCGGTAGAGTTGTATCTCGAAAATACGAAGATCAATAAGAATAAATTTTCTGGCTACAGCTTCGTCTCCTCTTTTGAAGTTACTGTATAGTGTGGTATGGCAAAAACTTTCTCTGGAAAGCAAGTGATCAAAATTTTAATAAAGCACTTCGGTTTTGCTGAGGTTTCCAGAAAAGGAAGTCATGTGAAGTTGGAGAAAATAGTACAAGGGACTACATATACCACTATTGTTCCTGATCACAAAGAAATTCAAACAGGAACACTTCATGGGGTTTTGGAATTAGCACAGGTGGAGAAGAAAGATTTTTTACAATGTGCAAAACGATAATGCTTTAATTTTCTATGCACCCTTATTGCGCGTATGTAGCAACAATTACTGATGAGCATGATGTTGATAAGATCTACCATGATCAACAGTATGGTGTGCCAATTGACGATGATGATGAACTCTTCGGCCGTCTGGTTATGGAGATCAATCAAGCAGGGCTTTCATGGAGAACTATTCTTAAGAAAGAGCAAGGGTTCCGTAAGGCATATCATAACTTCGATATCAAAAAAGTTGCGATGTATGGTGAGAAAGATTTCGCTCGATTGATGAATGATGCAGGAATTATTCGTAATCGATTGAAGATTGCAGCTGCGATACATAACGCACAGAAGCTACTTCTTTTGCAAAAAGAATTCGGAAGCTTCGCGTCATGGCTTGCACAAGAAGGGGAGAAGTGGGGACATGATAAGAAAGCGTGGGTGAAGCTCTTCAAAAAACATTTCAAGTTTGTTGGTGGAGAAATCGTAGGAGAATTCCTCATGAGTATTGGTGTGCTTCCAGGAGCGCATGGGGAGGAATGTTATGGTAAGCAAAAGGCAATAAGTAAGTAGTAATTAGGAGGCTACGAGGGATTCTAAACTAGATGTTAGACGTTAGACATTAGATATTAGAAAAATTACAAAAAGCGCGGATGCCGAAGGCATCCGCGCTTTTTCTATGTTGCCTGTACTCTGTCAGCGAAGTGGTCTGTGTTCTGTTGTCTAACATCTAAAGTCTAACGTCTCGTCCATGATCCCTTGTTTCTTTTCACTCTTTGCTAACATAGTGGTCTACTTTCTAGTACGGTATCTTACACTCTTCAAAACAATGCGCATCACGGTTGAGTGTATAGATTCTTTTACGTCCTTCAGGAAGCATCTTCACTGCATTCACTGATTCAAGTATTTGTAAATGATGCGTGATGGTTGGTTGTTGTAATGACATCTTTTCGGTGAGTTCAGTGACCGTCATGCCATCTTGTGTACCACCCAAAAGACATACCAACGAGTAGCGACTTTTTTCTCCCACTACCTTAAAACAGTCTGGACAAAGCTCCTTTACTGTGACCAAATGTGGAGGAACCCAAGGGGGCACTGGGTATGTTTTTTCTTTTTTGCTTGTCGTTATGTGCTTTTTTGATTTTATCCCCATAGGTACATATATATTGATGACCATCTATATTACACTGTAGATATCTTTATCAATATAATAATCATAGCATATCGTACGCAGTATGAAAGTAGCTTCTTTAGAGACTGTTTGTTCTTTTATTACCGTTATTAAGCGCGACCGCACTCGGGTGCCGTTTGATGCCACTAAGATCGTTAATGCTCTTGTAAAAGCTGGTCTTGCTACCAGGGAATATCACGAGGCAGAGGCAGCACTTCTTGCAGAAAAAGTGCTTCGTCACCTTGAGTCCACAGTAACAGACACCACTCTTACCATCGAGCAGATACAAGATGCAGTGGAGCATGTACTTATGGTATCTCGTTACAAGAATACTGCGAAGGCATATATTTTGTATCGTGAACAACATGCAGCGATGCGATCTTTTGCTACGATGTCTTCACTTGGGTTGGTAGATAATTATCTCGACAAACTTGATTGGCAAGTGAAGGAGAATAGTAACATGGGGTATTCTTTGCAAGGACTCAATAACTATATTTTCTCTGAAGTAAGTAAGACGTATTGGTTGAACAAGATTTATCCAAAAGAAATTCGTGAAGCGTATCAGCATGGCGATATGCATATTCATGATCTTGGTACTCTCTCAGTGTATTGTGTAGGGTGGGACTTGATGGATCTTCTCACCGTAGGGTTCAAGGGTGTATCTGACAAAATTGAATCTGCACCACCAAAGCACTTTCGTACTGCGCTTGGTCAGATTGTTAACTTCATGTACACCATGCAAGGGGAGGCAGCGGGTGCGGTTGCGTTCTCTAACTTCGATACACTCCTTGCACCGTTCATTCGTTACGATGACCTTTCTCAAAAAGAAGTGAAGCAGGCGTTGCAGGAGTTCGTCTTCAATATGAATGTGCCAACACGTGTTGGATTCCAAACACCATTCTCTAATATTACTCTTGATCTTACGCCGTCAGTGAACTTCAAAGCGATGCCTGTTATTATTGGAGGTAAGCCACAAAGTGAGACGTATAGCGACTTTCAGAAGGAGATGGATATGTTCAATGAGGCATTCTTCCAAGTGATGATGGAAGGAGATTCACTTGGACGTGTCTTTTCATTTCCAATTCCTACTGTCAACATCACCAAAGATTTCAATTGGGAAAATGAAAAGTTGCAAGGGCTTTGGGAGATCACTGCGAAGTATGGTATTCCATACTTTAGTAACTTCGTGACCTCTGATATGAAGCCAGAAGATACTCGTTCGATGTGTTGTCGTTTGCGACTTGATCTTGATGAACTTGATCGTCGTGGTGGTGGACTCTTCGGTGCAAACGCTCTCACTGGATCGGTGGGGGTGGTGACGATTAATATTCCACGCCTTACATACCTTGCAAAAGAAGAAGCAAAAGGAGATGAAATGAAAGCGCGAGAAGTATTTTTCCGTATGCTTGATGAGAAGATGGACATTGCACGTGAAAGTCTTGAAATTAAGCGTAAGCTTCTTGAGAAGTTAACTGATGCTAATCTTTATCCGTATACAAAGTTCTATCTTCGCAATATTAAGCAGGCTTACGGTGAGTATTGGAAGAACCACTTCGCAACGATTGGCCTCGTTGGTCTTAATGAAGCCGCCCTTAATCTCTTCGGGGAGAATTTAGGTACCGGTAAAGGTCACGCTTTTGCAGAAGAGACACTTGTTCATATGCGTAATCGTCTTGTGGTGTATCAACAAGAAACAGGTAATCTTTATAACCTTGAAGCAACACCAGCAGAAGGGACGTCATTTCGTTTTGCGCTTAAAGACAAGAAGATGTATCCAGATATTGTGGTTGCTAATGAAGAGCAGTACAAGAAGGGTGCGAAGCCGTTCTATACCAACTCTTCACAACTTCCTGTGAACTATACGAATGATATTGTTGAGACACTTAACATTCAAGACAGTCTTCAGACAAAGTATACCGGCGGTACGGTGATACATCTTTTCTTAGGAGAGCGTGTTGCTGATTGGAAGACAGTGCCTCACCTTGTGAAGAAGGTATGTGAAAATTATCGCCTTCCATACTTCACCGTAACTCCAACCTTTAGTGTGTGTCAGTCACATGGTTACATTTCTGGAGAACACTTTTCTTGTCCAACATGCCAGGGGAGCTGCGAAGTGTATTCACGTATCGTAGGGTATCTTCGTCCAGTGAGTCAATGGAATGAAGGCAAGCAAGCAGAGTATGGTATTCGTGAAGTGTTCAAGCCAGAGTCGGTAACTTCTCGTGATGTTGCGTATGTAACAGTGACTAAGTAGCATGGAATTCGGAGGATTCGAAAAATGCACTCTCATTGATTACCCAGAAAAGTTAGCGTGTATTGTGTACACCATCGGATGTCCTTTTCGCTGTCCGTATTGTCACAACCCTGAGCTTGTTGAAGAATATGTAACAGAGAGGATCTCTGAAAACGAAGTGCTTGCTTTTCTTGATACAAGAAAAAGGGTTCTTGATGGTGTAGTGATCACAGGAGGTGAACCAACAATGCACGGAGAGAAACTTCTTCACTTCATGGAAGAGGTGAAGAGGCGAGGGTTCTTAGTGAAGTTAGACACTAATGGGACAAGTGTTGGAGTACTTAAAGAGGCGATTGACAGGAAGCTTGTTGATTATATTGCGATGGATATCAAAGCCCCACTTGAGAAGTACCAAGAGGTGGTTGCGCGACCTGTTGATCTTGAAAGTATTAAGCAAAGTGTTGCGCTTATCATGGCAAGTGGCGTGCCGTATGAATTCAGAACAACAGTAGTGAAGACCATGCTTACTGAAGAAGATTTCGACGCAATTGGTGCGTGGATTCGTGGTGCGGAGCACTATTATTTGCAAGCATTTGTCCCGACAAGGCTGCTTAATCCTCAGTTTTTAAGAAAAGCCACTTATTCAAAAGAAGAATTCGAAGCACTCCAAAAAAAGCTTAGTTGCTATGTAAAGCATTGTGAAGTACGATAAGAGTATGAGAGAGAGTATGTCACACAATCAAGTGTATCTTGATTATGCTTCAGGAACACCAACTGACCCATCGGTACTTCATGTGATGGAAATGTTCTCAAGCGACGAATATGGCAACCCGTCGTCACTACACAGAAGAGGAAGAAAGAGTGCGCGTGCATTAATTGAAGCAAGAGAGAAGGTGGCAGAGTTTCTTCATGCTAAGCCTTCTGAAATTATTTTTACCGCAAGTGGGACAGAGTCTAATCACTTAGCGTTGCTTGGCGTAGCTCGTGCACATAAAGAACACGGGAAGCATATTCTGGTATCTTCAATAGAACACAAAGCAGTGCTTGGTGCGTGCGAGATTTTGCAACAAGAAGGATTCGAGGTTGAGTACATTCCTGTAACAGAGAAAGGAGTGGTGGCAGTAGAGAGTGTTCGCTCACTGATACGCGAGGATACTATTTTAGTGAGCGTGATGTATGTGAATAACGAAATTGGTACCATACAACCAATACAAGAGTTAGGTGAAGTGATTGTCTCCTATCGTACAAAGAATGTGTGCACATTTCCTCTCTTCCATACTGACGCATGTCAGGCAACTGCATATTGTAATATGGATGTCACGAAGCTTCATGTAGATCTTATGACCATAAGTGGGACGAAGGTCTATGGTCCAAAAGGCGTTGCGGTGCTCTTCAAAAAAGAAGAAGTCACCCTCTCGCCACTTCTCTTAGGCGGAGGTCAAGAAGGAGGTCTTCGAAGTGGCACGGAGAATCTCCCTGCAATATGTGGGCTTGCACAGGCGCTTCTACATACTAAGTCGTGCAAGGAAGAAGAACTGAAGCGTCTTACTATTCTTCGTGACTCTATGATCCGAGCACTTACTACTTCTATAGAAGGTATCGTTATCACGGGTGGCGACGTACCACGTGCACCACATATTCTTCATGTGATTATTCCTTATGTTGAAGGGGAATCACTTCTCCTTATGCTTGATGAAAGGGGGTTCGAGGTCGCAACAGGGTCTGCATGTTCTTCACATTCACTTAGTCCATCTCATGTGCTCTTGGCGCTCGGTCAAGATCCTGAATCCATTCATGGGAGCATTCGTATTTCTTTTGGGAGGGCAACAACACAGCGTGAATGTGAAGATTTCGTGTTCGCTCTTTTTGAGACAGTTACCTATTTAAGGAATATTTCTTCGCTTACTACTACCTATGCAAAAGCCATTTGAAACAACGTGCAATGTTGGCGACTGGGTCTATAGCGATATCGTGAAGGATCACTTTTTCCATCCGCGTAATTTGCTTTTAGATGAGACTGGTCATGTGGCAGATGGTGTCGGGATTGCGGGGAGTCCACTGTGCGGTGACATGATGGTAGTATGGATTAAGGTTGATCGAGAACGTGGCGTGATTAGTGAATGTTTATGGAGAACGTTTGGTTGTGCGTCTGCAATTGCATCCACTTCAATGATGTCGGTGATGGCAACAGAAAAGGGTGGTATGACACTAGCTCGTGCGAAGCGCATCACACCGGAGGCAATCATTGAACGCTTAGGAGGGCTTCCTGATCGTAAGTATCACTGCTCAGTGCTTGGACATGAAGCACTCCGCAAAGCAATAGAAGATTATGAAGAAGCATGCATCTCATCAAAACCATGAACCTCTCTACCTCACATCACTATATGGTCACTGACATGCACCGAGAAGGGGAGAAGGTGATGACATTGGTGCTCCATACCAAGGAAGATCTCTCACGATATCGCGCAGGACAGTTCATTACAGTGTATTTCCCGGAAACAGGACACGTAGAAGGCAAGTCTTACAGTGTGTCGAGATTTTTGGATGCTCATACTCTTACAATTACGGTGAAGCCTATAGGTGTTTTTTCGCGTAAGCTCTGTTCGATGAAAAAAGGAGACAAGCTTAGCGCGTCTCTTCCATATGGGTATTTTTATTCTGACTCAACGACGAGCTCGCTTGTTCTTATCGCAGGAGGTATTGGAGTTGCACCCTTTCGGGCGCTTATTCATGAAGCAATCGAGAAGTATCCAGCACGTTCGATTATGCTTTTTTATAGTGCAAAGAAAAAGAATGAACTTCATTTTTTTGAAGAACTGCGTCAACTCACTAGTCATCATCCGTCTTTCTTTATGCGTGCCCATGTGACGAAGGAAGTAGTGAATCCTCCAGTACATCAAGGAAGATTTTCTTGTGAACAGATCTTGAGTTTGTCTTCTTCTCTTCCTAATAAAGAATATTTGATCTGTGGATCGATTCCTTTTGTGCGTGAATGTTGGAATGAATTACGGGCACTTGGGGTGAAGGATGAGGTGTTGTACACGGAGGCGTTTTTCTGACGCGGGTTTGTATGATAAAGAAGTGTATTGACAAGTACAAGTCATTATGTTAGTGTAGCACTGTTGACCTTTTTGGAGTTTTTTCATGCCTCATTTTGTTGTTTCTGAACGTGTAATGCCTGGAGTCTCTGATTGTTCAGGTTCTCCAGGTTTGGAAAATCAAATGTCCTTGTCTCATGTTGTAAGATTACCCGCTTCTCCTGATGTACATGTGACACAGATTACTGCTCTATATTTCAACGACTCACCAAAGGATATTGCGAATGCAGCATTGGTTTTTGTAACTAGGGATCCTCATGCAGCAAAGAAGCATCCTGACCTTGCTCAAGAAATCACAAAACTTTTGGTTAACGCTGTTAAGCTGGAGTTTCCAGAGTTGCAGTAGTGATGTTGGTATATTCATTCCCGGCTCTAAGAAGCCGGGTTAATTTTTTCATGCTAGAATATACCCACTATGACTACAACAACACGACCACTTACGGAGAAAGATTTTACTTGGGTTGCGATGACACCTTCACTTATGCGCAAGAAGAAGGACGAGTATCTTGCTCACAAGAAGCAAGTGTACAAAGAGATCAAGGCTATTCTTCCAGAGAATAGAACTTACGAGAATACCGTGTACGCACTCGAGCGATGTGATGACAAGTTCGAAAGCTTTTTTAGCAAAATGGGGCTACTCTCCGAAGTCTTCACCAAAAAAGAAGTTCGCGACGAAGCGCACAAAGTATTAACAGAACTTTCAGACAAGCTCGTGGACATTGAGTATGATCGTGATCTTTATATCGCACTTGTAGAATATCATGAAGGCAACTTCGAGGATGAAAAGAAAAAACTTCGCAAAGAAGATGTTCGACTCTTTGAATACACTCTCAAAGAATATCGTCGTATGGGGTTTGATCTTCCTGAAACTTCGCAGAAGCGATTGAAGACATTGCTTAAAAAAGTTTCTAAACTTTCTATTTCGTTTAGACAAAATATTAATGAATACCAGGATTACATTTTGTGTACGAAGGAGGAACTTGTTGGATTAAGTGATCGCTTTATTGCGACACTTCCTATGCACACCGATGGAAGGTATGTCGTGTCACTACAGTATCCGCATATTTTTCCTTTCTTAGCAGAAGGAGCAGATAGAAAAAAGCGTGAAGAACTTGCGCGTAAGAATGGAAGAAAAGGGGGTCAAAAAAATCTCACCCTCATCAGTGAAATTGTGAAGCTTCGTCATGAGATTGCAACGATCTTAGGGTACAAGCATCATGCGGATTTTAGAACCGAAAATAGAATGGCAAAAGATGCTAAGACAGTGGACGCATTCCAGGGCGGTCTTCTTACTACACTTCGACCACTTGCGAAGCGTGATATGGAAGCACTTCGTGTTCACGCCAAGACACTCGGCATTAAGAAGCTTGAATATTACGATATTAGTTACGTTGCCACATCACTTAAGAAAAAGTTATATGATCTTGATCCAGAAACCGTGCGCGCATACTTCCCACTTACCCATGTGAAGCAAGAGCTCTTCTCTCTTTGTGAACGATTGTTTGCGATTAAGATCAGTCCTTTTGTTGTGAAGTTGTGGGATAAAGATGTGGAAGCCTTTCAGATACATGATCGTGATGGTTTTCTTATTGGGTACTTCGCACTAGACCTTTTCCCTCGAGAAGGGAAGTTCAGTCATGCAGCGATGTTCGACGTGGTGGTGCCTCATGAAGTGTCGTATAGAAGTGAAGAGTATGTAGCACCGTTCTCTTCGATGGTGTGCAACTTCCCAAAGGCGGTGAAGAAAGGGAAAATTACTATCCCGTCGCTTCTTTCTTTAGGTGAGGTGGAGACACTGTTCCACGAGTTCGGGCATCTTCTTCATATGACACTTTCTCGTGCACGACTTGAGTCTCAAGCTGGTGCGAATGTGGCGTGGGATTTCGTCGAAACACCGTCACAGATTATGGAGAATTGGGTATGGGACAAGGAAGTGATGGCGCAACTTTCTTCTCATTATGAGACTGGTAAGAGAATTGATGCTGCAATGATTGATCGTATTGTGAAAGGGAAGACTTTTCAGAATGCGTACTTCTATACACGACAGCTTATTCAAGGGAAGCTTGATCTTGATCTTCATACTGGCAAAGTACATGATGCTAAAGCCGCATATATCAAAATGAATAAGTTGTATTTTAATATCGAACTTCCAGAAAAGGACACTTTGTTCCCGGCAGGGTTCGGTCACCTTGTTGGGTATGATGCGGGTTACTATTCGTACCTTTGGGCACTAGTGTATGCGTGTGATGCATTCGAAGCATTCAAGACTAAAGGCAACAAGAACGTGATGACTAACACTGAGATTGGTATGAAGTGGCGACATGAAGTGCTTGAGAAAGGGTCATCAGAAGACGAGATGAAACTAATCAAAAATTTCCTTGGACGTGCACCGAGTAACAAGGCGTTCTTGAGGGAGGTGATTGGGAAGTAGAGTTAAGAAACAAGAATCAAGTAACAAGAAGTAAAAGAAGAGAACAGGTGGCGCCTACGGCACCACCTGTTCTCTCTTGTTAAGGACTTGTTTTTTTAGACTAAGTTAGCGATACTTATAAGATATGAATGAGAAGAGTGAAGAGGAGGTAAAAAATACAACTGGGTCTTTTTTGGTACAAGAAGAAAGTGTATCTGTAGTGAACGAAGAAGTAGATAACGCTCTTATGTCTTCTGGTCAATCACTTGAAGATCGTATGGGGATTATTATGGCTTCTGGTGATGAGAAGAATGTGCATGGTGATGCAGTGAAGGATGGGACTTCTTTGGTTACGAATGGTACAGAAGAACATGTTGCTACTCCTTCAGCAACCATCCCTCCATTCATCCCTCCTCAAGATCAATCCTTTACAGTTGATAAGGTGGTCGCTCCTATTGAGCAACCTTCTTCGTCTTTTTCTTCAGATCAAAATCAAACAGAGGAGTATCACACTATTTCTGGAGGTCCAAAAACAATTAACGAACTTCGTGAAGAAGATCCGACACGTATTCCTCCAAAAGTTCCTGCGCCCACAATTGGGAGATTTCCTCAGGATATAATTGAGGTACCTGGAGGTTCACTTGTTGCACCACTTTTTGTACTTTTTTTGATTACTACACTTGGTCTTATCGGACTTTACTATTCTTCTCCGTCATTGCTTCCGTATCTTGTGACGAATGAGTATCTCTCAGTGGATGCTTCGAGTACGTATATGTTTAGTGGTATTGCCTTGCCACATATTTTTGCTAATGGACTTCTTGAGCTTTTAGTGCAAGTGCTTGTTGTAGAAGGTTTGCTTATTTTCCTTGCAGGACTAATCGATCTTGGTATGGACAAGAGAACACAAGTGTTCGCGAAGTTCTTTACCCTTTTTATTATTCTTTTTGTTATAGGCGTGGGGCTGTTTGTAGCGGAACTAAAAGGGTACCCAATTGTTGCTACAGTAATGCATGCTAAAGAACTTCTTCATACATATATTCTTGGTATTTCTCCTAAATAACTGTTGACGCACTAGCAATTTTTGTGCTCTTATGATATACTTGCTTTCGTCTGGATCGTATCTTTTTATGTGTGTTTTGGTACACACTGTACTCGCGCATCCTCGTATTAGTAACATTAGTAAATCAAGAGTATTTTCTCTTTTGTATGCAACAAGAAATTCGTAACATCGCTATTATTGCCCACGTAGACCACGGTAAGACCACACTCACTGATGGTCTTATGAAACAATGCGGGGTAGGGGAAGAAGGTCAAACCATGGACTCTAACCCAATGGAAAAAGAGCGCGGTATTACTATTACTGCGAAGAATACTTCTGTTCCTTACAAGGGGGTGAAGATTAACATTTTGGACACCCCTGGACACGCTGACTTTGGTTCTGAAGTGGAGCGCGTGCTTCGTTCGATTGATTGTGTGCTTCTTGTAGTGGATGCGCAGGAAGGTCCAATGCCTCAAACACGCTTTGTGCTTAAGAAGTCTCTTGAACTTGGTCTTAAGCCAATTGTGGTAATCAATAAGATCGATAAGCCTGCCTCAGATCCTAAGCGTGTACATGATGAAGTATTCGAGCTCTTCATGGAACTTGGTGCAACCGATGAGCAGCTTGATTTTACAACAGTGTATGCTATCGGTCGTGAAGGGGTTGCGATGAGAGATCTTAATGATGAACGTAAAGATCTTACTCCGCTTCTTGATACTATTTTGGAGAAAGTTCCTCGTGCAAGTGGTGACATGACTAAGCCGGCATGTGCGCAGGCATTTAACTTGGCGTATGACAACTTCCTCGGTCGTATGGCAGTGGTACGTGTGTATGACGGTACGATTAATGTCGGGGAAGAACTTATTGTTAAAAAAGCAGATGGCACTTCAGCAAAATCTCGTGTGACGAAGATCTTCACTTTCAACGGTATCAATCGTGTTGATGTACAAGAAGCAATCGCTGGTGATATTGCGATGGTGGCTGGATTCCCTACTATTTATATTGGAGATACTTTCGTAAAGGATGCATCACAAGAGGCGCTTGAGGCGATTCATATTGATGAACCAACGATTGCACTTAACTTCTTGGTGAATGATTCTCCATTTGCTGGTAAGGAAGGCAAGTATGTAACCGGTCGTCAAATTCGTGATCGACTTGAGAAAGAGCTCGAGATCAATGTTGGTCTTCGTGTTGATTTTGATACTGATAAATATCTCGTGTATGGTCGCGGTGAACTCCACATTGGTGTACTTCTTGAATCTATGCGACGCGAAGGGTATGAACTTCAGGTGTCACAACCACAAGTTATTTTTCATGAAAAAGATGGTGTAAAGGAAGAGCCGTACGAAGAGCTTGTGATTGATGTGCCGGTAGAATTCTCAGGTACAGTGATGGAAAAGCTTGGACGTCGTAAAGCGATGATTACTGATATGGTAGAGAAGAATGGTATCAATCGTATTAAAGCAGAGATCCCAACCCGTGGCCTTCTTGGGTATCGTGGTGAGTTCGTGATTGATACGAAGGGTCTTGGTATTCTTTCTGCACGCTTCCTCAAGTTCGGTCCTCATGCAGGGGATATCATACGACGACTTGTTGGTTCTATGACCTCAATGGCAGCAGGGAAGGCCCTTGCCTTTTCTCTTTGGAATCTTCAAGAGCGTGGTGTGCTCTACATTCCTCCTAACACCGAAGTGTATGAAGGTATGATTATTGGTAATACTTCTAAAGGGGAAGAAATGGTAGTGAATCCAACCAAAGGTAAGCAGCTTACTAACATGCGTGCATCTGGTTCTGATGAGGCGATTAATATTACCCCTGCATGGGAGATTACTATTGAGCGAGGTCTTGAGACAATGAACGAGGATGAGTACCTAGAAGTTACTCCTAAATCAGTTCGTCTTCGTAAACAGTTGCTTACTGAGTCAGAGCGCTCTAAAGCTTCTCGTCAGAAAGCCTAATCTTTTGTCCTTCTTGAAGGACTACTTCCATGAAAAAACATTCTCACAAAAAGCTTCCACGTGTCATCTTTAGACCAAAGGTGGAGAATCGAAGTTTTTGGAAAAAGGCAGGCATCGCAATTTTAGTTGTCGGATTATTTTTCTCGAGTATGTACGGATTCAGATGTCTTGTGACTAAGGTGTGTGAATCACATGTGATCGATACGTTTGTTCGCGATGATATGACAATACTTATGCCAAAAGGTGCAGTTACTGCAGAAGTTGCTAATACACGTGCGTCACGTGAACTCGGTCTTTCTTTTAGAAATAAAATGCAGGACAATGAAGGGATGCTTTTTGTGTTTCCTGTTCCAGGAAGATATGGATTCTGGATGAAGGATATGAGTTTTCCTCTTGATGTGATGTGGATTAATGAAAATGGTGTCGTTGTTTCAATTGAGCGTAATCTTGGACCAGAAAGTTATCCTAAGGCCTATATCAATCATGCAGATGCAAGTTATGTGCTCGAAATTAATGCGGGACTTGCGGAGAGGTTTGGGGTGTATATGGGTTCTAAGATAAGAATAACCGACTAAAAAGCTACACAGCGGCGCGCTGCTCGACTTTCCTGGTGTGAGTTTGATTGCCCTACATCTAAGTAGGTCTCCTCAAACATCACACCAGTCCAAGTCTTCGCACTGCAACACTGTGTAGCTTTTGTAGTACTTATTTTGTATAGAAAAACACCACTGCTAGATTATGGTGGTGTTTTTAGAAAGGGTTAGGCAAAGGATTTTGTTTGTTTTCTTCCTCGATTGCTTCCACGAGTAAATAAAGCGCTTCTCGTACACGGTGACTTCTTCCACCGCTTACACAGAATTCAATACATGCCCGCTCTCCATCTTCTTCCATCGGTGAACCGCTGTTATGTATAGCAAGCACCACGTCGCCATCTCTTTGTACCAGAATTTCGAGTGTTTTAGTTGGGTGCATGTCTCCAAGACGACTTACATGTTTTTCTCTCATAACGAACCTCAAGAAGTTGCTCCAGATGTATCCTACAGGAAAATATACCCCATGTCTATTAGGTATATTTATCTACAAGATTGAAGTAGTTTGGAATAGTATAGATGTATACAAAAGAAAAACTGATGCGTGAAGCATCAGTTTTTCATGTATGTTCTACCTATAAGCCGAATTCTGTCCTCATGCCTCGCTACCACCCGGCAACGCAGACCACGCAGACGTACGCGCAGACTTCGCAG
>CAYUDN010000017.1:0-16898 GCA_964443675.1 uncultured Candidatus Saccharibacteria bacterium | reverse complement strand
AAATTCGCATAAAGACTAGTGCTTAATTAGTCTCATATGTTTCTGAACTTATGCAACTGTTTTGTTAAATAACCTACGCTTATAAGTAACATAAGATGACAAACAAGAAACCGCCAACGCAATTTCTTGCGTAAGGCGGTACAGTTGAAATTATTATTCTTTCAGTCCAGCTCTCGTCGCCAAAAAAGACTTTGCTTTATCCGGGAAAAACAGTTTTCCGTTAACACGGACGAGGAGGCCAGCATCTACGGCATGGTTGATATAGAATTCTTTGTCTTGGGGTGGAACTTTTACCTCTCCCCATGTCTTTCCAAGATTCTTCAAGGTCTCAGAAATAAAATTCTCCATCTCTGCTTCTCCAAGGAAAAATCTTCGAGAAGCAATCTCCTTCGGCGAGTAAGACGTACATGCCACAGGACTCACCTCAAGAAGAAGCTTCCTCGAGATGGATTCTGAATCACCTTTTTCCCACATGGCACACCTCAAAAAAACGTTGAACACAAGCACACTATACTACAGATATAAATAAAGTCAACTTCTCTTCCCTGCACTATACCACCAGAACATAGTCAATCACACGGAGTTCGAGATTGGCGTTTTTTACTTTGATACGCACAGGGGTACCGATCTTAAATTCAACACCTGTTCGTTCACCAAACACACGACTACCCTTTTGATCATAGTTATAAAAATCATCACCTAAGTCACGCAAGCGTATCATCCCTTCACATTTACTTTTCTTTTCCTCTACAAAAACACCCCATTCAGAAATACCTGACACCACACCCTCAAACACTTGCCCGACACGATACGACATATACTCCACTTGCTTATACTTGATACTTCCACGCTCAGCATCTGCGGCTTCTTTCTCACGACGACTTGCGAGCATGCAGAGATTTTCGTACTTACCTCGCTCCTCTTCTTTTGGATAATCTTGAGTGAGCACTCGCATAAGAAGACGATGAGTAAGCACATCAGGATAACGACGAATTGGCGATGTGAAGTGTGAATAAAAATCAAATGCAAGACCATAGTGACCAAGATT
Organism: uncultured Candidatus Saccharibacteria bacterium; assembly: GCA_964443675.1. Classification (GTDB taxonomy): domain Bacteria; phylum Patescibacteriota; class Minisyncoccia; order Phycocordibacterales; family UBA5272; genus UBA11704. Next base: position 15,850 of record CAYUDN010000017.1, on the reverse strand, counting down.
GCGAGTACTATAGATAGCTTTCGCCATTGCACGGGTAATATGCACCTGAAGCAACGCCTTCTCAGGTCTGTCCCCTATCTTCTCAAGTAATTCGTTAAGATCTTGAGAAGGAATAAGACCGTCAATGAACTTCACATGATACCCAAGCCCTCTAATATAGAGATCGAGATCGTGCATCTTCTCTGAGTCAGGTTTATCGTGAACACGATACACACAAATTGCCTTACCTTCACCATTTCTCTCTTCTTGCTTTTTGGTAATAAACTTACTAACATACTTATTCGCAAGGAGCATGTACTCTTCGATCATCTTATGTGTATCACCTCGAACCTTCACGTAGACATCTATTGGAACACCCTTTTCATCAAGCTTAAACTTTACCTCTTCTGTTTCCAAAGAAAGAGCTCCGTTATCAAAGCGTGCCTTATACAACTTTTTTGCAACTCTATTAAGAGTACTAAGTTCTTCATAAAAATCCCCTGATCCTGTGTCGAGAGTTACCTGTGCATCTTCGTAGGTATAACGACGTGCGGAATGAATTACACTTCGTCCGTACCACTCATTATGCACACTCCCTTCATCATCGAGCTCAAGCACACATGACATCACCAAGCGATCTTCACCTTGCACCAAAGAACATAAATCATTAGAAAGCACCTCTGGAAGCATTGGAATGCATCGGTCCACCAAGTACACACTTGTTTCTCGTGCAATCGCTTCTTCATCGAGTGCCATACCATCACGAACATAGTAGGACACATCAGCAATATGAATACCGACTTCATAATGACCATTAGGAAGCTTCTTAAAAGAAAGTGCGTCATCAAAGTCTTTTGCATCAATTGGATCAATAGTAAAAGTTGGAACGCCTCTAAAATCTCTTCTTCCTTCTTTATCTTCTTCTTTGATACCACGAGCTTTAATGGAATCTGCTTCTTCGTTTACTTGAGTACTATGCTCATCAGAAAACCCTCGTTCGAGCGCATATGCAAGCATTTCTGCATCATTATCACCCGGTTTACCAAGCACTTTTACCACCTCTCCAAGAGGTGACTTCTTCGGATCATGCCAACTAGTAAGCGTAATAATTACTTTGTCACCAGGAGTACCACCATCTATTTTGTCTTTCGGGATGATCACATCGGTGTACATACGCTTATCATCAGGAACAAAAAAAGTAATACCATTCTCTTCCTCAAGAACACCTGCATACCCTTTACGACCGCGTTCTACAATCTTTCGAACAATACCATACAACTCATCTTCATCTTTATGATTCTTTTTCTTTCCAAGTAACTCAACTTCAACCATATCATGATGAAGCGCAGTATGGAGTTCTTCGTGGGGAACAAAAATAGCCCCATCTTCTTCAAGGTCAGTAACCCTTACAAACCCATCTTTTTTAGAAGTAATACTAATCTGTCCCGTGTAAAGTCGTTGCATATTAGAACACTATACCACATTTATGCCAAATACCCTCATTAAGAAAGTGAGGTCATCGCGGAAAGAATAGATGACGCTTCATCGGTAGGCACAACATATAAAGCAGCAGGTGAAGAGAAGTCAGAAATACATGCCACATGATGATCACCTCCACTAACCGTAGCGTTATGTTCTTGATGTAATACTGCGATCTTTTGAGGAATAAGAGAAAGGATCTTCTCACGCACAAAGAATGATCGCTCACCAATAGTTCCAGTAAATACAATGGCATCAACCCCGCCAAGAACAATGCTATATGCACCGATATACTTCGCAATCGTATATACAAAGACAGAGAGTGCTTGTGTCGCTTTTTCTTCCCCTGCTTTGACCTTTTCAATAATTTCTCTCATGTCACTTGTCGAACCAGAAAGACCAAGAAGTCCTGATTCTTTGTTTGCGATACGCTCAATATCTTCTTGTGACATCCCGTTACGAAGCAGTGCAAAAAGAACACTTGGATCAAAAGACCCGGCACGTGAACTCATTATCAATCCCTCAAGCGGAGTAAATCCCATCGAGGTATCAATAGACACACCATCAAGAAGTGCGGTTGCGCTACATCCAGAACCAAGATGAAGAACAATGGTTCTTTTAGGAAGAGAGCCTAAGTGTGTAGTGAGTGTCGCCACCACAGAAGCAACAGAAAGACCGTGATACCCGTATCGTTCTACGGCAAACTTTTTACACAACTCAGAAGAAAGCCCATAACTCCTTGCAACAAGAGGTAGTGTACGATGGAAAGCACTATCTGAAGCAGCAATAAACTGTGTCTGAGGAAGTGCTTCTCTAATTTTTTTCATTTCTTCAAGCACACTTGTGATATGAAGCGGTGCATAGTGAAGCATTTCTCCTAATCGAGTAACATACTCGTCGTCGATAACACGATGATGTGCAAAGAAGTCGCCTGGCGCAACCACTCGAATACCCACACCTTCAATCGATAGTTCACGATGAGCTGATTCTTTGTATTCAAGAAAATGAAATATTGCACGATCAAATATTTCTTGAGGCACCTGTTCTTCTCTACGACTATCACGTTCTTCTATGGTAAGCATGTACCCAGTATGATCATGTTCATAATGACAAAAAAGTACACACTCATCTCCTTGATAGAGTGCGTACTTCTTAGAAGAGCTTCCAATATTAACGATTAGTTTGCCCACTTCCATAAATCTATCTCTGCAGGATCAACACCGTGTTCTTTGATAAAGACTCTATGTGCAGAAAGTTTTTCTTCGTACTTTTTGATAATAGTATCCGCAATGTCAAATGGAACTCTTCCATTCTTTGCAAGCACTCGGAACATTTCTTGAACAATATGATATCTACTTGTCTTATTACGCACCAACATATCAAACGGTGTCGTAGTTGAACCACTTTCAATGTATCCAAACACTGAATAACGATCACTTCCCCCAAGACATGCATTATCAAACAAAATATTCTTAACCACCTCTGGATATCCATGGAAAAGGAAAAGGACCGGCTTGTCGTAGGTGAAGTAATCAAGGCAAGTACCTGTATCTTTGCCGGCATTCGCAAGAGAAGAAAGTTCAAGGACATCCACAAAACGAATTCTCAAATCATTGTATTCTCCTTTTGCAAGCTTAATCGCTGCAAGACCTTCCTTCACAAGATAATCACCAGAAACCGCAATCACAACATCTGGATTCTCATCACTAGCAAAATCCCACACCATAACCCCTTGCTCAACCTCCTTCTTTGCTTCTTCTTTGGTTAACCACTGAGGTTCGTCAGTCTTACCAGCAACAATAATATTGATGCTATTTTTTGTCATAAGACATTTACGAAGTGTATGCACTGCAGAATTAGTATCTGCAGGAAAGTACACATGCACAAAATCACTATGACGCTGAAGCATATCGGAAATAAAACCTGGATTCTGATGAGAAAATCCATTATGATCTTGACGCCATGAAGAAGAAGTAAGAAGGTAGTTAAGTGAAGGAACCTCGTCACGCCATTCTACATTACGTGCAATCTTCATAAACTTCGCATATTGATCAACCATACTTGAAATGATTTGCACGAATGCTTCGTACGATACGAATACTCCATGACGACCAGTAAGCACATACCCTTGCATAAGCCCCTGAAGAGAATGTTCGGAGAGCATTTCCATCACACGACCATCTTCTGCAATATCCTTGTCCCATGGCATAGTAGGCCAGGTAAAAGCGCGTTTTGCTGCACCGAACATTGCATCAATTTTGTTAGAGTATGACTCATCTGGTGACATGACACGGAAGTTAGCGACAGATTCATTTGCTTTAAATACTTCACGCATATACTCACCAAGCATATGCATACTACTTGAAGTAATGCCACCTTTTTCTTCAAACTCTCTCATAAACTGATCTGTATCAGGAAGAGCAAGATCGGTAATCTTACATGCGGTGCCGCATGCATGCTTACTACCACCCATACGAAGTTCTTCTGAAGGCGCAAGGCCTTTTATACTTTCTGCAAAGCCGAACTCCTCATTGAAAAGCTCTTCGAACTTATACGACTTAAGCCAGCTTTCGAGCATCTTGATTTCATCTTCATGATCACGAACATTTGGTGCTACCACTTGATGAGAAAGACAGTTCCCTTCAATCTTGTCACCATGAAGATCCTTGATACCACCCCACCCTTTAAGTGATCGAACAATAATCATTGGAAAATGTGGCGCAACATAAGACCCATTGGTACGTGCTTCGTGCTGAATAGTTCTAATAGAACGGTACGCATTCTCAAGCGATTCAATCATTCTTTGATGAATTACATGATCACGATCATCCACAATCATCGGCTCATATCCATACCCTCTAAAAAGATGCATGAGCTCATCATCACTCATCCTACCAAGCATAGTAGGTCCAGAAATCTTATATCCATTAAGATGAAGAATAGGAAGAACAGCCCCGTTATTCTTTGGACTCACTAACTTATTAAGATGCCACGATGTTGCAAGAGGTCCTGTTTCTGCTTCTCCGTCACCAACAAGACAGGCAACAATAAGATCGGGGTTATCAAGTACTGCACCGTAGGCAGTAGAAAGAGAGTACCCAAGTTCACCGCCTTCTAAGATTACTCCAGGTGCTGTTGGATTAGAATGACTAGGGAACCCGTATGGCCAACTGAACTTCTTAGAAATTTCTGCAATACCTGACAGGTCTTGCTTTACTTGAGGATAGAATTGAGTAAGTGATCCCTCAAGAAAAAGATTAGCCTGAAGAGCTGGGAATCCATGTCCAGGACCAAGAACAAACATCATATCGATGTGATGTTTTTTTATAAGATAGTTAAGGTGCGCGTATACAAAGTTAATACCTGGACATGTCCCCCAGTGTCCAAGAAGACGAGGCTTGATGTGCTCTCGTGTAAGCTCCTCCTTAAGCAAGAAGTTATCTTGCAGATAGAGCTGTGTTGCTGAAAGATAATCAGCTGCCCGTATGTAGGCTTGAATCTGTGGAATGATTTCAGTTTCGTTCATATAATAAAAAGATCACTTACTCATTAGTAATAAATATAGTATACCTCTAACGTACAAATTATGGAGGGTATAACTTATTAGAGAACCAAGAAGTAGGAGAAAAGGGAAATGGTGGCGCCGTAGATGCCGCCAGGTAATCATTTCATTTCTTATTGTATTCACCACCACTTTTTTCTTCTTGCATTTTTGTTGTATCACTGTTAGGATAATCGAGAAAGTTCCACTCACCAAACAAGGAGAGCACTATGGATGTAGGGATTGCCTACTTTGACACCGAAGAAGACAAAAATGTAGCCCTTGCTAGGGCAATAGAAAATCAAGTTGTTGTAGTAGAAGAAGGACGTGCTCCGGAAGATGCGAGACCCCAGGTCTTTGCTGGCAAATATTTCTTCACATACAAACCGATGCTTACCACAACCAACATGTTCGAGGGTTTAGCGTTCATGAATGTGGTCCTCAAAAATGTTCAATGCCTTACCCCTCCTACAGTTACAACTCCGTAGGCAAAGCCTCCCCGTCTAACTACGGGGTTTGTTTTTTATGAAAAACACAATAACCATCATTGCTATATCCTCTACAATGACGGTCATTATATTTTATATTCCTGACTAATAATTACTTCGCCACAGTCTCCACCATCTTCTCTGCGTCTTTAAAGTTGATAGAAAGTAATTTACTCCCCCCTTCCACACCAAGTGTTACACCATAGAGCATGTCGCAGTGATTCATTGTCTCACGATTGTGTGTAATCACAAGAAGCTTGCTATGTTCTGCGAGACGAGTAAGCATCGCACCATACTTACGAGCATTAGACTCATCAAGTGGTGCATCGGTTTCATCAAGTACCATAAATGGTGGAGGGGTAATTGCACTCATTGCAAACAATAACGCAATAGAAACAAGTGCTCTTTCTCCTCCTGAGAACATACTGATTTCTTTTACACGTTTGTTAGGAAGTGACACATCAAGGTCAACCCCTTGTTCTTCTGTTTCTTTTCCTTCGTCATCAACTTTGACATTCTTTACTACCACAAGTCTTGCTTTACCACCAACAAACACTTCTCCAAAAAAAGTACTGAAGACTTTCGAAACTTCTTGTACACCACTCGAAAATCTTTCTGACAGCGTCACAGTAAGATCATCGATAAGAAGCAGGAGCTTTTCTTCACTTTCTTTAATATCTGCAAGCTCTTTAGTAAGATACTCGTCGCGCTCTTTGGTGGTCTTGTATTCCTGTATCACCTCTTCTTTGTTAGGAACCCCCGCTTCTTCAATACGAAGCTTCGACCTCTCGATTGCACGCATAAGATCTTGTTTTTTGGTTTCGCGATACTTCTCATCTGGTTGATCATTTTTGTATTCAAGAATCTGTCTTCCAACAATCATCACCCCGTCCTGAAGAAGTGACTGATAATGCTCTGTACGGAGCGCAAGTTCATTTTCTTCTTGTTTGCGAAGTAGTATAGTACTCTCAAGCTCACGCAACTTACTCTCAAGCACCATAACTTTCTTTTCTTCTTCATGACGAGAAAGAAGTTTCTCTTCTTTTTGTGATTGTTTTTCTGCAAGTAATGTCGCAGTAGAAGTATGCTCTTCTTGTACTTTTCTAAAAATAAGCTCATGCTCCTCGATACCCTTTTTGATTTCTTCAATGGTACGAAGCAGTGACTCCTTCTTGTCATCGCTAGTAGAAGTAGCATACGCACCGAAGAATTGCTTAGTAGTCTCTTCAAGTGTGTGTGTTACTTCTTCTGCTTTAGAAATATCCGAAAGTGATAATGCATGCGTAAGCGTAGTACAGCTATTACGATATGCATTCTCAGTATCGCGAATGGTAGCAAGAGGAATAGACACCGCTGTTACCTCTCTATCTTTAGCGAGTTCACGCTCAAGATATGACTTCTCCCCTTCGAGACGCCCTAATGTCTTAGTGATTTGGTCTTTACGCTCATGAAGCAACTGAAGTTCAGCTCGAAGCCTTACTCGTTCTGCTTCCAGTTCAGTATTCTCTTGGTCAACAGTTACCTCTTTTGCTTTTTCTCTAAGAATAGCAAGTTCTTTTTTGATAGAATCAGTCACCACAAGAAGCGACTCTGAAGTCCCTTGTTCATAAATACGTTCTTTAAGCGTAGTAAGTTCCACATCTTCTTTGTGGAAGTAGGCAACCAAAAAACGATAGAGGTTTTTTCGTTCTTCTTCTTGTGATTCAATTTTCTTCACCTGGCGTCCAAGATGCTCGAGATGTGGCTTGATTTCATTTTTAAGAAGCTCTACTTCACGCACGTGAATTTTCACTTTTTCTAACTTACGAGCACTTTCGTTAAGGCGCATGTGATACACACGAAGACCAAGCGCATCTTCAAGAGCTTCTTTACGATCACGAGGAGATGCAAGCAATATACGATCTGCTTCTCCTTGATTAATAATAGTATGAGCACTTCCTCCAATACCTGCAAAAGAAAGAAGTTCTTGCACGTCCTTAAGGCGTACCTTTGCATCATTTAAAGTGTAATCACTCGTTCCATCCGCATAAATAGTGCGAGCAAGAGTAAGCTCATCATACACAAGATAAGGAGCAAGAGAGTCGCTTATATGAGAAGTATCGTGAGATGTTGTGCGATCACGATTATCAATCACCATGGTGACTGATGCTCGTGACATAGGAGCAAGATGCTCTGAACCCTTAAAAATAACATCTGCACCAATTTTGCTACGCATGGTCTTCATCGACTGCTCTCCAAGCACAAAACGTATCGCTTCTGCAATATTAGATTTACCAGAACCATTTGGCCCCACCACTCCAGTTACCTGTTCCCTCACATCAAGGGTAGTTTTTTTGGCGAATGATTTGAAACCGTGAAGAATAATATAAGAAAGACGCATGAAGAATAGATAACAGATGACAGACAACAGAATACAGATATAAGAATGAAGAACGAGGTAAGAAGTATGAGGTAGAGAAGATTGTCTACCAATACTCTTCTCTACCTTTATTTTCTTCAAACCTCACTCTTCATTCCTCAAGCAAAGTGGTCTGATTTTCTTGTCTATCAAAGTATACCATCAACATGTGCTAACTCCCTGTGAAAAGAGAGATGCTATACTTATTGCACACCATAATGAAAGAATATTCATTTACCACCTACAACATCTTCAAGGCACATCTTCCTTTTGCGCGACAAGTAGTTGGAAGACTTGCTGCCGACAATGACTTCGTTGCACTACAAGAATGGATCAGCAGTCTCCACGTACGCGCTGATGAATTCATTGCAACATGCCCCACCTTTATTATCCCTTTTCGTAATATAAAAACAGGCACCGCAGTGATCTCTAAGCACAAGCCGATCGATGTACTCACACTCACCTCTAAAGAACGAGAACTTGGTTTTACTACCAAAAAAAGCATGATTATTACTGCTCACGTTCTTCACAATGGCACCACACTTCATATTGCTAATATTCACTCTCTTAACTTTGTTACCAATGGTGCTTGGAAACGTCAACTTGATTACTTTCTTGAATACCTTCCTAAATCAGGTCCGCTTATCTTCGCTGGGGACTTCAACACATGGCACCCTTGGCGATTCGAGTATCTCGAAAATACCCTTCGTAAGCATCGCTTACATTACGCTAACTATGATCATGATATTGTGCTACGACTCGATCATATCTTTACCCGTGATATTGAAGTACTTGAAACAAAAGAAGCAAACACAATACACACCTCAGATCATTATCCTGTAACTCTAAAATTCAGGATATAAAAATAGATTGCTGTACTAATAGGAAAAAGTAACATAAAAAAAGAAAAGCCCCACACTGTGAAGCGCGGAGCTTTTCGTGAGGGCTATTGAATCAGAGAGATATCACGCAGGTGCATTTGCCAATGCTCCGAAGTACCCAGGCAATAAGACCAGCAAACTTCCAGTATCAAGGTCTTTCTTGCCGGTGAACATCTCGAACCACTGTTCGCGAGACATCTTTTCATCAGCAAAAATACTTGCGCCAGTTTCACACCAGATTGCAAGCAATTCTGCGGAGGGAAAAACTGGGGAGATCGGACTACCTTCACTACATGTTTCCCAGAGCTGATAACCAACGCCTGCAGGGGGCTCGTACTCTCGCCACGAGTTGAATGGCCGATGTGGCGTGTGAGCAGGGAACTTGCTCCCCTTCCCACGACACTTCAGGCATTTGCCATAAACCCCCAAACGCTTGGCACGAACCTCGACGAGAATCCATCTGTTGATGGCGTCGTGGATAAAGCCCCTATACTGCTTGGCGTTGACTTCTTCAGCGCTCGGAACATGGAGACGTGGGTCATCTCCTTCCATAAGGACACATTCCGTAGATGTGCCGGTACATGTACACACACAACTATAGTGCTCGAAGCTCAGTTGCGGTACAGATACATCACACGTCGGGCAACGAAAGCCCTTTGTCTGCCATTTCTTTGGCTTCCATCCTTCACCCAGAGTCCACGTGTGAGTGAAATCCTTGAGGCGACCCTTGTCGACAAGTGCTTGAACTTCGTCTTGCGTAATCTTGTCGTTCCAGGCACATCCCTTGTTGGCGAAATCGTAGAAACTGTCTGCGATTGCTTTGGTTTGTGCATTGAGCCCGCTACCACCACAAAGTGTACATTCAACGGGTCCTCGATGTGGATTGATGTAACCCTTCCACACCTTATGCAAAGGCCAATCGAAATCCAAAGAAACGCGCTTCATTGTCCGGTGCCCCATTATGAGTCCTTTCGTGTTTGAAATGAGCTTAACATTGCCAAACTATAGTATACACTACTTATGTATACTTGTCAAGAGTCCATGTGTGAGTAATATAAGTCAATTAATATAAAGACTTAGACTACTCAGCACAACCCTTTATTCCTTCTTACTTCTCGTTTCTTTTTCTACCTTTTTACTCTTTACTTCTTGCTATTTGCCTACACTCTATTTCCCGCTCTCCGCTCTCCACTCTCCACTTTCTACTCACTGTGCTACACTAACACCTTATGACACTATTCCAATCTTTTGTTCTTGGCATCATTGAAGGGGTGACAGAATTCCTTCCTATTTCTTCTACAGGACACATGATTCTTGTGGCACACTTCATGCATATCACTCAATCAGTGACAAGAGACACGTTCGAAATTGTTGTACAGCTTGGTGCCATTCTTGCAGTTGTAGTAACATATCACAAAAAGCTTAAAGATTTAGAACTTTGGAAAAAGCTACTTATTGCGTTCATTCCAACAGGTGTCATTGGGGTACTTGCAGGGTCATTTATCAAACATCTACTTGATAGTTCTCTTGTTGTTGCAATCACTATGCTTATCGGAGGTGTAATTATTCTTCTTGTTGAAAAACGTTATAGTCGTAAAGAAAAAGCTGGAGAAATTCATGATATACACACTATTTCCTATAAAGATGCTCTTATCTTAGGACTATGCCAAGCGATTGCAATCATTCCAGGGACTTCTCGGTCAGGAGCAGTTATTGTGGGAGGACTTCTTCGTAATCTTCCACGCAAATTCTTAGTAGAGTTTTCTTTCCTTCTTGCAGTACCTACAATGGTGGTCGCAACACTCTACACACTCATCAAAAAACACAGTGAGCTTTCACTCGACTCCTTCGGTACTATTGTATTTGGAACTTTTATTGCCTTCGTTGTTGCTTTCCTTATCATCCGTCTTGCGCTCAACTATATCCGCAGACATTCCTTCAACATCTTCGGCTGGTATCGTATTATTGTCGGCACACTTCTCCTTCTTATCTTGCTCTTCTAAAAAAAATACAACCCCCAAAACAAATACTATGCTTCGGGGGTGTTTTTACTAACCTTTTTACACACTGAGTTGTTCTACGTGTGATAAGACAGAATCCATGAAAATCTTCGGGTCATATCCACCTTCAAGAACAGAAATAACTCTTCCGCCACAGTGAGCATCAGCACACTCAACGAGCATTCGAGTAATCTCCCCATAGCCTTTCTTAGTAATACGAAGATTTGTTAATGGGTCACCATCACACATATCGAACCCTGCAGAAATCAGCAAAATATCAGGAGAAAACTCCTTAATCTTCCGAACTGCAACACTTTGATACAAAGAACGTAGGGCGACATCATCAGAAAATGACGGAATAGGAATACGAACTGAATTCTGTGGAGCACCCCCTGCATGAAGAGCATACTTACACCCCTCCTGAAAAGAAGAGACGAAAAGAGCGCTGTTTCCAAATTTAGACAATATTTCTTCTGTTCCATTACCATGATGTCGGTCAAAATCAATCACCACAACCTTCATTCCTTGGTCAACAGCAGACTTAGCAAGAATAGCAATATTATTAACTAGACAAAACCCTTCTCCTCGTTCAGCTGAGGCATGGTGTCCTGGCGGTCTCACAAGGACAAAGGCTCGCCTGGTTATGCGACTCATCACATCTCTGTACGCAGAAAGACAAGATCCGACAGATGCCAAAATAGCAGTATAGGATCCAGGCGAAACACGGCAATAATACTGCAAATGAGGAGAAAGAATCGATCCAACTGTGGAAACAAAAGAACTGCTATTACTTAGCCTTTTAAGGAGACTTAAATAATGCGAAGTATGCACAGAGCTAAGAGCGACCTCATCTACAATCTCTCCTTCCTTCATAGAATATCCAACCCTTCGAAGAGCTGTCTCTACAGCACTAAACCGGAGAGGTAATTCGAGAAGATGAGGAAATGGAATGTGCTTCATTGAAGAAGCATGAGAGTATACTGAAACCAAATTATCTGGACACATATGCCACCTTTCCTTTAAAAAGTAAAGAAAAACTAAGTAAAATACTACAATACAAATCTTAAAAAGTCAACTATTCACCTTAACACCAAGAAGAAAGACCTACTGATCGAAATTAGTAGGTCCGTTACTCTTTCAGAGTTACTCTAGTCTTTCTTTAGTAACTCCTTGTCGGTCACATTGGAATATGAGTAGATGCAAAAGCGTCAACCCACTCACGATTTTGTTCATAGACTTTAATAGCCATAAAGAGAAGTCCTGCTACAATGCTAGTCTTCACTCCGAAACCAAAGACTCCGCCAGCTTCTACTTCAACAATCTTCCCAAGAAGATAGAAGCCCGTCATCATAATCCCCATGAATGTCAGTGCCGGGATATGGAAAGTAATACCCAAGAAAGCAAATCCCAACAAGATCGAGAGCGTAATGAGCTGCTTAGCCCAATAGCTACCACTATCTCCCTTATACCACTTCGAGGACATAATCAAGAGTCCAACAAAACAGACAACTGATGCTGACCAGAAGACCCCGTGCATAAAGACAGAAAGAACACGAATACTTGGGTCAATATTAAGGGAAAGGTAGATTCCAACGAAGATCACAAGGAGGAGAAACGCTGCACCAGTTCCACCTGCAACATCATCTTCACGTTCGTAACCGAACCCGTAGCACAACGGACCGACAGCGATCGTAAATCGAAGCACTCCCATGAGAGCAATCGCAGCAAGGTAACCAACAGATTGCACATTGAAGTAGATTGCAATCGGCACAAGGCCAAGCAAGAGCAACAAGAAGTACCCCTGCGAATTCTTACCTTTAATATTGCGGTACGTAAGGCACCATGTCACTGATGCAATGTAGAACGATGCCCCCATGAATACCATAGTGCTCTGCCAATCACCGGTCACCCTGGTTGCAACATACAACCACATGGCCGTTATGACAAAAGCAAGAATGTCTGACATCGGTTTAATAAGCCTCCAGAGACCTACCGCAATTTCAAGAAAGAACCCACCTGCCATAGCAAGAACTGCAATTGTTGCCATGATGGCAAACATCCCCCAAAGAAAATTACTTCCATCAAGCACCGTGATTGCAGCACGTTGAGCAAGGTTCAGGTTACTTGAATCACAGTTCGATGCAACCGCAACTCCTCCTACAAGTACTCCAAAGAACAATATAGCAGAACGAAATAGATTTTTCACAATGAAACCTTTAGTTCTATCCGGTACACACCGTTATTACACTGTACATCAAATTAGCTACAATGTCAATGTTTTAAGCTTTACCTACTCAACACCATCAAAACTAAAAGCGCTTCTTGTGAAGCGCTTTTCCAACCACAGAAAAGATGTCACTCTTCTAGAGTAACCTTGAGACCAAGATGCCTTGCCTTGGTAAGCAAATCAGCATTACTAAAGTGTCTCTTCGGTATCTTCATCCAGTTGATCGCAATATCCATTCCCTCTGCAGGGCGATACACTTGCAACCATTCGAGTCTTTTTGCAACAGTAAACGTCTTTGGATCTTTTCTTGAGTAATGATCGATCTGACAATTATGAATCCTCTTAAGTGGATCTCTCGAGAATTCCATCTCTGCATATTCACCTGGAGTCATCCCAAGAAAAATAATGCGGAGCGCCTTCATGACTTCTCCGTGACATACAATGACACAGGTGGCAACATCTGCCCGAAAGATACTGTCCACGACATCACGAATACGAATGATGAGATCTTTGAAAGACTCCCCTTCTGGAGGCCTCCAGAAGAATGGCTCAATCTTTCTCATATGAATAGCATCGCCGAACCGACTGAGACGCTCTTCATCGGAGAGACAGTCGAGTTCTCCCCAATCTCGTTCTGTGAGTCTTGTATCAATACTCCAAAAAGCATCTCGTACATCAAGGTGTCCTGCGGTCTCCATCGCTCGCGCATAAGAAGACACCATCATTCTTTCTGGAGTGATACGCTCTCGATTAAAATATTCATTCAAAAAGGCTCCTGCCTTTTTTGCCTGCTCGACACCTTTGTCAGTAAGCGGCCAATGTGCAGTGTGTGTCTTCCGAAGTTTCTCGAGAAGACTTTGATCACCTTGTTCACTCTTTCTTTTTGCTTGATTTCCAAGCGATTCCCCGTGACGAACTACAAACAGGTTGACTGGCATCATGATAAAGAACTCCTTTCTATTCTATTTTTAAATTATACAAAAACCATAAAAAAGTCAAGCGCCTCCACAGGGGGGGCGCTAATAAGCGTTATACTTATTCTTTCTTGTTGAGACTCATTCGCTTGAAGTATTCCTCCGAAGCATTGAGTGTGAGGTACATGGTGTAATCCGAAGGGCAGTACAGATCATAGTAAATAGCATCCGTATGAATCCGTTCTGCTCCGATCGAGAGTTCTTCCTGGCGGATACCCGGCCACTTCTCTTCTGCTTTTTCAAGCAAATAAGAAAACCCTTGACTGCAGTAATCAGAATCGATATACATCTTATCTTGAGTATCGTCTGGACTAAAACAGTCGACACCGTGGGAGTCTTTCCACTGACCCATCATATTCTCCTGCGAAGATTGAATTGTATGTGTTTTTTGAACTTCAGTCAGGATATTTCTACAGCATTCATGATGACTAACCCTTTCTTTTCTTGGAACTATTACTTACAATATAACATTAATAGTTACAAATGTCAATATACCCCCTCTCAAAGCTCTTCCCTCAATAACAAAACGTACGCCATTAGCGTACGTCTTTTCTTGTTTCTTATTACTTCCTTCTTACTTCTTATTCCTCTACCCTCGCCTTCTATACTTCCTTGCAATCTTCACACGGTTGAGCTCCTTCTCCATGAGTCCTTCGAAGAGTGAGAAGTCTTCGTCATCTTCTTTTTCCTCAAGCATTGCTTTTGCGCGAGCAAGAGCTTCTTCTGCACGCTCTACATCAAGCTCATCCACCATCTCCCCTCGCTCAAGAAGCACTACCACCTCAGTGATACCTTTATGATGAGGACGTACATTCACCACCCCTTTATACACTGAGTAGCCAACACCTGAACCTGCCTTTCGGATCGTCATTTCTCCTGACTTGATAGTCGACACAAGTGGCACGTGCTTATTAAGCACGGTAATCATTCCGCTTGTAGTAGGAAGACTCACACTGTCGACAACTTCGTCAGTGATTACTTTATCTGGGGTTACGACTTTTAGTTTGAGCATAATGGATAGAGATTAGACGTTAGACTTTAGATGTTAGAGCTACACCACACAAAATCTTTATACGGCAGCTATGAAATTATTTTGTCTGACTTTTATGAATAACATCATCAATAGAACCTTGCATATAGAATGCCTGCTCCGAGACATTGTCATGCTTGCCTTCGAGGATTTCTTTGAAGCTTCGCACAGTGTCTTCACGCTTCACATACACACCAGGAGTTCCGGTGAATTGTTCTGCCACGAAGAATGGCTGTGAGAGAAACTTCTGAATACGGCGAGCGCGCGCAACAGTCTTCTTATCTTCATCAGAAAGTTCATCCATACCAAGGATCGCAATAATATCCTGAAGGTCCTTATAACGCTGAAGCACCTTCTGTACTCCACGAGCAACATCATAGTGTTCTTGTCCAACAATATCAGGTTGAAGAATAGTGGAACTAGAATCGAGTGGATCAACCGCTGGATAAATACCAAGTTCAGAAAGTGGGCGTGAGAGCACCACCGTTGAGTCGAGGTGAGAGAATGTTGTTGCAGGAGCTGGGTCAGTGAGGTCATCCGCAGGCACATACACTGCTTGCACAGACGTAATAGAGCCGTTCTTGGTTGAGGTCACACGTTCCTGGAGTTGTCCCATTTCGGTTGCAAGTGTTGGCTGATATCCCACCGCAGAAGGCATGCGCCCAAGAAGCGCAGAAAGTTCAGATCCTGCTTGAGTGAAGCGGAAGATGTTGTCCACGAAAAGAAGAAGATCTTTCTTTTCTTCGTCACGGAAGTATTCTGCCATTGAAAGTGCAGAAAGCGCAACACGAGCACGTGCTCCTGGTGGTTCATTCATCTGACCGAACACAAGCACCGTCTTATCAAGAACACC
>CAYUDN010000016.1:0-17653 GCA_964443675.1 uncultured Candidatus Saccharibacteria bacterium | reverse complement strand
GTATATTGTGGGTACATTATCAGAGAAGTCTCATATGTTGTGGACGAGTACAAAATATTGACAAAAGTTATAGTTTTTGTAATATGTATACTAGTCGTTTTTTTCCGAAAGGATTCCCATGCAACCAGCAGTTCACATCTCTTTTTCTGAGACAAGTACACAAGAATTCCATTACTTTAATGATCAAATCTCTGTTACAGTACTAGGGGCTGACAAAGATCAGGCACCATGGTCGTTTGAACCAGCGCCTGATTCACCTCTTAATCAAAAGACCATGTTTGCGCTTTCTTATTACGCTACAGGGTCTATACATATCCTTGATGACAGATCTTCAATCGGTTCACCAAAAGCTGAAGCAAGCGACCTGAAAGCAATCGGTATTCGACAGGTAACCACCTCATACACGGTACTTAACGCACACGAAACTTGTGCAGTGCTCACAAATAATACCCCTATTATCCTCATACGGTTTGTAGACAGTACAGGTGAGCAAAAAACCGCAGTTGCCTACGGAAGTGTTAAGAACATCCTCTACAGAGTAGAGTCTGGCACGCTTTGTGGTTCCTGCTGTCTTATTTGTGCACTTATTGGACTTGTTCCAGAAAAAAATAAATACCTTACAAGAGTGGTTGTGCTTGGCATCGAACAAGGACATGAACTCTTTCCTCTTGATGAAGACTATCTACGAGAAAACAAATTCTTGGAACAAGACGGTGTCGCAAACGATGGACACGTCAACCTTCGCGAACACCTCACAGCACTTCTTGTTAACGATGGAGTGTCTACAGAATCCATTTTTTTTGAAGAAGAGTTCCGACCTCATACGGAAAAAGATTGCGCCGACACCAACCTATGGTACTCTTCACGTCGAGGAGACACTGGGTGTAACCTGGTGATCATCAACACCTAGAACAAAACAGCAGTCAGTTACTATAGCGACTGCTGTTTTCTTTTACCGAAGTTTCTCCACAAGAGACAAGAACATATCGTTACGTTCATACTCATTGTTGAACTCTTTTCCAAAAGAAGCAAACCCTGGTGAGAAAATAATAATATCCCCTTCACTTGCGAGGAACATTGCTTTTGTAAGACATTCAGAAAGCGTGCTGTACATATACTCTTTTGGTAAATTAACACGAGAAGTTCCTGTACCGTCAAGAAAAATAGTCTGCTTAGCAAGAATAAGAAGCATTTCTTCTAATTTTGTAAGCGGTAACCCTTTGTCAGAACCACCCAAAATAACAATTGGTTTTTTACGACATTCTTCTGTAATTGCTTCGATTGCTGCAACCGTTGCATCCGGTGTTGTTGCATTATTGTCATTAAAAATACGAACCTTTTTCTCACCAAAAACCCCTAAGTCTTGAAGTCTACCTTCTACACCAGGAAAATGTGATAAAGACTCTCGTATCATTTCGTCAGATACACCACACTGATAGGCTGCCTCATAGGCGAGATTTGCAGCGACCTGGTTATGGTGACCAATAAGTTTCATCGCAAAATGCCCACGATCTGGTACAGTAACCGGAACAGCTTCTCTTTTTCGTATTTCTTTCTCTGCTTGCTCACTTGCGATCAGTATGCCGTTACGAGATTGGTGTCGATAAATATTTGCTTTGTCATTAAAATACGCCTCTTTATCATTGTGATAATAATTCATGTGATCATCAAGAAAACTTGTGAGCACCGCAATCTCTGGGCTCAATTGCATATCACCGAACCCTTGCAATTGCCACGAGTCAAGCTCCATCACCACATAATCACCTTCTTCAATTTCTTTGAGTAACGGCAAGTTAGCAACACCACGCACATTACCTCCTACATGTACTCTATATCCAGCATGACGTAATACATACGCAATCATTTGCGTCACTGTTGTCTTACCTCTTGTACCAGTAACACCAATAAGAGTTACTCCGCTCACCTTTTTAGAAACAATACTACTCACCAGTGCCGCAGACATATACACAGGTATTTTGTACTCTTTTGCATGAAGAATAAACTCACTCTCTCTTGGAACCCCTGCTGCTTTTAGAATAAAATCCCTCTGCTCAAAATCAGATTGCTGGTGTCCTCCAAGATGATAGATAATGGAAGGGTATTCTTTAAGTGCTTCCAAAGACGGAGCAAGTTCTTCTTGCGTTTTTTTGTCAGTTACTACAAGCTCTAATTCATGCTCTGCCAAAAATGCTGTATCACCAATTCCTCTTCCAAGAAGCCCAAGACCCATTACAGTTACTTTTCGATGATTGAAATATTCTTCGTAGAGTTCTTTTTTCATACAAGTGTAATACGTGTTAATTGTTCAAAAGCATTCCCCGCTCCAATATTAAGAATAACAGATTTTGATGCTTGTATCGACTCAATATACGCAGGCATATCTTCAAGTGATTGCATGGTGCGAGCGTTACCCCCTACTTGGTTGATTGCATCAACAACAATATCTTCATTAATACCAGAGGTGTCCTCAAGTCTTGCCCGGTAAATAGGAAGGATAAGCACCTCATCGATACCTTTAAGCGCTTCCGCAAAATCCTTCAGAAAAATCTTAGTGCGAGAATACAAATGCGGCTGAAAAAGAACAATCGAATGATACTCTTCTTTAGGGTAACGCTCTGTGAGTGCTTCTAAACTTGCTGCGATTTCTTTTGGATGATGGCCATAATCATCATACACAGGAACCCCATGCAACGTCTTACCTTTATATTCCATACGTCGCCATGTGCCAGGGAATTGTCGTAATCCTTCACGAATTTTTGTTTCATCAAAATGAAGTGCGGTAAGAAGTGTGAGGACAAGTGTTGCGTTATGTCTATTATGTGCACCAAGTACAGACAAATCCACGCTCTGAGTTATAAAAGGAAGTGTGCTGACCTGCTGACACAACGTCGACAACTTCACTTCATCGTGAGTTGCAAGTATGCCATGTACAGGAAGCTTGTCGGCAAACGACTGGAAGGCGCTTTGAATATCGGTAATGTCTTTATAATAATCAAGATGATCTTCATCGATATTGGTGATAATAGCATGAGTTGGGTGAAGATTAAGAAATGAGCGCTTGTATTCACAAGCTTCCACAACCATATAGTCACTGTCACCTTTAATGAAGTTCGTCTGCTTGCCGTGTTCATCTTTTAGAAGACTCCCCACAATAACTGTTGGGGTAACACCACATGCTTTCATTGCATAGTAGGTCATTGCAGTCGTGGTAGTCTTGCCATGAGTTCCTGCAACAGCGATAGTAATCTTATCTTTGGTTACCTCACCGAGTGCTTCTGCATAGGTCTTAGTTGTAACACCAAGCTCTTTGGCGCGAACAAATTCTACATTATCTTCTCTGATCGCAATGGTATACACAACAAGTTCGACATCAGATGACACGCACGACGCATCGTGAGGTACCGTAACAGTAATCCCCTCTTCACGCAAAGTATCAATGAGACCAGAAGGTGAGATGTCTGAGCCAGATACCGTGTGCCCTTGTGATACGTAATACCTAGCAAGCGCCGAAAGCCCTATTCCTCCAATACCAATGCAATGAATTTTCATACCTATCATAATACCATACCACATGAAGAAGGAGGAACACTACCAGCTTCATTCGTAGCTAAAAAGTGGCTGTGCTAATGACAAAAACTATATAAAAAAGAAAAAGCACCCGTCGAAACGGGGGCTTGGGGTGTGTTCACTGGTACTTGGATGACTACCGACTAAAGCTACTCCTCTGGTCTTAGGGTTGTGACCTCAGGTACCGGGCCTCTTATGGCACAAGACCGCGAATCTTGACCAAATTACCACCCTACAGCTTTCGCCTTTCAATCCCGAAGGGGCATATTTCAAGGTTGGCTCCATTGCATCTGGCGACACAACTTCAAAGCCTCTGCCCTATTCTACACATCGGAATCTATAGTCTTCATTAGGTTGTGGAATCGAACCACGCAGTGTCAACTCCTTGTCCTCACAAGAAGCATTCTGCAAAGATTTTCCGACCACGCATGATCGGCATCTTCGGAGCAATTCTTTCGTATGCTCTGACCTACCGTTTTTACATCCGCTGTACCAATGAACACAATAGGATACTAGCATAATACCATGATACATGCAACTTACACTTACCACATCACAGTTCTCTAAGTCCTGATTAAGTAAGTACCCCGATAAAGTTCTCTGTTTCTTTTTTACTTTCTTACAAATATCGCCTTGCCGCGCCAGTAGTCCATAAAGGTCTTGTGATCAACTTTTCTGTACTGACCCTTTTCTTTGTTGGTAGACTCTGGCTCATGATACCAAAAAACTTCCTCACCATTAAGTCCTTCAACACCGAGAAGAACCAAAAGATGGAATCTCTTCTGCTCAAGCACTCTCTTTTCTACAGAAACAATAACCGGATGACCTGCATCGAGATGAGCAACAAGTTCCTTTGTATCTGTGAGACCTTCCCTTCGATATGCATCTAACCCTAACTCTTTTGCTTTAGACACCATGTAATCATGAATCCATCCATTCTCCATATCATAGCCACCGCGATCTTTTGCCTCCTGACAAAGAGAAAGAATATCTTGAACCTTTGCACCTTCAAATTCTGCAACCATCTTAAGTGATGCAGCGCCACATGCTCTTAACATCCAAAATGGATCCGTAAGATCAAGAAACTGTGAGTAGTAAGGAACAGATAACTTTCTTGACAATGCTTTATCATCTGTTACACTAGAAGTATTCAAGCCTTCGGGCCCCGAGAAACCCGCCTTCTGGCGGGTTTCGTATTTATACTGCAAAAGAAAAGAGTCACTCACGGCCATAAACTCATTCTTAGGAAGAATGTGTACTCGTCGCAAAAATCTTCTTGTATCAACCGCTCTTCCCTGATTAATCACCACCGCTTGTGGAGATACACCTCCAGAAATTTCTTTATGGTAGTACACATCTTTTACTTTTGAAGTAACAGGAAGTACATACACCATCGTCTGTGAAAGTTTTTTGAGAACGAGAACAGGTCTTTCTTGTGAACCATTTTTCCCATCAATTTCACTGCCAATGTTAACCCCAAGAGAACACCACCAGATCTCCCTTTGTTTAACTCTTGGACCATCGCCGCGATTATGTAATTCTTTTTTTAGAGTATTCCATTCATCAAATGGTTTCATAGTGAGTTTTCTAACATCTAATGTCTAATCTCTAACGTCTAGCCTCTATGTTATCTCACCTCATACCCCTTCTCTTTCAGAAGAGTATACATCTTGTCGGCAATCACATTCGCTTCTTCATCGGTAAGTGTCTTTTCGTACGACTGAATCACGAAGCGGAATGCGTAGGAGGTTTTTTTGGTGCCGTCGTCGAAGGTTTTGGTAAAGGTATCAAAACAATCAATACGGACAATACGAGGATCATCAATTTGTAAAGCGAGAGTATGGATGTTCTCCCATGTTGTACCAAAAGGAGTCCACACAGCAATATCACGAACGATGAACGGATAAGGAGAGACTGCTTTGTAAAGAGTAGCAGTAGTAGTTTGGAAGGAAGGCGCTTCATAAGAGGTTGGTTCTTCGCACGATGTTAGTAGTGTATCAAAATCAATCTCGATTACGTAAGGCTTAGTACTCTTCGTCTCGTACTCAAGCACAGGCACTTGTAGTGTTCGTTTTATTTCTCCTAAAATCATCTCCATGTCCTCCGTGAACATTGATTTCTTTCCTCCATCATCAAGCGCAATAGAAAGATGCTTCACTTCCTTACCATCATAGAAAACATTACCGAATTCAAACAACGCAATTGTCTTTTGGCCAAGAAGTGGAGCATTGTAGAGATTACGCGCGAACGCATCAAGCATCCCAACAGAAAGAGAAGCTCGTAACTTTTCTTTATCTTCTGCAAGACCTTTCACCAAAGCAACTTCACCAGTATCACCAAAAGAGTAGGTAATCACTTCTGAAAAGCCTTTTGCAAGAAGAATACTTCTCACTTTATTCTCGTAGACTACACGCTTATGAAGAACCCCTTCTCGAGAAAGTGTAGGGAGTACTGGAGTAAGTTGATCGTAGCCGATAATGCGACCAATTTCTTCTGCAAGGTCTTCTTTGATACGAAGATCAAGACGCACCGACGGAATACGCACGACATAACGAGGCTCACGAAGGTCTTCCACCAAGCGACCACACCCAACGAATGTCCTCGTTGCAAAATGCTCATCGAGAGATTCTTCAACTACCATCCCTTTAGACTTCGTTGCGTGCACCACTTTGTTATCACCTATATACAGTGCAATATGATCAAGCCCTGCATCAACACGAGTTCCACGCAAAAATTGTTCAGATTCATAGCGTATCTTCCCTTCGCCAGTATTAGAAACAATAATATCACCGAAGCGCAACTCTTCTTTAGTAATCTTTTTGGAAAACACATACTTATCGATAGAAAGACTTGGCATCCACACCCCCTTATAGAGATAGCTGATAAGCGATGAGCAACTAAATGCATGTGGCGCATCTTCGCGCATGCTCGATGGATTCTTATATGCGGCACCAAGAAGTGTTGGATACGTCGACCTAATATACTCTTCTGGAACAATCACTTCGTAAGGGAAAGAAAGTTGCTCAAGTGTTAAACGTACACGCGCATCATCGTACTTTGATCCAAGAATATCATTAAGTTCTGAAAGAGAAATACCGACAAAGTACGGGGTATCTTTTTTTGGATATACATCTACTACCTGGCTCTTGTGTGCAGAAGGACAAAGGGTATGAATAAGATTTGCAGTCATGTGAAGACCTTCGATGACGAGACCATTTGCAATACCATTTTCAAAACGCTTGGATGCGTCAGTCTTATAACCATAGCGTTCAGCAGTTTTGCGAATAAGTGTTGGTTCAAAATTTGCACTTTCAAGAATGATACTTGTTGTATCATCTTTAATACCGCTCCACTTCCCTCCCTTGATACCCGCAAGACCAAGTACCTTTTCATCATCAGCAATAACAAGAGTTCCTTCAGTAAGAGTAAGTTCCTTATCATCAAGCGTCATAAGTGTCTCACCTTCTCTTGCATTACGTGCACTAAGTGTACCCTTGATACTACGCGCATCATATGCATGCATTGGCTTGTTGAGTGCGAATTGCACATAGTTGGTCACATCCACAATATTGTTAATACTGCGCTGACCGATGGCCTCGAGTCGCTCCTTAAGCCATGTTGGACTTTCTCCTACAGTGACACCATCAATACGAAGCGACATGAAGCGTGTAGTACGAAGCGGATCTTCAATAGTAACCATCGGTGCAACGATTGTACTATCATAATACGAAAGATCTTCGTGTACTTCTTTTTCTTTATTAAACGTAAGACCAAGTGTTGCGCAAAGTTCGTACGCCATACCATGATGGCCAAGTGCATCATGTGCACGATTAGGAAGCACCTTAATATCAAAGACAGTATCAGCATTGTCTGCGAGGTCTGCTTTAGTCTGCGTGGTTTGCGTTGCGTTGTCTGCGAGGTCTGCTTTAGTCTGCGTGGTCTGCGTTCGTGTAATCACGAAAGTCTCTTCAACTTCAAAAGCTTTTTTATTAAGCGCAACTACAATCTCCTCATCTCTAGGAAGTCGCTCAACAATATACTCTTGTAACCAATTTTTAGAAAATTTCATATTTAGAATTGAGTAACAACACGAAGATCACCATTATAGAGAAGTCTTACATCATCAATACCGTACTTAAGCATAATCATACGATCAATACCGCACCCAAATGCAAACCCGCGATATTCTCTTGGGTTAACACCCCCTGCTTCAAGCACACGAGGATGCACCATTCCTGCTCCACCAATTTCAATCCACCCTGTTTGCTTGCAAATGTTACACCCTACACCAAGCGCAGCTTGGTCGGGCGTCGCAACACTGTCCCCTGTTGCGATTGTTCCTACTCCTCTGCATTTGAAACATTGCATATCTACCTCATTACCAGGTTCAACGAAAGGAAAGTAGCTTGATCGTAGACGTACCGCAATCGTACCACCAAAAAATTCTGAAAAAAACTTCTCAATAACTCCAAGCATCATTGAAAGTGACGCATCCTTCGCCACATAAAGCATTTCTACTTGATGAAACTGTGCTTCATGTGTTGCATCCGTTGCTTCATTACGAAACACCTTACCTGGACAACAAATAGCAATAGGCAACTCTTTACTTTCTTTCACATACTTCTCCATCGTACGTATCTGCATATTACTCGTGTGTGTACGAAGCACATACCCTGTTGGGTCACCATACTTATCAACTCCAGTTCGCTGTATCGCACTGTTATGAACCTGGTCTGCGAGGTCTGCTTTAGTCTGCGTGGTCTGCGTATTAACCCAAAAGGTATCCTGCATATCACGAGCCGGATGATCCTTTGGCACATTAAGGGCATCAAAATTGTGCCACTCATCTTCAAGTTCTGGACCATCCACCGTATCGAATCCCATCGAAGAAAAAATCTCAGATATACGAGCAATTGCAAGTGTTATTGGGTGTACATGTCCTTCCATATCGTTCTATCATAACACAAAACAGACAACAGACAACAATAAAATATAACCAACTTAGGTGATACACCAGATAAGTACACAAAACTTGTATTTGTTTTTTATCTGTAAGAGAAACGGTCTGTGCTCTCTGATCTTTTTATCTTTTTGTATCCTGCAGTATCCACTCATTCTTACGATGAGTAAAGGTATCAAAAACAGCACGAGGGAAAAGTATCAACCCAAAAAGCGGATAAATAAAAAAGAAGAACGGAAAGTTGTGATACAACTCTTGCTTATCATCAGACAAAGTCTTCCCAAGATAAATAGTGAACAAAAACATAGTGAACATCACCATCGCAACAAAAGAAACGATCGTGGTATTAAAATAGAAAAGGTCAAATGTTGGAATCTGAGGATGAATACCAACAGACATCCACTGCTCGAACACATGCTTATAATGCTTCGTTGTGGTGTACAAGAAAAAGAAAGCAACATACACACCATAAAACACAAAAAGGAACGCCATCGGAAGAGTGAACATACCGAAGTTACCGTACTCTTTCTTAAAAAAAAGTTCACGATAGTCAATAGAGTTCTCCAAAAACCCTCTCGCCCATCGCAATCGTTGACGAAAATACCCTCTAAATGTTGCAGGGCCAACAGTATACACAAGAGCCTTATGAGAATTCATAATCTTAAGATGATGCTTGTGCATACGAAGAGTAATTTCATAATCCTCAGTATTATGCGCTTTGCGATAATCACCAACACGTGCAAAAACTTCCCTCTTAAAAATAGAAAAAGGTCCTGGTGTTACTTGAATTGCATCAAGCTGACCAAATGCCTTTCGCAAAAATACCCCCATCAAATACTCGACCGCCTGTACTCGCTGTATCATTGTTTTTGGGGAAGTAATATGAATACAAGGGGTAACTGCCATTACTTCTTTGTGATGTTCAAAATACGAAACAATAGTACGAAGTGCATTAGGATGTACAAATGAGTCTGCATCCAAGCATCCAAAGAGTGATGACGAGGTGTTGTGTAGTGCAAAATTGACCGCGGTGTGTTTACCTCCATTTGGCTTGGTAAATGCTTGTACTATTCCAGGAAATTTTACTTCATAGTCTTTTGCAATAGAAAAAGTTGCATCAGTACTTCCATCATCTACCACAACAATCGTAAGCTTATCTTTTGGATACACAAGAGAAAGAAGTGAGTCCAGTGTCCCGGCAAGCGTCTTCTCTTCATTCCAGCACGGAACCGCAATAGCAACCGTTGGATAGGTGGCGATTTCCTGGCTTTCCTCTTTACCGATTTTTTTACGATTTTCAAAAAAAGAAATAAGAAGAAGAATCTGAAAATACATAGACAAAAACAGAAATGGGTACATGAGAGCCTGAAGAATCGTATCAATCATATTGTATGCGTGTTATTTTACCTTCTTCGAAGATGTTGCACTGCTTGAGGTTGCTTCTCGTAATGTGTCTGGGAGTAGTGCTTCTAGTTCAGCGACTGACTTGAATCCAGTGTACACTTTGTCTTCTATAATAAGCGCAGGGAGAGCACTCTTTACACGATAAATACTCTTAAGGGAATCAATCACAGAAAGATCAAGATTATAATCAAAAGAATACACACGAAGATCAGGATACATCTCCTTAAGACGAGTAAGCACATACCCTTCTCTTTGACATTCAGGACAGTCTCCTGTGTTGGAGTAGAAATAAATAATGAAAACTGGTTTTTTGACCACCCCACACTTCTCAGCAAGTTTTTTGGAAAGAAGATAATCTTTTACTTGAAGAAGTGAGTAGTACTTCTTGAGGTAGATAACATCTGTATCTTTCTCCCCCCGTTCACTTTCTGTGTGTGACAACTTATCACCGAGGACACTTAATTCTGGAGAAAGAATAGAGTCGGACACATTCTGACAAGGAACTTCTTTTAGGAGGTCGAATTGCGTTTCGCTCGAAAGAATATCAATTGCAATATTGTCTTGAATGAACTTAACATTCTCAACACGTTTGTTCGAAAAAAAATTAGATGCAAAAAAAGCTGTTGCAAAAATACCTAACGTAAGAAAGAAAGTGAAGAGATATTTTTTGGTATCAATCATGGAAGTAGTACATGGAGAGCAAAAAGTAGACAGATAGCAGACTCTCTCTAAATACGATACAAAACGTATTTATGGAGCCGCTTCACAGACTCGAACTGTGGACCTATTGTTTACAAAACAATTGCTCTACCAACTGAGCTAAAGCGGCATTTTCATCGACTCTTTTAATAATTCTATTCTTGCAAGGAGATTACCAAGAAGAAGAGAATCTGAGTAACGTAAAGAAATGGTACCAAATTTTAATCGTTTTGTCGAGCTTCTCTTTTTATGACTAGTATGAAGGGTGCTTTTATAAAATTGATTCTTGGGTATTTTGGTTACTTTAGACCAAAAAAGAAGTAGTTCTTCTTGATTATGATCCTCATGGCAATGAATCACTGCGTGTAAACGCTTTTCATCGATCTGACAAACTCTTCTAAGAAAAATAAGAAAGGAAGCAACTAAATCTGGGTCACTATTTGTTAGTGCAACAGTGGTACCTGTTTTTGATCCTTCTCCCCAATATAAAGCGAGGTTTACATAATATAAAGTTTGAAGATCTTTTGGTATATCTTTTGGCAGAAGAGTGCTATAACTACCACTACTTTGGTTATATAATAATCTGACCGCTTCAGATCTATTTCTTAAAATAACTTTTTCTTTTTTAAGTTTATACACAACACCTGAAGAAGAGAGCTTCATCCTTTTCGCAACACCGGCAATAGACAGTCCAGATAGGTAGAGATTTTTTGCTACTATATTACTATCAGATTTATTCTTTTTCATACCGCCAGTATAACACACCACAATTTAACTAAACTGTGATCTACTGTTTAAGACAACACAAAGAGCTGACCCCAATAAGATGTTTACGGGTTTGTCTGCCCAACACCAGAAATATCACCCTGTGCAACAACACGGTCAACAGAAGGACGGTATACATAAATAGTGGACGCAAAAACAATCACAATATCTCCATTCTTAGCATCTTTAAAGAAGGCTTGTTTTTCTTTTAGCTTATCAACGTCTTGTACTTCTGCGATCTGCGGGGTTCCTTCTGGGATAATAACATGGCGCCCTAGTGCAGCGACAACCTCTTCCGATGTCTTCGGTAACCTGTTCGGTACACCCTCTTCCTGCTGTGTCGCTTGTGAAGGATTCATTTGCCCCACCTTCTCATCATTACGCACTCGATAAAGACGATACTGTGAGTAAGCAAAAAGTGATGCAAATAACGCAACAAGAACAAAAAGTGCAACGACTAGTTTTTGTATTTTTTTATTTTTTCCTCTTCTTTGTTCAATTTTTTGTTTCATAAGAAGCACGTCGCTGTGTGCTCCTTGTGTTGTTTCTTTTTCAAAAGTATCAAGATCCATAATTGTAAAAAATATAATAACACACCAACCTCACTGTTCCTTTATTCTTCACCATCCACACACCTTTTGACTTCATGTTTACTATTTAAGTATATCACACCCAATTGCCTGGTTAGCCTTCATGCGTGTTGCTTCATTCCAATTACCAGAAATAAAGCTTAACTTCAGTATATTATAAATATCTTTTTTGTATGCCTGTTGAAACCTCTTAACCGCAGCCTTAGTCAATGGTCCATACACACCACTCACAGGAATCTTCTCTCCACGTACAATCACTAAGAATAGTTGAATCTTTTTGACTTCATCGCCACGATCACCAGCCCATGCATACTTCTTAAAGTAAGGACATGCAGTTACCTTAATCGGCTCACCACAAGCCTTTGTTGTTTGCCGCTCTATCTGGCGTTGACTAAGTGTGTAGACTGTCCCTGTTGGACTCTTAAGACGCATCGGATCAAGGATGTAACTTTTGTACTTCTTCTGCCAACGCTTTACTGCGGACACATCAACTTGTTTGTAAACACCATCAACCACTAAAGACTCTCCTTCGTACACATTAAGGAATGTTTGAAGTTTTTTGACATCTTCTTTGTTGTTAGTAGTAAGACCAATATCAATCGGACCACTAAAAGTAATACGTGTTGTACACGTGCTTCCGGTCGGATGTGCTTCTTGTTGTGTCCCTGTTGCGGTAACAATAACTGTACCAGTTGCTTGTGGTGAAATAAAAATAAAGTATCCACCACCAGATATTGTACTTCCGCCACCTCCTCCTCCACCCCCACCACCTGATCCACCACCAGAAGAAGAGGTCGAAGTAGTTGACGACGTTGGCAACCCACCAGTTACCACATAAGAACCTCCTGTCTCGAGACCTCCATAATACTGTGTCGTACCTTGTAGAGAATACCCATTACCAGTCATAGCACCCTGAAGTGGAGCAATTGATTGTTGTACTGTATACCCACCACCTGTCACTGTTTCTGCAAAAAGATACGACACAGCAAGCGAACTTACGAGAATACTGATACTTATTTTTTTAAGAGAAGTCATATATTATCATCTATTGTACTACAGGATCTGGTGTTGTTGTGGAGGGAGAGGTGGTGTCCACAACAGAAGGAGTAAGGAGTGGCGTTGGTTCAGAAGATATAGCAGTATCGCTTGGTGTTGTTGTGCCTGAATCCGTTGTTGTGGCACTAACTACAGTGCTTGTTGTTGGGTCAGTTGACGAAGCATCTCCTTGTATTGGTATTGAAGGATCTGTCGTTCCTCCCCCTTGTCCACCTGTTGAAGATGAGGTGGCCGGTGAAGACGGTGTTGGAGTAAGAAGAGGTATCTGGGTTGCATTCATCATACTTTCAATCTGATCACCGTTAAAGCACACACTACTTCCATCAGACTTCTTCATACACACTTTGTCAGTGTAAACTTCTTTTGCGAAAAGACGATCGAAGTATCCGGTAACAGCTTTCATACTAACTGCGAGATACTCTTTTACAATAGTATTACCTTGTGTAATTTTTTCTACCACAAGGTCGTACACAGATATGGTTGGAGTAGTGGTAGAAAGAGTACTTGTTGCAACAAGTGCTGTAAGACCTTCGATATTGTTGATGGTGAGTGTACGATGACGAGTTTCTACAATCATAAGCACAGTAGTCGTAGCCGCAAGTTCATCTGCATCAGAAAGTGCACGACCAAGAGAATACCCTGCTTCTGTTTGCTTCATTGCATACCCTTCTGTGGAAGTCGAAAGAGTAATAAGGTCGCCTTTTTTAACAGCACCATTTTCATTAGTAACAAGAACAGGAACGCGACCAGAGAAGGCAACAGGTACACCATTCTCTGTATTACCACTAAGAAGAAGACCTGGGCGAGTAGACACAACACCAACCGCATCTTCTCCTGCATGTGCTTTCCTTACAGTAGACATGGTATACGATGAGGACGTTGTGGTATCAACATTCCAAGGAACAGTACTTGTAGAAAATGCTACCACCATACCTGCAAGAAGATTATCAGAAGGATTCTCCATTGGGTACTTTTCTGCGAGGTCAGCAGGAGAACCGATTGTTGTTGCACCGTCAGTAAAGACGTCACCATTTGCTTTTATCTTAAAGACAGTATTACCAGTACTTGTCACATCAGAAATAACACGGAACACGTCAGTACTTGTTGCAGACGTTGCTTTGTACACATCAAGCATTGATGTTGGGGTGGAGGTACCAATACCAACACCACCTGATTGAGTTACGGTAATAAGTGCAATACCTGTAGAAGAAGCAACTACGAATGGATTAACTGTTGCTCTCCCTGCTACAGTAAATGTTGCAAGTGGTGTTGAAGTGCCGATACCTACATTACCATTAGAGAGTACTTTTAGATATACGGAACCAGAAGAAGAGGCAACACTAAAAGGGTTAAGAGTATCTCGACCAGATACAGTAAGCATTGCATCTGTGTTAGAGGTAGAGGTGCCTACCACCACATTACCTTGAAGAGAGGAGAGGAAGATAGCACCGTTAATTAATCCAAGTCCTGGATTAAGGATAATATTACCACCGTTACCAGAAGTCCCTCCTGTCAAACCAGCAGAGCCCGCTAACACAGTAAAATCTCCACCACTTCCAGAAGTAGTAAGACCAGAACTGCCTCCGTCACCTGTTACAAAATTAATACCCCCACCATTACCTCCACGAACAGTACCTGAGTAACCTCCTTTCCCTGTTGTTACTGTGAATGCCCCTGCATCTCCAGAATTAAATGTTAGAGCCCCACCATTACCAGTAATAAATGAAACACCTCCTCCTAATCCATTTTCAGAAGTTCCACCACCGCCACCAACAACCTCAAGAGCAAGAGGAGCGTTTCCTGAACAACAGTCACTCGCATTGATGATCGCCATTCTTGCAGAAGGAGAAGTGGTACCGATTCCGATATTACCATTCGCTAGAATAGAGAATAGACTTTCACCTGAGAATGACAAAACCCTCACAGGGTCAGTTACACTATCCCCCGCAATAGCAAGCCGTGAAGAAGGTGTCGATGATCCGATACCAACATTACCATTCGCAAGAATAGAGAAGAGAGTGGTGCCGGTAGAAGATGCGACAGAGAAGAGGTCGTATGTGCCACGCCCAACAACAGAAAGCATCGACGAAGAATATGTGTCGCGTGTTGAAGTTCCCACCATAACATTACCATAGGTATTTGCAAAAATAACACTACCTTCATTGCTTACCGAAGAAGCTTGTCCACCATTAAGATACACAGAGCCTCCGTAATTTTCTAGAATACCACCACCCGCAGTACCTCCAGTAACGATAAAGTCTCCACCAACACCACCACTTATCACAGAACCGCTCCCTCCTACCCCTCCAGTGAAAGTAAAGCTTCCTCCTTTGCCGCCAAGTGATCCACTACCACCAGCACCACCAGTCAGAACAACCCCGCCACCCCTTTTACTGTTACCTGATCCAGCGCCACCAGTAACAACAAGTGCGTCAATCGCATCAGCTAAACTAGCTGATTGCCCAATTACACTAAGTTGTGCACTTGGGGAAGATGATGCCCCTACAACTGTCATTCCATTCGCAAGAATAGAGAAGAGGGTAGCACCAGTAGAAGAGGCTACTTTCATAAGGGTGCTTGTAGATGTTCCAAAAATAGTAAGCATTGCATCTGGTGTCGAAGTGCCAATACCAACATTATTTCCTCGTATTGCAAGCGTAGAAGAACCACTACCAGCGTTAGTGTTAAACAGTATCCTTTTTGACGAATCCTCTACCCTCAAAACGAGATCACCATTGACTGAATCTTTGCTCCATTGACTGTTCGAAGTAGGAAGAGCGATAGCACTCATTGCACTACCACCATTAAAGAATCTTAATGCTGGGTTATTAGAACCTTCAATAATAAGACCATCTGCAAGTGATGAAGTATTGATATGTAATAACGCAGACGGAGCAGCAGTACCAACCCCAACATTCCCATTTGCAAGTATAGAGAAGAGCGTAGCACCAGTAGAAGAGGCTACCTTCATGAGATTGTTAGCATTCGTACCACGAACAGTAAGCGTTGAATCTGGTGTGGTGGTGCCAATACCTACATTTGTATAATAGGTTCCTGTTCCACCAAGAGCCATACAGTTGGAGCAACCAACCTTCGACTCAAAGCCGACCGCGGCAAAGTAGGCCATTTGTGTTGTGGAAGAAATAACTCCATCTCGAGATGAGTTAGCTCCAATAAGTGTTCCACCATAATCATTATAGCTACGCATATTGTTAGAAGATCCGACACCAGCACTGTCACCTATACCAACCATAAGAGATGAAGACGATGAGTAACGTAGAGAATTCTGTCCTATCGCACTGTTACCACTTCCAATTTGATTATACTGAAGAGCTGTATACCCTATCGCCATGTTGTTGTTACCTGAGAGATTCCCATATAAAGCATAGTTACCAAATCCAACGTTACGATATCCAGAAATATTAAGACTAAGAACATTCGTACCTACTGCGGTATTCTCGTAACCAGAAGTGTTAAATTTAAGTGCGTAGGCACCAATAGCAGTGTTTTCAACAGAAGAAGTAGCATACATGAGGGTTTCATAACCAACAGCAGTCGTGAGTAATGAAGGGTTAGAGACAAGAGCATTACCTGCGCGAATACCAACAAGCGTTGTGAGGTCAGTTGATGACGCATACAATACCTTAAGTCCTCCTATTTTATAAGAAGAAATATTAGAAATATCAACATCTCCGTTAACAGTTAACCTTGATGATGGAGAAGACGAGCCAATGCCTACATAGCCATTTGAAAGAACTTTGAACACCGACACCCCGGAAGAAGCTGTCACAGAAACAAGATCATTTGTCGATGTCCCAACCAAAGAAAGCATAACCGCACCAGTTGTAGTACCGATGCCGACTGTACCATCATTTTTAACCCGGAGAAGCTCTGTACTAGAAGCGTTGAAGAGACTAAGAACTGAACCACTTGAGACGTTAGAGTTTGCTTTTACATTAAACTTAGCATTAAATGGACTCATTTGTACACTTCCAATCGTCATATTCCCTGTTACACCATCAATAGAAAAGAGATTACCATACGGGCTAAACTCCTGCGTCATATCAAATCCCCCATTTCTTGAAATAAAGGAGTAGCGACCATTAGTTGGAGAAGAGAGATCATCAAGAATAAATGCTGCACGAGAACCATTAGCACTACCATTATCTCCAGTAATTACTATACCGTATTGTTGTGCAGAAGAACCAGTATTAGCAACATAAAGCTTTGAACTGTTTGATGTCGTAGTACCAACGTTTATATTTCCATTTGCAAAAATGTTAAACAGTGAGGCTCCAGTAGAAGATGCCACAGAAAAGAGACTTGTTGTAGGTAAAGAGGATGTTCCTTGAATAGTAAGTGACGCACCTGGAGTTGTCGTACCAACACCAACCAGACCACCAGATACAACCGCTAACCCTCTCCCGCCATTAGGGACACTGGTATCGAAAACGTACACTGAAGCCGAACCAACATAAGGACGAATCACAGCATTATTACCGTGACCGGAAATAACCGCACCGTTCAGTTGCGTTATTTGACCATTTAAGCTCAAAGCTCCTGAGCTTGTTACAGTAAACTGATCATTATCACCAATAGTAAACAACTGAGA
>CAYUDN010000015.1:0-18910 GCA_964443675.1 uncultured Candidatus Saccharibacteria bacterium | reverse complement strand
TGATAGCGGGATTGTATAATTATGAGCTTTAGACTTTTGAAAGAGGTCTAATATATTTCAGAACTTATTGGGATTATCTACAACTTCCTCCACAGGAGTTTGAAGATTTTTTTTCTTGGAAGTGAAGCAAGTGTTTTTGAGGTAATAGTAATTGTTGTACCTGTAGTGTGATCAATAGACCTCCTGCATATCCCTACAACTCATAATTATACATGCCAGCAAGTAAGGTGAATCTAATACCAAATCTTCTTCTACGGTTACGGTATCAACACGGGTACTTTCTAAAACCAAAATAAGCTGACTTACGGTGTGTTGTAGTGGTTGCTGTGCTTTGAAAAGAAATACCACAGTGTCTGGTATACTATCCCGATATGCTACTACGGGACGAGTTTACTCTTGCGACACTTCATCCGATTACAAAGACTCTTTTGGAGAAAAGGGGGATTGTTGGTAGTGATGAGGTGTGTGATTTTCTTTTTCCTTCGTACGAGAAGCATGTTGGAGATCCTTTTGCGATCCATGGGGTGGAGCAGGCGGTTACGCGTATCATAAAAGCCTTGCAAGACAACGAGAAAATAGCGATATACAGTGATTATGACTGTGACGGGGTTCCAGGAGGGGTTCTTCTTAGGACATTTTTTGATGATATCGGATATCCGGTTGAGATGTATATTCCTCATCGTCACAATGAGGGGTATGGTGTGCATATTCATGCAATTGACGCACTTAAGGCACGTGGGGTGTCGCTTATTATTACTGTTGATTCTGGTATTACCAATATCGACGAGGTTGCGTATGCAAAGTCAGTTGGCGTTGATTTTATCATTACCGATCATCATTTACCGATCACTGAGGAAATAAAGCGTGGTAAGAAGGTTCAAACTGTGCAAAAAGTTCCTGATGCGGTTGCGGTGATTAATTCTAAGCAAGAAGTGTGTACGTACCATGACGACATGTTGTGTGGGTGTGCGGTTGTGTGGAAACTCGCGTGCGCGGTACTTTCGCGGTTACGCGAAAGCGCAGACCACGCAGACTTAGAGCAGACCACGCAGACGAATGCCAACATATTCAATGCTATTCTCAAGAAAGTCGCCACTCTTCCAGAAGGTCATGAGAAATGGTATCTCGACCTTGTTGGAATATCGACGATTGCGGATATGGTGCCGCTTCAGAAAGAGAATCGAGCGCTGGCACATTTTGGTCTTCGTGTACTTCGTAAGACAAGACGTCCAGGACTTCTTCATATTTTTAATGAACAGCGAGTAAGACCAGATACAATCACAGAAGATGATATTGCGTTTACTATTGCGCCAAGAGTAAACGCAGCATCTCGAATGGGTGATCCGATACAAGCACATATGATGCTTTACGAAAAGGATAGAGAAAGCGCGGAAGGGTATGCTTATGATCTAGAAGAGCTCAACACTAAGCGCAAAGGGGAGGTGAAGGAAGTGGTTGATGGTATTTCTTTTGATCATGAAGTGTATACCAATGATGTTGTGGTTGTCGGTGATCCATCATGGGGCCCTGGAATACTTGGTCTTATTGCGCAGAAGATTATTGATGAAACAGGGAAGCCGGTCTTTGTATATGGTCAAGGAGAAGAAAAATCAGACAACAGACAACAGACCGCTTCGCGAACAGATGTAAGAGTGTTCAAAGGATCATGTCGATCCCTTGGTGATGTGTCGGTAGTAGACCTGATGGCTCATGTGGGCAAGGTTGCAGATGGTGGTCTTTTTGAAAACTATGGTGGCCATGAAGGTGCGGGAGGGTTTTCTATTGCAGAAGCAAATATCAACAAACTTTCCGATGCGCTGTGTGAAGCGTATATCCATGTTGAAAAAATACCTGTCACTAAAGGTCAAATTACCCATGACCTTCCTCTTA
This sequence comes from uncultured Candidatus Saccharibacteria bacterium, assembly GCA_964443675.1. Lineage (GTDB taxonomy): Bacteria > Patescibacteriota > Minisyncoccia > Phycocordibacterales > UBA5272 > UBA11704. The sequence goes on along the minus strand of CAYUDN010000015.1, from coordinate 17,020 downwards.
GTCTTGATGATATTCATGAAGAAACATACGGAGCGGTTGCAATACTTGCACCTTTTGGTGAAGGGAACAAGAAGCCTATATTTATGTTGAGTAATGTAACCGCACTTGCGACCAAATGGTTCGGTAAGAAGAGTGAACACTTCGAGATCGTGTATATGACTTCAAAAGGTATTCGTGTGAAAGCAATACAATTCTTCGCACCAAAAGATATCGAGAAGACGACCGCAGTAACTCACACCCTTCTTGCGCATATCGAGAAGAGCTACTTCGGTGGTAAGACAGAGCTTAGGTTAAGAGTGGTGGAGGTGAGGTAACTTCTCAACAAAACCTCAGTTCACTTTACTCTCTTAGATTGAAAGCTTTGTTAGAGAAAGTGTTGCAAATTCCCTCTATTGTTTTAGAGAGATTTTTCGGTATAAAAGAAATCACACGAAGTGTGGCTACTTCGTGTGTTTGTTATGAGGGTGTTATCTCCCGCTGTATCTTTTATATAGAGGATTTGTCGGAGATGTTATTCCGTACTTTATTCCAAACCTTTCCCCAAACTCTTCTTTAGAGATAATTTCAACATTCTCAAGAATGAATGGCAGGTTGTGGTCTTTTCGAACGAGTCTGTAGTGTAACCTTTCTTGCATTATTTTGTCGAAAGCATCAAGTTCTGCTAGATTAGGCCAAGCCTTCTTTGCTGCGCTTGTGTACAGATCAAAGAGTTCTTGTACTGTTAATTGACATAATGTACCAAAAGGAACTGTTTTCAGTAGCCCTCTATTGTTTTCTATAGACCGCTCTATTCGTGAAAGTTGAGACATCCTCTTGCTGCCTATTTTTGAAGACAGTCGGAGATACTGAGGAACAGATAGTCCAGCTATGAAAGCTTTCCTCTTTAGTTCGGTATCTTTTCTAAGCAGATCGTCAGCATCTTTCTTTGGTTCAACAGGTTTAAAGTCGTGTATGGTAAAACCAGACCGTGTAAGTATCTGGTCTGCTCCTTGACGAGTTACTCCGATCCTTGCCCCTGCTTCTTTAAGTGTGACACCTTTCTCAAGATAGGTCATAATTTCTGCAAGTCGAGGGTTGACACGTGACACAGTTCTACGCTTATTAGTCTGAACTTCGTTTTCTGTGGTCTGGTGTCCTTGAACCAGAGTAGATTCTTTTGGGTGTTTGATAACAGTTTCTTTTTTTTCGAGCACATTTTTTTTAATAAGTGCTACTGTGATACCATGTTTACGCAAAGATCTGTAAAGACTATGAATCGGGACTCTAAATGTTGCAGCAACCTCTTTAAGTCGTTTTCCTTCAGATATCATTTGTACAGCTGTTAGGATGTCCTGTTCCGAAAGCTTGGAAGCCCTTTCTTTTTGACTCACAGTATACCTCCTTGGACAATGAGCAACATTGCGTATACTATAGCGTTTTATTCGATAAGTCAAAGCTGTCTGTGTTACACAAGAAGTATTTTGTGTTAGTATTATCTTATGAAACCAAAAGCCGTAGAGGGAATCACCCAATTAGAAAGTTCTCCAGGGAAGACCTTACAACTTGACTACTACAGAAATAAAAATAACGGTATTGAACGACATCTTGACGATGCTCTTACAATACTACTTGCAACGCTTACACGGTGTGAACAAAAGCATATAGACTCTCTTATTCAATCGCAAAAACGTGGGGTTGTAATTGGTGCAACAACCACAGATGCATTGGATATAAAAAGACCTCTTAAGACAGAAGGGCTTCCTTCTATTCACATGACAGAATCCATCGAAAGCTATGCAAAACAAGTAGAAGAAGCTTTCGATCAAGACAAGCATTTTGAAAAACAAATCAAAGGGCTATCAGACGATGAAATTACAGCTTTAACAAATACATTTGAACAAGAAGATGCTGAATGGGCTATGTATACCCAGGAACTAAATCAAAAGTTTTCTCGAGGAGAGAGTCCGATTATGTCGTATGGAAATCAATCAATTATCAAGACACCTGGCACCACACACTGTGTAGCAAGAATTAACATTAAAGTTCCAGAAACAGTTTCTCCATATCAAGTGGTAATGGAGTTAGCTAAAAAATTCTCTAACGATAAGACTGTTGTTGCAAACGGTTTTCAGATGAAGAGTTTAACTGGGACATCTTCAGATAGAGATGGGGTTATTATTTACTCCTCAGAAGAAGCTTTTGCATCTCTTTGTTCTATTGTTACAGATCACTTTAGAGATGATTTTCACTACCATGATCGTCATGCAGACCCTGCAATTTTTGGTGGTGTTGCTTTAGAGGATGTGGATGGAAGTAAGTTTCCTTCAATACGGGTAAGTGCAGAACCTGAAAGTATTAATCAGAAGTTAGGTATGACCTTTAATGATTTGCAAGCAACTCTTCTTTCTGAGGCGGTGCTTGAGTATCTTGCTTTGTATTATGAAGGAAACAAACTACATATGTTACATGATTTTATTGTCGCTTATGATGAGGCGTACGAAAAGTGGTGTCAAGAATTTCCAAAATTGTACAGAAAAGCGGTTGTTGCAATTGTGGGTCCTGAGGCAAAGTGTTCTAATATTGCTTTCTTTTAGTATAAAAAGAAAACGGATTCACGAGTGAATCCGTTCTAGAAGCCATTTGGCTCTTTAGTATACATTGCAACCGTACATACGTGCGACAGGAAGCTGTATACCTCACAGAGGAGATTGACGGGAGGGACGATCTTGCCTTATTCACATCCTTTCGGATAGGTTTACCCCTGGCTGGTTACTTGTTTTGATGCTATTTCCTCTTTACTCTTGTGGGCGGCAATCATAAAGGGAACACCTCATGCGAACCAACGAACATGTTTTGCTATTCTATACTTTTTTCTGGAAAAGTCCAGACAGGCTCGAGGGCTTTTGATATGCAGTAGCTCTATTTCCACCTCGTCACGTTTAATGCTACAGTAGAAGTATGACAAAGATCGTAACTGTAGGAGGAGGAACAGGAAGCTTCACTGTGCTTTCTGGCCTCAAACATATTCCTGATATTGAGATCACTGCACTCGTATCAATGGCAGATGATGGCGGATCAACAGGGGTGCTACGTGATGAGCTCGGAGTTCTTCCCCCAGGAGATGTGAGGCAATGTCTTGTGGCACTCTCAGAACATACAGAACTTGTTCGTAAGGTGATGGGGTACAGGTTCTCAGAAGGGTCACTTGCGGGGCACTCTTTTGGTAATATTTTTTTGGCAGCACTCGAAAAGGTTTCGGGTGACTTTGTGCAAGGTGTTGAAGTTGCATCTGAAATCTTAAAAGTAAAAGGTCGTGTTATTCCTGTTACTAACAATAATGCTAAGCTTATCGTTACTCTCACCGACGGGTCTCATCTTTTTGGAGAAAATGTACTTAATCACAGTGAAGTACAAACAAAAGGCGTTGCTCATATTGGCTATGAAGGGGAAGTTCATCTCACTAAAAAAGCAGAGCAGGCGCTTCTTGAAGCTGACTATGTTGTACTTGGTCCAGGTAACTATTTTTGCTCATTGGTGCCATGTCTTGTAACAAAGGGATTCAAAGAAGTGCTTCAGAAGACAAAGGCCAAGATTATCTTCCCTGTCAATCTTACGAATAAGCAGGGGCATACGATGCATTGGACAGTGACCGAGTATGTAGCGCATATCGAGGAATATGTTGGAAGAGATATTGACTATGTGCTTATCAACAGTGAAGCCCCAAGCGAAGAACAGGTTGATACATATGCACTAAAAGAAGGTGACGGTGTACTTGTGCTTGATGATTATGAAGGGATTAACGCACGACGTGCAAAACTCCTTTCTCGCACTCTTGTGACTAAAACACAAGGGGATGCAATTCATGATGTACGGAGTTTTATTCGTCACGATCCACATGCACTCGCGCAAGCGATTATGGAGCTTACTAAGTAATCTATGAAAATACTTTTTGATTTTGATGACGTACTCTTTAGTACAAAAGAATTCAAAGAACATCTTTTCGCGTGGTGTGAACATCGTGAGTATCATGGGAGTCGTGAGGTGTATCAAGCACTACGTGCAACAAAGCAACCATTTTCTCTAAAGTATTTTTTGCAGCAATGTATACCTTCTGTAGATCTTGCAACGGTAGATTCTTTGTGTGATGAGTTCGCTTTAGAATATCCAAAGTTAGTTAATGCTGAGATGCTTCACCTTCTTAAATCCTTAGGAAAAGAGAATTGCTATATCGTAACGCACGGTGATGAGGACTTTCAGTTAGAAAAGATCACAAAAAGTGGTATTGCTCCGTATGTGAGGCAGGTTTTTGTGGTACAGGGGTCAAAAGATGAGGTGGTGCAATCTCTTTGCGCTAAGCATAGTAATGAGGAGGTTATTTATGTAGATGATCGATTAGACTTTCTTAATGATATTTCTCACAGTGAATGTCCCAACCTTAAGACAGTGCTTTTTAATGAACATGGTAAAGACAACTTAGAAGCAGAGATACAGGCATCGCTACAAGAAGAGTTACAAAGAGAAGCGATATCAGAATCAGTGTCACCTACAGAAATGCTCAAAAGTAACCCTGGCACACCTCCTTTTCTTCGTTAAAAACAAAAAGTAGGGCATGAAAACCCTACTTGGAATTTGCATACACATAGTACGTGTTTATTCAAAAACAAGATATTTTGTTTCGAATGTTACACCTCGGTACTCGAACACTTCTCCGTGATGTACGGCAAGTTTTCTACCTGATAATGTTGCTATCCCTTGATACAAAGTAAGGGAGAAGAAAGAGGTAGAAACTTGAAACAAAGAGGTATGAGAAAGTGAAGCAATTGAAGCCTTCACAGTACCATGTTCGCCAAGGTCTTCAGAAAGTATAGTGTGAAGTACTAGTTTTTTTGCATGACGTAGAAGTTTTGCAATAAGAAGCTTGAACCTCTCTTCTGTTTTTGAAGTTAGTAAGTAACGAAGAGAGGAGGCGAGAATCAGATCAAAGATGACACTTCTATTATCAGACAATCTTTCGACACCCCCTGTAAAGAAGCGGGATTCTCGAAATGATCGACCACTCATCCTTTCCTCATCGAGATACTCTTTCATTCGAGCAACTGTATGTGTCGAGGTACTAAAACCAATATAGAGCCCTGTGGTTCTTTGGTTGAGAATGTGAAAAGTTGCTTTATCACCACACTCAAGTTCAAGCACGGTCCCGTATGTTCCTGTGCCAAGACATGCACGAAGATTTGGTTTTGCGGCAAGTAAAAAAGAGTATTCTTTTGGTACCCTCTGCTCTTCTTGTTGGGAGATATCCACAGCAAGAGAGAGGTGTGCTTTCGAATTCATTATCTTCTCCCTTGGATTGTGTGTAGTTCATTTGTTGCAAAAACAACAACTACACCTAACACTATACAAAATAGCAGGATAAACAAATTTTTAATAACTTTTATCTACACTGCCTAAAACTTGTTGTTTTATAATATTTTTTACAAAAAATATGTGACACAAAAAGTGTCAGATTTATTCTTTTTAGCTATAAAGAAGAGGAGAAATCACTTGTTCTAGAGCATCCTTGGTCTTTTTTTGGAATGTCTATGTGACACTATTAGTGTCATTACAGATTCTAAAAAAGTATTATTACGTAAGTACTTTTAGAGAGTTTGTATAAATGTTTATGAATTTTACTGATTTTAACAGAATCGTTTCTACACTAAAATTATGCTCTTTTGTGCACGTGTTGTTCAAGAGCTACGTTTCTTCAACCAACTGTAAGGAGTGAGATTATGAACTCGGTCATCTTCATCGGTGGTTGGCCACCAGTGGCCAATTAATCCAGGAACTCTGGTTCACCAAGGGGTCGCGCAGCGACCCTTTTTCTATGGTACACTTAGGCTATCTTGCAGTGTATGTCATTATTTTTCTTTACTAAAAACGAAGAAAAAGTCTTTTTTTCTATAACCGAAGTGCCACAGTCGGTGACTGCAATCGCTTTAGCTGCCAATGTCCCAAGAACATCAACTGAAAAGGTTCTCAGGAAGTTGTCACGTATTGGTTTTGTTGTAGGGAGAAAAGTGCGTGGGAAAAATAAGCATGAATATAGCAAAGTTCCCACACAGGAACTTAACGACATCATTGAAACAGCGAGAATTGCTCTTCTTAAGAAAAGTCATGTTGAAAAGTTGGGAATAAAATATTCTGAGTATTGTGGTGCCACCATTTATTCTGGTCGAGAAGGTATCATGGAGTCGCTTGTGCATCTTCTTTCCATCAGAGAGAATGAGAGGATTTATGGTTTACAAGGTGCGGATGCTCTTGCAAGTTGGTCGACATATATTGGCGAAGAACAAATAGTGAAGTTGCATTCCATTATTAAAGAAAACAAACTTATTCTCGTCGCACTCCGTAGTGCTAATCTAAAATCAGAGGTAGAGAGAAGGAGCGTTAAAGTGAAAGAATCCTTTAGAGGAAGACTTTCACAAATTCACTCTATCCCCGATAAATTTTTTCAGGAGAAGCTTTCGATCTATGTATTTCGTGACACACTTCTCTTCATTGATCTTAAAACAGAAACTGCTATAGAAATAATAAATAAGCCTGTTGCAACAAGTATTCTTAAATTAATTAGTTTTATTCTTACTAAAACAGAACGTGATACATTGTAATGTAAAAGCCTCCACAAGGTAGAGGCTTTTAGCATTTGGTAGATTTTTTGGTTACCTACCAAACGCAACAACACTATGTCGGTATACCCCAGCATGGATTCCTGAGGGGATAGAGACGTCAAAGTTCTTTCTAGAATATTGCGCACCACACTCTTGTGCAATTCTTTGGAGGCTTGCTTCACAAAAGTAGTAAGCAACTGTCTCAAACTCGCCCGCAAACTCTTCTTTCCCAAGGGGGTATAGTTGTATCTTGATACACTTCATGCACATCAGGGAGAATGGTATTGATAAGCACCAATTTGCCATGCTTTAGAGCTTTTCGTATGAACACTTCTTGTCTTGCGAAGTTAAAGAGGTTGATGAGGGTATAAGGAACACAGACGACATCGTACTTACATTCCATTGGCAATAGGAAGAAGTTTTGTTCACTGAATGAGAGGTGAGGAAAACGTTTCCTTGCTTCTTGTATGAAGTGTGGGTTGGTGTCAATTCCTTGATAGCTCGCTACCATCTCATAGAGATGTTCCGCCATATCACCAAGACCGCTTCCTACTTCAAGAAGAAGAGGTAATGGGTTGTGTTTACTTTTGTACCCATCAATGAAGTGTCGGTATACAGATGCTTCAGTGCTTCTGTTCCCCCAAATCCCTTGATGTTTCATTATTCTTTCGAATGCTTTCGCAGACATGTTGGACTGCGGGGTTAGGTTTTCGTTTTGCAAGATCTTCTCCTAGCTAGTATCGTGAAAGAACCCTTGGGAACAGTATAAAGATGTAGGAGGATAAAACAATATTGACAAAAGGGGTCATCGACGTGTGTGTATGAAGAGAGGAGTAGTTTCTGCTACACTACGAAGATATGAAGATAACAATATATACTGACGGTTCAAGTAGAGGTAATCCTGGTCCTGGAGGATGGTCGGCCATCGTGATAGGGGAAGAGCTTGTGGTTGAGCTCGGTGGTCGTGAGAATATGACGACGAATAATCGTATGGAGCTTACTGGCGCCATCGAAGGACTTCGACATGTTGCTGGTGCAAGAACAACCATGAAGGTAACAAGTGTGGAAGTGTGTACTGATAGTGAGTATGTGAAGAAGGGGATGTCAGAGTGGATCACTTCGTGGGTTAAGAAAGGGTGGAAGACAAGCACCAAGAAGGATGTACTCAATCGTGATTTATGGGAAATATTACTTCACGAAGAGACAAGACTACGAGACGATGGTGTTACCGTGACATGGGTGTATGTACGCGGACATGCAGGTATTCCGCTTAATGAGCGTGCTGATACCATTGCTACCGGATGCGCAGATGATGCAAACAGTTTGCAATTATATCGTGGAAGTAAGGATGAGTATCCTTATAAGTAATACGTACTCATGCACGCCTACTTACTCATCGGAACCATAGCCTCGATTGTTACAATAGCTCTCTTTAGAGAAACAGTATACGGAAGCGAATTACTCGCTTCTTTTTTGTTGCTTGCGAGTATTCTTTTTGTAAGTAGTCGACGTGAGACGCAGGGAGAGAAAAGTGACTTGGAACTTTTTTTCAATAAGAAGGTACCACTTTTTGTTGCAGTTTTCTTTTTATTTTCTTCTCTTACACTTCTTCGTCTTCAATTTGTAGAAACTCCAGTATCACTTCGCTGTGATACTTCGTGTGAGTTTACTGCTGTGGTTGCTACATCTCCTTCTATTTCACACGGAGTACAGAAGGTTGTGCTAGTACCAAAAGGGTACGATAAGGTGGAGAGGGTTCTTGCAACAGTGCCACTGTATCCACTTCTTCGAGTAGGTGATGAAGTGAAGGTGCGTGGTGTGCTTCGAGAAGCAGGTTCTTATAAGGAGCATCTCACTTCGTCATTTGACTATGCTTCATATCTTCACCTTCGTCACATCGGGAGTACGATGTTGTATCCGTCACTTACTGTACTTAATGCTTCACATGAAGAGGGTCTTTCGTTTTGGTTAAAGAGTAAAAAAGAATACGGAGTCTCTTTACTTACTACATATCTCAAAGCTCGTGACGCATCACTTGCACAGGGTATGCTCTTTGGTGATGATGCGCTTTCTCAGAATGAAGTTACTTCTTTTCGTGTCGCAGGGCTCTCTCACATTGTGGCGCTTTCTGGATTTAATATTGCGATACTTATTAGTGCTGTACTCTTCGTACTTTTTTTCTTACCACTTTTTGTACGGGTGATTCTTGCTGGGGTACTTGTCGTTCTTTTTGTGGTCGCAGTTGGTGGAGAGTCAAGTGTGGTGCGTGCAACACTTATGGCATTCGTCTCATTGTGTGCACTGCTTCTTGGGCGACCGTACGGTGCACGTCAGGCACTTCTTCTTTCACTTCTTGCACTCGTTCTCTATGATCCACTGTATGTGCATGTTGATGTATCACTTCATCTTTCTTTCTTAGCAACAGCGGGTCTTGTATATGGGGAAGAAGTGATACGAAAGATACACACAAAAACTTCTTTCACTTTTTTTGCTTCGTTATTTTCTACAACACTTGTTGCATATCTGGCCACTCTTCCGTACACCATGTACACCTTCCACACAATGTCACCGTATGCACTCCTTGCAAATGTGCTTGCACTTCCTGTGGTGCCACTTCTTATGCTCACCTCATTTCTCATACTTTTCTTTTCTTGGGTACCTACACTTGCGACAGTGTTTGGATTTCTTTCGTCGCTACTTAGTGAATATATTTTTGGTGTCGCCTCATTTGTAGAAAAACTTCCTTTCGCACAAGTTTCTTTTTCTCTTTCGTTTAGAGCTATGCTGGTAGTATATGGAGCACTTATTGCTTTCTGGTGGTACAGTACTTTGTATAATGAAACGACAGAAACCGAACAAGGGGATCTTCTTTCTCCTGTGATGTCTTTTTAATCAAGGTGATTTTCTTTTGAAGACGCTTGCACTTTTTTGTAGATGACAAGTAGCATCATAAGTGCAATACCTAATGAAACGACCATAAGAGGTGCAAGACTCACCTTTTCACCAAAGTAATATCCTAGACTCATGAGACCGTATCCCCATATAAGAGATGCGATAGCGAAGATGAGTAGTGTAAGAGATGGTTTTGTTTTGGAGAGTCCTGCGAGAGTTGGTATGAATGCTTTGATTGAAGGAATAAGTTTGCCGATGAAAAGATACCACATACCTCGTTGTGCAAAGGTGGCATGTAGTGTACTGAAAACTTTTTTGAATGTATGCTCGTCGACAAAGAGTAACTTGTGAGCAATAGCGTTGCCATACGTACTGATGAGTAAGAAAGCAATCATGTTACCGATCGTATTCCCCAGAGCCCCAGCAAGAAGCGCAGGAAGGAAGAGTAACGAACCTTTGCTTACGAGGTAGCCAACGATCACATACAGAAATTGTGAGGAAGGGAAGTTGATAATGCCATTACTTACCATGAGCAAGAAAATCCCGAGATACGAAAAAGTGTTAAGTATAAGATGGAGATCCATGATCTTTGTAGTATACAGAAGAAATGATTGCACACCTAGTATGGAGAGTGCGTACGAATAGATTTTGTACGTGATATCATATACGGTATATGAACAAGCAACTCAAAGATTTGGTTGCACCCTTACAAGAGTTTTTTTCTTCGTACGGGAAGCTTCTATTTGGTGGCATACTTTTTGTATCTTCTGTTACTCTTTTTATACTTCTTACCTCTCTTGTTACTCCTGCACATTTACGTATTACTTTTGTAGATGTCGGACAAGGAGATGCGATACTGATCCAGACACCGAGCGGACATGACATGCTTATTGATGGTGGACCAGATGATCGTGTGCTTGAAGGGTTGCGAAAAAAAATGTCATTCTTCGATCATCATCTTGATGTGGTGCTTGCAACACATCCCGATGCAGATCATATCACTGGACTTGTACCACTTCTCTCGCAGCATCACAGTGATCATGTGATCCTCTCTCCGGCAACGAGTGATACCGGTGTATACAAAGTGTTTATGGATGAGGTTGCTGTAGCTTCTTCTTCGGTACATATAGGAACGCGAGGTGATCAGATTGACTTTGGCGATGGGGTGGTAGTTACACTTCTTTATCCAGGAACTATACGTACATGGAAAGACGGTGACACTAATGATGCGTCACTGGTTACTCTTGTTACGTACGGATCAACAACAGCGCTACTTACCGGTGATCTTCCAAGTAACAATGAAGATGAACTTATCGCACTCCTTCCTCACGACATTACGATCTACAAAGCAGGACATCATGGGAGCAAATATTCAAGTGGTGATCAGCTACTCTCGTATATTCGTCCAGAGTATGCCGTGGTAAGTGCAGGGCTAGGGAATAGGTACAGTCATCCGCACACCGAAACATTGGAGAGACTACAGCACTACGCCAAGGAGATCCTCTCGACGATTACTTCAGGAACGATTACTTTTGCAACAGACGGGTCCAGTGTGTGGCTTAGTACTGAGAAGTAGATGCAAATAGTTCGCACTATTGTGCCAACATAAAGCGCGACCGTAAGGTCGCGCTTTGCAGTGTATGATTCACATCTTTTTTTTGAGAAGGTGCCACGCTCCTTCGTACTCCCAGTAGTTGATACGTGGGCGACTGTTATTATATGGCGGTAACTTTTCTATGGGGGTGTATACAGAGATCTCGTTTCCAGAAAACTGCGCAAGCAGTATGGACGATGGTAGGACAAAGATCCTGACAATCGCATTGCTTTCTTCTACACAAACAATCACAAAGCTTACTTTTTGAACAGTTTTACGTAAGATGCTTACATGGTTGTAAACTCTTTTAGTTCTTTTGGATGGTGTAAATCGATTCTTTATTACTCGTATGGAACAAAGATAGCCATTGATTATCACTTTTGAACACATGGCACCTGCCCATCTTCGATAGACAGGTTCAATGGTATGACCGAGTTCATTTACTCTTGTACGGATTGTACGTATTACTTCGTCTTCTTTGAAAAGTCTTTCCTTGTATTCTTGTTTTTTCTTGTTGACTTTAGCTTCTTTGCTTCGGATTGTGGAGTCACAAAATTCTTTAAAATATTTTGTGTATAACTGCCATATGCGTTGACGTGACACACCGAGGTGCACACCAATATTTTCAAAAGAAAGAGAACCATCACGAAAGAATTTAAGTAGTTCGTCAAAAGTATAAGTATCTTGTGTCCATTTTACTCGTTTAGCCCAGAGGTTTCTTGCTTCTTGTAGTTTTACTTGAAGAGCAGGATTTTCTTGTGTGATCTGTGCTGGTTTGTGCACCATGTTGCACCTCATTTGGTGGAATTGAATGAGCCTTTGGTAATACTACTGAAATTGGCGGTAATGTCAATCTAATCAGCTTGTAAAGATCGACTTGATATATACAAAAGGTAAGCAAAAGCGCGACCGTCGGGTCGCGCTTTTGTGTTTGCATTTCTTCGGTGCAGTTCTGTATTTTTTGTCTGCGTAGTCTGCGTTCTTGGTCTGCGTAGTCTGCGACGAAAGTGTTAGAGTTTGATCTCAAGATGAGTACCTTTCTTGATACAAGAAGTGCAGATCTTTACACGAGGACCATTAGGAATACGAGCCCATTGAAGGTTAGGGTATACACGACGAGCTCCACAAGGGTTGAACTTGGTTGCACGAACAGAGTTGGAATATTTTCCAACAACTTTTGATCCTTTTTCGCAGAGTGGACAGATTTTTGCCATAAATTTCTTAAGGTAATTCGTTATTCGTAATTCGGTATTGGGGAATATTCCAATAGTTACCTGTTTTAGTGGGGTTATCATACCACGGTAGCAGATTTTTTGCAAACTATGTCTGCAAAGATTTTTCTTTCTAAAACTAAGGGTTTTTGTTTGTAACGAACAACCATCTTACTAAATATGAAAAGCTATCACTGGAATGCGATAGCTTTCGAAGTTTTTAGTGACAATGAATAGACCAATTCGATCCTTCTCTGTCTACTACATAAAACTTTCCAAGAGTTTTTCCACCTCTCTCCCACACTTCTCCAGAGTCGATGAAGAGACGAAATGGCATAAGCGCAAGAGTGGGGATCACTGCGGAAGTAAGGTCATATTCACGTTTTGTTCTCGGTTTTAGTTCGGATATTTCCATCATCCCCCAAGGGCGCTCATTTTTTGGCAGAAAGAGTAGAAATGTACCTACTACTTTAGTGTGAGCTAAAGGTCTTGAAATGTTGACAGCTTCACCATTCTCATTTGCTTCCCTAAAGCGGTTTGATTCACTTGGGTTTGGGCCGTATAAAGTTTCCCTCACCCTTTGATAAAGAGTTTCTCTTGGGTAGTATGAGAGGTCGTTAATTGGGAATTCTATATAGCTTCCGGTTGTTTCTTGAACACCATGCACAACGATAGTTTGTCTGTGTTCTGTTGACATTCGAAGTTCCTTTCTCTTGGTTTTTGGTACAAGACTAACGCGATACTATACTTTTTGACATTGCAAGTCAAATCAAGGATTCCTGTAATAAGCTGTTGAGGTGTTGTTATGTTGTTTCATGAAGCAAGAAGATTAACAGTGCTACTAATAAGAGTGTGGTACTATTGTATATATGAATGAAGCAGTTAGTATTTCACAAGGAATGTTTCCGTTTCTCATTATTATTTTTTCTATTATCTTACATGAGGTGGGTCATGGCTACGCAGCCTTTATTTTAGGGGATAAAACAGCTCATCGTGCAGGGCGTCTTACCCTTAACCCCCTTCCACATTTGGATACCTTCGGATCTGTGATTGTGCCGTTTATCGCGTTCTTTACCGCGGGGACATTTTTTGGTTGGGCTAAGCCTGTTCCATACAACCCTTACAATATCAGAACTCCACTCGGACAAGCGTTTGTTGCATCTGCTGGAGTATTAACCAATCTTCTTCTTGCGGTTTTGTCTGGAATTGTTTTTAAAGTTCTTTTTATGCAAGAGCTTCTTAGTGTAACGTTTGGTCAAGCGCTTTTCACGATCATTTCAGTGAATGTTTCACTTGCTTTCTTTAATTTGATTCCAATACCTCCATTTGATGGTATGTCTATTCTTTCTGCATTTTTCCCACGTCTTTCTATTCGTAGTAGTGTTATGTACAACCCACTTTATATGATTGCAGCAATTATCGCAGCGTCTGTCCTTTATGGAATGTTTATTCCGTATGTATTTGCTGGTGTTTCTGCGATCCTTCTCTAGCTGTTTCATAAAAAGTGTATAACTTGTCTTTTACTTTTGTCTTTTAGAAGGTATACTACAAGGTATCATGAAGCTTTCTCTTTATTCACAAAAAAAGACTAAACAACAAAAGACTACCGCAAGCGATATCCGTAAAAGTTCTTCTAAAAAAGCTTCTCCTTTACACGGAACAAGGGTGCGAGTACAACGATCTTTGATTCGTTCTACAAAACGAGGAATACGAACAGTTCTTCTTTCTCCGGTATTTCACACCACAACCAAAATAGTTCTTGGGCTCATTGTTTCTTCAGTACTTCTCTACACCTCATATTCTTTTATCGGAAGAACGTTTGCAAACGAAGTGGTGGTCTCTCAGTCAGAGATTGTTGCACGTGTCGCAAAACTTACACCTCTCCCTGCTACTCTTCCTTACGAAATTGTACGAGTTGAGAATAAAGAAGTACTAAGAACCCAGAATCCATTTTATAAGAATGTAGAAGAAGGTGATTATATATTGATTTATAAGGATATTGCGGTGATTTATAATTTGCGTGACAATGTAATTGTTGGAATAAAGCGAAGCGAGATCAAGTAACTCTTGGTTTTTTGGTGGAAAAAGCTTGCAAAAAAGCATTCTCTCTGGTAGTATTCTAGCTACATTCAATAAATTATTCGTTTTTATGCCAACAGTTAATCAACTTGTAAAGAAGCCACGTGCAAAAGTTGTACGAAAGTCTCGTTCTATTGCGATGACAAGAGGTTTCAATGCAATTCTCAATCGTCCTAATTTTTATAATTCACCATTTAAGCGTGGTGTATGTATTAAGGTTACTACTACTACTCCTAAGAAGCCTAACTCAGCGCTTCGTAAAATCGCCCGCGTTCGTCTTACTAATGGAATGGAAGTAACTGCATATATTCCAGGTGAAGGACACAAGCTTCAGGAACACTCAGTAGTAATGCTTCGTGGTGGTCGTGTAAAAGACTTGGCTGGTGTGCGTTATCATATTGTTCGTGGACGACTCGATGCAACTTCTGTTGATAAGCGGCGACAAGGACGATCACTTTATGGTGCTAAGCGTCCAAAGGCAGGAGCTCCAGCAGCAAAGAAGTAGTCGCAGACCAGGGTAGACTACGCAGACAACACATGCGGACATAACGCGGATAGTGACGCGGAAGGATACAAAAACAAATGCGCGACAGGCAAAGCCTGTCGCGCATTTTTTTAAGATGATATGGTACACTGCTACCATGAAAATTGCCACTTATAATATACGTAATTTGTTTGATCCGGGAACGTTTATTGATGAAACAAAGACAGATCCTGTACAAGAGAATTTTTTTACTACCCGAGTCAATTATTTTATTGAACAGCTTCGATCTCTTGATCTTGATATTGTTTGTTTGCAAGAAATCGGTGGTGAACTTGGTATTGCACGTATTGCAGAAGCGCTTGATTATGCTCACTTTTCTGCAAAACCTAATGCAAGAGGTATACGTGTTGCGGTGTTGTATAAAAAGACACTGACTGAGGTGGTGTGTAAAAGTGTTTCTCTTGGCGAGCTTGTTCTTCCGAGTCTTTGCGCTTTTGGTGACACAAAAGCTTTGCCTCCAATAGAACAAAGGCGAGATCTTCTTGTTCTTGAGTGTAGTGTTAATGGAATAAAAACAAGAATTATTTCTTTCCATCTTAAAAGTCTTATTCCGATGTATCTTGAGGGTGAAGATAAGGAGCAGGACACTCATGCACACGCTGATGCTAAGTTCCGCTCTATTTTTTATAAGATGATGGAACTTCGTGCGATTAGACAGTACGCAAACACAAGTATAGGAGAAGGCTACGAGCTTGTACTTCTTGGGGACTTTAATGAAGATAATCACAGTAGCATCATTGATATTTTGCGATCAAGTGTGCTTGATACGTACAGACTAACGGATGTGATGGTGAGGCATGAAGGTAACAAAACTACCCACATTCATCGAGGTAACACACTGACTTTTGACACCCTGCTTGTTACCGAAAAACTTCTTGCGAAGCTTACCCGTGTTGGCGTTGAAAATCAAGCACTTCGCGATTACAGTCTTTTGCCATGGGGTGCAATTGAACATGAAGTAGAAAGTGATCATGCGCTTGTGTGGGTAGAGGTAGAAGGGTGACCCAAGAAATAGATAACAGAATACAGACCGCTTCGCTTTTAGAGAACAGAAAACAAAAATGGGTGAACGCGAAGTGGACACCCCTTTTTTTTATTCACACAATATACAGCAATCAACTTTTATTTCCTTGTTCCTCTTCTTTTTGTATGCGACAATTATTATAGATATTAGTAATTATTTTTTTATTTATGATGGATTCAATGGTAAGTAATCTTTTGACAAATGGAATAGCGGGTGCTTTTGGTGGATTTTTTGGAGGTGTTTTTCTTTTTGTTTTGTTGTTCACCGTTGTGGCGCTATTTTTTTATATCTTTGTATCGTGCAAGGTCTTTATAAAAGCAGGACGTCAGTGGTGGGAAGCCATTATCCCTTTTTATAATCTTTATGTTTTGGTGATTATTGCCGGTCTTCCGTGGTGGTCTTTGATTTTTTTCTTTGTTCCTTTCCTAAGTGTTATTGTTTCGTGTATTGTTATGTATAAATTAAGTGAGCGTTTTGGATACGGTATCGGGTTTACACTTGGTCTTATTTTCCTTCCTTTTATCTTTTTGCCTATACTTGCATTTGATAATTCTGTCTACAGAAGTGTTGACGGAGAAGAGGTTGCAAAAAACGACTCAAGCGTCCCTGAATATTCTTATGAGAGCAAAGAGATATCAAGCGTTACTCAACAGGAAACTTCCGTTCCTCCTCAGACACCTGTTGGGCAGTAGGAAAGAAGTGAGACAGATAATAGAATACAGACAATAGACGCGCTTCGCTATAGACAACAGATTGCTACGCTTACAGAGTACAGACAATAAGAGGGTAGCCGCTTCGCGGCCGCCCTCTTTTGATTGTATCTTTATCAAACTTTGTGTAGTATAGAGAAGTTGTTGTTTTGTGGCAGTGTTAACTTGGAGATGAAACATGGACGAAAGCGTACAGATAACCATTTTGTTCTCTCTCTTTTTAGTTATTATTCTTGGGTCTCTTGCTTTACTTTTGCATCGTAGGAGGCTTGCTGTGTATCTCGGTTTAATAGACCTCTTTCAAAAGTCCTCACCCCATCATAAACTGTATGGATGTACA
>CAYUDN010000014.1:0-19462 GCA_964443675.1 uncultured Candidatus Saccharibacteria bacterium | reverse complement strand
GGTTGGTCAACACCATTACAAGTTATGGGTGTTGCACTTCGGAGTTGAATTCAGCATAAGCACTATTGACAAATATACATATATTATGTACACTATAGATTGATTTTAGTACTTTTACAAGGAGCAAACAGATGCAATTCCTTTATCCGACGTCACAGCAATTCCCGTTCGACGAAGTCTGTGGGCGCATCGTGTACGAACTTGAGCGACGCAATTGGAAGGTTCCCGGTATCACCGTGGACTTCCATGAGTACGGCTCAGGAGAACAGAAGTTCCGTTGCGCGTCCAACATCAAGGGGCCGGACTTCAAAATCCATTTCTGTCGCGTTCAGCGACTGATGGACGGAGGGCGCTATAACGACATCGCGGGTGTGAATGAAATCGCGATTCCGAAGAAGCAGATCGGCGTCTACGAAGACGAATCTGGTCCGACCTTCTGTCTCTATGTCGGCAATGACTGGGAGAAAGATCGCGAGAAGTTCTTCAACGGCTCGAAGGTTAACAGCAAGCTCTACAAGGAGCCACGTTTATACCTGAAGTACAAGGGCGGGTGCGACTGTTGTGCAACTCGCGGTGCATCATTCGAAGCTGTCGGTCTTTTGACAGCATTGCTGACTAGTGATCAAGAGGCATTGTCTCGAATGCACCACACCCATCAAGGTCGCCGTCCTCCTGTCTTGATTCATGACAACGATCTCGGTCGTGAGTACGAACCTGAAGGTGATGAGCCGAAAATCTTCAAGACCGACGAGGTCATGGAGGAGTTCAGGCAGTACCTTGAAAGTGTTGTACTGAAGATGGTTCTGGAACATCCGATTCCCGATGAAAAAGTTGACATCTTCGCTCCGACACCTGCAATTCCGGTGCCTGATGCGTTCAAGTCACTTTTTTGCTTTGGTGAATGGCGTGACGCTGAACGAATCAATCAAGGCAAACTCGATCCGGACAAGCTTCAGGCATTTGAACGCTATGGTTTGGTTGGTAGCGGATACCGACTTTTGTCACTAGGTGTTGTAAACGATGGCACAGTGCCTGAGTTGGCATATGACGGCTTCCTTTGGTGTGGAGTCGGTGAAGTCACTTCAGATACGGCGATCAACGAACTCGATATTCATGGCCACTACCGGTGGTCAGATCGTGAGAACTTTGTGATTTGCTTGAAGCTCAACCGAGCCGACGGTGTCTACATTGCTGATCACGGTGAGTACGAGAAACGTCGTATGGAGATTAGCGAGACTCTCCCCAAAGACCGAGACCGGTTCATGGACGAGGAAGTCGCTGATTTCCAGCGGGTACGTGCTCGAACGATCATTCCGATCGGTCAGTATAAGGGTGACTTCCGTCAGCCTGTGGTTTTGATCAATCGAGAACTTTCCTTTGACGAGGTTTGGATCGTGAGCGGACCCCACAAGGATCGCAACAATCGTTAGACAGAACTTTCCTCAATTGGGTGTGTATGGAGTAATCCATGCACACCCTTTTTTATTTCCGTATACTCAATAAGCTCCCTATTTATCTACTAGCTCTTCTGTGTCTTTTCGTATTCGTTGCTCCTGCCGTTACGCTCGAGTACAATTTAATTAGTGTAAGATAGGAGTTACCTATATAAAAGCTTGCATTTTCTTTACAACTGTGGTATACTGTACTAGTTAGTTTGGGTGTGTGATGTGTGTCGGCCTGTTCAGTTCAGCGCCGGCCATTTTTATTAAAAATGTATTAAAAAATAAGACAAATTACTAATTACTACTAACCAATAACTAGTTCTATGTTAGACATCAAAGCATTAAAGGTTGCCCTTGAGCAACTTGAGCAAGAAAAGAAGATTGCTCACGAGAAAGTCGTTGACGCAGTTGAGAAGTCTCTCGCTGCTGCATACCAAAAAGAATACGGAAAGCGCGGACAGATTGTTCGTTGCCAGATTAATTTTGATACTGGAGAAACACAGTTCGAGCAGGTAAAAATCGTCGTTGATGAGACTACTGTTCGTATGCCTGTTGAAGGTGAAGAAGAAGAGGTGGTCACTTCCCCTTCTGCTAAACCAGAAGCAAAAGAAGATGAGCCATCTGAAGAACTTTTACCACGTTACAACGAAGAGCGCCATATCCTTCTTTCTACTGCGAAGCTTCTTAAGAAGAATGCAGTTCTTGATGAAGAAATTGTCTTCCCTCTTGATAATCAAGAAGACTTCGGTCGTATTGCTGCGCAAACTGCTAAGCAAGTTATTGTACAGAAGCTTCGAGAAGCAGAACGAGAAAGTATTGTTGGTGAATTTACTGATAAAGAAAATACCATCGTTTCTGGTGTTGTGCAGCGTGTTGAGCGCGGTGCGGCATTTATTGATCTTGGTCGCACCACAGCGATCCTTCCTTACGAAGAGCAAATTGCTCAAGAACGTCTTCGTCCTGGGGAGCGTATTCGAGCGTTTCTTTTTTCTATTGAAGAAGGAATGCGTGGACTTTCTATTAAGCTTTCACGTTCACACCCAAAATTCTTAATTGAACTTTTCAAAAATGAAAGTCAAGAAATCGCACAAGGAGTCGTAGAAATTGTCGCGGTTGCTCGTGAACCAGGAAGTCGTTCTAAGATTGCGGTGAAGTCTAATGACGAACGTGTTGATCCGATCGGTGCGTGTGTTGGTCAGCGAGGGGTTCGTGTGTCTGCAATCACTGAAGAACTCTCAGGTGAAAAGATTGATGTGATTGAATGGTCAGACGACGCACGTCGTTTCATCGCAACAGCACTTTCTCCAGCAAAGGCAATTTCGATTGAACTTGATGAAACAGAGAAAAAGGCAACAGTAACTGTTTCTTCATCTGAGCAATCTCTTGCTATTGGTAAAGGTGGACAGAATGTTCGCCTTGCTGCAAAACTCACCGGATGGAAGATTGATATTGTTTCTGGTGGTGAAATGGTTGCAGAAGCAGACGAAGAAGGAACGCTTACTGATGCGGGTGTTTTTGATGGCACCACTCTTGATGAAGAGGTTGGTGAAGTACTTGAGTCACTTAATGTTGCTGAAGATATTACTCCTAAGAATGCAGAGATTGAGAATGTGGTTGAGGAAGTGGTTGCTGATGAAACAGTAGTAACTGATACAGAAGCAGTAGCAGATGTTTCTTCTGAAGAGGGTAAATAAGTATTTGTATTTATTAAAGTGTAACGTCTAACAATTAACTACTATTTCTATGAATTTACTTCATGATATTTCTCTTGGCACAAAGGTTCCAGAAGAAATTAACGTTATTATCGAAATTCCAAAAGGTTCTCATAATAAGTATGAGATAAATAAGGAAAACAGTCTTGTAGAACTTGATCGTGCCAATTACTCAGATGCTGCATATCCTTTTGACTACGGGTTTGCTCCACAAACACTATGGGACGACGGAGACGCCCTTGACGTTCTTGTCTTAACAACATACCCACTCCTTCCTTTGACGTTGGTGAAGGTTCGCCCTGTTGGTGTGATGGAGATGATTGACGAAGGTGAGTCTGATCACAAAATTGTTGCTGTTCCTGTGAAGGATAAGCGTTGGGAGGATGTAAAAGATTTAGAAGACCTCAATAAACACACCTTGAAAGAGATTATGCATTTCTTCGAGACTTACAAAGCTCTCAAAGGAGGTGAGGTTGTAGTTTCTGGTTTTAAAGGAAAAACAGAAGCATATGCAGCGATTGAGAAATCGATCGAACTCTACAAGAAAGAATTTAATAAATAAAAAGACAAAGTAGATCCCTAGGGTTTTTGTTTACTACTCTAAAGTCTACTGTCTAGTATCTAGTTACTATGAAAATTGAAAAGAAAGATTTACCAAAGTCACTCATTGAACTTTCTATTACTGTTGATGAAAAGGAGTTCGAAGGGTATCATGCTAAAGCATTCGCAGAGGTTCAGAAAAGTGTAGAGCTTGATGGCTTCCGTAAAGGTCACGCACCAGAAGATATTATTGTGAAGCGTTACGGCGATATGATTATTCTCGAAGAGATGGCAAACCTTGCCTTCCGTGACGCTTACATACGAGCGATTGAAGATCACAAACTAAACCCAATCACCGACCCTAAGATTACTATCACCAAGATCGCAAAAGGTAACCCTCTTGAGTTCACTATCACCGTTCCTGTGATTCCAGAGATTACACTTCCTGATTACAAGAAGATTGCTACAAGCGCAATTGACGACAAGGAGACAGTCGAAGTAACTGACAAAGAAGTTACCGATGTTCTTGAAGAGCTTCGCAAGGGGCGCGCGCATGCACATGAACATAATCACGGTCATGACCACGTTCATGGAGAGGATTGTAACCATGATGAAGAAGAGGCCCCTGCAGAAACAGGTGATCACAAGAAAGAAGAAGGAGAAACTAAAAAAGCAGAAGCAGAACTTCCTCCTCTTGATGACGCATTTGCTCAGAGCTTCGGTGGTGTATTCCAAACACTTACTGATCTTAAGAATAAAGTCAAAGAGAATCTTTCTCTTGAAAAGGAGCAAAAGCTTCGTGAGAAACGTCGCGCTGCAATCGTAGAGAAACTTGTTGCAGAAACAAAAGCAGAACTTCCTGAGGTTATGGTTGAAAGCGAACTTGAGAATATGCTTGCACAAATGAAAGCAGACATCACTCGTTTTGGTGGAACCTGGGAAGAGTATCTTTCTCATGCAAAGAAGACAGAAGAAGAGATTAAGGGAACATGGAAAGATGACGCGTATAAGCGTGCACTTAGCCAAATTCTTCTTCATAAGATTGCTGTTGCAGAAAAGCTTACCGCAACTGAAGAAGAAGTTGAAGTTGAGCTCGTTCGCCTTCTTGCTCAAGTGCAAGACGCGAATGAAGAGCGTGCTAAGGCATATCTCTACCAAGCACTCACCAACGACAAGGTGCTCGCTTTTTTGGAAAAAAGAGAGAAGTAGTTACTGTATACTTGTGCGTATTACAAAACCGACACCGCATGTCGGTTTTGTTTTTTTGTACCACTCCCCATTAACGCTTGTTAGTTTGGGATGGTAACACTCTCTTCTTTTGCTTGTCGAAGCATTTCCTCTACAATCTTCCAGAGCTCTTCCTCTTGCAGTTGTTTGCTAAAAGGGCAAACTTTTTCTTTTCCTTGAGCTGCTACAACAAGTGCTTTATCTTTGGTATAGTCACTTCGCACCAAGAAAGTAATTGCTTCATCACCAAAAACACTATGCAAGGTATTGCTTTCGATATAGTAACAACTCCCTTGTGTAAAGTAGTGCTCACCTGTTTTTTGTAAAGAGACAAACGCTTCTTTGTTTGAAGATGGTTGAATGTAGCAAGACGTTTCTGGGGCTTTGCAACTTTCTTCCCTAACAACATGAGTGCTTCCTTTGGTTAAGATAAATGTTTCTTGATAGAAGTTTCCTGAAAGAAGATATGAGTAGAAGTCGTAACGGTGATCGTGAACCTCTTCTTTGTTAACAATAGGAGGAAGCTTGTTTGTGTAGAAGTGCATACGTTCACGGTCGCCTAATTTGATTTGTATAAAACCAAGACCGAAGTAGTGTATTTTTGTTGCTTTACTTTTAAGATCTTCGAGGTGTACTTGCTCAATAGAAGTATATGTTGGTGTGAGTCCAAAGGGGGTGTGTTGTGTATGTGTTGTCATGATAATAGTTACTGTTAGATGAGAAAGTTTCTGTGCTGTGTGGTTTATTTTGTAGTAACTACACTATAACGAGGTTCTGCAAGACCTGTTCCATAAATGAAGCGGATGTCTTTAACGGTACGTATTCCGTATGAACCGAGCTCTATTCCTGTTGCACTGTCAACGATATCGAACATCTCTCCGTTTGTATCTGTTTGAATAACTTCAACACGTTGCTCTTTACTGAAGAAATGTGTAGCTAGAGAGATCATTTTGTGTAAGTTTTGTGCAGAAGCGTCAGTATCAATAAGCTCAACCTTCATAAAGTACCGGTAATGAATCTCATCAAGATATTCCTCTTCTCTAAAGCATGGGGTTACTGTGACATGTTTTGTAAGACATTTACCTGACAGTAGCTCTTCTATGAACCCCTGTTCGCCGCTTGCTACCAAATAACCACCAAGTGTGTAAAAGTCAGGACGGGCAGGTGGTCGTGTTGCAGAGTAAGCATCAAACGAAACGATCCAAGGTGTTTCTTTATAGGTAAAGCCGTGCGCGGTGTAGAAACAAAGAGCTTCACTAATCCTTGTATAGTTAATGGTTGGAATGAGATAGGACATAGGTGATTATTTTCTTGCGCCACTTATAAAGGCGCGTTTTGTAAGTGCCGCCATACTACGTAAGTCTTCCATAGTAAATGACGCGTAGTCTTTTTCTAGGTAGGCTTCGATGGCACCGTATAGATCAGCAAGTTCAAGTAGAGCCATTATTTTTGCCCCCTGCTCTTCCGCGTCAATCAGTTCTTCTATTTCTTCACGCAGCTTACTTGATTCACCAAGAACCCCTTTAGTAATAGTATTCACATGATATCCAATATGTGGCAGGTGTTGGTCCATACAAGGTAGTGGTAGGTGGTTATGACTACCACAGTAGTAAGTGTAAAGAGTTTTATAATAATTAAAATTACCACATAGTGTCATTTTTTTGGATCTTTTTCGGTAAATATGTCATTATATAGTTATGAAATGTATTTACTGTGAACACAAGACTACAAGTGTGAGTAACTCTCGTTCGGTGCAAGGAGGTGCCATGGTCTGGAGAAGAAGAACATGTCTTTCTTGTAAGAGTATTTTTACCACACGAGAAGGAACATTCTTTGATAACCTTTTTATTATTAAACGTAGTGGTGCACGTGTTAGGTTTGTGTACGAGAAGTTGTTTGCTTCTATTTTTGTTGCTGTTTCATTTGGCAAATCAAGAGACAACGGTTCCGATGCTGTTACTGCAAAGAAAATAACGTATGCAGTACTGAATGAAATAAGAAAAACAAAAGTAAAAGAACTCCCCTCATCCTCTCTTACAAAAAGTGTTTATAAGGTTCTAAAAAAAGAGCACCCTTACGCAGCAGAAACATATAAGTTTTATTCTGAGTATAGAAGAAAGGTGCTTGCACAATAACTTTTTTGTTCTAAGGAGTGGCTGTGTAAAGGTGCTAGTGGTACAAAAAATCACGATCGTAGAGATCGTGATTTTTTGTGTTTATTGAGCGTTTTTATACGTTATTCACATCCACACTTTTTGTTGCAAGGAGCGCAGGTCCCACAAGTACAAGAAACAGTACTAAGGATACCACCAATGATTGCGATATTTTTGAGTACGTTTACCATATCGTTACCAAAGTAGTCTCTGTGTACAAGAAGTGTTGCAAGTACAGTAAATCCAACGAGGGTGTAGCCACTTTCTCTTGTTTTCTTTCCCCATGCGAACATAAGGGCAACAGGAACTTCAATAAGAATAACAATAAGTGTTGCAAGTGCAGGTGCAGGGACTCCAAGACTTCCAACAAAAGAAGCTGTTTGTTCAAAGTTGAGCATTTTTTGTACTCCAGCAACCACAAAGAGGAGTGCGATGAGTGCTCTTGCTACACACGGGTAACTAATTTTTTTCATAGGAACAAAATAATAAATTAAAAAATGAAGTAGTATGTGTAGTAGTACAAGAAAAACATAGTACTACCATAACGTAAAGTGTACCACAGTTGTTATAGATTGCGTTGTGAAGCAAGAAAGGTGGCACATATAGCAGCAGTCTCAGCGCGTAGTACTGTTTGTCCAAGAGATGCTTTGAGTGTATGGTGTTGATCGAAGATTGCCATATCTTCCTCACTCCAGCCCCCTTCCGGTCCAACAAAGAGCGCAACAGGCGTGTCTTTGTGTTGTGTCAGAACTTGAGCAAGAGGTCTTTCTGAAAAGGTAAGCACGACAGACAGTGTTCCTTTTGGTAAAGAATCCAAAGCCTCTTGAAGCGTTCGTATTGGATGAATAGTAAGCAAGTCCCCTCTTCCACACTGTTCTGCACTTTCGGTAATAATTTTATGAAGACGTTCCTCGGATATATTTTTTCTTTCTGATCGTGTAGAAATGATAGGGGTAATTGCTGTAGCGCCAAGCTCTGTTATTTTTTGAGTAACTATTTCAAAGTTGTCCTTTTTGATAAGTGAAAGAAAGAGGTGTGTTTGTGAGTCTGGAATAAAAACTTCCTCTTTATTGCTACAGATAAGTTGCGCTTCTTGTTTATGTAATGAGGTAAACGTGTAACGATACTGTGCTGAAGAACCATTGAAGAGTATCACTGTAGAACCTAATTGATAACGAAAAACATGTACCCATTGATGGAGTAAATGAATATCGTGTACAACAACATCTTCACCAAGGGGTTGTGGTATGTAGAAGCGATGTAATCGCATGACACTTAGACTACAGAACTTAAAAAGACATTGCAACAAAAAAGAAAAGACAATATTCTACAAGTGTTTTTGTAGTAAATAAATATAAAAGACAGTTATCCACAGGTATCCACTTGCACATAAAAGACAAAGTAGTATTATTAAGGACAGGGTAGAGAAGAGATAAGTAACGCCCACCCATGCGAAGTTGGGAAAAATAAAACTAATCAGCTCTCCTACCACCAATTGTTCTTTACCAAATTGCAGATACAAAAATCACTACTAGTATTCTGCTTAAATAATAACGCAATTAATTTTGCATGAAGTTTGTTTCTCCAATCCTAACGAAGGAAGAGTAATCTTGTCTCTTTCTTTGTAAAATATAGACAAATGTTCTTTCTAACTTTATAAGCTTTTAGGATGTGAAATCCCATGTAGCTATAAAAACCTCTCAAAACCCCTTGCATCCTGTGTACGATGACGATCGCACATAGAATGCAAGGGGTTTTTTATTTTTTAGAGTTCCTCCGTATCCATATTAGATGGTCTTGTAACGGTTTTAGTAAAAACAACAAAGGGCAATCGCGTAAGCGATTGCCCTAAGAAGAAGACCTAGAAAGCTTATTCCCCTGCTTTCTTTTTAGTCTCCTTTTCAAAAGGTGTCCTCTTGGTGAAGAGTAGCCATAGTACCAGCAGGATCCCGAGGATGGGCGCAATACCGGCAAAAATGACTTCAATCATCTGCAGGAGTATTTCAAGCGCTCCGTCGACACCGAACTTCACAGAGGAGACTAGGAAGGCAAGTGCACCAACGTAGCCAAGCTTACGCTTCCAACTTACCTCTGCGAAGTGTTTGCCTCCAATCTTGATGCCTTCCCAGCTTGCTTGCCCAAGGAAAGACACTGATTTCTGCAATGCTTCTGCAGAGGCCTTTGCTGATTTTGCAGCGAGCTCCCCTGCTTCCTTCTCTTTGCCAAGCCACTTGATCAAACCATAAACACAGGCAGCAAAACCAAGAAGTGAAAGCAAGTAGTGTCCGCCGAGCATCCACCCGATCGCGAGGTATAGACCCGTCAAAGTTGTTACCTTGTATCGGTTTTTCCCTTCTTTCACCCAATCCATGACGTTGAAACCAGGATCTTTCATCTTCTTGTAGAAGATGGTGGTGGTAAGGGTTGCAAAACCAGCACCCCAATAACTTCCAGCAAACAGCATCGCAAGAAGTAGGAGGAGTGATACGCCGAAAAGTACCTGGTTCGGGTGCTTTTCTGTCAGTTCGCGAATTCGTTGTACGAACTCGCGAAACTTGGCGTTCATTGCACCAAAATCCATGCTTTTCTTTGTGGTTGCTGGCGCGGTATTCAGTCGGTCTTGTTGTATCGGAACCGGAATCGCTTTGGAGGCCGTTCCACTAGCAGACACCACAACAATCTGTTGTTGCAGTGTCGTGTATGCCATGAGACTCTCTACGAACTTCATGGCTGAGAACGTTATCACTGCTTCAAGTGTCGCGTTCAGGAAGAGATTCCACTCTCCTGTGAACAGTTCCGAGAACATTAGCCCCACAAGACCAGAGCCAAGAAGGAGTAGTGCATATCGCACCTCCTCCAGAATTGCTCCGGTAGTGGTCCTTTCAGGAAGTGTTCCTCTTTTTCTGTATCTACGGGCAGCTCTTGAAATCTGCAAAAACATCAAGAAGAGAAACCCTTGAAGAACTTTGACCGTGGTATCGCTCGGGATTACCAACAGCTCGAAGGTGAAGAAGACGGAAAGGAGAAACGAGATTACTTCGATCACCCATGCAATTTTGTTCATGATGGCACCTTGTTTTGAGAGAACTTTACTGAGTCAAGAGATTTGACCCAACCTTTTTATATTATAGCAAAAATAGTTACTTTTGTCAAGTATTTTTCCTGTTAAAACCCTTTATTTTTAAATACTTTTAGTGGTATTCCTGTGCTATGCTTATTTTGTCAGTTTTAGTTCCCAACCAGTACAGTAAAGGTGGTAAGTGCGCAGTTAGCTTGTTCGAGACCTCGCAGAGTTTCGAGTAAATAATAACAAGTATCTGGTCCGGTTACTTTAAGCATCCCCCCTACCCATTCCAGCACATATTTAGTACCATCAATTGCGAGCAAGAATCCATTTGGTGTAACAGTAAATAGTGGTTCCATACAATCGTTCGGTAAAATTACCCTGTAATTAAATAATAAATCAGCAATCCAAGCACACTATATGCCTTTGTACTATCATATTTTTTGTGGTAGTGTCAACGATATGCACCAAGGAGCACTTTTTGTGCTATAGTGCAAGTACGAGAGAAATGATTGTAATGACTGCATAACCGAAAGTCCACAGCATTGTATTTGAATTGTGAAATTGTAAATAACACAACGTGCACCAGTGTATTTTTGTAAAAACGGAGCACAATTACTTACTTAACCATAACTATCAATAGTATTTATCTATGTTAATTCCAACAGTTATAGAAAAAAGCCAATTTGGAGAGCGTGCATACGATATTTATTCCCGTCTTCTTAAGGAAAGAATTATTTTTCTTCACGATGAGGTAAATCATCATACTGCGTCTCTTGTTGTGGCACAGCTTCTCTTTCTTGAGTCAGAAGATCCAAAGAAAGATATTACTTTGTATATCAACTCCCCTGGCGGTAGTATTCAGGCGGGTATGGCAATTATCGATACCATGCATCACATTAAGCCAGACGTTGCAACAGTTTGTACCGGTATGGCGGCTTCGATGGGTGCGATGATTCTTTCTCAAGGAGCAAAAGGAAAGCGTTTTGTGCTTCCTAATTCAGAAGTTATGATCCATCAACCGCTCACTGGTGTAGAAGGACAAGCGTCTGATATCGAAATTACCGCAAAGCATATCCTTCGTCTTAAGGATTCTCTTTATACCATGCTTGCAGAGGCAACGGGAAAGAGTAAAACACAAATAGAAAAAGACAGCGATCGTGATTACTGGATGTCTGCTGACGAAGCAAAAAAGTACGGTATTGTCGACACGATTTTGAAACCAAAAACAAAATAAACCATGAATACTACAGTACTTCTTACAGAAGGAGCTGTTACGCTTGTTGTCGGAGGTTGCCTTGGGTATGTGATTAGACATTATGTTGCAAAGGCTCGCAAGGGTTCGATAGAAGCAGAAATCGAAGAGCGTATTCTTCAAGCAAAACGTGATGCACGAGCAATCGAAGATGAAGCGCTTTCTCGAGCGAGTGAACTTCGTGATGAGCTTAAGCGCAGCGAAGAGCGTATGAGTAAGCAAGAAGAGAGGCTTGACCGTCGTGAGCGTGAACTTTCTCACAAGGAAGAACTTCTTACAAAAGAAGTTGAAACCATTAAACAAAAGAGCAAAGAGTTATCTTTTCTTCAAGAAAAAGTTGAAGAAAAGACTAAGGAAGTTACTCGCGAACTTGAGCGTACCGCACTTCTTTCGCAAGAGGACGCAAAAAAACTTCTTTTTGCTAAGGTAACTAAAGAAGCTGAGGAAGATTTGCAATCTCGTGCACTTAAGCTTGCTCATGATGGCGAAGTTCGTCTTGAAGAAAAAGCAAAAGATCTTCTCGTGAATGCAATGTATCGTCTCGCGAATGGCCCTATTACGAACTTTATGACCTCTACAGTTGAGCTTCCTGACGAAGAAACAAAAGGCAAGATCATTGGTAAAGAAGGTCGTAACATCAAAACGTTCGAGCGTATTGCAGGGGTCGAGCTTCTCGTTGATGAGATTCCTAATGCGATTGTGGTCTCTTGTTTTGACCCTGTTCGTCGTGCGATTGCAACGAACGCACTTCAGCTTCTTATCAAAGATGGCCGTATTCAACCGGCAAAAATTGAAGAATGTGTTGAAAAGGCTAAAAAAGAAATCGGTATCTTCATGCGAAAGAAAGGTGAAGAAGCAGTTCTTGAATGTGGACTTCTTTCTATTCCAGAAGAATTATTCCCAATCATTGGACGATTATTTTTTAGAACAAGTTACGGACAGAATGTGCTCGATCATTCTATCGAAATGGCACATATTGCAGGTATCCTTGCACAAGAACTTGGTGTTGATCCGTATGTTGCAAAGGCAGGTGCTCTTCTTCATGATCTTGGTAAAGCGGTAGATCATGAAATCGAAGGTACGCATGTAGAGATTGGTCGCAAGATTCTTATGAAGTACGGTGTTGATGAGCGTGTGATACTTGCGATGCAAGCACATCACGAAGAGTATCCATACGAAACCATCGAAAGTGTTATCGTTCAGGTGGCAGACGCTATATCTGGTGGTCGTCCAGGAGCGCGTCGTGATACTGTAGAACGGTACATTAAGCGTCTTGAGGATTTGGAGGCCCTTGCAATGTCATTTTCGGGCATTGAGAGGGTGTATGCGCTTCAAGCAGGACGTGAAATACGTGTTTTCGTCTCCCCTCTTCTTGTGAATGATCTCGAAGCTCGCGACCTTGCGCGTAGTATCGCTCTTCGTGTTGAGCAAGAACTTCGCTTCCCTGGGGAAATCAAAATTCATGTGATACGCGAAACAAGAACAATTGAGTTCGCTCGTTAACATACCGTGGCTATAGTACTGTAGTCTTTGGTTATGTTACAAAAAACCGCATACTTAAGTTGTGCGGTTTTTTTGTAGGCGATGTCCTGGCATATGTTATTCATTTGTATCGAGGGTGCATACAACCAGTAAGTAGTCCTGCTTCAGCGTACTGATAAGTAATATCAAAAAAACGTTGTTTTGTTATACAAAAAGTGCAGGGTCACACTTTGTGAACCCTGCACTATATTTTTACTTCGCACACAAAAGAGCAAGATAATCCAGAAATATCTGGAAATGATCAAACACGAAGAGCTCTTTTTTGGCAAGAATCTCTTCTTTCGAAAGAAGGAGCACTTCAGTTTTTCCCTTTTCAGGAATAATAGTGTCAAACGCTTCGCCATACGCAACGAATGAGGTGGAAGGAAATCGTGGATCTCGACCTTCTTCGTTGTAGACTTTTGGTAGCCACGCAATGCTAGCAAGTGTTAACCCTGTTTCTTCTTTTAATTCGCGAGCGATCGCTACATCTTTGTTTTCCCCTTCTTCGATTCCTCCACCAGGAAAGGCGAGGCCTGTAGGAACATTAAGTCTTCGTATTACAACAAAAAGATTAGTTTTGTAATAACGACAAATGGCATCAACGGAGTAGCGCATAGCTTTCCTTCTTTACTGTTCAACAACTGAATGCACTTCATACCGTGAAAGCAGGTCTTTGCCGCCTAGATCCTTGAGTTCGATAATGAATTGAAGGCCTGTCACTATCCCCCCAGAGAGTTCTACGAGGCGACATCCAGCAAGCGCTGTTCCTCCTGTTGCCAAGAGATCATCAACGAGCAATACCTTGTCACTTGGTTGTATCGCATCTTGTTGCATTTCTAGTGATGCAGATCCGTATTCAAGATCGTATGAAACAGTGTGACATTCACCAGGAAGCTTCCCTAATTTTCGAAGCATAAAGAAAGGGAGCTTCATCTCGTATGCAAGAAGTGATGCAAAAATGAACCCGCGAGCGTCGAATCCACCAATAATGTCGATCTTACCTTTCCAAATTTCCGCACAGTAACGAATTACCTGCCGGAGTTCTTTTGGCTTAGCAAGCATCGGTGAAATATCTTTGAATAGAATTCCTTCCTTTGGGAAGTCTTTAACTTCTTTCAGTGAAACCTTTGGAGGCTTCATTTCTTTGCTTTGCGCTTTCATTTTATAGCTCCTTGTGATGAGGTTAGTTAGTCAGAGGGCCATCGTTTAGATAACCAGTTTTTTTTGTCAGGAACACTACATGAAGGACCTTTGATGTCTGTTTCTGTTTTGCAGACAGGACACATGATGGTGTAATAAGAATCATGTCCACCACTGTAGTCACAGCTCGTTGTTCGATAAACATCCTCAAGATAGACTTCTAAGTTTGATCCACACCCTCCTCCACCATTACCTTTGCCGGTGCAAACCACACGTTCTTTCCATGGAGGGGGAATAGTTCCACGTTTGAGAATTTTCATAGAAGCCCCTTTCTTTGGTGTATCTGTAAACGAGGGTGCTTCTTACGAAGCACCTATTGTGTTACCAGTCAGAAGAGTAGTATTTCCGTTTCTTTTCTAGTTCTTTTACTAGCCGAGCCGGAAGCTCACTTCCTTTGATTAGCATGTGGTGACCACACACCATGCACTCCGCATAAAAACCATAAGTAGAATAGTCGACAGGACTTACGTCTTTTTCTTCGACGAGAAGTTTTGCTCCACACGACTTTTCGGTACACTTCATTTCTGCTGACCAAGGATTGTCCCAGTTACCTTTTTCAAGAACTTTCATAATGCTTCTCCTTTGGTTTCAATGAACTTCCGTAGTAACTATAGCGAGTAAACAAAAAAGATACTTGAATTTCTTTACTTTGTGTAGCAAAAAAGTAAAAGGTCCATAAAACTCCTTGTTATATAATGTAAAGTTAGATATACTGTTTGTACTAAAAAGAGTACATGAAAGACAACTTTTTACATACTTTTGGATTTTCTGACAGAGAGTTTTTGGTATACACCCTACTGGTTAAGCGAGGACCTCTTACGATGAGTGATATTGTGTCGACAAGCGGTTTGCATCGACCTTATGCGTACAAAACAATTACCATGCTTCTTGAGAAAGGTGTTGTGACTCTTGTAGCGTCAAAGTCTAAGAAGCTTTACGTTGCGGTGTCGCCCAATAAAGTAAAACTCCTCTTAGAAGAAAAACAAGAAAAGGCAAGAGAGCAGCTTGCTATTTTGGAGGAGTCTTATGTGGCTCCGCATCTTGATACTGTGATTACTACTTTTCAAGGCAAGAAAGGGGTTACTTCTATTTTTTCTGATTTGGTTCATTCTCAAAAGAAAGGAGATGTATTCTATCGTTATACTTCAGAAAAAGATACTGACCATGTGAATACTTTTCTCCCGAAAGACTACCGGGTTATTCGGGACCAGAAAGGTCTTGAGCGTTTTGTTATTTCGAGCATCGAAGCAACATCTTCTAAAAAGAAGCGTCTTGAGCGTGCAACAAAGAGTATTCCAAAGAACGAATCTACTTTTAATCAGGATTGTATACAACTCATTTATGCTAATAAAGTTGCATTTATTAATCTTGCCAAAGTTCAAGGGGTAATCATTGAGGATGAAAACCTAGCCTCATTCCAAAGAGAAATTTTTAAACTTCTTTATAAGAGGTTGTAATCACAAAAACAAAAGTGCAGGATTCACTTTGTGAATCCTGCACGTACATCTCGTAGATGTTTTGGTTTATGACAGCGTATCGACTGCTTCAGTTACTTCTTTTACAAGCTCTTCTGCTCGACCGCTATCTTTCGCCATCTTTGGTTTGGCAAAGAACTCGTCTCGTTGTTCATACGAGATACCGTCAATCTCAGGGCGATCACGAAGCAGTGCTTCCCGGTCAACCTCTTCAACAACGCGGACGTACTCCTTGAGTCCTTTTGCTTTCAGGTTCTTGATGACGAGATCATCAGTAACCCCTTCTGCAAACTTGACGTACGGAGTGGTCCATCGCCAACCGAAGGTGCCAGCTTCTGTTTTTTGCGAACGGGTTACCGCAGTGAGTTCTTTCTTGCGCGGTGAGGCAAAGGCAAAGAGTGCGGTAAAGAAAGTGTCACGTTCCTTGGTGAGTATTTCGATCCTAAGCTTCGCTTGTGCACTCAGCCGATCGATTTCTTCTTTGGTTTCTCGTTTGATCACATTGATCTCACGTTGCTTGGCGCCAATGGAAGCAAGGAACGCCATCGCTTCTTTGATGGAAGCTGGGATTGCGGTAAGCCTCTTCTTGATGCGGGTAGTAGCCATGGCAAGTCCTTTCTTTGGTTGCCGGTTAATGAACTGTTTCTGAGACAACTTTACCGCATCAAGAATAATATGTTAAACTGTCGACGAATATCGACAAACTATGACATCTCCACACAAACATGATATTGCTTCTATTTTGAAAAGTCTCGGATTACCACCCTTTTCACAAAAAATTTACCAATCACTTCTTGAGAACGGAGAAACTACTGCTCGCTTTCTCTCAGAGAGTCTTGGAATTACACGACCTTCAACGTATGACCATCTTCACATTCTTATCAAAAAAGGTCTTGTTGTTGAGAAGAAGGTTGGCTCTACAACATACTTCTTACCAGATGATGTGAAATATATTAAACGTTCTCTTGAGGATGCTATCGACGATTTGAAAGAAAAGAAGCAGCTCTTCGAAACCATGCTCCCCTTTTTGCTTAAGGCTGGAGTAACAGAGCATCCCCGTATTTCTTTTTTTGAAGGCAAAGAAGGAGTTGCTCGAATTATTTATGATGCACTTTGGTGTAGCGGAAAGACAATCTATACTCTTTGGCCATACGAAGAAATGCTTGGTGTGGTTGGTGAAGAAGTGTTGCTACGTTTTAACAAAAGAAGACTGCAAGAGAAGATAACAATTCATTCATTGTGGCCGCACGAAAGCAAAGACAAAGAGCATATTTGGAAAGATAACGATGTGTTCACTAAGAGAAAAAAAGCACCAAAAGGGTTTGATTTTACTATGGGATATACGATATATGGTGATAGAGTTTCGTTTATTGCGTCACATAACGAAGGGTTTGGTTTTATTGTTCACTCAAAAGATTTTAGTGATCTTATGCGAACCCAGTTCGAATTTATTTGGAAGGCAAGTAAATAATATTTCATTATTGACGGTTATGGTATTGTAAAAATGAAACGTCGTCTTTGGTGAGTGTTGCAATAAAGAAAGAACTTGACACTAACATGTAGTATTGTACTATGACTTGCCAAAAAACCTCTGTATACTATACTTATTTTATCCTATCGTTTGCTAGACGCTAGCGATGGAAATTAATAAATTTATTTTTTGATACTGTGGTCCTAGGAAAACACCGTATCATAATCATTCACGCATATGAACAAAGCAGGTCTCGTTGATGCAGTACACCAAGTACTCGGTTCAACAAAGGTACAAGCAGAAGAAGTGGTAGACACATTGTTTAGTACCATTATTAAGACTCTTTCTAAGGGTGATGAAGTAGCAATCGCAGGTCTTGGTAAGTTTACCGTTAAGGTACGCAAGGCACGTGAGGCTCGTAACCCAAAGACCGGTGAGACAGTTAAGGTTCCTGCAACTAAAGTTCCTAAGTTCTCTGCAGCTAAGGCACTTAAGGATGCTGTAAAATAGTTTTACGTTCATCCATTCATTTGGTTAACACAGGTTTTCCAAATAAGAGAAAAAGCGTAGCGGTTACAACCGCTACGCTTTTTCTTAATTTGTGTTCTCTGGTGATTCGGTGTACTGGTTACAATCTTGCGGAATCAAGGAATTCACTAAAGTAAGAGGTGAGCACTCTTCTACTGTCTTCGTCTTTTGTAGTTCTTAGCGCATCGGTTATTCTTTCGATAAATGTTTGTGCTGTTTCTGGGTCCACAACTTTCGGATTAACTCCATTAAGTTCTTTTAATAGAGCTTCTGTAGCTTTATCTATCACCCGAACTTCTCCTTGTGGGCGTGGATATCGAATAAGGAACCTATTTTCATCTTCTTGTCCCCTTCTGTCAAGCTCTTCTTTAATGGCTGCAAGAGTCTCCTTGTTCCTTCTAATGTCTTTACTGCCACCTTGAACATCTGTTTGTTTTGAAAGACGAATAAGTAAATTGGTTGGGAGGGTGTGGGTAATAGGAAGATAGTGATCAGCGGCACAAGCAACGAGAAGTAGTCTATTTGTGAAAAAAGTTTTTTGTAACTTTTGATAACGCTTCACAACCTCTTCTGGTGCGGTTCTTTTATCAGGGTAGGACGATTGTATCTCTGCAAGCTGAGCACTGATGCGTTGGTTTTCTTTATAAGCTCTTGTTGCACGAGCATCTACTCTTTCCTCTCCTAAAATAATTTGGTTTACAAGCACAGCTAACTTTAACGAATCATAGTGTTCAAAAACATCACGTGGCATAGCCTCTTTTTTTAAGTACTTTTTTTTCAATGCAAAAATCATTTCAGTGAGTTTTTTGTTTTCTCTTTTTGCTTCCGTTTTTTCTTTTTCGGTAAAATCTTTTCCTTGCGAAGAAACTTCTAAGAATGTGTGTGGAGAGGTAAGATTCCGTATAAAGGTGAAAGGGTTCATGGGGGTGTTATTTAGAGAATCTTGTTTTGCAAAACTTCTTTAATAGATTCTGGGTGAATCATTAGCTCGTCTAGTTCGTTGATCGGTATCCAGAGCGGTGTAAAAAATTGGCTTTCACTCGAGTCTTCTGTTGTCATTGTTGGTTCTCCGAGAAGATGTTCACAAAGATAGTAGTATTCAGTTTCTTCAACCCCCTCTTTTTCATAGATCCGTTCTGTAGTTTTAATAGTAAGTCCGATTTTTTCAAATTCTTCAACGAGAGCCTGCTCGATGCTTTCATCTTGGGAAACTTCTTTTCCTGGGAAAATAAAATACTCTTTATTAAAAAGTCGTTCGTTGTTGATTCGGTGTATAAGAAGTACGTTGTTATTCCTCACACATACACCGCCTGCCCAGATTTTTTTTATATCTTCAGCCATGGTGTTAGTATATGCGTAGCAAAATACTCTGTCTAGCAAGAAGATCACGCAGATCGGTGCGTGTCTGCTTCAATGATTGCATTGATAGCCTTAAGATTTCTCTCTTTTTTGCTTTTCATGATATTAAGTTGCATGGTAAAGCGGACGATATCTGTTGGTGCCCATCTCCCCTCTTTGTCATTTTTAAAAGTCTCTATGTCGTTTGTAAGCCCTTTAATTAAAGCATCAAGTGTTTTATTTTGAAGTATCAGGTCATCCACTTCCTCTCTTTTGTCTTTGTAGTGTGCTACTTTTTCAGAGCTCATGGTAGTTACTACAGTGTAACATGAAGTGGATATAATGTGTCGAGGTGTTTGCTGTCTTACGTGGTACAAAAAAGAACGAAGACTTGATAGCCTTTGTTCGTAATGTGACTTGAGTAACATTACTTTACACCTTCAAATACAATAAAAGCCGGCATGAGCCAGCTTCTATTGTATTTGTGCGGCGTAAGAGAATCGAACTCTTGTCTCCTGCTTGGAAGGCAGGCA
>CAYUDN010000013.1:0-20415 GCA_964443675.1 uncultured Candidatus Saccharibacteria bacterium | reverse complement strand
AGAAATCTCCGGATCGAAGGTTATTAGGCACCTCCCCGAAGCGTATCGCCGCCTGTTCACGTCTTTCATCGCTCTAAAGAGCCAAGGCATCCACCGTATGCTCTTATGTTCCTATTAGGAAACATAACTATCACTGTGAGGCAGGGACCGCTCCCTCTCACTCACAGGTTAATTGTCTTTTCATGTGTCCGTGTCACAAACTCCGCAAGACCCCAGTGAATATTACTACTACTGGATAACAGTATTGTTTGTGCGTGTTGTGCACGGGATTCTGTTGTCAATAAAACTACGATCTGACCCTTAAGATTTTAGAAACTAAAACCGCCCATCCGGCGGCTCGTAACAAACGCTACGTATGCCTCCGATTTTAGCTGTGTTTGTTTCTTGTTTTTATCATTGATCAGTGCTCCCTATCCTATCAAAATGCAAAATAAAAGTCAAGGAAAAGAATAGAGGTTACAGGTAAAAGGTTACAGACGTTAGAAAAACAAAGAAAGACGGCGCCCGAGGCGCCGTCTTTCTTTGTCGTAACCAGAAGATTTTTCTCTATCAAATAAAGAAATCCTCGTACGTATCCACTACTCGCGACTTCGCATTTTCTCAATAGCACGAGCTGCTGCTTCTTTGCCACCAAGACCAAAAGAAAGGCCGAGTGCCAAAGATACCGCAAACACTACTCCAGTGAAAAGCACTTCTACAAGTCCTTGTGCAATACGAAGTTGGGTAAGTGCTGGGAACACACCGCCAACAATAACGATTGCCCACTTGGACATCTGTGCAGCGAAGTCTCCATTCATTCCTGTTGCTTTTACAGAATGAGAAACAATGCGTCCAATAAAATCACCAAGAAGCATTGAGATAACAAGAATAGCAGCCGCAATGATTACCTGTGGAATGTATACAAGTACATCACGAAGCAACTGTGTTACCTGAGAAAGACCAAGGATCTCGGCTGATGCAAGAGTAAAAGCGACAATAACTGCCCACTTAACAACACCACCAAAAAACCCTGCTACAGAAAGTCTAACCCCTGCTCTTTCGCTCAAAGTATCAAACCCTGCTCGATGAAGAGCTCGATCAATACGAAGCACATTCACAAGATGTTCAACAGCACGACCAAGTACCGAACCAAATGCCCACCCAAGAGTAAAGACAACGATTGCGATAATGACACTTGGTAAAAAGGAGATAAGAGTCATCCCGGTGTCAACAAGCGCCTGACCAAGAATGTCTACTGGATTTAACATCATAAATACGATAAGAAATGAGGACAAAACATGTCATGACCATGTGAGTGTCCATTTAAGTTAATAGTAGTAATGTGTATACACACCACCGAAAAGCATAAAGCTTATCAGAGGCTTACCATAAGTATACCGTGTAACCATACGAAAAAGTTTGTCATTATCCACTTTTATGATAGAGTCAAGAGAATTATTTAGTATACTTAGCGCATGGTACAGGAAGTAACTCGTTACATAAAAAAATCCAAAGTACACCTCGCACTTATTGCGGGTATTTTTGTACTTACTTTTGCAGGAAGCGCTTTCCTTTTCATGTCTCCTTTCCCTTCCACACATACCGACGAGGAACAAAAACCTCAGGCACAAAGAAGTGTCCTTGCTGAAGAACCTCCTCTACCACAAATCCAAGAACAAAAGCAGGACAAGGCTACGTCTTCACCAAAAAGAGTTATCATTTATCTTGAAAAAATGACCATAGAGCTACGAGAAGGTGACACCGTAACATCTCTTCCGATACTTTCAAAAGGAAAACCTGGAAGCTACTATGAGACCATAGGAGGAAGTTACCGAAGTGATTACAAAGAAA
This sequence comes from uncultured Candidatus Saccharibacteria bacterium, assembly GCA_964443675.1. Classification (GTDB taxonomy): domain Bacteria; phylum Patescibacteriota; class Minisyncoccia; order Phycocordibacterales; family UBA5272; genus UBA11704. The sequence goes on along the minus strand of CAYUDN010000013.1, from coordinate 18,585 downwards.
AGCTTCACTTTAGTTCCATCGGTCATGTGTACATGCCTTATAGTATTCACCTTTTTGGTAATTATTTTATTCATGGTATTCCTTACTATCCAGACGGTAGACAAGTATCTTCTGAGTACAGTGGTGGATGTATTCGTCTTCGTGATGAACACGCAAAGCAAGTGTATGACTTCATTTCAAAAGGAACTCCTATCATAATGGTGCAAAACAATGAACAAGAATTCGACCCCGTTCCTACCAAGAAAGAAGTTTTTGCAAGTGAAGAGCTCACAAGAATGATGGTTGCTGCCATTTCTCTGGAAGTACTCGCACAAGATGCTCCCATCACCGACACTGATGGAATAACAGAAACCACAAGAAAAAAAGTTCTCCCTAGGCTTCTCATTCAAGATGACAAAGAAGTTGCACTCCTCTACGCGGAATATCTTGGGGAACCAACTTTCGTTGGACTCATGAACCAAAAAGCAAAAGCTCTTGGTATGACCTCAACACACTTTGAAGATGTCACCTCCCCTTCAGTAACAAGTTACGAAGACTACGAAAGATTTATGAACTACATTAGCACCTATAAATCTTATATTAGAAAGACTATACAAAGTGGACTGTAGTGAGAGGCGCGAGACTAACAAAAAAGGCGGATCGAATGATCCGTCTTTTTTGTTAGTCTCGCGCACCTATTTTATCTCCTTCACCTTATCAATCACTTTTTCGTTTTCCATTTCCATAATATCTCGGACAAACTTGTCATACATTTTCATTCGATATTCGTATTCTTCAATATCCATGACAGCATAGACTACCTCACGACCAAGTTCTGCAGAAAGAAGCTCAAAAACCTTTTCTGCCTTGGTACGGTTAATAGCTTCACCAACAATGAGAATATCTACCCTGGATTTTGGATCACCAATGAATACCCCAGCAACAACAAACAACTTAATTCGCCCGATAAGTTTAAATCTTGCCGCAAGCTCTCTTTTATCAAGTAGCTCAAAATCAAAAAGCAATTCTTTAAGAGCGTTATTGTGAGGAAAGAGTGTATTAAGTTTATACCCACTCACTTCTTTTACTTTAGAAGTTTTTTTAGAAACACCAAGCGTTACCACTGTTTTTGCTTTTTTCTTCTCAAGAAATCCAATCGCTGCAAGAGCATTTACTTCTTTTCGAATGAGAACACTTTTTGATTTTGTTTTATCAGCGAGTTCAGAAAGAGAAGCAATGTGGTCTTCATGATGAAGAAAGTATCTCATTACTTTTACCCGTTCATTTCCGCCAAGCAGTTTTGCAAGTAATTCCATAATGGTGTTATTGTAGCAAGAAAAAAACACTTACGGAACTTGTGCAAAAAGGAAAACGTGACAGAATAATGGGTAGTGTCTAATTGTTGGCGGAACACCAAACAACACAGAACGCTTTGCGTTCTATGCTATCGCTTCATTGGAAGAATACTTATTCAAGCCCCAAACAGTGCGCATGTTCAGAATGTTTGACCTGCTTGACGACGAGGCAGGTTGGGTGAAGCATGAGAATGTTGTGATGGTGTAAAAAGAAAATCGCCCAACCGATGCCGGGAGGCTCTCAGTTGGGCGAGTGATGAGTTATCTGAACCTAGTCAAAATCAGCTTGTCGGTCGCTCTCATGTAGCGCTGCTCATTGAAGTGCTCGCGCAAAAATGTCAATCGTCCTCGGGCACTCGACAAAAGAAAGTACATATCGCCACTGTAGGTCTGGTCACGATCGTTGTTGCAGACCGGAACAAGAAGCTCACCTCCTGGCTGATCAAGGTAATCTAGACGCAGCTCGTAGGCCATATCAGTGGTGAGAAGCCCTAATTCGAGTTCCCGAGCTCGACTGATGACTTCCTCGATGGTGAAGAGCTTGCTATCGATAAACCCAAGCTCACTCACGCTTACACAAGCAAGCTTGAATGACCAAACTCTCCCCGAGTTGATACCTTGTGGGGTGAAGGGCAGTCGAGCATTGTCGCCTGGTCGATACTCTAGACATTCAATCCTATATCGTTTGAACTCCTTAATGAAATCATCCGTGTATTTACGCATTTCTACCTTCACTATTCTCCAGGTACGGAAAACTACAGGAGGTAGGTCGAGTGCACGGGTGAGTTCTTGCAGGAGTAGAGCATCATGATTCTTCCCCCAAGCCTCGACGACTGAGGGATCAATACGCTCTGCAAGAAGGACGGATGCCTTCGTTATTGCTCCGAGGAAGTTCGCGAGAACGCCAGAGCTCAAGGGGGTGCCATGAGTGCTCATGGTGGTTCCTTTACTGAAAGAACACTGGACTATCACCCGTCCAGAAAGGGTGATGATAGTCTAACTCTTTTTAACATATTTGCAATAACCATTTGAAATAAGCTATTTTTTTCTGGCCCCAAACGGTACACAGGTTCAGAACGTTTGACTGGAAGAGATATGAGAATGTGGTGAGTATATAAAACAAGAAACCGCCCAACCGAAGCCGGGTGGCTTTCAGTGGGCGGAGAAGCGACTTACCGGAAGACGTACAGCTTGCCGGCGTTGACGCTGCTGCGGAAGGTCATGATGCAACCAATCAGTAGTAGAGCAAGACCCCCCAACCAGCAGACGACGTTGAACACCGGAATTTCCGTCCATACGGACAACAAGGCCGGGGCAACGAGAAGTGCAAGGACAACCCCTGCAAACTTCACGACAAACAATTTGAAAGGCATACATGTCTCCTCAGACTTGATAACACAACAGAATCAGTATACTACAGTATACTGATTCTGTCAATATAGTGCTCGGTGAGTTCAAAAACATTTAACAGAAAGAACGATGATATCCCTTCTTTCAAAACACAATCAATACTTTCTTAAAATTCCCATAAACAAAACTCTCCCTTTCGGGAGAGTTTTGTTTATAAGAGTACACGTAGTATTACTTAAGTTCCACCTTAGCACCAGCTTCTTCGAGCTTCTTCTTGAAGTCGTCAGCTTCTGGCTTCTTCATATCCTTCTTAAGATCAACAGGTGCTCCGTCAACGAGATCCTTAGCTTCCTTGAGACCAAGAGCAAGAACTTCCTTAACTACCTTCATCACTGCAATCTTACCTTCACCGGCAGAAGCGAGGTGTACGGTGTATGCTGACTTTTCCTCAGCAGCTTCCGCTCCGGCTCCAGCTTGAGGCGCTGCTGCAACAGCTGCTGCAGAAACACCAAACTTTTCTTCAATTGCCTTAACGAGTTCGTTAAGCTCAATTACTGACATGTTCTCAATCTTTGTGAGAAGATCTGCGAATTTTTCCATATAATTTTCGTTATAATAACTTTAGTAAATGTAATTGTGTGGTATGTGTGACACGAGAAGACTATGCGTTCTTCTTTGCAACTTCAGAAAGTCCAATTGCAAGTCTTTGCATTGGTGACTTAAGAAGGAATGCAAGTTGTGAAAGAAGCACTTCACGAGGAGGAATAGTCGCGATTGCAAGCATTTCCTTTTGTGACTTAAACTCCCCATCAAAAATACCGCCGATAATAGCAAAAGTATCTTTGTGTGTCTTACTGAATTCATAAGAAAGACGAGCAGGTGTAAGGAGGTCACCTCCATACACAACCGCAAGTTCTTCTCCAGTTACTGGAGCCTCCCCTTTGATCTTAGCAGTGTCCGTCGCTCTCTTCCAGAGAGTTTTTTTCACCACTGTATAATGAGTATTCTCACTAAACAATTGTGAACGGAGGGTACTAGTCTCAGACACAGGAAGACCTTTGAACTTCACATACACAGCACTTTTAGCATTCTTAAGTGCATCCTCATAGGAAGCAATAAGTTCTGCTTTTTTTGCGCGTGTTAATGCCATAGTGTAGACATCAGACACTAGACATTAGGTTCTAGAAGTCTTTTAAAGAAATAACAACAAGCTCCTAATAGCTTGATAAACAAAAGCTGGTCTTTTTTATAAGCAATGCTTATGAGAAGAACCTCCGCAGGATTTAATACTACTTAGCATAAACTAAGTAGTTACCTACTTCTTTGGCTTACACAGAGGATTCTACCACAACTCTTCTCTCTATTCAAGCAACACAAAACCACCCCGTGTGGGGTGGTTTTGTTACTCTAAGTTTGCCTTAGATATTCTCTAGCATATGGATACCATATGAACTAGACAGAATATTGTGACGCAGACTAGCGAGCGGTTGTGTAACTATTGGTTGGGAAGTTAATGAGTGAAGAACCTGTGAATGAGGTATTTCCACCAATAACATCATTCCACTTGAAGCCAGAAGCTGTAAGACTTGAAGCTACGTATGGAGTTACACCTGCTGAAGCAACTGATCCTGCAACTACAGCGTATACACTGAAGGTCTTAGACTGACCAGCAGAGATTTCGTAGCCAGGAACAAAAGTGATAACAGCAGTTGAAGATGAAGTCTCAGATACTGAAGCTGAAGAAATTGTTGTGTTTCCTTCTGCTACACGGTATGAGTAGAAGTCAGCTGATGAAACGTTTACAGAAGATACGTTGATTGTTGTTGAAGCAACAGCGATCTTACCATTAGCGTCTGCTGATACAGTGAATTCACCAACCTTGTTTTCAGCACCGAGGATAAGAACTCCACCCTGGGTTGAAGAAACAGTTACTGAAGGCTTTGATGCCACAAGGATCATAGCACTTGATGATGCTACGGTTGAGTTGGTGACAACTGAACCACTTCCTGAAGTAGCTTCAATGTAAGATACAGCAACTGCTACGTTAGATACACTTGCTTGAAGTGATCCACCAGTAGTTGAGTTCTGGAATCCAGAGAACTTAACAGTTACAGGCACATCAGTTCCTGTGTAAGAAACAGCGATGTTAAGACCTGAAACAACTGTTGTTCCTCCACTGATTACTGGTGCGGTTACACCACCAACAGTGATAGATTCAATAGCGTCAGTTCCTGAAGTAAGGAAGCGAAGTTCACGAACGTTTGCAACGGTTCCAGCTGCTGCAGTTGAGAGCTTGAATGTTGCAATACCGAATGATGAACCACCAACCACATACTGAGCAATAGGAGATGAACTCACAAGAGTTGCGTCAGAAAGGGTTGAAGCCGCTGAAGTAATTGCTACACCAGAAGCAGCTGAGGTAACAGAAGTGTTACTTACTGAACCACGTGAAGTGATAGCCATGTCAGCAGTTACAGAACCTGAAGTTGCACCACCGATATCAGCGTATACCTCGAAAGTACGAGTAGTGTTAGAAGGAACAATAACATCATTGAATGAGAAAGTTGAAGTTCCTGAAGCTGGGTTTCCTACTGGAGTACCAAGCACTACACCATTTGACTTAAGGGTAAGGTTACTGATGTTGGTAATTGCATAAGCAACAACTGGATTAACACCTACTGAGTTGATCTTCATGTTTTCTGAAGAATCAGCTTGTACTGTGAATGATCCAATCTTTACGTTTGGAGTGTTAGGAGCAACGGTTACTGCAGTGAAACCTGAAGTACGCGCGAATGATCCTGCTCCTGAAGAAATGGTAAGAGTGTTACCAGTTACAACAGAAGACGCTACAGAAACGAGTTCATTTGAACTTTGTCCTTGTGCGTTACTTGACACACCACCAACCTTAGCAGCAATAGTACCACTGGTGTACGCAGCATTTGAAGTGTTCACAATGTCTGCCTTAACAGTAAGCACTACAGTTTGACCTGCAGGGATGATAAGTGATGAACCAAGGGTGTAACTAAGAGGCTGACCTGCAAAGTTCTGTGAAGTTCCTACCTGACCACCATTTACGAACAATGAAACATTGTTGAGTGTACTGATAGTAGTAGTACCGAAGGTAACACGAAGGGTGTTAACCTTTACATCTTCACCGTAACCCTTAAGAGTAAACTGTCCAACAGGAACATTAGTAGCTCCACCTGTTACCTTGTTAGCAGTAAACGCTGGGTCTACGTTAACAGTTACAGATCCTTTGTTTACAGTAATAGTGTTGTAAACAGAGTTTCCTTGGGTAAGAAGTGTTGAAGAGTCACCAATAGTTGCTGATACGTTTACACCAGTAAGACTTGAGTCTTCAAGCATAAGGTCAGCAACGTTTTCGATAGCGAAACTCATAGTACGGTTTGAACCTTTTACTACGTCACCACGAAGATCGAAGGTGTGTGATCCAGTCTTAAGAAGGAATGGAGTAGCACCAAGATCAAAAGTGATCTTATTGTTGTTAGCAGCATTAATTGTTGAAGGGCCAGCAACCTTAGTACCATCTACATAGAGGCTAAGGTTTGCCATTGCGTCAACAGGAGCTGAACCAACGAACTTAAGAGTAACTGCCTTAAGATTAACGTCACGTGTACTTACAGAAGCAGTTCCTGTCCATACATTGTATGCCTGAGTACCTGCATCAACGTTTGCAGTTGTTGCGTTAGTACCAAGACCAGTTGCTGAGAACTGTACTGCTGCGGTAGTTACAGAACCGATTGAGAGGGTGTTACCTACAACATTAGAGAATGTAGATACTGAACCTCCTGCGGTAAGACTGTTAAGCTTAACTCCAACTGTCTGAGCTCCGGTGATTCCTGAAGCAATGTCAGCGCGTACAGTAATAGTACGTGTTCCATTAACTGAGAAAAGACCAGTAGTTGAGTTGAAGTTAACATATCCTCCTGTTACAACAGATGCCGCATCTGAGATACGAGTGTTTCCGTCGTAAAGGTATACATTAGAAAGTGTTGAGTCAGTTGACACACCAATTCTCTGAAGTTGAACAGAAGTAACTGTTCCATTTCCAGTGAAAGTAATGTCAGCAAGACGAGCACCTGCTTGACCAGTAACGATCATTCCAGATGGCTGGCTCATTGAGAGCGCAGCTGATACTGGACCACTTACAACAGTTGTATTGTTGTTAGTGTTGTTGTTTGACTGGTTGTTGTTTGAAGTACCGGTACATACCTGATTAAGGAGACCACGAGTACCTGCAAACACATTTCCAGTAGGAGCTGAAATTCCGAGCTCAGCAAGATGAAGAGCTTGGAACTTGTTAACAGCACGACGAGTAGCAGGACCAAAAGTTGAAGTTTCCATTCCTGGAGAACCTGCTCCTGATTCAGCAACTTGTGTCTGTGGATACATGTTAAGAACCTTCTGGAGGTTCATAACATCTGTACCACGTGAGCCAAGCTTCATATTCGTTGAAAATGAATATGAACAGCTCATTGTTGGAAGGTTGAGAGCAGCAGATACAGAAACTGCACCTGCTACGATACCTCCGATGATTGCAGCTGATGTTGCAATCTTCATTGAGATTTTAGACATAAACGTTATGTTTATAAGTGTTAAATGTGTGCTTGCGCACCGCACCGTACATCGTTTATTTAGTTTCGACGTAACTAAACGATGAACTTTTAATGACAGACGATCAGTAACGACCGAATGGCAACTTGATTTACTTTATAAGGCTATACAAAAAGACTGTGGTTATAGTTATTGTATATACAGCAAAATTGTCAGCTATATAAAGCTTTTAATAAATCTGCGTCACTATTCTGTTGTCAAAGATCTTACCTGTCTTCAAGATACCTTATAAATGTATCTCAAATACCAGAGGACGCTCTCAAACAGAGACGTCTACAAGCAGTATATGTGTTCCACACAGAAATGCAATCATAAGACCACAAAAAATGTGGATAATACACTACTTGAAGTACATTACTGTACTGTATGGCAAGTATCTCATTTTTAACAAGAAAAGTCAAAAGAAAGCGATGGTTGCTATAAGTAAAAAAGTGGATTCTGTGTCAGTTCATCTTTGGCAAGAATCACCATCTCTTCATAATTACTTTATGCAGAATATCTAATTCGATACACACAAAAAGGAACCCTTTAACCCCATTCTAGTTGTTTCTTACTATAACACCGCCCCCTACTTAAGCATGTATCTGCTCCAACGCTTCTCACCAATACGATCTATTATGCCATCTGCAACAAGAGCGTTGAGCTCTCTTTGAATTGTCTTTTCGCTACACCCTTTAACCTTAGCAGCTATGTCCTTTATACTTATATCCACGCCGTGAATAAAGAGGCTGATAATTTGATCCCTTCTAGATAACTTCTTCATCTGAAATGAAGTTGTGGTCTGTAGCGGAGGATTGTACGCATGCTCTATAAGGACAGCATGCGTAGACATGCCTTGCGACACTTTTGTCTTTTGTAGTTCTGTGTCTTTTAGAGAAACAGCTTCGTCTTTTTTAGTCTCTTCTTGTTCTTTTACTCTCTCGAAACGAGTGAGTAACTGTGATTGCCTTAACATGTCTTGTGTTCTTCGTAATTCCTCTTTAGACCCATGAAGTCTAGCTAAAGAGAGTGGTGTAAGCGCATCATATGATGATGCATTTGGTATACTCGTAAATGATGGTTCATGGGCAAGCATCTCTTCGTCCTCAACACGAAACATCTCCTTTTGAAGAAGTGGCTGTTTTTTTTCTAGGACAAGTTGTAGTGACCTGAACCCTTCCATCAAGAGATCCCCGTTCATCTTTGAGACAATTCCTGTCGTAATAGCTACATGGAGGAGTGATATTATTTCTGTTACAGACTTTAAAGACAACTTAAGTTCAAGGACTCTGTCTTTTACGTCAAGCTGCGCTAAGGAATTCATTGATGAAAGGAGGGCAACGGCATTCTTTCTTAAACCATGCTTAATAGGTTCGTTATCGCTCATTAGATCGGTAACAAGGTAAAGAGCGGTCACGAGCTTCTCTGACTTCTTTGCAATAAGTAAACTGTAGTCTTTTTTTACCTCTTCGTTCATAGTTGTCTCTTTACTGTCTTTTATAATTAGACTTAACTTCGTGACTTTTATTCTATTGTATAGCTAGTTTGTCTTATATGCATAAAAGACTTTACTTGCTACACCTAGTGTCTTATTTACCTTTCACGTTGTGTCTATTCTATGCCTTTTATTATTTCTGTAAAGTCTTGCTTTTTGTCCATAATCTTGTCTTTGTAAAACTCTTTTGCTTACCAACAGAAGAGGTTTCCGCTAAAAACTTATCCCTTATAAATAAACAAGTTCTATTGATATACTAATACAGTACCTATTCATTGTGTATGTCAAAAGAAGAACAACCATCACCAGATCTTACAGTTCGCACCCGTAGAAAAAGAATCAAAGAGCCTGTTATGACAGAGACACTTTTAGGTGTTCTTGCTGTCGTTTTTGTCATGCTCTCAGTACTGCTTCTTTTCTCAATGGTGCACGCAGGAGGAAAAGGAGGGGAAGTACTCTTTAATGGCATCTCTTCTCTTATCGGGGTATATACCTATTTTACTCCTCTTTTGTGTCTTTATGTTGCGTACTATCTTTGGAAAGAAGAGATACCTGAGTTTCGTTTTATTACTATTCTTGGAGGATTTTTCCTAATTCTTGGTGTAGCAGGCCTTGGCACACTTCTTTTCGGAAAAGGTTTTGGGGGCTTTCTTGGATCTTCTGTAGCAAATCCTCTTCTTACCTATTTTGCCTTTTTCCCGAGTATGTTTTTTCTTATCGGGATTACTATGATAGGTGCAATTATTTTTCTTCAAAGAAAACCTTCTCTGTCTCTCTTTTCGATTCTCGCTTCTTACCCTATTGAAAAAATCCTCGCTTTCATAGCAAACCGAAAAGCAAGATCATTTGATGACGAGGAGCTTCTTACTGCATCAAAAGAAGAGCTTCTTGAAGAAGAAGTTCAAGAAAAAGAAGTAGAAGTTGCAGAAATTGAAGAAGAAGGTCCTACTTCTGACGATCTTCGTCATGAACTTTTTGGCAAACTTTCTCACGAAGATACACTACTAACCCAAAAACCAAAGAAAGAAGTCAAGGCTTCTCCTATTATTCTCACTCCAGAATTTGTTCCGCCACCTCTTGATCTTCTTAATTTCGACTCTGGCAAGTCCGGCGCTGGTGATAGTAAATCCAAAATGCTCACCATTCAAAAAACACTCGCTCACTTCAAAATCAATGTTGAAATGGGAGAAGTAACCGTTGGACCGACAGTAACACAATTCACCCTCAAGCCAGCTCAAGGCGTGAGCCTTTCGAAGATTGTTGCGCTTCACGATAACCTTGCCATGGAACTTGGGAGTGAATTCCTTCGTATCGAAGCACCTATTCCTGGTAAGACCCTTGTTGGTATCGAAGTTCCTAACGAACGCAAGGCGATGCTTGGACTTCGTTCTATGCTTGAACTTGAGGAGTTTACAAATAGTGGCCCACTTAATCTTGCTATTGGCAAAACAATTATTGGTAAACCACTTTTTGGTGACCTTGAAAAGATGCCTCATCTTCTTGTTGCAGGGGCAACACGTACAGGTAAATCAGTAACACTTCAAAATCTTCTCATTTCTCTTCTTTACAAAAACTCCCCATACGACCTCAAGCTCATTATCCTTGACCCTAAGCGAGTTGAATTCACTTCGTACCACAATCTTCCTCACCTTTACACTCCGGTTATTAAAGAACCAAAAGGTGCAATTAAAGCGCTTAACTGGGCAATACAAGAAATGGAACGACGCTATGAAGTTCTTGCTGAACATGGTCAAGTAAACGTAAGTGACTACAACAAAAAAATTCTTGCACCAGCACTCGAAAAAGCTCGTAAAAAAGGAAATATCGGCGATGCTGTTACTGGTCTTCCTCCAAAACTTCCTTACATTATCATTGTCTTTGATGAATACAACGACTTCATGCTCTCTTATCCAAAAGAAATTAGTCCACTTATTACCGCACTCACTCAAAAAGGTCGAGCTGCTGGTATTCACCTCATCCTTGCAACTCAACGTCCTGATGTAAAAGTAATCACCGGTACAATTAAAGCAAACATTCCTGCTCGTATCGCTCTTAAAACTACCTCTCAAATTGACTCTCGTACAATTCTTGACGCATCCGGTGCAGAAGATCTTCTTGGTAATGGCGATATGCTCTACATGGCCTCTGATAACCCTCGCCTTATGCGTATACAAGCACCTTTTATTTCAGTAGAAGAAATCAAAGCAGTAGTAAGTCATATCAAAAAAGCACACACTGATTTTATTCCTGATCTTATTGATATCTCCAAAGTAAAAGTAGGGTCTTCTGGTGGTGACATTGGTGAGTCTGGTTCAAGTGGAGAAGAACCAGAAGATGATGATGACTACATGAGTGCAAAAGATTTTGTAATCTCAACAGGAAAGGCGTCAACATCCTCCCTTCAGACTGCCTTCCGTTGGGGGTACAACAAAGCTGCGCGTATTATCAACGACCTCGAGCAATTCGGTGTTATCGGTCCTGCACGACAAGGTGAACGATATCGAGAAATACTCACCGGCGCCCAACAAAAACAAGAACAAGGCAATGATACGCAGCAAGAAAGCGAAGATACCACAACGGATGATCTCTTCAGGTAACATACACTTGACAATACTCCCGCATGCTAGAACACTACGACATCACGAAAAAAATAGAAAAGTACTTCCTTATACTCTTAGTTATTGCCTCCTTAGGCTATGGAGGTTTTAGAACTTACCCACTACTTACAGGGCCAGAAGTTACTATTTATAACCCAAAAGATGGAGATACTGTTGCCTCAACCACCTTTGAGGTTTCTGGACACGCCTCTCATGTAAAAGAAATTACTCTTCAAGGTCGTTCTATTCCTATCGGAACCGATGGACACTTCAATGAACTGATTACCGCACAAGCACCCTACACCACAATAGTGATCACTGCTCAAGATTTCTATGGCGCAAAAATTACCAAAGTCCTTCGTGTTATTCCACAATGACACGAAGAACACTCCGTTCTATAGAACTTCATTCACAAATACGATACACTACAAGAACTTATTACTTAATTACGTCACTTTACAACCATGATGAAGAAAAAGGCTGTTAAGCCACCAAAAACAGTAGGAACTAAAGATACAAAAGAAACCGCAAAAACAAGCTCTGACGCACTCTTACGAGAGATCCAGAGTAAGTTCGGTGAAGGAGCTATTATGAAGCTCGGAGATACTCCAAAAGTCGACGTGAGTGTTGTACCGACAGGGTCACTTGGCCTTGATGCAGCTCTCGGTGTTGGTGGTCTTCCTCGAGGACGTATTGTTGAAATTTTTGGACCAGAATCATCTGGTAAAACAACCCTCACCCTTCATGTCATTGCTGAAGCACAAAAGATTGGTGGTATCTGTGCTTTTATTGATGCCGAACATGCTATGGATCCAGAGTATGCTAAGAAGCTTGGCGTTAACATCAACGAACTTCTCATTTCTCAACCAGATAACGGTGAACAAGCGCTCGAAATTGCAGAGTCAATAGTTCGTAGTGGCAAAGTTGATGTACTTATCATTGACTCAGTTGCTGCTCTTACTCCAAAAGATGAGATCGAGGGTGATATGGGTGCACAACATGTTGGCAAGCAAGCACGCCTCATGTCGCAAGCACTTCGTAAGCTTACCGCTATTGCACACAAGTCCAATACCGTTATTGTGTTCATTAATCAGATCCGTATGCAAATCGGTGTGATGTTCGGCAACCCAGAAACAACCCCTGGCGGTAAAGCGCTTAAGTTCTATTCCTCTGTTCGTATCGATATTCGCAAAACCGCCCAAATCAAAAAAGGCGAAGATGTTGTTGGTGCACGCACTAAAGTGAAGATTGTGAAGAATAAAGTCGCAGCACCGTTTAAGACAACAGAATTCGACATCATGTACAACGAAGGTATTTCTCGTGAAGGAGAGCTTCTTGCTCTTGGTGAAAAGTTCAAACTAGTAACCAAAACAGGCTCAAGTTATTCCTTTGGTGATGAAAAGCTTGGTCGCGGGTATGACGCAGCACGCACTTTCCTTCGCGAAAACCATAAAGTAGCAACCACACTCGAGAAAGCAATTCGCAAAGAGCTCGAATCCGGAGGCCTCTCCTACACCGGTTCAACAGACCCAGAAGAAAACGAAACTCCGGCCGAATAAATACTCTAAATATGTGGTTTCGAGAGCAATCAACACCAAGTTCAAGCCCTATACCAACTCCACAAAAAAACTTGGGGAATTCTTCAACATATTCCACCGAGGTAACTAATCTCTTCGAATCTGTAAAAGCGACCACCTGGCTTATCAACAACTTCTCTCAAGACAAAACAAAAAGAGATCTCTACACTAAGAAGTTGCAAGACCTGAAGCAACAGCTTATCGCTCAAGGGTATTCCATGGATCACTACAAAGAATATTTCGCAAACAAACCACACACTATCCAGTAATCCGTATGCCCCCTTTTTCTTCATCGAACAACTCAAACGATATCTTCACTCGCGATAACAAGTGGGAAGAAATCAAAAACAAGCTCTGTCTTAAACGTAAAAGTTTAGAAGAGCAAGCACACGATCAAACTAAGACAGCAACAGAACGAGAAGATTTTGCTCTTGAACTTATGCGTCTTAAAGAAAGTATGACCACCTTTGGTATCACCGAAATCGACTACCAGGTATATCTTGCGCAACAAAACAAAAACTCCACCTCATAACATCTATATCAAAAAGAGCGTCGAGTAAAAAGAAAAGAACGCGAAGCCTCCGGCTTCGCGTTCTGTCGTATGTCACCCAACAATATCATTGAAGCACATCATGACCGAACAAGGAACTTCTCAACATAATCTGCAAAGTTAGAACCAAGAGTTTCTGGTGAACTTAGATCTTTTCTTCTTTGTAATCGACTTGGAAGCCCACGGAACAAAATCCTTGAGGTTGGCTCATGGTCATCATACACGACAAACAACCTTTCCAAACGACCTTTTTGCTCTGCCTGTAACGCCAATCTCGTCACATCAGCATAAAACTGTGACAAAAAAGAAAGTTCTTCTTGATCGTCGCTTCTACATTCAGGAAGATAGAAAAACATCACCCCAAAAGCTGCCCGATTGAGAACTTGCTCATAATGGTACAGCTCAAACGTTTCTAGTGATGACACCTTATCCACCCTAAGATCAGGGAATACATCACGAACACACAAAGAAGCAAGTTCATGGCTGACATCAAAAGAAATAGGAGTAACAAACAAAATATCACCCAACACCCTACGTTGCAATGAGTGTGACCAATTACTTGTCGCACGAGCAATGAACCCTTTAATAAACGCAGATCTCCACTCCGAATTGTATGGTCCAAGCAATTGAATCAAAATGGTAAATGGAGTAATTGGTGCATACTCCCCCACTTGAAGGATTCTTGGCAACGAGATATCATCTTCTTCTTTCTTCATGACTCACCTCTTCTAAAAATGAACAACCTTCCTATTATCTCCGAAATATATTTTTTGTCAAAACCTCATTTTTTTGGTAGAATCTCAGTATTACAATGCATTTTGCATATATGCAAAATGCATTTACCAGTAACTAATTACTAATAACTAATTACTATCACTATGGCAACTCTTGATTATGATGAAATTAAACCACGAAAGTACATCTTAGTTGATGATGTACCTTATGAAATTCTCGACTCTCACGTCGCACGCACCCAGAAGCGTAAACCTCAGAACCAAGTACGTATGCGTAACCTCCTTAACGGAAAGGTTGTTCCGGGGACATTCCACGCATCAGATACTGCAGAAGAAGCAGAAATCTCTCGCCGTGAAGCACTCTTCCTTTATGCAAATAAAGGAGAATATTGGTTCTGTGATCCAAGTGATCGTGCAAAGCGTTTCCAAATTGATGGTGAGATCATCGGTGAGCAATCACGCTTCCTTAAAGACAATACTCTTGTTGATGTCAAAATTTTCACTCTTGACGAAGAAGAAAAGTTCATCGGTGTCACTCTTCCTGTAAAGATGACTTTCGAAGTGAAGGAAGCTCCTCCTGCAATCAAAGGTAATACCGCATCCGGTGGCGGTAAGATGGTTATCATCGAAACTGGTGCACAGATCACTACCCCACTCTTCATAGAAGCTGGTGAAAAAATTATCGTAAATACAGAGACAGGAGAATATGTTGAGCGAGTGAAGTAACTAGAGGAAGACTACAGACGAAGGAGACAACAGAACAAAGATAAGACCCTTCGATAGATAAAGTACAAGCGTGGCACCTTACGGTGCCACGCTTTTTATTTTATCCATTTCAGTCACCCCTCTTCCGCATAACATTATTGCTCCGAACTTGGGATGAAGTTCGACGAGCAATTATTGAAGAAAATGAGATATAAAACAAGAAACCGCCGAAGCAATTTCTTGCTTGGCGGATGACGAGGTTAGCTTCTCTCTGAAAACTCTAAAGGGTGTTCGCAGTTGGTATTGAGTTGATGTCTGTTGGTTAGACTGTCTTGAGCATCTTCACGCTCATAGTCACCAACTTCATATACCAGTTCAAACTTCCACCCACAATAAGAGCAAACGCCTCTCATTACTGACTCACCCTCTTCAAGGGTTACTTCAATCAACAAAGTTTTCATACTTAACTCACTTTTCAAAATTGACGAAGTATTATAGCACAATAATCACATTATACAAGATAATATGATTATTGTCAACTTTGCTCCGAACTTGGGATGAAGTTCGACTGGCAATTATTGAAGAAAACAAATAAACAAACCGCCCACCAACGAGGTTAGTCATTGGGGGCGGCTGATTGATGTGAGTGGTGATTGTGTCAGGCAGCTAACAACTTCCCGAACTTGTCTTGCCAGTCATCGCTATCTTGCCACTCGTAACCCTTCGACGGAAGGAACTCAGTGACTTCGACTTCGGCGTCAGGTTCGCGGGCGATGTCGTCTGCCGAAACCGTCGCCAGTTCAGAGAAACGCTTCTTCAGAACAGGCATCACGCACTGCTTCATCACTTGACTGAACCCTGTGATGGAGTAGTAATTGACGCCAGGAAGTACGGCTTGAACGAGCGGCATCAACGTTTCGATTTTCTTGTCATTGTTGGTCAGCAGTGGATGTTCCTGTTCGGTCACCAGCCACCAAACTACAAGTTTCTTGAACTTCATTGAAAACTCCTCAAAAGAATGAACGGGCAGTAAAAACAAATATCACTCTATATTATAGAGTGATATTTGTCAAGTTTGCTCCGGGTGAGTTCAAGAAATAATCGCAACACTTTTACCAGTTGCCACTCTTTCTTGAGAAGAGAGGCATAATTTGCTACCATCAAAAGATACTTGCGGGTATGGTTCAGTGGTAGAATGGCTGCTTCCCAAGCAGCAGACAGGGGTCCGATTCCCCTTATCCGCACTAAAAGATAAAAATACCTCGTGAACAACGAGGTATTTTTATCTTTTAGCTTGCGACTTATAGTAGTGGACCAACTGCTTGGTCCACGAGGGAATCGGATAGGGATCGCGGTTTCTTCTATGACGAACGAAGTGAGGAGTAGAAACCGTGATCGATTCCCCCTATCCGCACCGAAAGATAAAGACACCTCGTGAACAACGAGGTGTCTTTATCTTTTATCTTGCGACTTACAGTAGTGGGCCAACTGCTTAGCTTGCAAGGGTGTGACTATATCATAAAACCCACCTTACTTATTCTCACACTGCATTTGTTCATGATACTCACGGCACACATACGTTACTTTACTCTCACCTTCGGAGCGACTTACATTTGTTGAGAGTATAGTAAAGGTAAGATCACCTTTTCTAGAAGAAAGATGCTTAAGTTTGCTCTGCAAAATAGCATTACCATACTCCCCAATTCGATTAACTTCCGTCATTGTTACACCATACGCCACACCACCTTGATCCTGATCTTGATTTTGTGGGTAAAAGTTGAACGTATAAGAAATACAATCATTCCTAGAACCTTCATCACAAGAAACATCAACAAGATTCTTGAACTCTTGACGTATAGAGTTAAAAAGTGGAGCAACCTCTCTCTGATATGCATTTGTTTCTGCAACGGTTGCTTGTCCTCCGTAATTCAAAAAAATAAAAAGCCCAAGACAGACAGAAGCGATAATCGCACCAGTAATAAAAAGTTGATTTGTTGACTTTTTTTCTTGCTGTAGCTGTTCCGTGCTTGGCTTGGTAAGCAATGAATTATCATGTTGTTCCACAAGATGAGTTGAAAGGTTTTCAAAATCGATAACTTCTGTCATATAACAAAAAGTATACCATACAAAAAAGATCCCCTTGTCTGCAACAAATGGAGAGTACTTTGTTGTACCAAAAGATACCTAGTACAGGTGAGATTGCACACTCTCTTTTCCTGTCATCTGCCTATAAATAGTGGTCTATTCTATACCGCTCCATTTCCTCCGTGTGTTTTGTCACGCAAATCCATAATCATATGCGCTACCGTCTCCACATCTTTCACTGAAAGCATTATTGTTTCTTGTTCCTTACCTGCATTCTCAACACGAAGAGTTCCGTACCCAAAAAAAGTCTGAAGCATACCATCTTTATCAAAAAAGACATCCTGAATACGATCATACGCCATATAATCAACTTCTCGGTGCAACATATCTCTTTGATTGACTGCAATAATTCTTTTGTTCGTCACATACCACACGTCAAAGTAATTTTTGGTCCATGCATAGAAAAAAGAAATCCAAAAAAGAATCACAAAAAAGATAAGCACATACGCAATCGATGCTCCGAGTGAGCCAAAAAAGATTGTCGAAGCAATAGCTAAACCACTAAACATACCACAACCAAACGTATGCAACACAAAATCTGCAAGATACACAATTGGATGCTTGTGGGCTTCATGAATAATCTCCTCACCTTCAGAAAAAAGTACTTCTTGTTCCATATGTTATAAAGTAATCATAGATACAAAAAGTGCTACTAATCCTACAAGGAACACCCACCTTGCAATCATCACCATCCTGTCTCCTCGACCGTACTTATGCCACACATACAAAAGTGTGCCACTGAGAAAGAGAGTGATTATAGTTACAAACAGAAGGAACCAAAAAATAATCGATGTATTCATATAACTATAGAGTGAATTTTCTCATCACCTCCTCGTTCACTTCCTCAAGTGGTCGCCCGTACGTCACATAGCTAAGCTCCTTAAGAGACTCAATAACATCCTTGTCTCCTCGTGGAGGGTATACAGAAACAATATCAAAAGGCTTAACCGGCATATTATTAGAAAGCATCTTCACATAGGCGTGCAGGTTCTCAATTTTGATAATATCACTTGCAGAAAAGATAGGAGCAAATTGCGCCTCAAGGAACTTCGCATCTTCTGGACTTACTCGATGTACCACAATAGAGCCTACGTTACCAAACACCGCTCCTTTGATATTCTCTGGAAGCTGTGCAATGTATTGATGTGCAACATTAAGTGAAAGTCGATACTTACGAGCTTCAGAAAGAATAGACTCAATAGAATCCGTTGTTACATTTTGGAACTCATCAATATAAAGATAGAAGTCAGGCCTTTCAGTACTATTCACACGTGCCATTGCTGCTTGAGAAATTTTACCCACAATGATAAGACCGAGAAGATTCGCATTAATATCTCCAAGACGACCTTTAGAAAGATTGGCTAAGAATATTTTCTTTCCATCCATAATCTCACGAAAGTTAAAGGAACTTTTCTCCTGTGACACAATTGGTCGCATGATATCATTAGACATAAAGATATCAAACTTACTGTTTACGTATTGCA
>CAYUDN010000012.1:0-21579 GCA_964443675.1 uncultured Candidatus Saccharibacteria bacterium | reverse complement strand
GTTGTACATCCATACAGTTTATGATGGGGTGAGGACTTTTGAAAGAGGTCTATTAAAATTAGGCACGTTCTTTGAGGAGAAGTTATGCATCCTGATGTGAGTATTAATGTGCGATTCATTTTTCTTGATGTAGTTATTCCTGAACCACATGTTTTTGATTTCATGAAGGCATATGGAGAGGAGTTTAAGAAAACTGATTCCTACTCTGGTGTTACAAGCAGAAAGTCTGTTGAAGGCTACATGGACCATCCAGCAGGCTGGCATGTTCAGGTAAAGGTATATGAAGAGGATGAGCAATTGTTCTATGAGTTTTTGCGGACGTTCTCTCTTGAAAGAAACCTTTCTTTCCGTGAACCTGACACTCAAACACGGACAACTTGAACCATTTTTATAGGAGACACAGCAATGTCAACACAGTCTTCATTTCAAGCAACAAGGGCATGGTTTGTTGTGAACAGTTCAGGGCATTTTGTGGATACTTTCCAGTCTGCCATTACCTTTGAAGATCTGAGAGATTTTGCGGATAACGCAGAGGCAATTTGCAGAGAAGAGGAGGGTCAGTATCTTCGTTACTTTGCAGACAATGAACAAGCTTTGATCAATCATGCTGCACATATGCGCACGGTTGCGGGGAAAGTTGTTCTTCTTCGTGATGGTCTTATACCTGCGCTTGAGATTGACCGTGACAATTCTGTGCTTCGTTTGGAGGCACTCAGGAATATGGCATACATTCGTGCTGAAGCAGAAGCAATGAAGTGTTTTCTTCAATGAGGCTGGTTTCTGCGGAAGGTGATCAGGCGGTTCTTACTGTCTGATCTTTTTGTTTTATTAGGAATATAGATATAAGTCTACAGTGACTATCTTTGTAGTGGAGTATTTTTTCTTGCAAACATATTAGTATGTGCTAATATATAAAGATATACATTTATTAACAAGTCTTCTTTTTTATAGAAGTTCCGTATTTATTTCATCATAAAGTTATATGTTTAGTTCGTTATTTCAAAAAACTAATCAAGAAGATATGAAAGCGCTCATTGCGCGCGGTGCTGTGATTATTGATGTGCGCACTAGGGAAGAATTCGAAGAAGGTCACTGTGCGCAAGCATATAACGTTCCATTGCAAGAGATTGATACAATTGGTAAGTACGTGAAGGATATGGCGACACCAGTCATTACTTGTTGTCGTTCTGGCGGAAGAAGTTCTATGGCATTACAATTACTCAAAAGCCAAGGTTACAAAGAAGTGTACAACGGTGGCGGATGGGAATCGCTTGCCGCGAAGATTGCGTAGCAACGTTCTTTTCGTTTGTTTCTTTTTTACAGCGCTCGCAGTATACTCGAAGAGTATGACAAAAACATGTAAAGCAAGTGGACAGTGTGAAAGCTGTCTTTTACCATTTAATCAGGATCCTGCTGGAGATACAAGAGAAAGCGAGAAGTACTGCTCTCTTTGTTTTAAGGACGGTAAATTGTGTTTTGAAGGGGATGTGCATGAATTCCTTGCAATGTGTTACAAGGCAATGACTAAAGAGCATCATATTCCAAAATGGAAAGCAAAGATGTTTTGCTTCATGATCCGCTTTGCTCCGAGATGGAAGAAAGACTGGAAGATGATACGAGGAATATATTAACGCCATCTACAACTAACCATTCCAAACAGGTGGCTATATTTTTTGTTGCAAAACTTCGTCGCACGCCACCCCTTTGTGTTATATGTGTAGATATATGGAAGGGGATGTTTTAAAAAGTATTGTAAAGTAATAACTTTTTGTTATTTTTGTCACAAAACTACATTCTCTGCTGTTATAGTAAGTACAAGGGAATAGTGATAGGTTTATAAAAACATTTATCAAAATAAAGGGTTACTTTATGTGGTGGCTCTGGTGTTTCCTTATTACATAATCGTTACTATGAAAAAAACATATATATCATTACTTGCTGTAGGACTCCTTTTCTCTGGAGTTCAAGCATTTGCAGAACAAGAAAATAATCAGTTTGGTGAAGGTCGTGGACTTATTCGAGCGCTTTCAGTTCGCCATGAAAACGAAGAAGAAAATGAATATAAGAACGAAAAGAAGCAAGATCGTTATTACTTCGGAACAGGCATGAACACGACTGTTCGTGATGATGTGAAAGTTCCTTCTCTTGGAGAGCTTGGTTCGGTAGGGACTGTTTCTGAGAACCCGGTGAATATGTCTATCACGAAACTTGCTATTCTTAAAGCAAAAGCGAATCAGCTTATTAAGGAGCGTTTGAATGCGCTTACTGCTAACAAACAGGCAATTGAAGCGAATAAGTCTCTTACTACAGAACAAAAGACTGCGCTTACAACTCTTCTTGCTACAAATATTTCTGGACTTACTGCGCTTCAGTCACAAATTGCATCATCAACTGATGCGACAAGTACTAAAGCAATTATTACTTCCGTATATACAAACTTTAGAATCTTCGGAATTGTTATCCCACAAGTTCGTCTTGAGAAGAGGATCTTTGATTTGCAGAATCATTCACAAAAACTCTCAGACACTTTCCTAAAGGTTCAGGTAAAGATTGATGAGTATAAAGGAAAAGGAAAAGATGTGACAGAGTGGCAAGCAAATCTTGAAAGTGCTAAAGCGTCCGTTGCTCTTGATATGAATACACTCGCACAAGAACTTGTAAAAGTACAAGCACTTACCCCAGCTCAGTACGGCACTTCAAGTAAGGCGGTTATTGAGTCAGCTAACGCTACTATTAAAAAGGTAACACAAGACTTTGCAAGTATTGCAAAAAAACTTAACAAAGCAAAAGTGCTTAAGGATAAGCGTGTAAATGCTACCTCAACACCTACTACCACAGGAACAACAACTTCCTCTACAGGGTCTTCTCTTCCTGTTATGACAATGGCACAAGTTGCAACACATGCAACACCAGCCGATTGTTGGATTGTTGTTTCTCAAAAGGTGTATTCTGTTTCTGGATATCTAACTATGCATCCTGGAGGACAGTCTGCAATTACGAGTCAGTGTGGTAAGGATGCAACTACAGCGTTTGATACTCGTGGTGGAACAGGGTCTCACTCATCTAGTGCACGAGCAACCCTTGGATCATTTCTTGTAGGGACACTCTAAGACATTGTATAAGAAGAATATAAAGACGGCCGCGAAGCGGCCGTCTTTTGTTCCTTAGTGTGCAATGGTCACTGCTTCTACAGAGTTTGCACCGTGCTTAAGCAGTGTATCTCTTGCTTCTTTTAGTGTTGCGCCAGTTGTGGTAACATCGTCGACAAGAATAATTGTAATGTTGGCAAGATCTTCTTTTTGTGCAAGAACTAGAAAAGTATTATGTTGGTTATGAAGTCGTTCATAACGAGAAGAGGTCATTACTTGGCGTGTATGATAGTTTTTTCTTACAATAATATCTGTACGAACTGGAATATGTGTTGTTTTGCTAAGTATTTTTGCGATATATTCGCTATGATTGTACCCGCGTATCATTTTACGTAACCTTGGCATTGGTATTGGAACAAGAACAGCATGTGTTGTGTCAGAAAGAAGAGGGGTAAGTGCTTCGGTAAGAGGCGGGACAAGGTCTTTTCGATGAAAATATTTAATCGCGTGCATTGCACGCTTAATTGCAGGGTCTTTGAATGAGTAAATGCTTGTAATAAATGGATAAGGGGTGGTGATGGCATGCTTTGTGCGAGAGAGACACGAAGTGCAGTAACTTACTCCTTCTTTTTTACATACAAAACAGTATCTTGGAAAAAGAAAATCAAGAAGAATATCTGTGCCACGTTTGATCATCCACATATACACCCAAGTGTACTCGTAACAAGTGAAGAAAGATAGTATATACTTAAAAAGTATGGTGACCTTTTTTAAAAAAGATGAACTCAAACAATCTCTCGGCCTTGATATAGGATCTTCTTCTGTGAAGGTTGTGCAGTTGCGTAAAGAAAAAGATCGTATTGTACTTGATACTTATGGAGAGGTAGCACTTGGTCCTTATGGGGGGCTAAAGGTCGGACAAGCGGTTCACTTAGGTGAAGAGAAGTTGCTTGAAGCGATACGAGATCTTTTTAAGGAAGCAAAAGTGACTGCGCGTGATACGGTAGTTGCGCTTGATTCTACGAATGCGTATGTTTCTTTAGTTCATGTGCCTCGTGTATCTGATGATGATCTAAAGACGATGATGCCAGTTGAAGCAAGAAAGTATATTCCTATACCGCTTACCGATGTGCAGATGGATTGGTGGCATATTCCTCCTACAGTGAAGTTTCCTGGTGATGATAAGACGGTGAGTGTGGTGCTTGCTGCGGTAACTAATGCTGCACTTGCTAATTACGATAGTCTTGTCAAAAAGTTAGAGCTTCATAATGTAGAATACGAAATCCATGGCTACAGTTTGTTGCGTAGCGCTCCACCACATACACATAAGATGGTGATGTATGTTGATATTGGTTCACAAAATACAGTATTGTCGCTTGTATACCAAGGCATTGTGCTTGATATGCATGTGATTAGTCGCGGGTCTCAGGAAAGTACCATGCAGTTAGCGAGGGCGCTTTCTGTTACTATTGATACCGCAGAAGAATCAAAGCGCATGTTTGGGTATACAGGAGATGAATCCAATCCGTACCTCAAAGATATTCTCGAACTTTCGAGTTATCCACTGTTTGGGGAGATCGCAAGACTATCATTGATGTTCGAAAGAAAGTATAATCAAACTATAGAAGGGATTATTTTGACAGGTGGTGGTGCTCGCATTCCTGGTATGTTAAGCACGTATAGCAAAACGGTACACATCGCAGGAAGAATCGTCACTCCATTTGAGCAGATTGTTGTCCCAGAGTTCCTTTCAGAAATGATGGAGCGAGTTGGGCCTTCATATGCAGTAGCCCTTGGATGTGCACTCAAAAAAATACTCTCTTAATGTACTATGGCCTTTTCTTTTAATCCAAGTCAACAACAACCTTCAGGCGGCCAGGGGATAAGTCCTGCCGGAATTGCCCCACCTGGTGGTGCAGATGGTCAGGTTGCACCAGAAAATCTCCCACCAGAAGGTGATTCGCCGATACTTTTTATTCGGTTGCGTGGTCGTGAGATGACGATCGCTGCGTATTTGCAGATGCTCCTCATTGTGGTTAATGTGCTTGTGGTTGCAACCGCAATTATTTTCTTTGCGTATTCGCAGTATCTTTCGGTGAGTGTAGAAAAAAAGAAAGAAGAACTTCTTGCGAAAGAGTCTGGTTTTAAGGAGTACCCTTATGAGGAAATGAAACGACTTTCTGCGAGATATGCTTTATTAAATGGTATTTTAAAAGAGTATCTTTCGCTTGAAACACCTCTTCAGTATTTAGAAAGTGTAGTAGAAAAGCAGGTTTATTTTGACAATTTCCAATTAAAAAGATCAAAAAGTTCTAATGCTAATTTTTCTATGGGTTTTACTGTGATTACAACAAATTATAAGTATTTGATTCAACAACTTGCTTCTCTTAATCTTGCTCAGTATAGTAAGATTGTACCAAAGACTAAACATTCCGAAAATATTATCGATACTCAAGATAAAATAAAAGTAAACATCGAAGCACAAATAGTTGCACAAGGAAAAGCTTCTGGAGATGTAGATTTTAAATCTCTTATAGTGTCGTCGAGCACAACGAATAGTGCTACTTCCTCTCAACGATAATTTATTTATGTCTTCAAAACTTCTTAATCTTTTTTTAATAATCTTGCCAGTAGTTATTTATTATGCATATCTTGATCCTATGTATTCTGGTGGTGTAGGTTATATCTGGACACCGGAGAGTAGTCTTAGAGTTTTACAGCAAAAAAATGTTGATTATGAAACATCCCTAGAACATATCGCTCTTATAGAAAAGGAAGCTTCTAGTTTAAATAAAGATTATTCGTCTATATCAGAGGAAGATAAAAAGAAGGTATTTGCTTTACTTCCAGATAACATTGATCCACTTAAGTTACGCAATGAACTCGTCTTTATTGCTAATAAGGCAGGTATTGATATTGCCACACCAAGAGTTGAAGTTGACACAAGAAATCAACATCCTGCGTTAGGTAGCTATATTGTAACTTTTTCTTTCAGGGCTCATTATGAAAATATAAAAGTTTTTATAGAGATTTATGAAAAAAATCTTCGTTTATTTATTCCCGACTCTTTTGCTATTTCTCGTATTGAAAAAAAGACAGAAGTTACTGAAGCTAACTATGATCCAGAATTACTTTCAGTTATCATTTCTTCTCGTGTTTATTATTTAAAAAAATAAAATATGCAAATTAGTCCAGTCAAATTCACAGGGTTTATGGTCGCTATTGCAAGTGTAGGTTTTTTTGTATTTTTTTTGTATGTACTCTATCTGGTATTTTTTGGAGGTCCTGTTCCTGTTGTTGTAAATACAACCAAAGACCTTAATCCTTCAACGTTTGGTGCTAAGTATAAGAAGGCTCTTTCTGCTCTTAATGATTCGGCAAATAAAATTTCCTTAGGTAAGAGCGATATTTCTTTTACTCGTGAGAATTTATTTAAATCTTTTGTTGATGAACCAGAAGATGTACCTATGACAGACTCTCGTGGTAGAGATGATCCGTTTTTTCCGTATGCTGCTCCTTGATCTTTTCGTCAGTCAAAATAAACTCACCGAAATCGAAGCAAAAGAAATCGATGCAGCCGTTTCTGCAACAGAAGGGGTTGTGGTTGACGATCTTCTTGCGAAAAAAGGAATTACAGGGGACGAGATTACAGAAGTGCGAAGTACGCTTCATGGACTTCCTATTTATCACGAAGAAATTCCTGAAGATAAGGAGTTGATGAAGTATATTAACCTGGTTCAGTCTAAGCAGTTCCTCGCGGTTCCTATTGAAGTAAGAGACGAAGTACTTCTTGTGGGTATTGTCGATCCAGAACACGGGAATGTGCTTCCAAGCCTTCAATTTTTGTTTGGTGCTGATCATACTGCGTACAAAGTGTATCTGATTTCTTATGATTCTTTCAAAAAACACTTCGGTATTACTTCTCCTGAAGATCTTAAGGAAGATAAAGCGAGTGTTACCGATAAAGTTGATAATGAAGTAATCTCTTATGTAAGTAAAGAAGATGAAGATCGTCTTGATAAAGAAGAAAAAGAAGAGGAGGGGGATATTGACCTAGAAACTGCAGGTGTACTTGATAAAAACCTTGCAAAACTTCCTATTCCAGAAATCTTCAGTGTGGTGCTTCGTTATGCAATTGATAATACTGCCAGTGATATTCATATTGAACATACTGGTCTTG
Source organism: uncultured Candidatus Saccharibacteria bacterium (assembly GCA_964443675.1). Taxonomy (GTDB): domain Bacteria; phylum Patescibacteriota; class Minisyncoccia; order Phycocordibacterales; family UBA5272; genus UBA11704. Next base: position 14,310 of record CAYUDN010000012.1, on the reverse strand, counting down.
CTATTCGTATTCGTGTTCGTATGGATGGTCGTCTTGAACAAATCGCTGCACTCCCTATCAAACTACACTCAATGGTGATTGCTCGTGTGAAGATTCTGTGTGGTATGAAGCTTGATGAGAAGCGTAAACCACAAGATGGGCGTTTTAGTACCAAATTTGGTGATCGTAAGATTGACTACCGTGTGTCTTCTTTCCCTGGATATTATGGGGAAAAGATCGTGATCCGTATTCTTGATAGTATCAAAGGAGTGAAGTTGCTCAACGATCTTGGATTTTCTGAATTACAAATGCAACATGTGCGTGAAGCACTTGGTGCACCGTATGGAATGGTGCTTATTTCTGGTCCTACTGGTTCTGGTAAGACTACAACACTGTATTCCATGTTGAACGAAATCGATCGTGATCATAAAAATGTGGTATCACTTGAAGATCCTGTTGAGTATAACGTAGGAGGAATGAATCAGTCTCAAGTGTTCCCAGATATTGGGTATACGTTTGCATCAGGGTTACGTTCCATTCTTCGTCAAGACCCTGATGTGATCATGGTGGGAGAAATTCGTGATGGTGAGACTGCGCAGCTTGCTATTCAGGCGGCACTCACTGGACACTTGGTATTTTCTACCATCCACACCAACACGTCTATCGGTGTAATCACACGTCTTTTGGACATGGGGGTAGAGTCATATCTTATTGCTCCTGTGCTTATTGCGGCACTTGGGCAACGACTTTCTCGACAGATTGCAGAAGGGTGTGGAGAGGTTATGGAAATGACGCCATCTATCAAAGAAATGGTCGAAAAGCAGTTTGCTGACCTTCCACCAGAGTTCAAAAAGGCGTTCCAGACCAACAGACCATTTTATGAAGCAAAAGGAAATACTCAGTATCCGACCGGAATGAAAGGTCGTGTTCCTGTATTTGAGGTGCTTAAGATTACCGACGAAATTGAAGAGGCAATATTGCGTAGTAAGGGAGAAGAAGAGATTTTTAAGATTGCTCGCCGTAACGGTATGGTAACGATTCGCGAAGATGCCATGCTTAAGTGTATGAATGGAAAGTTACCTTTCACTGAACTTGCAGAATTGTAGGAATAAAACAAACAGATCACTTCGTTTATAGAGTACAGACGACAGATACAGACAAGCGTGGAGTGATGGGGTTAATGCTCCGCATTTTGTTTCTGTTTTCTATTGTCTCACTATCCGTACTCTGTTCTTGTCCACTATTCTTTAATTGTATAACTACAAGCAAGAGGGTATACTATAGATATATATAGTGGGTAAAAAGTAATTTTTACTTCTAAGCTTATTAGTACCTAACATAAGTATACGCATGAATTACGAAACAGAACTTGATGACATTATTATGACTCTTGTAAAAGAAGGAGGGTCAGATGTTCATATTACTGTAGGTAATTTTCCTGTTCTTCGTATTCATCGAGAACTTATTCCGCTTACCAGAAAAAAAGAGATTACCGGAGAAGATAGTCTCGGGTTACTTCGTCAAATGATTGGAGAGAAGGCGCTTACTGATTTTGTGATTAAGCAAGAATTAGATTTTTCATACACACACCGCAAAGAGTATCGCCTTCGTGGTAATGCGTCTTTTCAAAAAGGGGTGATCTCTATTGCACTTCGTCTTATTCCTAAAGTTAAGTCTATCGAAGAGCTCAATCTTCCTGAACAGCTTGTGTCGATTTCCCGAGAAAAACAAGGGTTTTTCTTGGTGGTAGGGTCAGTTGGGCACGGGAAGTCAACAACACTTGCAGCAATGGTATCTCTTATTAACAGGGAGTCTAGACGTCATATTCTTACCATTGAAGACCCGGTAGAATTCCATTTTGATCATGACAAATCACTTATCGAACAACGTGAAGTGGGTATTGATACTGCTGATTTTGATACTGCGCTTGTGCATGCTCTACGACAAGACGTTGATGTGATAATGATTGGTGAGATGCGTAACCGTGAGACTATTGCAACTGCGGTTACCGCTGCTGAAACTGGTCACTTAGTACTTGCAACACTTCATACTAACTCTGCTGCACAAACAATTGATCGTATCATCGATTCTTTTCCTGGGGAACAGCAGAATCAGATACGTCTTCAGTTATCCGCTTCACTTATTGGTATTTTGTCACAACGTCTTGTGCCAACCGTAGAAGGTGGACTTGTTCCCGTGTTTGAATTATTACTTAACACAAACGCCGTTTCCAATCTTATCCGAGAAAAAAGAACTCATGAGATTGACACGATGATCGAGATGGGTACTAAAGATGGCATGATTGATCTTGATCGTTATGTTGCTGGTCTTGTGCGCAACGGTGTTATTGCAAGAGATGTTGCGTATGATTACGTGAAGCGAAGGAATCTTTTCGATAGATTGCTATAATTTTTTATGATTTTTCACTATAGTTGGCTCAATACAAATGGTAACAAAGAAGAAGCGGATGTTGAAGCAACATCACTTGATAATGCTATTGCAATTATTCAAAAGAAAGGAATTACTACCATTCTTCAGATAGAGGCAAAAAAAGATAAAAAGAATGATCTTGTGGCCATGGTTAATGACCTTTTTAAGCCGAAGATCAAACCAAAAGACATCGTGCTCTTCTCAAGACAAGTTTCCACTCTTTTTGAGGCTGGAGTTACCGCACTTCGTGCTTTTCGTTTGCTTGCACAAGAGAATGAGAATCCAACTCTTAAGCAACGTGTGATGGAAGTGTCTGATGACATTGAATCAGGAGTTACTCTTTCTGACGCTCTTGCGAAGCGCCCCGATCTTTTTTCTAACTTTTATGTGAACATGGTAAAGGCTGGAGAAGAAAGTGGTAAGCTTAACGAAGTGTTCCTTTTCTTGGCTGATTATCTTGATCGTAATTATGAACTTACACAGAAAATTAAGAAAGCACTCACCTATCCAAGTTTTGTTATTGGAACTTTCTTTCTTATTATGGTGGGTATGCTTACCTTTGTGGTTCCTAAGATGGCAAAAATGTTCGCGGAAGAAGGTGCCGAGCTTCCTCTCGTGACAAGAATAGTGCTTTTTATCTCAGACCTTTTCGTGAAGTATGGTCCTATTACTTTCCCATTACTTGGAATTGCAGGATTTGCTTTCTATAAATGGTCAAAGACAGAAGAAGGTGGGCTTATTGTTGACCAGCAACTTGCAGATGCTCCAGTAATGAAGGTGCTTCTTCAAAGAATTTTCTTACAACAGCTTGCAGATAACATGAGTACCATGCTTGGGAATGGTGTTCCTATTGTAAAGTCTATTGATATTACGACATCAATTCTCGAGAATCGAGTGTATAAGCAACTTATGGCTCGTGTTTCAGAAAAGGTTCAAACAGGAAAGTCTTTTTCTAAAGCACTTTATGAAGAGCCTCGCGTGCCGAATATTCTAGTGCAAATGGTGCATATTGGTGAAGAAACTGGAGAGTTGTCATATATTCTGAAGAATCTCGCATCCTTCTATCGTCGTGAACTTGATACTGCGATTGACAGTATGATTGCTCTTATTGAACCTGCCATGATTGTAAGTCTCGGTATTGGTGTAGGTGTACTTGTGTCTGCTATTCTTCTTCCGATGTACGCACTTACTGATGCGATTAAGTAGTGGTTCGGATAACAGATATACAGACGACAGACCGCTTCACTAACAGAAAACAGATTAAAATACACAATAAAGACAGTTGGAGGTAAAGGTAGACCATTAGTTGTTTCGTCTTATTTTCCCATATTTTCATGATGGCTACAGTATTTGTCTGTACTCTGTTGTCTGTTATCTTCATTGTCTTTTTAAATACTTATCCACAAGAATTTCCTTAAGTACTTGAAATTTTAAAACGAAGAAGTATATACTTAATAGTATCTACAAAGATAGAAAAATATTATGTCAAACACATTTAAAAAATCAGGTTTCCGTGGGTTCACCCTTATTGAGCTTCTCGTGGTGATTGCTATTATCGGTCTTCTTTCTACTATTATTGCTGCTCCTATTCAGAGTGCACGTAAGAAGGCTCGTGACGCAAAGAAGATCGCCGAAGTTAAGTCAACACAGCTTGCACTTGAACAGTATGCAGAATCTAACTCGGCTCAATATCCTGTCAATATTGATTCACTTTCTCCACAGTTCATGCCTCTTCTTTCCTCTTTTGCATCTTCTACAACTTCCAATGCTCGTGATGCTTTTGGATATGTTACATATGAAGCGAAAGCAACAGGTGGAGCTTCTTCGACATTTTCTTATCACCTTGGTTCCAAACTAGAAGTGTATGGTCCAGCGCTTGAGACTGATCGTGACTGTATTGGTGCTACACTTAGTAATGCTCTAGTTTCTCCTGCGTGTGCTGTATATAATGGTAACGCACTAACTGCTAACGCCTTTTTAAATGGTTCACAGCTTGTTACAACAGGTGCGTCTACTACATGGATGCTTTCATGGCCTTCAGTGTTTGATACTGCAGGAGGGAATATTTATCTTGGAACAGATTTCCAGTCTAGGTGGTATGATCCAAAACAAGCTAGTGCTATCAATAATTTTACAGAAGAATCAAGTAGTACATGTGTTGGTGCAGTTGACTGTGTCTTCGACGTTACTTCACAGCAATAGTTACTTAGGGTGGCTCCACTACGTAATGTGTTATCTATCTTAGCGTTCATCTTTGGTGCATCAATTGGAAGTTTTGTGCAAGTTATCGCTTCACGATTCCATGTTGCTCCTATACTAAAAGGACGTAGCAAGTGCCTCTCATGCGGAGAGGCACTTCGCGTTCTCGATCTTATACCACTTCTGTCGTATGTACTACTTCTTGGGAAATGTCGATATTGTAAAACTTCTTATGGAAAGACAGCTCTTATAATAGAAACACTCTACGGGATATTGTTTGTCCTCTTGTATCAGTTGGTTATACAAGGGCAACCAACTCTTGTTGCTAGCATGTTGTGGCTTATCTATTACACCGCACTCTTTGGAGTGCTTGGGGTTATAGCTCTCTATGACCAAGCCCATTCGTATATTCCATTCCCTTTTCTTTCGACCTTTACTGGTCTTACAGGGGTGATGTTCATTATGAGACTTATTGAAGATCCTACAGCGCTAACACTACTTTCCCCTCTATTTGTAGCTGGACCTTTTCTTCTTATATGGTTGGTCACTAAAGGAAAGGGGCTTGGTTTTGGTGATGTGATACTTTTCTTGGGGGTTGGAGCGTTCTTCGGTTCCTTGCAAGGATTTGCAGTACTTATGCTTTCGGTGTGGATGGGTGCTCTTATTGGTTTGTATCAGAAGTATGTAACAAAAAGTCTTAAGGGTATTCATCATGCAACCGCAATCCCTTTTGTTCCTTATATAGTTCTTGCGTTTTTGTTAGTGTTGTTCACAGGTATTGATGTTCTTTCTATCGCGATGTTTTTTGCATAATGGTACTATGTAGGTATGGTACCTTCTTTCCTAGACAGGGGCGGTTCTAACAGTGTACAACTTCGAGGGTTCACTCTTATTGAGCTTCTTGTGAGTGTTTCTATTATGGCTATTATCTTAGGCATTACTCTTTCTGGTGGACCAGAAGCTATTATGAAACTTTCATTGTCAGATAATGTGTATCAAACAGAAATAATGCTTCGTGAAGCACAACTGCAAGGAAGTGCGATCAATACAAAAGATGATACTTATGGAGGTATGGGAGTCTTTTTTGATCGCGCAACATCTTCTAAGGTAGTAAAGTTTCAAGACCGTATTATTCCTTCAGAAACTGTAGCAATCGGAGTTGGTGATGGGTTGTTTGAACAAGCTCCTCAAACAGAAAAAGAATCAGAGTTTTCTTTTACACGTAATCATCGAGTAGGGAAGCTTTGTGTTGCTCTTAATGGTTCAGATTTTTCTTGTAATTCAGAAAATTTGGCACCGATAAGTACAACAATACACACACTTACTGTTTCTTTTACTCGACCAAAGCAAACCGCACATATTTATATTAATGGTGCTACTACTACCGAATATACTTCTGCTTGTATACAAATTGATTCATTGCAGTCTCCTTCGGTCGGCTATGTGCAGTCAATTCGAGTGTATCATTCAGGAATGATTGTGAAATCTATGGGTACTTGTAAATAATACGATATGGTACGCTTTCTTCTTTCTACAAAAAAAGGGTTCTCACTTGTCGAAATACTTACGGTACTTGGTTTATTTTCTGGTATCGCAACGCTTAGTCTTGGTGCACTCTTTAATACGCAGGCAGTGAATAAGCGACTAGCTGAAAATCAAGCAATTCTTGATAATGCTAATTTGTCGACTCAGACAATCACAAGAGATATTCGTTTTGGTAAGGAGTTTTATGCGACTTCTTCACTGCCTGTTTCTATGGCAGTGGTTCCTACAATGAGAAAAAATTGTGTCTATGGAGGTGCGGATCTTTGTACTATTCTTATTTTTCAACCAGGGGATGCGAGTAGTACACTTGATCGTGTAGCATATTATGTTGCTAATGGGACTTTGTATAAAGATAGTTATCCATACGGTGAAGCATCTACTACAGAACAAATGACTTCCGATGACGTTACCATAAATTCCCTTCTATTTTATGTAGATGGGGCACAGACCTCTGATGGGTCTAATGATGTATCAAGCGCAACTGATTATACACAACCAAGAATAACTATTTTTATGACTGGTGTTACAAATTCACGAAGTCAGACAGTAACCCCTGTTTCTTTTTACTTCGAGACTCAAGTGTCTCCTCGTGAGTTAGATACACGCTAATGTATGCACTACTTTTTTATACCATTCAAAAAAATGAGATCCACCCCGACGCAAGCATCGAGGTATCTAAGTGTTCGCTTTGCTCACACTAGATTCGAGGCAGAGCCTCGATGTAGTTACACTGTTAACTCCTTAACTCGGAAGAGAAAAAGAGTACTTTCTCTCTTCTCTCGCTCTACGTCGTTAATAGGAGGGTTCACATTACTTGAGACATTAACCTCTATTGCAATTCTTGCACTTGTTATCATAGGGCCTCTTGCGGTGATGAGTAACTCTGCTTCGTACGCACGTAATTCTAAGGACACACTTACAGCGACGTACTTGGCGGAAGAAGCCGTGGAATTGTTGCAAAATCAGTACGATTCATTGTATGTGTACTGTAACAAAAATCCAACAGCAACAAATCCTGGACAGTTATGTGAACAACGAGCTGCGGAATCGACGACAGGACAGACTTCTTGGAGACTCTTCAAGGAGCGTCTCGGACCTGTTCTCTTGGAGCCTTCTTGTTACAAAACTACTAATCCAGATGGTACTGCGGGTAATCCCGACGGCTGCTCTTTTGATATGATTGACATGGTTGGTGATATTACTACGACACCTACAAGGTATGTGGCAAGCGACACAGAGTGTCCATATCTTGTACGAGCTTCCACAACTATAGCAACATCACTTGTTAGAAATATGTTTGTGTGTAAGGGTGTTCCTGCGCATCACGGCACTGCTTCTCTTGATACTTCTAAACCTTATACAAGAAAAGTCTACGTAGAACAGCTCGCAACATTTGAAGTAGGACTTCCAAACACACAATACCAAGATGATCTCCGTATTACAGTTACTGTTTCATTCAGGGGTATTAATGGAACTGAGCAGGTTGTTTCTGTGGTTCGGTTTATTCACGCAAGACCATAATGTAGTATGAAGACACTTTTTTCTTTTCTTGGAACAAAAAATTATAGACCGCGTGGGTTTATTTTGCCGTTTACTATGCTTATCTCTTCGCTTATTCTTTTGGTTACTGGAACAGCGATGTTTCTTCTTTCTAAGCAAATGTATTTTTCTAAGGTGTATCGACAAAGCCAGACAGCGTATTATGCAGCAGATGATGCTATTGCGTGTGCGCTCTCTGTAGATGATGAATTCATTGGATCAGATGGTCTTGGAATATTTCCAAGTAGTACTTCAACGCCGTGGGAGACATATGTGCAAGACGTTATTGATTATGTAAATACTGCAAGGCTTGCTGATGATCCGCTTGCTCCTATTATTGATACTTCGAATTTGAAGTGTGGCCAGGTTGCGGTATTTGATGTGGTGCAAAGTTCTTTTGCAACAAGTACCTCAGAATATGTATATCACTATTCTGATCCAATTTCTGGATTACCAAAAGTTGAGTATGGTATCGCTTCCATCTACAATGTACGCATGCCACTTGGTGACGGGACGTTTCGTTGTGCACGAGTTACTGTGAACAAAACAGAAACATTCCGACAGATTATTGCGCAAGGATATGCACAGTGTGACAATCCAAACGGAACTGTTGAACGTGCAGTGGTTAACACTACAGTAACGCATTGATACCATCTCCAACTAACCATTCCGAATAAGTGGCTATACTTTTTGCTGCAAAACTTCGTCTCACACTCTTCATATATCTATATGATTCGTGTTCCGACTTGTTTTTCGCTAAAAAGTATAGCCACCTATATACTCGGAAGCATTAGTTGGAGATGGTATAACTTTTGTTATGTGCTACGTGTAAGGTTTAATAAAATCCCTTTTATAACAAGGCTTTTTATGCTATCCTTATGATAATGGAAAAGATACAAGCAAAGAAGAGGGTAGAAGAGTTGCGTGCACTTCTTGAGCATCATCGAGTGCTTTATCATGTGCATGATGCACCTACTATCTCTGATGAAGTGTACGATTCTCTTATGAAAGAACTTTCTTCTTTGGAGGAAATGTACCCAGAGTATGATTCTCTGCTTTCTCCTACAAAGCGTGTTGGTGGAGCACCTATTGATGCTTTCGTCAAAGTCCGTCATGATGTTCGTCAATGGAGTTTTGACAATGTGTTTAACTTTGAAGAGCTTACCAGCTGGGAGGATCGCAACAGAACACTTCTTACTAAAGAGGGTTTTGTGGATACTCCAACGTATATTGCGGAGCTCAAGATTGATGGGCTTAAGATTGTGCTTACGTACGAAGACGGTAAACTCATTCGTGGTGCGACACGAGGTGATGGGGAAGTAGGTGAAGATATTACTGAGAATGTAAAAACGATCAAAAGTATTCCTCTTGTACTTCCTGAACCACTTTCTATGACTGTGATCGGAGAAGCGTGGATCAAAAAGAATGATCTTGACCTCATCAATAAAGAGCGTGCCAAGGAAGGGTTACCGCTCTATGCGAACACTCGTAATCTCGCTGCGGGGACACTGCGTCAACTTGATCCAAAAGTTGTTGCGTCACGTCATTTGCAACTTTTTGCATACGATATTGAAGGATATACTCTGCAAGGAGAGAGTCGTGTGCGATTTTTTGCAACACAAGAAGAAGAACTTACAACGCTTGACCGGTTTGGTTTTTTGGTTAATAAAGATCATCTATTCTGTAAGACTCTTCATGAGGTGCAGAAGTTTTATGACACTTGGAAAGAGGTACGCAGTGATGAGAACTATGGTATTGATGGACTTGTGGTGAAGATTAACGAACGGAAGTTATGGGATGCGCTCGGATATACTGCTAAGTCTCCACGAGGTGGTATTGCGTACAAGTTTCCTGCGGAAGTGGTTGCAACAGAACTTCTTTCTATTACTTGTCAGGTGGGAAGAACAGGTGCGGTGACACCAGTTGCTGAACTTCGTCCGGTACTTCTTGCGGGTTCAACCGTGAAGCGTGCGACACTTCATAACGAAGATGAAATCAAAAGACTCGATGTTCGTGTTGGTGATACAGTTAGTTTGCGTAAGGCAGGGGATGTGATCCCGGAGATTTTTGAGGTGATCAAAGAATTACGTAAGAAGGGAAGTGGTGAGTTCGTGATGCCAACAACATGTCCTGAATGCGGAAGCATTCTTGTGAGAGAACTCTCCGGCAAAGATCTTTCTGCTGCACTTTATTGTCATAATAAAGCGTGCCCTGCTAAGCATTTAGAAGGTCTTATTCATTTTGTTTCCAAAAAAGGGATGAATATTGACGGACTCGGTGATCGCATTGTGGAGACGTTCCGTGAGATAGGGCTCGTGCATGGGTATGCGTCATTATATTTGATTAAGAAAGAAGATATTGCTTCTCTTGAAGGCTTCGGTGATAAGTCAGCAGAGAATCTCATTGCTTCTATTAACGCGTCGCGCAAGGTGTCACTTCATCGTTTTTTGTATGCGCTTGGTATTCGTCATGTTGGAGAGACTACTGCCAAAGATATCGCGAAAGCATTCGGAAGTTTAGCAAAAGTGCGGAGTGCTTCTTATGATGAACTCAAAGAAACAGAAGGGGTCGGTGAAAAGGTTGCCGAAAGTATAACGCAGTACTTCAAAGATGTACATCATGAGAAGGAGCTAGAAGATCTTCTTCGTGAAGTGACGGTGGAGGACGAAAAAGAGACCGCTTCATCAAAGCTTCTCGGGTATACCCTCGTTATTACAGGTACTTTGCCGACACTTTCTCGAGAAGATGCAAAAGCGCTCATCGAGTTACATGGGGGCAAAGTTGCATCGAGTGTTTCTAAGAAGACACACTATCTTCTTGCGGGAGACGGTGGTGGCAGTAAGCGTGAAGAGGCAGAGAAGCTCGGTATCGCGGTGATTTCTGAGGAAGATTTGATAAAAATTATAGAAGTAAGCGAGAAATGATTTTCTTTATGAATGGGAGCCGTGTAGGCGAGCGGAGGTGATTTGCTAGCAAGCGAATACACCATGCTTTAGAAAGGAAAAGTTTAAAAAAGAAACATAGAAAGAGTTATACTGAAAAAGCTTCATACAAAACTTCTTTTGTTACAATTTTTTACATCTTCTATTCTATGTTAGAATAGCTACATGACATTCACTGAACAAGATCTTACCAACCTTTCACACCTTGCTCGTATCGATATTCATGATGACGAGAAAGCACAAATGCTTCATGATATGCAAGCAATACTTGGCTACGTTTCGGAGATTAATGATATCGAGGGTGCTCTTTCTCATGGAAATGAAGAAGTATATAACGTGGTCAGAGAGGACGCGGTCACACGCTCAACTGGCGCTCATACCGATGCAATCTTAGCGAACGCTCCTAAGGTAACCGAAGGGTATGTTGAGGTAGAACAAGTGCTTAAATAATTTATCTATATACTATGCAAAGATCACTTACACAACTTCATGAGTCTCTTAAGAATGGATCTCTTACCATCGAAGCACTTGTCGAAGAATGCAAAGTTACAATACAAGCAAAAGATACAGAAATACATGCGCTCCTCGGTTTTTACTCTGATGAACTTATCGCTACACAGATAGCGGTTGCAAAAGAATTATTCAAAACAGGCCAGGCAACACTCCTTACCGGAATACCGATTGTGCTTAAGGATAATATTTTGGTAGAAGGGGAGATTGCAACAGGTGCGTCGAAGATTCTTGAACAGTATCGCGCACCATATGATGCAACTGTGGTGAAGAAGTTGAAGGCTCAAGGTGCAATCCTCCTTGGTCGTGCAAATATGGATGAGTTTGCTATGGGTGGATCAACAGAGAACTCAGCATTTGGCGTTACTAAGAATCCTCACGACACAGCACGTGTTGCAGGAGGTTCGTCAGGTGGGTCTGCGGCTGTTGTTGCATATGGTGGAGTTCCTGTTGCACTTGGGTCAGATACTGGAGGGTCAATTCGTCAACCGGCATCCTTCTGTGGCATTGTAGGACTAAAAACGACGTACGGTGACGTATCACGGTATGGGCTTATGTCGATGGGAAGTTCACTTGATCAGATTGGACCTTTTGGGAATTCTGTAGAAGATGTAGAAATTGTTTATAGTGTAATTTCTGGCCATGACCCACATGACAGCACTTCTTTACCAGAAGAGATACGAAAGAGCGCTAAGGCTTCACGCAAAAAAATAATCGGTGTACCAAAAGCATTCATTGATCGTGACGGGATTGATAAGGAGGTGCTTTCTAACTTCAACGCTTCCCTTACGGCTCTTACAAGTAAAGGGTATACACTTCGTGATGTCGAAATCGCACAACTCACCAAGTCGCTTTCAGTGTATTATATTCTTATGTTTGCTGAAGTGTCGAGTAACTTAGCGCGCTATGATGGAGTTAGGTATGGCCTCTCTCATCCAGGGTCGTCAAGTATTAGAAGTTATTTCGAGTCACGTACAGAAGGGTTTGGTAAAGAAGTTCGTCGCCGTATTCTTCTTGGGACGTATGTTCTTTCTTCTGGATATTATGATGCGTACTATAATAAAGCAATCATTGCTCGTGACATGCTTCGCAAAGAATTTGCTAAAGTTTTCGAAGATGTTGATGTCCTTGCAATGCCTACTTCACCAATACCGCCATTTTTGATTGGGGAAAAGTCTGAAGATCCACTTGCGATGTATCTCGCTGATATTTTTACAGTGCCAGTTAATATTGTCGGAGTTCCTGCTATTTCTATTCCTTCAGGAAAGACAGTTTCAGGTCTTCCTCTTGGTATGCAGTTTGTGGCGCCACACAACCGAGAAGATCTTCTTTTTGCAACTGGAAAAGATTTTGAACAGGCGGTAAAGTAGACAATTTGAATCAGAAGATTTTTTCATAATACACAAAGACTCTTTCGATTCTTGTGGTACTATTATGGTATAGCGGTGATACGTGTGTCACTCATTATTTTTCATGTATTCACTTTCTTTGGATTATATTTTTAATCGAGTCTACGATGTGTTGTTGTGGATTAAATATACATGGCTATTTACCATTCTTCGCAAAGACCCTGAGGTGTATCTTGCAGAACATGCATATCGTGATTGGGATGGTCTTCGAGATAGGGGTTGGTTTGATGAATACTTCGCACAACAAGATGGAACGGTCTCCGCTATAGATACTCACGTTTCTTTGTGGCAGCAATTTCTTGAAAAGCTTGGCCTTCGTCTTCCTGATAGTGATGGTGATGGTATCCCTGATGTAACAGACAATCGTCCTTATGATGCAGAAAATCTTTCTAAAGCATCTCTAAAAGAGCGTTACGAAAGTGACTATTCTTTTATGGATCACGTACGAGATGTGTTTGGTATTGGCCCAAAAGATACAGATAAAGATGGTGTTCCAGATAGTTATGAGAAAAATCATTCTCTTTCTGTTCGTGATCCTGACACAGATCATGATGGGCTTTTGGATGGTCAGGAGCTTGGCATGGGAACAGATCCGCTCAACTCAGATACTGATAACGATCTTGTGCTTGATGGTCGTGACGAGGCACCGCTTGATCCGTCTGTTTCAGCTCTTCTTAGTGATACTGACCATGATGGAGTGAGTGACAAAATTGAAAAAGTTCTCGGCACCGATCCTGCAAAGGTTGACACAGATAATGACGGTATCCCAGACAGTATGGATACTTACCCACTTGACCCAGAAAATCTAAGTAAGATCCCTTTGATTGATTTTGAAAAAGTTGGTGAAGGATTACATTTTTCCATTCAAAATCCAGTGCTTTCTTTTTTCTCTGACGTCCTGTCTGTTCTTATGCTTATCGCAGTCGTCTTTTTTGTGTATGTTGTGGTACGTTGGTTGACTATTTTCTTGGAAGGTCTCCATCATTACGAACATCATTTTCATCATGAAGATCATGGAGAGCATGGTGGGAAGTCTATACATATCATTAAAGATACTAGTAGTCACCAGGTGCCGATGCCAGCAGGAATACCAGGGCTTCCTGTTGCAGAAGATGACCAGGTTCCTTTTGGTACAGTACAAGAACCTACAAGCACTAATCATCCGAAGTTTTCTGTCATTCAAGGGTATTTACAAAGCACGAGCGAAGCTTTGTGGAGGATCGGAATTATGGAGGCGGATAACTTGTTGCTCGAAGTTCTTGAAGAGAAAGGGTATCAAGGAGACGGTGTTGGTGAGAAGTTAAAGAATGCAAGCTTTAAAACCATTGACCTCGCATGGGATGCTCATAAGGTGCGCAACAGGATTGCACATGAGGGTTCTAACTTTGAGCTTACCGAACGAGAAGCAAAACGAGCTTTTATGCTCTTTGAATCAGTGTTTAGAGATTTGAAAGTTATTAAATAGGGAAGTAGTCACAGCAGGTCATTTATGTGTAGTATATAAAGATGAAAAAGGTGGAATGTTGATTACAACATTCCACCTTTTTCATCTTGTTGCGGAGACTGGAATCGGTCACGGAGCTCCTCACTTCGTTCGAAGTTGCTCCGTTACCTCGTCTTCGACTCCAGACGCACATGACGCAGGTCATGTGCTTCTGATACGACAAGTAAACAAAAAGGTACTGAGTTACAGTACCTTTTTGTTTACTTGTTGCGGAGACTGGAATCGAACCAGTGTCCCGAGGTTATGAGCCTCG
>CAYUDN010000011.1:0-23914 GCA_964443675.1 uncultured Candidatus Saccharibacteria bacterium | reverse complement strand
ACTTGTACAATATGTCATTAGAAGCTATTCTCATCGCGGTGGTAGGGGGAGGAATTGTCTTACTCCTTATACTGCTTCTTATTAAAAGTGGTCAAAAAAAGGATGATGCTCAAGGGGAAGCATTTCTTATTCTTCAGGATCAGCTCGAGCGATTACGTGGCACAGTTGAGGCAAAGCTGGAACGTTCTCAGACAGAACTTCATCAAACACTGCATAGACAGAATTCAGAAGCGACGCGACTCATCACAGAGATCACACGAGAGCTTACTGAAGTTAAGGAGGGGAATAAGCAAGTGTTCTCTATGACAGAGCAATTACAGAATCTCGAGAAGGTGCTCACGCATCAGAAGCAGCGTGGTAACTTAGGAGAAGCAGCGCTCGAACAAATTCTTTCTAACATGCTTGCACCAGGGCAGTACGAAATGCAGTATTATTTTAAAAATGGTGAAGCAGTTGATGCGGTGATACATACTCGTGACGGCATGATACCGATTGACGCGAAGTATTCTCTTGATAACTACCAGCGTCTTATGAACGCCGATGACGAAGAAGATATTGCGTATTATCAAGACGAATTCAAGAAGGATATCAAGCTTCGTATTGATGAGACTGCGAAATATATAAGACCAGATGAAGGAACTCTTCCTATTGCCTTCATGTTTATTCCTGCTGAAGGTATCTACTACGATCTTTTGGTGAACCAAGTTTCTCGTGGTGCGGTGAATACGCAGAACTTGATCGAGTATGCCTACAACAAAAAGAAAGTGATTATTGTTTCGCCAACGACGTTCTATGCGTATCTTCAGACGGTACTTCATGGGTTCAGAGCGTTTAAGATAGAAGAAAGTGCTAAGCATATTGCTAAGCGTGTAGAAGAGCTACAACGTCATATTGCTGCGTATGAAGAGTACATGAAGAAGCTTGGTGTCACTCTTGGTACTAGTGTGAATCACTACAACACAGCCTACAAAGAATTGAAAAAGATTGACAAGGACGTATTCCGTATTACTGGAGAAGAAAGTGGTATCGAGCCAACGCTTCTCGATAAACCAACCTTTGAAGAAGAGTAACAATAAACACATATATATGAAATTTGGAGGGCAGTTAAAGTTTTTAAATGAAAAGGTAGACATTTCTGAACCAAAGTTGTTACCGGTAAAAAGTATTTCAGAATATGTAGATTATTCTCATTATATACCTTCTGATAAAGGGGTTATTCATAAAATAGAATTAGGGGGTAATTATAAATATACTCTTTGTGTGCCTATTGAAGTGAGAGGGGGTACACTTGAGTACTATTTTTCTTTGTCAACGCAATATGATGATTTTTATTTACGTTTTACTACACATGAACACGGGTATCATCTTGTAGGGTTGGACGCTTCTTCAGAAAGGGCTCTCGGAGAAACTATCGCTTCTTTGTTAGAAACTGCGTATGTTGATAGTCACTTTGCGGTAACTAAGATTAATATAAGTGTAGATGATACTGGAAGTATTGATAGTAATTCGGCTCGCACTACTAGAGTCAGTCCAACAGAAGGGCGCTATCGTTACTTTGCAATTATGGCTAAGCGATATCTACAAAAATGGGAAGTGGAAAAGTTCCAAGGTCTAACGGTTTTTTCTTTAGTACGAAAGAAGTAGTTTAGAAGAAATGAAAACACCGTCAAAAGGACGGTGCTGTGAATCCTGGTACTATTGTTTCCCGGAAGATTTTTTCTTTTTTGTAGGGAATATAGCATTAACAAGAATAATAAAGAAGAGAGCAAGTCCAAAAATGACCCCAATAGCGAGAATGAGTACTTCGCTCCAAGTGGGCATGGTTGGCTCCCTTTCTTACAGTAGGTACGTTGCCATTTTTTTGAGAGTCGCTCTTCCTTTTTTAGGAAGAAAGGCGAGCAAGAGAACAAGTGGTCCAATGCACGTAAGAATGAGTATCGCGAAGATACTCACCAGCTTACCGTTCTTCCAAATGTCGTAGCATGCACCTCCAAAACTCCCAAACGTATAGAAGAAGACATGTTCGCAGCCTTCCTCCCGGACATCATCTTCGATAATTGAAAGAAACCCGATAACTCCAAGAAGAAGTGATAGTGCAAGGACCGCCATAGCTTTCTTTCCTTTTGTAGAACAACGAAATATATACTACAATATATCTTAAAGTAGCGCAAGGGTGCCTTCCTTGCAAGCTTTCTCAAAATAGTGTATAATTTTGCAACTATGTCATTCGCAGTTATTCAAACAGGTGGGAAGCAATACAAGGTCGCGGTAGGCGATGAAATTGCTGTGGAGAAGCTCTCCGGTGATTACAAGGTGGGAGATAAGGTTAGTATTGATACTGTCGTTCTTAAAGACGACGGTAAGGCAACTACTCTTGGTGCTCCTTTTATTAAAGGTGCGTCTGTTGATGCAACTATTACTGAATCAAGTCGTCTTGATAAGGTGCTTGTTGTTCGTTACCGACAAAAGTCACGATATCATAAGAAGAATGGACATCGTCAGCCATATATGGCGCTTAAGATTGATGCGATTAAGTAATCTTAAGGTCTCTTTGTTTTTAGGATTTTAGAAGAGCGCGGAACCGAAGGTTCCGCGCTCTTTCTGTTAGATTTTTTCTATGGTAGTATCTTAGACGGACTGGTTCGTTATGTGTTCTTGAATAGGAGAGAAGAGATGCAACATCCTCACAATAAAAAGCCTGACTTGTATTCCTTGAGTGGGAATTATATGCTGAACTGGATACGGTACGATTTTGAAGAAGTTGCTTTACCAAAGTTGTACCTATTCGGGAAAGCATTGATGTACTTTTGTGCAGTGATTATTGTATTAAGTACACTCTTGTTCACGATTTTGTTTTTGCGATATCTTTCTTCTGGTGGAAGTTACATTGCTTGGCAACATCAAGGGTTGACTGCTATTACTCTTGTTGGTTCTTTTTTATTCTTTTATTCTTTTTTGCTCATCAAAGTTATGAGCGCGTCACCAGAAAAGTTTTTTCTTTCAGCACAAAAGGGTGGTAAAAACATCTGGGGAAGAATAGGAATCTTCCCAAGAGTTATACTTCTCTTTTTTGCGATAAGTTTTTTGATTGGTTCTTTTTACTGGATATCAACGTATAAGTCTTCCGAGGTGATTGATATTTTTTCTTTTTCTGAAGTGGTATTCTGCTACTCTTCGTATTGCGTACTTTGCTTTACCGTACTCTTTTTGGAGTATTGGCACCAAAAGTATTTTGTTGCCAGAGCTGTTACTGTACAGATTGAAGAAGATGAAGTGTAAACAGAGAAGAGTTAAAATAATCTCCTTCGTGTTCAAACGAGGGAGATTTCTTTTTTTATGTAATATGGTAGGATGATTTTGTTGTCCTTTTTTAGGAGTATGTATGAAGCTACTAAAGGAAAAGTTAAGAGCATATCTTTCGAATAAAAGTCTTCCCGGTGTGTACTTACTCGGAGTTTTTCTTTTTGTTGCTACGTTGTCGTTATGGGGTGTTTCCTTCCTTTTGCTTATTTACCAAGAGGTAACGACCTCGATCGTTATGTCTCTTTGGGTGTGTGCACTTACTCTTATTGATCCAGCTGGATGGTGTCTTTCAATCGGGTCAAACTATATCGCTTTCTTTGAACACAAGAAGACAGAAAAAATAAAACCTGTAGCATGGATTATCTCTAAAGGGTCATATATTGCTATACTCCTTGGATTGCTTTCTGGATCTTTTGTAATACATCCTTTACACGGTCCACAAAATATTCCTGTCGAAAGCGTCACTATTCTTTTTCTTGTTTTTGTTGTTGGTATTTTTTGTACATTCCTCTTTCGTTTCTATAAGGAACAGTATGAGATACAACAAGTGCGACGTTTTTTGAAGATACGATCACAATCGAAGTGCTGCTCGTGAAGGGCGGCACTTTTTCTTTTTAGACGGCTGCCTAAAGACGTCTATCGAGTGCACTTTTGAAGGTGTCACGATCTACATATTCAAGTTCAAGTCCAGAAGAAAGTCCTCGCGCAAGGTGAGTAAGTTTTATTGATTCGATCCCAACAATCTGCTTTATTGTTTTTTCTATATAGTCAGTAGTGGTGTCGCCATAGTCAGTAACCGGGAGTGCAAAAATAATTTCTTCGAGTGTTTTTTCTTGTAGCGATCGATGAATGTAAGAGGTGAGTTCTCGTATGCGCACTAACTCAGAAGGTTTGTCAGCAAGTGGTGGTACAAGACCTCCAAGTATGAAGTAGAGGCCATTATATGAACCGGTTTTTTCGATAGCATCGAGATCGAGTTCTTTTTCTACTACCATAAGAGTTGTAACATTTCGATCTTCTGAAGAGCAAATATCACAAAGAAGCGAAGTCGGATTCTCGTGTCTGTCTCCATAAAAGCGATAGCACTTTTCGCATTGTTTGCCGGTAAATTTGAGCTCCTCGAGAGCTTTAATGAGTTGCTCTTTGTAGTGTGTGTGTTCACGAAGTAAGAAGTACACGAACCGTTTTGCTTGCTTAGGGCCAATACCAGGGAAGCGCATGAAGAGCTCGGTGAGTTTGTCAGTTGGTTTCATGGTGGGTTTGTAGGTAGAGTGTGGAAGGTAGAAAGTAGTATAGCATGGAGAGTGTGATTTTGACCCTGAGTGCTTTTAGGTGTATAACTAGAAAAGTTGGTCTTTTTGGAAAGAGGGGATATTGCAATGAAAAGGAAAATGTGGATCGTTAAAGCAAAGAAGGACTTCGGTAAACCTCCCTTTCTTTGGCTTTGTGGTTATAGCAGAGAATCACTTTTGTCACATCTGGAAAACAGACAGGATGTTCTTGAGCTTTCAGAAATTTTTGAAGGCGATGTAGATACTTCTGGTGGTGCTTATTATTACAAAGAGTCAAACGGTGTCTACAGGTCTCTCACCTTTATAGGACAAGAAGAAAGCGTCCAGTGACACAGTTGACTAGATTCTATAAGTGATGTACAATACCAACGGCTAGGTATCTTAGGAGAGCCGCATGAAGTTCGTTATGTTTCCTTCTGGGGTTATGTTTATCCCTGAATCTTCTAGTCATGATGATTGCAGGTTGTGTTCTTCTGTAGAAAAACAAGAAGAGGCTGTTGCAGCTGGTGATGTTATTCTTACTAATTCCGGGCAAGGACTTGACCTCATCATCTTTCAAGGGCGTTCAATATCTCTTGGTCTTAGAGCAGAGAGTGTCTATCCTGACTGGAAGGAGAGGTTTATCTTTTCAGGTCTTCCTGTTTTGTGTAAGTATATAGAACAGAGCAAGAAGGGGATATACTTTCTTCCTTTTTCTCACATTGAAAAGTTTAATGTCTGGGGTGTTGGCAAATGTTCTTCACAGGAAAGTTGCACCCTTGAAGACTTGCTTGGAGCTATCAAGTAGTAATCAAAGTGCTCCCACTCAACCGCTTCGGCGGTTGTTTTATTTAGATGTCAATATGATGTATTTTAGAACTCTGGTAGTGCAACTTTAGGAAGAGAGAAGTCGCCGAAGTCGTTCTTTTCGATAGAGGTAAAGGAAGTTTTCTTATCATCGAAGTATAGTTCTACGACACCAGTTGGTCCGTTACGATGCTTTTCGATCAAGATTTCTACGATATTTTTGCGTTCGGTATTCTCACCGTACTTATCTTCACGGTGAATGAACATTACCACATCGGCATCTTGTTCGATGGAACCAGAGTCACGAAGGTCAGAAAGGCGAGGACGACCTCCGCGAGATTCAACGGCACGAGAGAGCTGAGAGAGTGCAATCACGGGCACGTTGAATTCCTTCGCAAGACCTTTTAGCGAACGAGAGATTTCGGTAACTTGGTTGACCATACTGTCATAACTTTTAGAGGTACTCATGAGCTGGAGGTAGTCTACGATAATAAGGCCGATTGGTTTATCTGTATTAAGACGACGAAGGGTACTTCTCATGTTAAGGATTGAATTCGCTGCTTTATCGTCTACGTAGATCGGTGCCTTCATGAGTTCGTGCATACCAGCTTGTAGTCGTTCGAATTCTTCATCAAGAGAAAGCTTGGCGGTGCGAAGCTTCCATCCGTCCACCTGTGATTGTGCGGAGAGCATACGATCGACGAGTTGTTCTTTGCTCATTTCAAGAGAGAAGATAGCAACTGGAATACCATTTTTGACTGCAGCATTACGTGCAAAATCGAGTGCAAGGGAAGTTTTACCGACAGAAGGACGAGCAGCAAGAATGATAAGGTCAGAAGGTTGGAATCCAGAGAGTTTGTTGTCGAGATCTTTGAATCCGCTTGGTGTTCCGCGAAGTCCTCCTTGATTATCAGAAAGCTTCTCGATACGTGCCCATGTTTCGTCGATCATTTCTTGGAAACCGATAAGACGGTCAGCACTTCCACCTTTGGTGGTGATTTCATAAATCCCTCGTTCAGCATCTTCAAGAACTGATTCGAGAGAGTCTTCTTCATTGTACGCATTTTCGATGATAGAACTACTTGCTTCAATAAGACGGCGGAGCATTTCTTTTTTGCGAACAATCTGTGCGTAGTATTTGATATTTGCTGCAGAACCAACAAGACCAAGAAGTTCAGAGAGATATGGGGCGCCACCAATTTGGTCGAACTCTTTACGCGCACGCAGTGCAGCAGACACAGTGAGAATATCTACAGGCTCTTTGTTATTGACAAGGGTCTCGACACATTCGTAGATGATCTGATGTTTAGCAGCATAAAAACTCTTCGCGGAGATAAGGTCAGAAATTTCGAAGATTGCGTCAGATGAAAGAAGAAGGGAGCCGAGCAACGCTTTTTCTGATTCTAGGTCTTGAGGAGGAATACGTGGCCCGCGGAGGGGGTCGATGATTTCATCTTTACGGAAAGATTCGTACTGGCGCTTAGGAGCCGATTTCTTCTTAGACGTGTTCGTGAGTTGATTAAGTGGAAGCATAATGTTCCTAGTGTACAAGTAAGAAGGTGGCTTGCACAAATAAAAAAATACTATAATTACTCAAAAAACAGTGGATACTGGGGATAAGTTAGGAAGGAGATAATAGACAGCAGGGTAATAGACGCTAGATAACAGAAAATGCTGGGTGACGCCTATGGCTCCGCCCAGTATTTTTTGTATTCTTTATCTTATAAGCGACGCGGTCTACTTTCTACGTTCATTTTCTTTACTTACTCTCCAGTACCTGTCCATCTTTAGTATCCTTGACGATAAAGCCTTTAGCAAGAAGTTCGTCGCGGAGGCGGTCGGATTCTTGGAAGTTCTTTTCGTTACGAGCAACTTCTCTCGCATCAAGAAGTGCTTGTATATCATCCGGAACGGTAAGCATCTCTTCCTTGTAATCAAAAGGAAGACCAAGTAGTTCCCCGGCCTTTTTAATTGTTGCAGCAATGTCTTCTTTTGAAAGAGTGTCGTCTTTTAGAAGCTTCCAGATAAGAGCGATTGCCTCAGGTGTGTTAAGGTCATCACTTACTCTTGCAAGTATTGCTTGATAGGAGGTGTCGTGTACTTTTCCTTGATCAGGATTATTGGTGGTAACAAAGTGAGAAAGTTTTTTGTATGCAGTACTTGCTGCGTCGAGTGCTTCGAAGGAGAAAGCAATCTCTTTGCGATAGTGAGCAGTAAGAAGGAAGTAACGATACGCGATTGGATCATATCCTTGATCAATAAGGGTTCGTATCATAAGGAAATCACTGTTTGATTTAGACATTTTGCCTGTAGTATCAAGGAGGTGGTTGTTGTGCATCCAGTAGTTCACATATGGAACACCTGTTGCACATTCACTTTGAGCAATTTCGTTCGTATGATGTACGGGGATATGTTCGATACCACCAGTATGTATATCAAAATGTTCTCCTAAATACTTCATCGACATCGCAGAACATTCGATATGCCATCCAGGGAAGCCAACTCCCCACGGAGAATCCCATTCCATTTGACGCTTCTCGTCCTTTGGAGAAAATTTCCAAAGTGCAAAGTCGGTAATGTTGCGTTTTTCTTTATTTTCTTCGACACGAGCGCCAGACTTAAGCCCTTCGATATCAAGATGCGCAAAGTCTTTATAGTGAGGGAAAGTAGAAGTATCAAAATACACGCCGTCGCTTATGATGTAGGTATGACCTTTTGCCTCAAGGTTTTTTACAAGAGCAATTTGTTCTTGTATGTGATCTGTTGCGCGTGGGAAGGTGTATTCTTCAAGATGTATGTTAAGTGCTCGCAGATCGTCAAAGTAGGTATCGGTGTAGAGTTTGGCTATTTCCCATACAGAGCGACCTTCGCGACGGGAACCTTTTTCCATTTTGTCCTCGCCTTCGTCTCCATCGTCTACATTGTGACCAACGTCAGTAATATTAATGACATGCTTTACACGATAATTGTGAGCGACGAACATGCGGTGTAGCGTGTCAGCAAACACTGCCGCTCGCATGTTACCGAGATGTTGGAAATGGTACACTGTTGGTCCACAAGAATAGATTGATACTTCTCCTCCTGTAAGAGGGACGAAAGGCTCGGTCTGACGAGTTTTGGTATTATGGAGATTAATTGGTGTACTCATAGTTGTTATCCTTTCATTCTAACACATCTTATGTATATACTATCACGTATGACTACAGTTAGAGATTTATACAAAAAAGTTGAAGTTCCTGTTACCAAAGGGTTTATCATTAAAAGTATTGCGATTGGATCAGTAGTATTCGCTATTTTTGCTACAGGGTTTTTGATT
This sequence comes from uncultured Candidatus Saccharibacteria bacterium, assembly GCA_964443675.1. Taxonomy (GTDB): domain Bacteria; phylum Patescibacteriota; class Minisyncoccia; order Phycocordibacterales; family UBA5272; genus UBA11704. The sequence continues at coordinate 15,217 of CAYUDN010000011.1, read as the reverse complement.
GGAAGCAGTCTTCAGTCTTCTGCATATGCAAGTGAGGTGACAGAAGGTGCTGTTGTTAATACGCCACTTTTCAAATCAGTAAAAGAAAGTCTTTCTACGAAGTTTGTTTTTTGGAAGTCTTCTTCAACTCTTCCTACTGATAAGGAGCTTGAATACGGAATGATCAAAGGGTATGTGGAGAGTTTTAAGGATCCCTACACAGTCTTTTTCCCACCAAAGGAATCAAAAAATTTCCAAGAGAACGTGAAGGGGTCATTTGGTGGAGTTGGCATGAACGTGGGAATGAAAGATGGGTATATTACCGTGATTGCACCACTTAAAGATTCTCCAGCCATGAAAGCAGGTATAAAAGCTGGCGATGTGATTACTGCAGTTGATGGCAAGAATATGATGGGAATGTCATCTGAGGACGCAGTGTCTCTTATTCGTGGGGAGCTCGATACTCCTGTTACTATTACGGTGCTTCATCAAGGATCTCAGAAGCCAGTTGATATCACTATTGTGAGAAAAGAAATCAAGATTCCAACGTTAGATACTGAGAAGAAAGGAAATGTTTTTGTTATTAAGTTGTATAACTTTTCAGCAGAGTCTCCAGAGTTATTCAAGAAAGCACTCACTGAGTTTGTTACTTCTGGACTTACTCGACTTGTGATTGATCTTCGTGGTAATCCTGGAGGGTATCTTGATGCTGCTGTTAACATGGCAAGTTATTTCCTTAAAGAGGGACAAGTGGTAGTGAGTGAACGGCAAGGTAAAAACGAAACAGTGGTCAATCATAGAAGTTTAGGCATCACTGGACTTCCACAAGGAATTAAAGTAGTGGTCCTTATTGACGGTGGTTCTGCGTCGGCGTCAGAGATTTTGTCTGGAGCGCTTAAAGATTATGGTATTGCAAAAGTGATAGGGATCAAATCATTTGGTAAAGGTTCTGTTCAGGAGTTAGTACAGCTTGCAGATGGTGCATCGCTTAAGGTGACTATTGCAAAATGGTATACACCAAATGGTGTTAACATTTCTGAAAGTGGTATCAAACCTGATATAGAAGTTCAGGTAGCAACATCTACTCCAAAGTCATGGAAAGGGAAAGGGGTGTATGATGCACAAATGGAAAAGGCAATAGAAGTGGTGAAGAAGCTGTAGCGAATAGAGTACAGAATACAGACAAACAGATAACAGAAGAGGTGGGAATAAGGAAAGGGCGGTCGCGAAGCAGCCGCCCTTTCCTCCTATTGTCTACAAACTTCCTGACGTGGTAGTATAAGGTGTATGAAAGTAATTCTTTTAAAAGATCTGGCAAAACTTGGTAAACGTGGTGAAGTGAAGGAAGTCGCAGATGGATATGCGGTGAATGTGCTTATCAAAAAAGGTGATGCACTTCAGGCGACCCCAAGCGAACTCTCTAAATGGAAAGCAAAAGAAGATGCGAAGAAACACAAAAAAGAACTCGAATCCAACACATTCGTGCGACTTATTGATGCTTTGCGGCAGAAAAAGCTTGTGATTAAAAATAAGAAACATGACGAAAAAGGACAGCTCTTTGCGTCAGTTAAAGCAGAAGATATCGCTGATGCAATTTTTGATCTTGTATCACTTTCGGTTGACCCAAAGCAAATTTTGTTGAAGGAACATATCAAAACACTCGGGGTGCATTATTTTGAGATCAAGCAAGGGGAGATGAAAGAAAGAGTGGAGGTGGTAGTGGAGTAGGTAACAGAACACAGACAACAGATATAAAGACAGATACAGAATAAGGGCGGCCGCGAAGCGGCCGCCCTTATTCTATAATCCCTATACAGAACGATCTATTATCTATTTATTCTACATTCGCAACTTTTTTGCGCTTTGAGGTACCGTCGATGTGCTTCATTCGACGCTCACCGAAAGAAACTTTTCCTTCCTTGAGTGCAAAGAGAGTATGATCACGTCCAAGGCCAACGTTTTTACCTGGAAGAATCTTGGTTCCACGCTGACGAACGATAATCGCGCCTGCTGATGCCATTTCTCCAGCGTACAACTTGGTACCGAGGTACTTTGGTTTACTATCTGTTAGGTTTTTCGCCGTTCCGGCGGCTTTTCTTGTTGCCATAGCGTATACTAGTTATTAATTAAAGTATGGTCCATAGTATACAAGAATATTGCAAAAAAATCAATAGGGCGATTGGCAGAAGACTTCTTTTTGCGCTTTTTGTAACAACGGGTATTTTGCTTGGTACTTACCTCTATATGTATTTTCTTATACAAGAAAGAAAGCAGGATGTTGTGTATAGAGAAGTGCAAAAAGATGTGGGAGGTACGGAGGTTTTGACGCAGAAGGGAAAGATACAACCTTTCGGAAGTAAGAATGGCAAAACATACACTTTCTTGTGGTGTCAGGGGTCACAACGTATTCTTGAGAAGAACAAAGTATATTTTCGTAATGAAGAAGAAGCAAGAAGATTAGGAAGAACTTTGTCGAAGTTGTGTAGTAAGTAGTAAAAGACTAAAGTTTTTATTATTTTGGTTATCCACTACGACTTCTCTTTTCTTATCGGTATACTGAAGATACACAAATAATATATGGCAAAAGAAACAAAAACTCACAAGAAGGAAGCAAAGAAACCAAAGAAGGCTACTAAGTAGTAGAGGTCTTTTAAAAGTATTGCAACCCCTTGGTGACAACGAAAAAACCGCGCGCAAACCTTGCAACGCGGTTTTGTTGTCCTGTTCTTCTGGAACGGACGAAGTTTACTTTTGTTTTCGTATCGGATCATGTTCCATGTTCCGTAGAGCATGGGGACTATACCAAGAGCAAGTGCAAGACGCAGTGCGTTGGTGATGATCATTGTGTTTGTAAGTATGTCTTCTGCAAACAAAAGGAAAACCAAAGACACAAGTGCACCAAAGAGGGATGCTCCAAACACAGTAACCACTGCACCATTAGGTTCGTACTTTCCTCTGTATATCACAAGAAGTGCTACAAGCAGTGCTCCAAGTGAAGTAGGGAACATCATGTATGAAGCACCAAGCCCTGACTCTCTAATGAAAAGATATGTCGGAACAAAAAGGAAGAGGGTCATAGTTGCAACCTCCCACTTTCGTAACAAGGTTTCGAGCTTTTCCATGATGAATTCCTTTTTGTGAGCTTTTGGTTTACGAATGAACTTCTTCTGATTCCACCTGAAGTGTTGTGTGCCTGATGAACTTGATGAACAAGAAAGCAACACCGCCACCAAGAACCGAGAATATGCTTGTGAGTGCTACGAAGAAGAAAGCTTCTTCATGGAACGTAAGCACCTTCGGTGCAAGAATGTAGGTACACCAAGACGCAAAAAGAAGTTCTACCATCATAAGAACAAAAGCTCTCACGATTTCTTCATCTTTGCGGTTGAGAAGATATCTTTCTTGTAAATAGAAAAAGGTGATACATGCCAAAGAGAGTGCTGAGTAGATACAAGACACACTAAGAAGTAATGCGTCATATAGTTTTTTTGTATTCACCTGCATTGCTTCTGCGAGTGTAGGTAGAGCGATGAGAATCACAATAACAGCCGCGAAGGATGTATAGGTGAGTTGGATGAGAGAGTAAGACGAGCTTGCTTTCATTAGGTACCTCTTTTTTGAAGGAGCGATTATTTATTATACTACAATTTTAAATACAATAAGTCAATAGTTACAAAGTGTAACAGATACTGTCTTATATATAAGGTTTTTTGGCAAAGTTCTGCTATACTTTCTTTCATATGCATTTTACTTCTCGTCTAGATGATGCAGTTCGTCTTGCATCACGACTTCATCGATCACAGATTCGTAAAGACAAAAATGATACTCCATACATCTCACACTTAGTGAGTGTTGCTATTTTGCTTAGTGAAGTTACAGAGGATGAAGATATACTCATTGCTGGACTTTTGCATGACAGTCTTGAGGATGTGCCTGGATACACCAAGGAAATGTTGACTGAAGCAATGGGGGAACGTGTTACCTCTATTGTCCTTCATGTGACAGAACCACTTGATGCTAGTAAGGAATACGATGAACAGTTACCATGGCTTGAAAGAAAGGAGACATATCTTCGCGTGCTTGAGGAAGGTGGTGTAGAGAGTGCGCTTGTATCTTGTGCGGATAAGATTCATAACACTGAAAGTTACATCAAGGATATTAAGGGGTATGGTCACGAAGAGGTGAAGAAGATGCATTCAAGTGCTCGTAATCGATTGTGGTTCCATGAGCAGGTATATGAAGTGGTGAAGAAGAAGTTAGGAGAAGATAACCATCTTGTCAAAAAGTTCTTTATCGCTAATCAGGTATTTAAGGATTTGGTGGAGAAGATGCAGGAAGGAGGTTTTTGATAAAAGTTTTTATATATAAGTATAACAAAACACCGAGTAATCTTAGGTTTCTCGGTGTTGTGATTTTTGTGCAAGTGACTTTCATCCTAATGTCACCTGAGGTGACATTTTCTTCGCTTCTCTTTCCACTTTCTCCTTCTTTTTTTCTCCGGGTGGAAGCGAGGTAGTGCAAAGGAAGTATTCAAAGAAAAGTAAGCCGAAGTAAGAAAAGTACATCATCGTGCTCAGTAAGTCAAATCTTTTCGTAGAAGCAATACTCCATAGAAGCATGAAGAAGAAAACGCTAGACAAAAGAAGCGAAAACGCTCGTTCGAATATTCGTTCGTGTATTTCTTTTGGTAGTACACTATTTAACTTTTCTTTTTGAGCATTGAAGGCTTTTCTTTGGTCTTTTACCATTATTTTATTGGCTAGAGTAATGATTAGTAATACAAAAAAGCCAAAAAAGTTCTCTGAAAAGAGAAGAGTGAAAATGAAGGCAGGTACAAGGTAGTATTTCTCGATAAGAAGTAGCACTTTACCGATTTCATTTCTTGTGTAGGAAGTGAAAAGTTCGATTTGTCGAACAATCCACTGAGCAAGATTGATCAATCTATTGTCGACGAAAGAGAACATGAGAGTGCCTCTTAAAGGAAGGTGCAACAGACTTCATACTAACATGCTAGATATTCATGTCAATTACTGGATCAACAAGGAAAGTACGTCCACTTGTCGTATACTTATACCCATATGACACATGCGACATCGAAGAAGAAGGGGGCGTTATTACAAGGATTTGAAGAACGTTATCAAGCGCTTAATGAAGAGCAGAAGAGAGCAGTAGACACGATAGAAGGACCACTGCTTGTGGTTGCTGGTCCGGGGTCAGGGAAGACCGAACTTCTTTCACTTCGTGTGGGGAATATTTTACAGAAAGCAGATGTTGCACCGCATAACATTCTTTGTCTTACCTTTACCGAAAATGGTGCGCTCAACATGCGAGAGCGTCTTGCAAGTTTGATCGGACCTGCTGCGTATCGAGTATCTATCTTCACCTTCCATGCATTCTGTAATCATATTATTGCGCGACATCCAGAATACTTCTGGTCTCAGGCTACCTTTTCTCAAGCAACAGATGTGACGAGAGCTGAAATCATGGAAACACTTTTTGCATCACTTCCACATGGCCACCCTCTTGCAAGTTATCATCCAGAGAAAGGATTCGTATATTTGCGTGATGTGATTGATCGTATTAAGCATGTGAAGAGTTATGGCTACACCGCAGATGAATACCTTGAGGTGGTGAAAGGGTTACAACAAGAGTACTCAGCAATTAATAGCATGCTTTCTGTGTGGCCTGCACGACTTTCTGCAAAAAGTCTCGAACCTCTTTATGCACTTCGTGACGATCTTACTCAGTCAGGCACTACCACTTCAACATATCTTGCGTCCACACTTACGAATGCAATTGCAGATACAGAAGCTCTTGGTAAAACTGAACCACTCGGGTCATGGAAAGCAAAGTATCTTGTTGCAACTGATGATGGGCTTGTGCTTAAGGACTATCACAACAAAGAGAAGATTCTTGCGGTTGCTGAATTGTATAAAAAATATAGTGACCTCATGTATGCACAAGCGTTATATGACTATGATGACATGATTATCGAAGTTGCACATGCGCTTCGTGATAATGTGACACTTCGTACTATTCTTGAAGAACAGTACCAGTATATTCTTGTGGATGAATTCCAAGATACGAACGAAGCACAAATGTCGCTTGTGCAAGCAATCACCTCGAGCTCTCTTCATGAAGGGAGACCTAATGTGTGTGTGGTGGGAGATGACGATCAGGCGATTTATAAATTCCAAGGTGCAGAAATTTCTCACATGATGCGCTTCCGTGATGCTCTCTATCGTGAAGTAACAACGGTAGTGCTTACTAAGAACTATCGTTCAACACAAGCAATCCTTGATCTCGCTCGTGAGGTTATCACACAGATACAAGGAAGTGGAAGACTTGAGACGAAGTATGAGGATATTACCAAAGTGCTTACTGCGAAAAATGTGAAGCTTCCCAAAGGTGCTATCACGCTCCAATCGTACACTTCAGATGTGAGTGAATATGCGTCCGTTGCACGCCGTATCAAACAGTCACTTGCAAGCGGTGTTACACCAAGCTCTGTTGCGATCCTTGCGCGTGGACACCGAGAACTCCGTGCACTGCTCCCTTATCTTGATCGAGAACAAATTCCCTATGAATACATCAAGAAAGCAAATGTTTTCGATGAACCACATGTGCATATCTTGATACAAGTGTGCGAGTATCTTGCTTCTGTCATGCGTCACGAAAGCACCGCAGAATATATTTTGCCAGAGCTTCTCGCGCATCCATGTTTTGAGGTTGACCGTCTTACACTTTTTACTCTTGCGGTTGATGCGAAAAAGGAGAATCTTACTTGGTCAGAGGCACTTCTTAGAAGTGAGCATAAGAAGCTTCATGCGCTTGGAGAACTTTTTGCGACGCTTGCAGTGGATGCAGTATCGACACCGCTTGAGCATATCTTAGAGACGTTCATGGAAAAGAGTGGTTTTAAGGAATTTTACTTTTCTCAGGAACATATCAAGAAAAGTCCAACAACCTATGTTGCTTTCTTGGCATCGCTTAAGACTTTTATCGAAGCACTTCGTGAATGGAAAGAAGGGGAGACGCTCTTTGTGACACACGTAGCACCGTTTGTTGCGATGCATAAAGATCATGATATTGCTCTTGTAAGTGAGTCGCCATTCCTTAAAGCAGAAGACTCTGTACAGTTACTTACTGCGCACGCTTCGAAAGGTCTTGAGTTCGAACATGTCTATATCGTTGCAGCTCATGATGCGTTGTGGACCAAGTCTCCCAAAACTAATATTGCACCACTTCCGTCACCTCTTGTGCCACTTATGCAACCAGCTGGAGATACAGAAGATGACTTCATACGACTTTTGTATGTAGCGATTACTCGTGCGAAGCATACACTTCATATTTCTTCTCATGATACGTCTGTGCGCTATCTTCCAGAAGCAGAAGTAAAAGAAGAGGAAGAAGAGGTGCCGATTGAAGCCCATGAGAATGCACTTGCACTGCATCAAGAGCCGTTCAAGGAAGAAGAATGGGCGCTTTTGCGACGTTTGGTTAAAGGTTACAAAATGCCTGTCACTCACCTTAACAACTTCATCAATATAAGCGAAGGCGGACCGCTCTTTTTCATTGAACAGAATCTCCTTCGTTTTCCTCAACCTATGAATCCGTCCGGTGTGTACGGTTCTGCGGTTCATAAGGCGATTGAAGAAATGGTGATGTATCCAAAGTATCACGGAGGTGAAGCACCATCTCGTGATCACTTACTACACACATTCCGTAAGACACTTGCTCGTGGCAGGCTTCCACTTCATGAAGTAACAAAACAAAGTGACCGAGGGGAGAAGGTGATTGATGCGCTTATGAAGATGAAGGAAGTAGCCTTCACTGAAGACGATCGTGTTGAAGTTGATATGAAAGACGAAGGTGTGATGGTAGGAGATGCACAAGTAATTGGCAAGCTTGATCTTTTACGACGTATTGATGGTACATATACTGTGGTTGATTTTAAAACAGGGAAGTCATTTAGTGCGTGGGATGATGCGAAGACTGATGTAGATAAGATCAAACTTCACAAGTATCGTCAGCAACTTATTGTCTATAAGTTGCTACTTGAAAACGCGACACACTATCAATCTACTCCTGTGGAGAAGCTTTCATTGTGGTTCGTCGAAGAACCTAAGTTTACTGAACTTGTCCTTGATGCAAATGAAGAGGAAGTAACTCGTACGAAGCGTCTAGTTGAAGCGGTGTACCGTAAGATTGTTACTCTTGATCTTGTGCTTGATCTTTCGAAGTATAATGAGACGTATAAAGGATTGCTACAATTCGAAGATGATTTGATCGAAGGGAGAATATAATTTGCCACTTCTTTTTATTAACGACGTAGGGCGAGAGAAGAGAGAAAGTACTCTTTTTCTCTTCCGAGTTGAGGAGTTAACAATTTAACGACGTAGAGCGAGAGAAGAGAGAAAGTACTCTTTTTCTCTTCCGAGCTAGTGTTATGTTATAACGAAAAAACCGCCTCAAGTTTTTACCTTGTGGCGGTCTGGGAACGACCTTTTGTTTACGCAGCTGGTGACTTCAAAAGTAGCAGTCAATTAATACCAGCGTTCATCTGCGCCCACTCCATTTAGTTCTTGCGAACAGAATGGCTGGGGATTATATGGGTTTGCATTTCTAGTATTCCTCGGCGTTGTCGTGGCACTGTTTTTTGGGCCGTCTTCGGGCGAAGGCCCTGCTTCAGAGGGATTTATACGTGGTCATCTACCCCCACGGAGATAATCTATCGGAGACTCCTCCCCGCCAGCAACTAGTTACCTTTCGATGTTTGTCGTCCACCTGATTCGGTCGGCGATACATCTACTTTTAGTAACCCTTATCGGGGGCTGGGACCCTTCTAGGCCTTTGGGGTCGATGATCCAGAGGCCGGAGCGAATGACGGGATGTCATTGTCTTTCCTCTCCTTCTTGTCTACCGGGTTCAGACGGGGGTGGCTAGCGTAGCTAGCCGAAGTCGTCTGGCCGGAGCAAATGGCGTCGTGCCATTATTTTCCTCCGTGTTGTGCGAGGCTGGCCGCGTTGCCGTGCTCGCGTTCATGTGCGGGGGAAGACGCCCCCGGATCGCTCCGCACTCCGTGGCAGATGAGAAGATCTGCGCCTTCAGTGTACCTTCTGGCTACCTTCCCACACTACGAAGTACGTACCCCCTGAGCTTGTGCGGTGATTGGCGGGGCGAAGAGGCCGCGCCTGGTTCGACACCAAGTCTCCGGGTCGGCTACACGAACCCGTTGGTCGTGGCCGAGCCGGTAAGCAAGCTCAGGTAAAAATAAGCATAGCATACTACTAAACTTTTGTCAAGTACTTTTTATAAGAAAAGTATAAAAAAGCTTAAAAGTAAGAACTTTTAACGTTTCTTTTTATGATAAAAAAAGATTCCTTTGACAGGGAATCTTTAGTTATCTTCCTTTTCGCTTTCTTTTTGATCGGCAAGTGCTTCGTAAGCTTCGTGAGCAACCTTATCTTTACGGAGAAGTTCGTCGACATGTACACGGTTCTTCTCTCCGTAGTCAATTTCTACTTCAAAGAAAGGAATTACTTTTACAGGAAGTCTCTTCATGACATAGTGGCGAAGGTCGCTACGCATACGCTTAGCGAAGTTGAGTGCAGCTTCTTCTTTGTTCTCAGGAAGTACGGTGATATAGATGATACCATTATGCATATCACGAGAAATATCAGCACGAGTGACCGTGATCATAGAAAGTCCAGATGATTCACGTTGAAAGAAGTCTTGTGCGAGACCAAGGATTTGTTGCTCTACTTTGAGCTGGCGTTCTGTTTTTGGAATATTAGCGTCCATAGAGGTAAGTAAATAGTAATAAGTAATTAGCAATAAGGGGTTTTCTTGTATTTATTTCTGCGACTGTCCGCGTTATAGTCTAGATACGAAGCTTCTCCACCAATATGGATTCGAGTACATCAGAAGGGATCATTTCAATTTTGGTTTCGACCATAAGACCACACTCATTACCCTCCATAACGGTACTTGTTTTTATTTTTTGTGATTGCAACTCTACAATGCGACCGCGACCAAGCTCGACACCACGACGAATAACACGAACAAGAGAGTTGTTCTCGATACGACCAGTCTCAACACGGCCACCAATCACGTGCTTGTCTTTTTGGGAACTAAAGGTTTTAAGAATTTTGAGAGTTCCGGTCACTGTCTCTTTTTCTTCGTAAGGAAGCCTATCTTCAACAAGAGTGTCGAACCACTCAGAGAGTTTGTAGATGATATCGAAAATTTCTGGAGTGATATTGAAACGATCTGCTTGTTCTCTTGCTTTTGCTTCCATCTTTACCGCGAACCCGAGAATCACTGTTTTTTCATCAGAAGAAGCGAGCATGATATCTCCTTCAGAAATGTTACCAATACCTTCTGCGATGATCTTAATCTTAATATCTGCCGTCTCTCGTTTTTTGAGTTCAAGCTTCACTGCGTCTAGTGTACCAAGAGAGTCAGCTTTGATAACAACAGGGATTACTACTTTTGCGTTGCGATAGATGCGTGGATCAAGGACAGTCTTTGCAATACTTAGTTTAGTGTCAGATTGAAGCTTTTCCATAAGCTTCTTGTCATTTGATGACATGAAGATAGCACCAGAAGCAGGAATCTCATCGAAGCCTGTTACTTTGATTGGTTGTCCTGCACGAGGATTACGAGTTGGCCTGCCTGCAAAGTCTTCTACTATACGAATTGGAGAAAAGGCTGTTCCTGCAACGATCGCACCGCTTGCACTTAATGTACCATCTTTTATCACAAGTGCTGCGGAGATGCCGCGCTTTTGATCTACAAAACTTTCAAGCACGTATCCTGTTGCGTCAGTGTTAAGGTTAGCAGTAAGTTCTGTCATTTCTGCAACGAGAAGCAAAGTCTCAAGAAGCATATCAACACCAGTGCCTTGCTTTGCAGAAATTTCTACACAAGGGACATCACCACCGTACCCTTCGATATAAATGCCGTTTTCAACAAGAGAATTCTTGGTCTTCTGAACATCTGCACCAGGTTTGTCGATCTTGTTAATGGCAACGATGTAAGGAAGTTTGCGAGCGTCGATGGTTTTCCATGCTTCAAGGGTTTGAGCTTTTACCCCATCTTCTGCCGAGACAATAAGAATAGCGATGTCGGCGATCTCTACACCACGTTCACGCATGCTTTGGAATGCTGCATGTCCCGGAGTATCAAGGAAAGTGATCGGACGTACTTTGCCATCTGCTTGCTTATGCTCTACTTCATATGCAGAGATACGTTGTGTGATGCCGCCAGCTTCTCCGTCGACGATGTTGGACTTCCTGATGTAGTCAAGAAGGGAAGACTTGCCATGGTCAACATGCCCGAGTACTGCAATAACCGGCTGACGTGCGACAACACCTTGTTGTGTGGACTTTTTAGACATATAGATGTCTGCAATTATACCACACAATGTCAATAATTCCTAGTATAAAGGACTTCTTTGTGCAAGATGTCTATTCAATAGCTACTTTATGCTCTCGTTTTGCTTCGGTTAGAACGTGAATTTCTTCTTCGGTGAGTTCATAGGTGCTTGTATATTTTTCGACAGGCTTTGCGAAGGTGCTCATACGATCATGAGAATGAAGTGATGAGATAATGACACCATTACCGAGTTCATCAAGGAGTGCTACAGAGAAGCTTTGGTTGGAACCATTTACTTCGTATGCTTTGTAGCGAAGTGTTTGGATGTTACGGATTGCATGAGAGACCTTTTCGGTAAGAACAAGCGCGTGTTTAGAAATAAGTTCGTTACGCTTTTCTATTTCGGTGACACTATTAAGACATGTCTTGATAGTATCTTCGAGTGATGCACCAGAAGCACCACGAGTAAGTACTACCACTTTGTGATCAAGATAGAAGGCATACACAAAAAGGAGGGGCAAAAGAACTGCAAGAATGAGATTGAAGTTACTGAGAATAAAAGTCATACAAGCATTACATGAAGGGTATTATGATAAGGAGTGTATCACAAGAAGAGGTCAGTGGGTGTGGAATGTGTAGCAGGTTCGTAGTTAATGGCGTATAAGAAGAATGGTTTATGTCGTGTGGTACGGTATGGTGTAGTAGAGTTGCAAAAAAACAGAGAACGCGATATATTAGAGGAGGTGGTGCTATTGTTGGTGTCGAGGTCAGTTCCTTTTGCTACTGACTCCTGCGTTGACCGGCGGTCCCTCCTCAGGCCATGTCGACGCCGGTCTTTGATGATGGCTTCGAGCCACTTTAGCACCACCACCTTAACCAAAGTGTTAAGAAAATTCACGCTTCCGCGCATTATGTTGCACGGGAGTTTTTTGTTTTTATGCTAGAGTATATATATTATGAAGCGATTTTTTGATGAGCTTTCCCTTGTGGTTTCTGTATTTTCTAGTTTGCGTAGTCTGCGATCTTGGTCTGCAAGGTCTGCGACAAGTCGGGTGTATCTTGACCATGCCGGTTCAACTGAGGTAAGTGCTAAAGCATCGTCGTTGTACGTAGAGTCACTTGCTGTGTATGGCAACCCGTCTGGTATTCATAAAGAAGGTAAAGAGGCAGGGGTGCTTCTCGACACCGCACGTAAAGAGATTGGAGAAGTATTGAATGCACATTCCTATGAGGTGTACTTCACTGCATCAGGAACAGAGTCGTGTACTCTTGCAATACTTGGTACGTATTATGGATACCTCAAGAGTGACCTGTACAAGAAGAGGCTCGAAGAGAACAGTGGTGCACTTCCTCACATGGTTGTAAGCAGTATCGAGCATCCTGCGGTGATGGAATGTGTTCGCACACTCGAACGAGAGAAAAAAATAACTGTGACGTATCTTCCTGTATACGAAGAAGGGATTATAAAAGTAAGTGATGTGATCGAAGCGGTAACTCCAGACACGATCCTTGTTGCGGTGATGATGGCCAACAACGAGATAGGGACACTGCAACCAATTAAAGAATTAGGAAGAGCTCTAGAAGAAAAAAAGAAAAGCGCAGGTGTCGTACATACTTCGTATCCATATCTCTTTACGGACGCATGTCAGGCAGGTAATTATTGCGATCTTGATGTAGTGAGGCTTCGTGTACATATGCTTGCAATCAATAGTAGTAAAGTGTATGGGGTCAAAGGTGTTGCTGCATTGTATAAACGAGAAGGAGTGCGAGTCGATCCGATACTTCCTGGAGGCGGACAAGAACGCGGACTTCGTAGTGGTACCGAAAATGTGGCAGGTGCAAAGAGTTTTGCTTATGCACTCACCGAGTCACAAGCATTACGAGATGATGAGTCGAAGCGGTTGCGTACACTTCGCGACAAGACAGTGGTTCTTCTTCGCGAAACGATTCCCGACATAGTGATGTACGGAGCATTCGATGTGTATCGGCCGGTTAAAAATAAGGATACGGGCGAAAGTATTGAAGTACTCTATGAAGAGAAGCGACTTCCCAATAATATCAATTGTCGTGTGCCTCACATTTCGAGTGAAGAGATGATACTGCGACTTGATGCAAAAGGCTTCGCAGTGTCGCACAAGAGCGCGTGTGCATCAATGGAGACAGATGGAAGTTATGTGCTCCAAGCACTCGGCGCAACGGAATCGGAAGCAAAAGAAAATATCCGCATCACCATGGGACGATCTACAAGAGAAGAAGACATGAAGGCGCTTGTTAAAGCGATGAAGGAAATTGCAGGAAGATACAGGTAAATAGTCTATAGTTAATGGTTACTTTTGTAATTAGTAATTGGTAATTAGTAATTGGTGGATGATATACTTTGCTGTATGCGAACATTTCGAGATTTAGATGTTTGGCAAAAGTCTGTTGCTTTTACAACAGAGATTTATAAAACCACAAGAACTTTCCCTAAAGAAGAAATGTATGGTCTTGTATCACAATTGCGACGAGCAAGTACATCGATACCATCTAATCTTGCAGAAGGAAGTAAGAAGAGTAAGAAAGATTTCTTGAGATTTATCCAAATTGCTCAAGGATCTGGTGCAGAAATAGAAACTCAGTTTCTTGTAGCTTATAATCTTCGATATATAAAGAAAGATACGATTGACAATCTTCTTCGGGATCTAGAAGTTGTTATGAAAATGCTAACAAATCTTTATAAGAAGCTTTATACTTCTGTTGCGACTAACTAATTACCAATTACTAATAACTAATTACTATTACCTACATATGTATTCCCCAAAAGACTATTCACACCTCCTTGGCATCGAAGGACTAAGTGATGCACTTCTTACTAATCACTTCACGCTCTATCAAGGGTATGTAACCAACACCAACAAGCTTATTGACCAAATGAAAACACTTGCACCAGGAACTCCTGAGTATGCAGAGCTTCACCGAAGATTCGGATGGGAGTGGAACGGTATGCGACTTCATGAACTTTATTTTGGTAATATTGGCAAGCATCTTGTGCCATTAAGTACAAGAACTTTGCGACAAAAAATAGAAAGTACGTGGGGGTCCTACGAAAATTGGGAGAAAGAATTCCGTGCAATCGCATCCATGCGTGGTATCGGCTGGGCTGTGCTTGCGTATGACAAAAAAGACGGAGCACTCTTTAATCTTTGGATCGGAGAACATGATGGAGGACATTTGGCAGGTCTTACCCCACTTCTTGTTGTGGATGTGTTCGAGCATTCGTTCATGCTTGATTATGGATTGAAACGTGCTGACTACATCGAGATAGTAATGTCACATATTGATTGGCATGCGGTGGAGGAACGCCTCTAGACTTGACGCAGACCATGCAGACTGGAACACAGACTTCGCAGACCATATATACACGGATAGGTGAGGACGAAACGCGGATAGTCGCGGAATGTTACAGAAGAGAAAGAAAGAAGAAGCGCGACGCCTACGGCGTCGCGATTCTTCTAGTAACAAACATAACCACAGAAAAGAAAAACGCCCCGACGCTTGCGCGCGGGGCATTCTGTCACTCCTCCTTGTCTAACTAATTAGCTTCGGAAAAAGAGATTCATTCAGAGTCTTTGTGCTTAAGAAGAGTATTTCGTATCTCCTCATTTCGAATCGCCTCTTGTACAAGGGTGGCAATGACGGGCCCTTTAACTTCAGATATGTTATATACCCGACAACTTGCAACTAGTTCATCAAATAATTTATTAGCCTGTACAACGATCGTCTCCAGTGTTTCTCTGGTCATCATCAAGATCTCCTTTTGTGGTTGCGTTGAAGCACCTTTGAATTAGGACACTCAGGTAATTACACTTGAGTCATGAAA
>CAYUDN010000010.1:0-26649 GCA_964443675.1 uncultured Candidatus Saccharibacteria bacterium | reverse complement strand
CATGCTACACTTAGAAACAAATGAGGTGTACTAATTGAGGGGTGCGGGGACGGTTGAATCCACGTTCTACATACTATAACACGAAGTAGTTAATGTCAAGTTGACTATCTTCTTATAATTTGCGAATGTAGAGATATCCAGGAATGATTGCTGTGTACTGCTTATCCACCACGTCTGAACTCTGATTTTCTGTTACACTGTATATATTAGAAATGATTTTGAAATGAATGTTGGTATTGTGGTGCAACCCTTCTTTTATGTTGTGGTTTTTGTAACCAATTACTACATACCAATTACTAATTACTATTAACTACTTACATGCCTCCATCATTTAATAATTTCACCACCAAAGCCAAAGAAGTCATTCGTCGGGCACATGAACTTGCAATTGAACGAGGGCAAAATCAGGTGAGTCCACTTCACTTGATGGGTGCTCTTCTTACTCAAGAAGAGTCTCTTGTGCATGCGATTCTTGAGAAGCTCGAAATCGACGTCATTCATCTTACCGACAGTATCATTGATGCTATCGAAGTACCTGGTGCCTCTGCTACTATGAGTCAGTCGTATCAGATGTATCTTACTCCTGAACTTGCACAGACTCTTGAGTATTCTCTTAAGGTTGCGCAGTCACTTAATGATGAGTTCGTTTCGACAGAACATCTCTTCCTTGCGCTTTTAGATACCACAGGACAAATTAGAGAAATCCTCTCTCGTTTCCGTATTGATAGAGAACAAGCATATCATATTTTGGAAGAGCTTCGTGCGCAGAATATTTCTGAGGCACAAGGTCCAAAGAAAAACAAAGCACTCCAGAAGTACACCCGTAACTTCACCGATCTTGCTCGTCATGACAAGCTCGACCCAGTGATCGGTCGTGATACTGAGATTATGCGTCTCATGCAGATCTTGTCTCGTCGCACCAAAAACAATCCGATCTTGATCGGAGAAGCAGGCACCGGTAAGACTGCAGTCGTTGAAGGGCTTGCGATCCGTATTGCAAAGGGTGATGTACCAGAGAGTTTGAAAGGGAAGGAGCTTGTCTCTCTTGATCTTGGTACTCTTATCGCAGGGACGAAGTTTAGAGGTGAGTTCGAAGAACGATTAAAAGCAATCATGAAAGAGATCGAGCGCTCAGAAGGGCAGTTCATTCTTTTTATTGATGAAATCCACACCATTGTAGGAGCAGGAGCAACAGAAGGATCAGCAGATGCTGCGAACCTTCTTAAGCCTGCGCTTTCACGAGGAGAACTTCGTGCGATCGGTGCTACTACACTCAAAGAGTATCAGAAGCATATCGAGAAGGATCCTGCGCTCGCGCGTCGTTTCCAACCTGTGTTTGTAGAAGAACCAAACGAAGCAGATGCGCTCGCAATCTTGCGAGGACTTAAGGAGAAGTATGAACTTTTCCATGGAGTACGTATCACTGATGACGCACTTGTATCTGCAGTGAATCTTTCTACACGATACATTACCTCACGATTCCTTCCTGATAAGGCGATTGATCTTATCGATGAAGCTGCATCATCACTTCGTATTGCGCTTGAGAACAAACCGCCAGTACTTGAAGATGCACATCGTAAAATTATGCGTCTTGAGATTGAGAAGGAAGCGCTCACTAAAGAGCTCATTACTGAAGATGATAAGGAAGATATTGAGTCGACCAAGAAGCGTATTGCACTTATTGATGAAGAGATCGCAAACGTCAAAGAGCGAACTCGCGAGCTTGAACTTAAGTGGAAGAACGAGAAGAAGACAGTGAGTGAGATCAGTGAGATCAAGAAGTCGCTTGAGTCTCTTAGAACTGAAGCAGACAACGCAGAACTCCGTGCAGATCTTACTCGTGTTGCGGAGATTAGATACGGTCAAATCCCAGAGCTCACTCGTGAGCTCAACGATCGACTCGAGCGATTGAAGAAGCTTCAGAAGACTCGTCGTATTTTGAAAGAAGAAGTTACTGAAGAAGAGATCGCTTCTGTGGTTGCACGTTGGACAGGTATCCCTGTCGTAAAGATGCTTGAAGAAGAAGAGGAGAAGCTTGCACGCATGGAAGAAGAGCTTGGTAAGCGAGTCATTGGTCAGAGGGATGCGATCGAGAAGATTAGTGGCGCAGTGCGTAGGTCTCGTGCAGGAATCAATGATCCTGCTCGACCTATTGGATCATTTATGTTCCTTGGTCCAACTGGTGTTGGTAAGACGGAACTTACGAAGGCTCTTGCAGAGTTCATGTTCAATGATGAGAAGGCGCTCATCAAGGTGGATATGAGTGAGTATATGGAGAAGCATAGTACCAGTAAGCTTATTGGTTCACCTCCAGGATATGTGGGATATGATGAGTCAGGTCAACTCACTGAAGCGGTACGTCATCGACCATACGCAGTGATTCTTTTTGATGAAGTAGAAAAGGCTCACCCTGAAGTCTTCAACCTTCTTCTTCAAGTGCTTGATGAAGGGCGTCTTACTGATAGTAAGGGACGAGTGGTCAACTTCAAGAATACCATCATCATCATGACTTCTAATATCGGAAGTCAGTATATTCAGAAGATGGAACAGATAGGCTTTGCACAACATGAGACTGGATCTGAATACACTCAAGTGAAGGATCGTGTTATGGATGCGGTGAAGGAATTCTTCAAGCCAGAGTTTTTGAATCGCCTCGACGAAACGATTATCTTCGATATTCTTTCTAAGGATGAAATCACCGCGATCGTTTCTCTTCAGGTAGCACTTCTTGCGAAGCGTCTTCTTGAAAAAGAAATTACTCTTGAGGTGACTGATGAAGCGGTGCGACATATTGGTGATAAATCATTCGATCCTCATTATGGTGCGCGACCTATCAAGCGCTTCATGCAGACGAATATTCTTAACAAGATCGCCACACTCCTTCTTACAAAGAAGTTTACAAAAGGTAGTATTGCACACGTGTCACTTGATAAGAAAGGGGAACTTGTTGTGGAAGCAAGGAAGCCGAAAAAAATCCCAAGCCCTCTCTCTGGTAGAGATATGCACGAATCTCGTGTAGAAGGAAAGGGGATGTAAAGGTATAGAATACAATAAAAAACAAAAGCGCTCGTGAGAGCGCTTTTGTTTTTACTCTTTGCTTTACTGTGATTTTTTTGATAGAATGTATCTTGTCGCGTCGGTCGTATAGTGGCAATTACAGGAGACTGTAAATCTCCCGCTCTTAGAGCTCCGCTGGTTCGAGTCCAGCCCGACGCACCAAAATGAAAAAGCGCCATCAAGGCGTCTTTTTCATTTTGGTGCGTCGGGAGTACGTGACCCTGCGTCACGTACGTCTGAATTCGAAAGCCGCAGCGGTTCCTGAAAAGAAGTTGTACTCCCGACTTCTTTTCAGTGAGCGAGGCGGGGTCGAGAGTACTTATGAGCAATCCATGCAAAGCATGGTTAGCGCAATTAGTAACTCGTGACCGAGTCCAACCTGACGCACATAAAACAAAAACATACGAACTAAATTTAGTTCGTATGTTTTTGTTTCCTTTAATTTTACCTATAAAAATGGTAAAATAGTTTTACTTTTATGTCTAGTAAAGAAGCTTCAGCTAGAGTGAAGATAAATAAACTCCTCGAGGACTCTGGTTGGCGTTTTCAAGATGACTCAGCCGGTAGAGCTAATATTCAATTAGAAGCTGGTGTAAGTATTCATGAGGTTGGTGATGACTATCAAAATACTCGTAATGGTTTCATCGATTACCTACTCTTAGATGATAAAAATTTTCCACTTTGTGTATTAGAAGCAAAGAAGGAATCTATTCATCCACTTTCAGCTAAAGAACAGGCGAGAGATTATGCGATTGGTCATAATGTTAGATTTGTAATTCTTTCTAACGGTAACTCTCATTATTTATGGGACACAGAGTTTGGTAACCCAGAAATGATTACTGAATTTCCGTCTCAAGAATCTCTTATACATAGATCAGGTTATAAGCCACACCCTGAGACACTTTTCGGTGAAGTCGTAGATGAGTCGTATCTTGCACCTAAAAAGAAGTTAAGAAACTATCAGGTAGATGCTATTCGTGCGGTACAGGATTCTGCTAAGCAAGGTAAAACAAGATTCCTTCTTGAAATGGCAACAGGCACAGGAAAGACAACAACGGCCGGTGCTATATGTAAGCTCTTTTTGAGAACAGGAAATGCGTCACGTATTCTTTTCTTAGTTGATCGTATTGAGCTTGAGCAACAAGCTGTAGATGCTTTCAAGGATTTATTTGAAGGACAATATTTCGTAGAAAAGTTTAAGGATGGTAAATGGCAAGGCGCAAGAATTGTAGTATCAACGATCCAGACGTTATTAGCGGGGAATAAGTATCGTGAGTATTTTTCTCCTTCGGACTTCGAGCTTGTAATTTCAGATGAAGCGCATCGCTCTATTGGTGGTAATAGTCGCGCTGTGTTCGAATATTTCTTGGGTTATAAATTAGGGTTAACTGCTACACCTAAAGATTATCTAAAAGGAATTGATCAAAAAGATCTCGGAGCTAAAAATATTAAAGCTCTAGAGTCACGTAACCTTAGAAGTACTTATGTTACTTTTGGTTGTGAAGATGGTAGTCCCACATTTAGATATGACTTGAAGAAAGGTGTTGCAGATAACGTTCTTATTCAACCTTATGTTATTGATGCAAGAACAGAAGTAACAACAGAGCTACTTTCTGAAGAGGGGTATGCAGTTGAAATAGATAAAGAGGACGGAGGAACTGATGAAGCTATTTTTGGTGCACGACAGTTCGAAAGATCATTTTTTAATGAGGATACAAATAGGGTGTTTGCAGAAACGATATTTAAGAATGGATTACTAGATCCTATTACAGGTGAGTTTGGAAAGACTCTTGTTTTTTGTGTAAGTAGAAATCATGCATCTAAAGTAACAAATCTTTTAAATGTTATTGCAAAAGAAAGATATGGAGATAAGTATAAGAGTGACTTTGCTGTACAGGTAACGAGTGATGTATATGAGGCGCAGGATTTTACAAAGAGCTTCTCCTCTAATCGACTTTTAGGTAGATCTATTTTTGCAGATGACAAGTACCCAGACTATGTAACATCTAAAGCTAGAGTATGTGTCACAGTGGGTATGATGACCACAGGGTATGATTGTCCTGATCTTTTGAATATTGCACTTCTTCGCCCGGTGTTCTCCCCATCAGACTTTATTCAGATGAAAGGAAGAGGGACCCGTAAAAATACATTCGTATATCAAGAAACTGGAGAGACAAAGGATAAAGAAAAATTCCTCTTACTAGACTTTTTCGGTAACTGTGAGTATTTCGAAAAAGATTTTGATTATGACAAGAAACTTGATTTACCAATTAATAAAAATGGAAAACAAATAGAGAGACCCGTAGTTGATATTGTTGTAGATACATCCTCGGTAGATGGAAAGATTGACGCTGATGTTGTTGATTCAATTCATACAGAGACAATTATTAATGTCGGCAAAGAGGGTATGCGTATCGATAGAGACCTGTATCCACACCAGCAATTTGAAAGAGTGGTAAAGGAGAGTGTGACTCTTCAGAACGTGTACAAAGATCAAGGGATTGATGGACTAGAAGAGTACATAAAGGCAGAAGTCTTTAATAAGCCAAGTGAGTATTGGAATGCTGAGAAGATTCGCCGTTCGTACGAGAAAGAGTTTAAAGTTTTCAGAAAGATAAGTCTCACTGAAATGTTGCTTAAAGCGCTTGGACTTCAAAAGTCTTTCAAGTCTAGAGAGGAGAGGGTTATAGAGGAATACCAAAAGTTTATCGATATTGAAAAGCCGCAAATAGATCTTTCTGTTCCTCAGAAAGCCGAGTTACTTAAAGATTTTTTCGAGACATATGTTTCAGATAATCAGTTTAGAGAAATTATAGATGATGGTAGATTTGCGGAGCTAGCAATATATCCATCATTTACTATTGATGACATTAGATTACTGAATGGATCCATTGATGACGTGAAGAGCTATTCTTCAGAATATCTTCAGACTGAGATGGCTGAGTTCTCTTGGAAATAATAAATAATTAAAATGCTTACATTAGAAACTAAAAATAAAATAAAAAATGCCCGAGATGTTCTTGTAGGAAAGATACCAGATCCTAAAGGTCAGGTTGATCAAATAACGAATGCACTTATTTATAAGTTCATGGATGATCAGGATCGATTAGCTTTGAGCGTCCCTGGCGGTAAAGCTAGCTTTTTTATTGGAGATTTAGAGAAGTATGCTTGGCATAAATTATTTGACTCTAGGCTTTCAAATCAAGATAAGGCAGATTTATATATAGAGGGTCTGCATAAACTTTCCGCAGCAACAAAGTTACCAGGTCTTTTCAGGGATATTTTTAAGGATGCGTATTTACCTTTCCGCGCTGCAGATACCATAGCTTTATTTTTAGAAACAATTAATCAGTTTAGTTATGATCATCCAGAAGAACTCGGTAATGCTTTTGAATATCTGCTTCAGGTGATGGGGAGTCAAGGAGATGCGGGTCAGTTTAGAACGCCTCGTCACATTATTGAGTTTATTGTAAAAGTTGTAGAACCAAAGAAAGATGAAACTATATTTGACCCTGCATGTGGAACGGCAGGATTCTTAATTGAGGCTTTCAATCAGATAAAGAATGGTGACAAGTTATCTCCACAAGAATTACAAATACTTGCAAATAATATTGAAGGGGTAGACATTGATCCTGGAATGGCAAAGATTGCTAGAGTTAACCTATATCTTCATGGATTCAAAACCCCTCATATTACCGAAAATGATACGCTCACAAACGAGAAGCTTTGGCTTAATAAGAAGTACGATGTAATTCTTGCTAACCCTCCTTTTATGACGCCAAAAGGTGGAATAAGGCCACATTCTAAATTTAGCGTGAAAGCAAATAGGTCAGAGGTGTTGTTTGTAAATTATATTATTGAACATTTAAAATTAAATGGACACGCCGGCATCATTGTTCCTGATGGAGTTTTGAATACTAGAGGTCTTGATTTTTCCACAATTAGAAAGGATCTCGTAAATAATGGTTTATATGCTGTAATTGATTTGCCTGCAGGAATTTTTCAGCCGTACAGTAAAGTTAAAACTTCAATTTTGCTTATTGATAAAAGTTTAAAAACTAAAAATATTTTATTTCAAAAAATTTCTCCAATAGAAGAAAACAAATCATTTGAAATAAATCATGACACAAAGTTAAATGTTGATTTTGTCTACAAGAAAATTATTTCATATAAAAAGATTTTAGCAGATGATAAGAATATTAAACCAAGTAAAGAGGGAATTATTTTGAATAAAGAGTTGCTACTAGCTAGCTCTAGTGCTTTTCTAAAACCGGAGTATTATGTTGACCCTAGCTTGATTGAGGTAGAGGGTATGGTTGCGCTCGGTACTATTCTTGAAAAAGTAAGTCAGAAGGTTGGTGTTAATAAAAATATCCCAATCATGTCTATTACTATGGAGAAAGGGTTGATAGATCAAGGAGAAAAGTTTAAGAAAAGGATTGCAAATATAGATATTTCAAAATATAAACTTGTTAAAAGAAATGAATTAGTTGTAGGTTTCCCTATCGATGAAGGTGTTCTTGGGTTTCAGACAAAGTATGATTTAGCAGCCGTTAGTCCTGCTTATGATGTTTGGAAAATTAAAAGAGATGATATACCTGTCGAGTATTTAGAAAAGATATTGAGATCAAAAGAGGCAATAGATTTGTACAAACTTTCCATGAAGGGGACCGCTAACAGGCGCAGGGTTGTTCCAAAGGATATATTTTTATCAATCCAGATTCCTTTGCCAAAAAATGAAAATCTTAAAAAAATTGTTAAAAAAATTACCAGTCTTCAAAATGAAAATATTGAGTTATTAGATAAAATATCATTAAATAAGAAAAACATTAACGAAGAAGTGAGTAGTCTTTGGTTAAAATCATAGAATGGATTTTCATTAAATAAAATCTAATAGCAATGAAATTAAGAGAGATCACAATAAAAAATTTTAGGGGGATTAAAGCTCTTAATAAGTTATCTATTTCAGATATTAATACTTTTGTTGGTAAAAATGATTCCGGAAAGTCCACTATATTAAAAGCCCTCCAGTCTTTCTTTGATGAAAAGATTGATGGTAAAGATATTTTTAAAGGTAAGTTAGATAGTGAAAATGTTGTCATTGAGTTATCTTTTGATCCTTTAATTTTGATCGATGATTTAGCTTTAGACTCTGAAGGTTTTGTGACACTTGGAAGAGAGTTTGAATTATCAAATGGCAAAATAAAAACTACTTCATATTATAAAACTTATGATTACAAAAAGTCTGATCTTCAAGATCTTTGGAATAAGAAAGAACAAGAATTGAATCAAATAATTACCACACTTGGTCTGGTGCCAGAAAAATCAGGAAGAGGTAAGACAAATTTAATTAGAATTGAACAAATAAAAAATGCTCTATCTTCTGAGGAGAGGGAAGAGCGAACTCATTTGCTTGGAGATTTCTTAAAAAATATAGAAAAAGAATACTCTGTTTTTTTACCTGAGTACTCTTTGTTTGACGCTGAACAGGATTTAGATGTTGGGGCAACTAATTTCCAGTCTCAATTTAAACCAATAATCTCAGATTATTTTGAAAGTAAAAAAGAGGTTACCAGCAAAATAGAAGAAAGTCTTAAAAGTAATCTAGCTACTGAGTTTGAAGAGATTAGAAAGTTCATGGCTAAAAACGTCTCTGGTCTAAAACAATTCAATCCTGCAACAGAATTTAATTGGAGTAAATCATTAGTAAAGTTTGATATTAATCTTGAATTTGATGGTCAAAATTTTGACGTTCCTATTTCTCACAAAGGTACGGGATTTAAAAGACTTCTAATGGTGGCTTATTTCGAGTATCTTGCAAGTAAAAAGACCTCAAAAAACAAAATTTTTGCAATTGAAGAACCTGAGACTTATTTACACCCTCAAGCTCAAGAAGATTTACTTCAGTCGATTTTAGGTATTTCTAAAAATTCTCAGTTTTTCCTAACAACACATTCTCCTATTTTTGCTGGAGCAACCAGCGGAGATAATTCGATTCTAGTCACTAAAGATATTTCTGGGGTATCAAACTATGAAAAAGGATCGGAAGATATTGTTCAAAAAATCATTCATGAACTAGGAATAAAACCAGATTATAACCTTTTGAAATCAAAGTTTTTTATTTTTGTTGAGGGTAGGGACGATGTACATTTTCTAAAAATCACAGCAAAAACAATTCTAGATAAGGATCTTGATGCTGATGGTGTTTCTGTCCTGATAGGAGGAGGGTCATCCTTGGTTAATTATGCAGAACTTGATTTATTCAAACAAGTTAACGGTAGAAGTTATGCTGTTTTAGTTGATGGTGATCACGGTGCTTCTGATAAGAAAATAAAGGACAAATCAAAAACAAAAATTAAAACAAGATGTGGCGTTGATGGTGCGATATTTTACGAACTTTCAAAACGAGAAATTGAAAATTATTGCCATCCTGTAAAAATTAAGGAATGTTACTCAAAGGGTGGCTATGATACTAGGTTTGATACAGTAGATGTAGTTATTAATAATGATACTGATGTAGAAGAGCTGTTATCTGCTTCTGGGATGAACGGTTTAAAGAATGGTAAAAATATTGAAATATTCAAATCAATGACTAAAGAGAACTGGAAAGAGGTTGATACGCTTGATGAAATAAAATCATTCTTTGAATCAGTGTATTCAAAAATGGAGAAGTAGATAAAATTATTTTACATTGTCTATGTTAGAATGGTAAGACAATATGGCACAAATCGTTTATATTCTAACTAATGAAGCACTACCTGATCTTATTAAGATTGGTATGACTGATGAAAGACTTGAAGAAAGAGTCAAGGAACTTAGCCGGCAAACATCTGTACCACTTCCTTTTGAGGTGTATTTTGCGTGTGAGGTAGAAAACATGAGAGAAGTCGAAAAATCACTACATGATGCATTTCTTGATCACAGAATTAATCCTAAAAAAGAATTTTTTAGATTGAACCCAGAAAGAGTTGTATCGATTCTTAAATTACTACAAAAGAAAGATGTTACACCTGTGACTGACGAGTTTGAAGGTGTTGAAGAAAAGAATGCGGTTGAGATTGCAAAAGAAAGAAGGTCACGCTTTAGTTTTTCTTTAGCACAAATTCCTCCAGGAGAAACAATAGAGTACTACTATGATAATACTATTACAGCAAGGGTGGTTAGTGAACGAGAAATACTTTGTAATGGAGAAACAGGTAGTCTTAATCAAATAACATTAAAGCTTCTCAAGAATTCTGGCCGTATATGGAAATCTGTTCAAGGTCCGGCATTCTGGGTTTATCAAGGAGAAACATTAGACGAACGAAGGAGGAGAATTGAAGATCAGGAATAAAAATGTCTACAAAGCACGAAGTGGTAACAATTAGTAAGATCGTAGTTCAGAAGGAAAGTGAGGTTATTCTCTTTGATTGCAATTGTCATACGTATGCTGATGCCGTAGAAATGATAGAGCTTGCTATTAAGTGTGATCTTACAACTGCTGTAAGGTATGCAGAGACAGCTCAGATGTTTGGTCAGGTTTCAGTCTTTAAAGGTCCTAAGGAAGATTGTGAAAAAGTTGCCACAGTACTTGCGTGTACCGGATTAGATGTGAGCGTCATTAGTTAATTTGATTAGAAGGTTGAATTGTATGACGGGGTAGGTGAATGGGTGAAGGAGGTGAATCCCCCGGACACCCCCTCAAGTGATTAAACGGAGTGTGCTATCTTACTAAATCCTTTAGTTGCAAGAGGTTTGGAATATATGGAAGTACTGGTGATTTAATGAGTTCAGTTCTAACTTCGTCCACTACAGCTCACTGAATAGTTTTCACTAAAAACCTCTTTTAAAACAAAAAGTCGCTAGGTCTAACCGGTAGTATCTACATGTATTTGACATAGTGTCAATGTTTGTGTAGTATTTATTTTGGTTGCAGCGTCGCAGCTTTAGTGTTAGAAGGAGGGCTTTATGCCTGTAATGAACATTGCTTTGAATACCCGTCGTGTTCGTATCGAGAACACGACCTACATCGTACCACCAAATGTCCAGCGCATTGAGTGTCGTAGTACCAAAGGTTGGCAGGTGAGGTGTTTTGGAAAGACGAAGTTTTTCTCGGACAGTCTGCACGGAGGTCCATTCTGGTCTTTGAGTGAAGCGGTCCAGTGGAAGCTCAGCATGATGCGTGAAGTCCACGGTCGTCTTCCTTACGGGCAAGGTAAAGCTCATACACAAGTTCTTCACTCTTATAAGAAGGCTGCGTAATAGAGTCTTCTGACCATGTAAGAAGCCGGTCACATTGTTTGACCGGCTTTTCCTTTTTTTATAAATACCTGCTATCATCAAAGTATGGAGCAAGATGTACCTACGTTTAGTTTGCAGGTTGATGAAAAGACAACCCTGATTTTACGTGATGTTGGTGTTGCGGAAGATTTCTTTTTGCTTGTGGAGAACAATAGAGAGGAATTCAGAAAGTGGTTCCCGTGGGTTGATACAACACTGTCTTCGGAAGATATAAAAGCATTCATCGAAAAATGTCAGAAGGAATACAAAGAAGGTAAGTCACTTGATCTAGGAGTATTCCATGATGGGAGGTGGGTTGGATCAATGGGGTTCCATACCATCAACAAGACGAATAATTGGGGTGAGGTCGGATATTGGTTGGATAAGGATTCGGCCGGCAAAGGAATTATGACTTCTTGTGTGAAGAAGATAATGGAGTACGGATTCGGAGAGCTTAACCTTCACCGCATACAGATTAGGTGTGCAGCAGATAATTTACGAAGTAAGGCGGTAGCGGAGAGACTTTCTTTCAAACATGAAGGAACGGTGCGAGAAGATCACAAGAGGGAAGATGGGAGCTATGTTGATGGGCTTATCTATGGAATGCTTGTAAGTGAGTGGAAGAAGGGGATATAGTTATTTTTATACGATGATAGAAATTGAAAAACGAGCAATGTGTACAAAGGGGATAAAGGTCTTGGAAACCCGTAGTAAAGAGACATTGTTGACTATGTAATGTCAACTTGACATTAATATTTATATATGGTAGGTTTTTTTCAGAATCGATTAAATTGTCTTAAGATAGTTAGTCGATAGGAATGGTTGATCATTGTCAATCTCAATGTTTTTACGTTTCCTGACAAGAAAGGAGCTTTCATGTGAACCCAGAAAGACAGGAAGACAAAGGTCGTATTGCAGAAGTGACTGGTGTTGTAAGAAGTTCAAGCCCTTACGCTTTTGCAAAAGTGGAAGGTATTGATGGCGATGTTACGTTTTCTCTCTCGTCTCGCTTAAATGTGTGGCGTGAAGATTCGTGGCCAGCAAGGTCAATGTCTGTAGTCCTTTTTGATCTTCGAAAGGTTGGTGAAAAGTGGCGAGCCTATAAAGCCCGTTTCTTTCGACCAGAAGATGAATCAAGTATTGAAAGGAAAAGAAGTGGTCAAGTCATTTCTTGAGCGATGGAAAGAAGATGGTCTCTCTGCTGCTTTCGGCGGAGCTGAGCAAGAACCTTCTAAAGAAGGAACTTCTAAAGGGGTAACTCAGCCTGTTGTTTCAACTGTCCCTGTTTCGTTTGTTCAACCTGCTTTGGTTGCACCTAACGCAAACAGTCTTACAGACTCAACTAAGCAAGCTTTTGTTGATGAGGTGGCACGTCAAGTGCCTCATCTCAAGAAGCTTCTTGATGCAGCTGCAGTAATTGTTGATGATGTGCCTGATTTTCAAAAGAGGCTAAGCATTACAGCAAAACAGCTTCGTGCTTCAGGGCAGTTCGACGCTCAACAAGCGTTGACGGGCTTGAAACAATCGGTTGCAGGAATGGTGCAAACACTCCGCGCTGAAGTTTCTGAAGAAGAGGCGCGAAATGTTGCTACTCCATTGCAACAATTTGCACAACTTGAAGAACAGCGTCAGGCTCTCATTCGACAGGCTCAAGAACTTGAGATGCAAATGGGAACCCTGAAGCTGCAAGTTGCAACTGCACAAGACGCGCTTGCGAAAAGCAGAGGAAAGTGTGATGCAGGGATCCAGTTTATGGAGACCTGGCAAACACAAATGGAACAACTCCTCAATGGGTTGAAATAAGGAGCATCTACGATGTCTACAAACGATCTCGCAACAAAGTACAACCTGCCGATTCCTGCCATCGAAAAGAAGTGGCGAGAGTTGGTTAAGTTTGGATCTGTTGCTGTACCAACTGTTCTTGTTCTTGCACTCCTTTCGCCGTTCCTCAAGAGCGCATTCATGGGAGGTGCTTACCTTCTAGGTTTGGGTCTTCTTGGAGGAGCTGCTTTCACTATCGGTGCGTTTGCAATTGTGTTGGCGCCTGCAGTGAAGAAGCAGTTTGAGATTTGGGCATACCAACTCTCGAATTGGCAGACCGAAAACTACCCGATGGAACGTCTAGGAATCTACTACGAATTCTTCAGGCAGAAATGGCAGCGCACAAAGGACCTTCGTGCAAAGCTTGGAGGACGGTTGAAGGTGGTGAATGATGACATTAAGAAGCATCAGGATACCATCGATGATGCGGCGCAAACACTTCGTGATTCGCGCGCAAATCTGAGCCAGGAAGCCATGGAGGAGCTCGAAGACCGTGTACTTCATGCACAACAGAGTAAGGCGGAGTTCGAAAAGTTCGTTGTCAAACTCAAGACGGTTCTCGAGGCGGTCGGCATGCTGGAGGATTTGAATCGGAAGGCCTTCCGCAAGTTCAAGCAGAACATGCGCAAGATGAAGATTATGAAGGATGTGGGCGATCTCATGAACGAGCTTAACACTGAACTTCGTGACCTTCTGGGTGAAAGTCCTGAGCAAGCTGATGCCGAAGCTGCCATGCGGTTCATCGAGGATAGCATGGGTCGAGAATTTGGAGTATTCGAAGTTCTTGAACTTCAGGCGAAGCATCTCGTTGCACGTATGGAAGTGGACGACGAAATTTCGCTCGCGCAGGCTCGTCAAGTCATGCTTGAGAGGATGCGAACGATTGACGCTGACGTTAAGGAGCTTGCAGTTGATTCTGTAGCACCTGCACGTTCTCGGTTGCTCGATCACTGATCCAAAGGATTCCGGGGCAACTCTTCATTTTATTGAAGGTGCTCCGGAAGAAAGGAAGCTCAAGGTATATTAAGGAGAATTTGTAATGGGAAAGAACGGGTTTAATTTCGATGACCTCAGTAACACAAAGCCAAAGACATCAACCTCGTACAAGATCACTATGTTGGCGGTCTGGGTGGTGGTGAGTATGGTGTTGCTCTATGTGGGATATCTTGGCATGATCAAGTTCATGCCACAGAGTCAGAAGAGTACTGAAGTGGTTGCGACAGCACCGGTTCCGGTCGTGCAGACGAGTATAACACCTGCGCCTGTTACTGCTCCAGTGCCCGCACCTGCAGTACCTACAACTCCGGTTGTGAGTCCTGCTGTTCAATCTACGCCACAACCCCAAACTTCCTATCCGGGAGGTATGACGGTGTGTCGTGGACCCGATACGGGCGCGTTTGTGCAAATCCTTCGCGATCTCAACAGGGTCTGTCCAGAACTCCAGCTCAATGGTTTGAAGACAACCGGTGCGGTCGAAAACATGGACTTGCTTCTTGCGGGTTCTTGCGACTTTGCACTTGGTGATCCAGACGATCGTGCACGGCGTTTGCAGATGGGGGGTCAAGATGCTGAGTCCGCTAAAAAGGCGAGGACGGTCATCGGGCTCTACGATGGTGAAGTGAACATGGTTGCGGTTAATCCAAATTTGCAACTGTATTCACAGTTCACTGACAGTGTGCGCTTTGGTGTTTCTGGTGGTGCGGTTGCGACATTTCAAACTATTCAGGATCTGACTGGAGTGAAATTTCCGAACGTCACGAACTATGCAACAACAGCACAACAACTCACTGCACTTCGAAAGGGGGAGATCGACGTAATCGTAGCAAACGGTGCATACAAACAACCGTGGCTCGAAACGGTCGATATTCCTGGTGCTCACATGGTGCGCTTCGACCGATTTGATCGGGTGAAGGATGTCATGTTCACTGGTCCAAAAGGTGGCTTCTTCGGAAAACGTACCCCTAAGTACGCAAG
Organism: uncultured Candidatus Saccharibacteria bacterium; assembly: GCA_964443675.1. Lineage (GTDB taxonomy): Bacteria > Patescibacteriota > Minisyncoccia > Phycocordibacterales > UBA5272 > UBA11704. The sequence continues at coordinate 11,538 of CAYUDN010000010.1, read as the reverse complement.
TCTTGGTGATGTTCCGGTGGAGGTGCTCTCAACACGCACAGTCATCGCAACCACCACTGACGGACAGAAGAGTCCTGCAAACCAACAAAAGGCTCAAGCGATTTTCAGCTGTGTGAAGCGTCAGATCTACGTTCTTCAGGGGCGTGATGGTGGTACGTATCACGAAAGCTGGCAGCGCATCGCGCCAATGAACGACCCGGGCGGTATGCCTTGGGCCAACATCATCAACAAGTAATCTCAAGGAGAATACGTAATGAGCAAGGAAGAGTTCAACCTCGAGACTTTTGGCGACACAAAGCCGAAGACGTCAACTTCATACCGGATTGTCATGTTGGCAATCTGGGTGGCAGCGTTCATGGGACTGTTCTATATCGGATATCTTGGTGTGAAGAAGTTTGCACCACAGGTACTGCCGTCGAGTTCTTCATCTGTGAAGATGAACAAGGGTCCTGCGCCAGCAACTGCAGTCGGAAATCTTTTCTCCGGTGGGAACAAGGATGTGATTAATGTCTGTGTTGTTACCTGGGGAGGCTATGCCGGGGGGCAGTATTTCAACCGTGGCTTCGAACCGAACCCGAACTCCGAGTTCACGAAGCGGTATGGGTTGAAGGTTAAGTTTACCGAGATCAACAAGTTTCCTGATTCTCGGGCTGCATGGAAGAACAACGAATGTCAGCTGCTTTGGGTGACTGCCGATGCATTCGTGACTGAAGCTGAAAATCTGGAGAAGGCAGGGCTCAACCCCCGCTTCATCTTCCAGGTTGACTGGTCACGTGGTGGTGACTCCATTGTCTCTACGGCCAATATTCGGACTATGTCCGACTTGATTGGCAAGAAGATGGCTGTCCCGTTTGCGACACCATCCCATACCTTTGCGTTGCGGATGATGTCATCGGCCGGTATCAAGGCCGGGCAAGTCGAGTTGATTTCGACCGAGGGTGCCATTGAAGCTGCAAAGGTCTTCCAGACGGGGAGTGCTGCAGCGGGTGTCACGTGGGCACCTGAAGATGAGGCGTCGGTGAAGGTTGTTCCGGGGTCGAAGATCCTGGTCAGCACGAAGCAGGCGACACACATCATTGCCGATGGTTTCCTCGTTAAGAAGGAGTACCTTGAGGCAAATCGTGCCGCGCTCATCAATCTTGTCGAGGGTTGGCTTCATGGCAACGCTGAGATCAATACCAATCCTGCTGCAAAGGCAGAAGCGGTGAAGATCCTGGTTGTAGGCTATGGTGTCCCACCGGACGAGGCGGAGTCGATGATCAATCGTGTCCGCCTTACGACGATTGGTGACAATCGGCAATTCTTCGGTCTTGATACCGGCGGTCTTGTTTCTGCAGATGCATTGTTCACGCAAAGTGCAATGCTCTATCGTGAATACGGTCACACCGACTTGGTTCCGAGTGTTCCGCAGTGGCGGCGCTACTCAGATCTGAGTATCGTGTCTGGACTCAAGATGCGTGGACCACAGGATGCCGCTGAAGGTGGTGTTGAACTGCCTAAGGTTGCAAGCCCGACGACGGCTCCTGCTATTGCGAGCAAGTCACTTTCTGTCTCGTTTGAGACGGGGTCGGCTATTCTCAGTGATGAGGCTAAGGCGGTCATTGCGCGCGGGTTTGTCCCTGACGCTATGGCCTCACAAGGTGTTCTCATTCGTGTCGAGGGTAACACCGATGCTCGCGGTAGTGTTGCGGTAAACGTGGCACTTTCTGAAAAACGTGGTCAGGCAGTTGCGGCGTATCTCCGTTCACTTGGAGTCGCAGCAAATCGGCTTATTGTGGTCGGCAACGGCCCGAACAAGCCACTCTGTGTGGAGATGACGGAAAGCTGCTTTGCGCAGAATCGTCGCACAGAGTTTGCACTTGTCAAGTAATTTACCGACCCTGGTCGGTAGTTCCAAACCGGGGCCCTTCTCACGAAGGGCCCCATTTTTCTGAAAGGGAAATCATGAAAGAGTTGTTTACTCTTGGAGGAGAGCTTAGTCGAAGAAATGGAATTTTCCTTGGTCTACTAGGAATCGTATTGCTGATTCTAGGGTGGGAGTTGATCATACGTTTTGGGGTGTTTGAAAGCAAATACATTCCAGGCTCTTTTGCAGTTATTACGTCGGTTCCGGAGGTGTTTGGGTTACACCTTTTCAAGAATGTATGGTATTCATTCAAGCTCAACCTTATGAGTTATGCTGTTGCGCTTGCAGTTGCATTTCCGTTAGGTATGGTGCTCGGATTGAGTCCGCTTATTCGTGGACTTTCAGCGTTTCTTCTTGGAGGTTTGCCATACCTGCCACTGTCAGCTGTAACAATCCTTTTTATTGGTCTTTTCGGTATTGGTGATGTTATGAAGGTGAGCTTTCTCACCTTCGCGCTCATTATTTATCTTGTACCAGTCACGTGTCAGGGTGTGCTTGAGACAAAGAAGGTATATCTTAATACTGCACAAACGCTTGGCGCATCTGCAATGCAGAAGGTATTTAAGGTGTATGTGCCTGATACATTTGGTCGCGTGTGGGGAAGTATGTCGGTGATGGTAGGTATTTCTTGGACGTACATCATTATAGTGGAACTTATCAACAGTAATGCAGGCGGGATGGGGTCAATGATTTTTAAGACCGATCGCATGCATCGACACGATATGATGTTTGCAGTCTTGTTTATCCTTATGTTCATCGGATTCTGTCAGGCAGCGATGTTTCGAATCATTGGTAACTGGCTTTTTCCGTATAAGAAGGGAAGCTAAAGATGGTCAAGTTCGAAAAAACTGGTCTCCCGGTAGTCATCGAGATGCGTGGAATCACGCAACGCTATGGTGACAAGACTGTGCTTAATGGCTGTGATCTCCTTATTGAAGACAAACCAAACCAAGGTCAGTTTGTTGTGCTTATGGGTATTTCTGGAAGTGGAAAATCAACACTTCTTCGTTATATCACTGGACTTCAAGAACCAACAGAGGGGACCGTAGAGATTAATGGCAAACCTCGTTCGAAAGAAGCGATTGCCACGGTCTTCCAGGATTATTCTTCATTCCCTTGGAGAACTGTTCTTGAGAATGTTGAGTTTCCTCTCGAAATTAGAGGAATACCAAAGAAGAGTCGGCGTGAAAAGGCTATGGAGATGATTGAAAAAGTTGGACTTAAAGGGCATGAGTATAAGTATGCCCAGTCTCCTACTCTCTCTGGTGGACAGCTTCAGCGTGTAGCAATCGCGCGTAGCCTTATTGCAAATTCAGGAATTGTGCTCATGGATGAGCCGTTTGGTGCGCTTGATAGTGCTACACGACATGAAATGCAGATACTCCTTGCTGATTTGTGGGAGACGTTTCGTACCACTGTCGTGTTTGTTACGCATGACGAGCGTGAGGCTGTATTCCTTGGTGATGATATCTATGTTTTGGATCCGCGGATCGGTAAGATTGCTTATCATATTCAAGCAACATTGCCGTTTAACCGCACGCGAGAAACTAAAAAGATGCCAGAGTTCCATCGCCTTGTTGGAATGGTGGAGGATGCTCTTCTTGCAACATCAGGCAAAAAGTAGTTCTTTTAGTTCTTTAGTTGCAAAACTTCACAAAGTCTCCAGCAGTACGCTGGGGACTTTTTAATTGACTTTTTGTTTTTTTATGTTAGAGTAAAAGTGGTTTTTTGGTTTGTAAAAATGTTCATTGTTTTTTTCTTTAGTGAAGGAGTATTCACAATGTCAAAAGAAAAAGAGTTTAGTTCTCATGTTCTTGACTTTCTTGCTGGGGCAAGAGGAATAGTTACTCAACATATCAGCAGAAAAGCTGCAGAACTTGAAAAGTCTCTTAGTCAAGATCCTGATGCACCCTATAAAACAGGTGCCCCAGAAGGGACAAAGTATGACGATTTGCTTTCACATCTTTATCGTCTTACTTTTGGAGCGCATGTTCTTGGTGATGTTCTTGATTGTTTTGAATATCGAACCGGTGAAGGGAAGAGTGTTCAGATGGCACGAATTTCTACCGGCAAACGTGTTATTGAAGCGATTTGTCCACAAGGGGTAAAGCTTACCAGTGGCATGTCTGTACGATTGAATCAGCAGAATCAAATTATCGGTCTTGCTGGTAGTGTGTCTCTCGGTCCGGTTGCAATAGTGCGCGAAGTTCTCTCAGAAGAAATGGTTTCGGTAGAGATCGCGGGCACCACTCGTAGTGTTCGTTCTGGATATTCTGAAAACCTCTCAAGAGGTGATCGTGTTGTTCTTGACGAAATGCAGCTTGTGGTTGTGGGAACTCTTCCAAAGAATTCACAACAGTTTGTTTTGAAACAGTCTCCGAAGAATTCTTTTGATGACATTGTCGGTCAAGATGATGTTGTGCGTATTTTGAAAGAGGTGATTGATTTTGATCCAACATCTGACGCGGTGTCTCGTCATTACGGAAGACCACGAACTAAAGGTGCTCTTCTTTATGGACCTCCTGGATGTGGCAAAACGATGTTCGGTGAAGCAATTGCACATCGTATGGCAACACGCTACGGGAAGAGTGCATCAGAAAGTGGTTACTTCTATGTGAAAGGGCCAGATTTTCTTGACAAGTATGTCGGTGAGACAGAACGAGGTATTCGAGACTTTTTCGAAGAAGGAGATCGTTACTTCGAGGAACATGGTCACCCGGCAACGCTTGCATTTGATGAGTGTGAGGCACTGCTTACACGTCGTGGCGATACTCATGGCGTTAACATGGAAAAGACCGTCATCCCCACATTTCTTGGGCTCATGAATAACTCGACTGCGTTTGTGTTACTGATGACTAATCGGGTTGATACTCTTGATCCTGCAGTCATACGTGATGGTCGCATTGATCGACAGATTTTTATTGGTCGTCCGACACGCGCAAGTGCTGAACGTATCATTGCTAACAATCTTGCTCGTTATCCAGTTGATCAAAACGGCTCTTCAAAAGAGATCCTTGCACGTGTTACTGCTGACGCATTCTATGATCCAAAGCGCCGTCTTCTTGATGAGCCTCTCACCCTTAAGGATGGACAAGAATATTTTACTCTTGGTCATATCGCTAATGGGGCGATGTTTACCAGACTGGTGCAAGATGCTGTTCTTCTTGCTGAACGTCGAGATCGGATCACTGGTAAGCTAAGCGGGGTCTCAGAGGATGATCTTCTTGCTGCAGTGAATGCACTTTTTGAAGAGAAGCGTTATCTCGATCACCGTGAAGCAATTAAGGAGTTCTTTGTTTCGATGAAAGATCGTTTGCCAAACGAAGAGCAACGACAGGCGATGCGTCTGTAGAATCTTTTTTGAACAGGTCTCTGAAAACCTTAAACTAACATCGGGACGATGCAGGTTTAGGGTTTTCTTTTTGTTTTTTTGGTTAAAGTTTTGAGAGTTTTTTGATTAAGCAAAAGTGTTTACTTCACTCTCTTCTCTGGTGCGACAATAGAACCATTAAAGCGATTATTGTTGAACTTATTATTTTTAGAATTTTTGGAAAGAAGGAAGCTCGTATCACTTTCGGTAATAGTGTTATTAGTGATGGTGTTGTTTTGTGAGCCTGAGGTAGATGTACTCTTGTTGTTAGTAGTGCTATCGTCATCAAGTTCAATGCCGATCCCACCAAAATCTGCTCTTCTGTGCACCGCAGAAACCGTATTACCAGAAAGAGTATTATTGTTACTATTCCAGAGATAAATACCATTATGCACATTTTTAGAAATGTTGTTGTTGAGATATTTGTTACCATCTGCATAGCTTGACCAGATACCTACGAGGCCACCAATAAGAGTGTTGTGTTTAATGGTGTTACCTATTACTTGTCGAGGTGTATCAGTGTCATAGTTCTTGACCATAATTCCTGCTTTGGAGAAAATAGTTCCGTTGATGGTGTTGTTGGCAACAGTAGTTGCGTCTGATTGAATGAGATTGATGCCGAGCTGGTTAGAGAAAAGAGTGTTGTTAGAAATAGTCACACCATCACTTTCATGTATGAGAATACCCGTTGCCCACTTGGTGCCTGGGATGGAGAAGGTGTTGTCATGAATCTTGTTACCAGTGATGATCGCAGTGTTACCTTTTGAAATTTGAATACCATTCTGTGCGAGTGTTTTGGTTGGACCGAGCCCAATAACTTCATTGTTACTAATCGTGCCACTTATTTTGTTGCCTCCACCAGGGAGAAGTACTGAACCAAAAGTGATACCGTTCTTTGCATAGCGGTTAATGGTGTTATGGGAGATTTCTACTTTTGCATTATACAGTGCCGAGATGCCATATTTACCTTTAGAGATAATAAGGTTACGAATGGTGACGTCAATAGGTTTAGTGATACCGTCTATGGTGATGGTGCTCACCGCACTTCCTCCGTTAACAACTGGCGCATTAGGATTCGCGCCGACTTTGACTTCTTGAAGACCTCCGATAATAGAGACGGATTTGGTAATAAGTACTGGTTCGTTGTAGAGCCCTGTGGATACGTACACAGTGCCGCCATCGTCAACTGCTTTTACTGCTTCTTGAATTGTTCTGAATACATCAACACCAAGCACTTTGCCTTCAGTGCTTGTGCTTGTATAAGTATTGTTCACGTATACAGTTGATAATGCAGAAACAGTATTGGTGACACAGAATACACACACAACAAAAAGAAGAAGTTGCTTTTTCATATGTGTGAAGTATATCACCTGCTCTCTTTTCTTTTTGATGAATAGGTGGGGATTAGTAAAAGGGAGTGGTGAGGGTAATCGTACTGTTATTCCTCTCATCTTGAAGAGGGTATGTAGTATACTGCTTGTATATTCTATGCTTACTATTACACACCTCACTAAACAATTCGGTAACAAAAAGGCACTTACTAATATTACGCTTACTCTTAAAGAAGGAGAAATATTCGCACTCATCGGTCCTAATAGTTCTGGTAAGAGTACTCTTGTAAAGACTGTAACAGGGCTTCTTGCGCCAACCTCTGGTAAGGTTGTAGTAGGTGGTCACGATATTGAAAAAGAAACCCAAAAGGCAAAATCTCTTATTGGTTATATTCCCGATGAACCGTCGGTGTGGTCGAAGATGACCGGAGAAGAGTTCCTACACTTTACGCTCGCACTCTATGGGATTCCAGAATCTATTCGCAGGAAGCATTTTGAAAAGTATCTTACACGTTTTGAGCTTACCGATACGATGCATGAATATTTTGAGTCATTTTCTCGAGGTAACAAGCAGAAGTTCAGTATTACTGCAGCACTTTCTCATGCACCAAAGTTACTTCTTGTTGACGAGCCGATCGTGGGTCTTGATCCAATTGGTGCAGAAATCGCAAAAGACCTTTTTGTTGAATTCGCACGTTCAGGTGGTGCGGTGCTTCTTGTCACGCATACGCTTGCTGTTGCTGAAGAAATTGCAGATCGCATTGGATTTTTGAAGCACGGGGAATTAATTGCAGTCGGAACACTTGAAGAGTTACGCGCTCAGGCGTCGCTCCCATCATCTGCATCGTTGCAAGAAGTGTACGAACACTTTGCAACTAGTACGTAGCGTAGTATGCTTTCACTCCTTCTTTCTTTTGAATTACAAAAAATAAAGCGTTACTTTGCGACAAGAATGATTGCGAAGAGTATTACAAGCGCACTTTTCTTGTGTATATTTTTATTGGTTTCGATCGGTATCTATTCTTTCTTTAGTATTTCTTTTCGTTATCTTGGGGTGATTATCGAAGATGATATGAGAGGACCCCTTACTCTTTTTATCTACGAAATGTTCCTCGCAGTATTGTTACTGTTAATGGTGATAAGTGTGCTTATCTCTGGAGTGTTCTCTCTTTTTAGAGGGGAAGGGGATACATTCGTGATGAGTTCTCCATCATCTCTTGTACTTCTTGAGAGGGTGTTCATGCGAAGTTTGGCGGGGGCCGCGGTGCCACTTTTTGTGATGTGTGTCCCTGCACTTCTTGCGGTGGGGAGGGTATACCAAGTGCCTCTTCTTAGTCTTCTGGTGCCATGTATAGGAATGGGGTTCTTTTTGCTTGTGGTGGTTGCGTTCACTCTTACTTGGCTTGTGGTGGTTGGTAGACTCTTTCTTGCTGTTATAAAAAAATGGTTCCATCGTCCGCTTAGAATGCGAGAGTTCATTGTTGCTCTTTTTCTTTTTGTTGCTGGTGGTGTGTGTGGTATTTGGAGGTCGGTCAGACATGTTGATCTAGTCAAAGTATTCCGCGCAGAAGATGTTGATACCGTGGCATCACTTCATGTTGTCGGTGATCACTTCATGTTATTGCCGACACATCCATTTGCATTACTGCTTATCGCATGGCAAGGAAAAGGTACTGGAGATATGATGAAGTATCTTTTTGTACTTTTCTTGATGGCTCTGGTTACCTCAGCGCTCTTTTTTGTAACAAGATCATGGTTTGAGTCTTTGTGGGTTACATTTCAAGAAAATAGTAACGGGAGTAATGGTGTAACTAAAGTAAAGAAAGGATACCGCTTCGGAGGAAGTCTCTCAAGAGCACTTTTTACAAAAGAGCTACTCCTCTTCACACGAGACATGAAAGGGCTAGCATGGTTTTTGTTTTTGATTGCAGTATGGGTTGCACAAGTGCTTGCAACAACAGTGTCGTCTCGTAACGCGCGGGCGTACCAAGAAAATCTCCTTGATCGTATGCAGGTGATCTGGTCAGTAGAAACACTCGTCGCATTATTTTTCATGGCGGCGTTTGCGCTTAGATTTGTATTCACTGCTGCAAGTGTTGAGAAAAAGACTTCATGGATCCTTGGTTCTGCGCCGGTGAGTAAAGTGAAGCAGCTCTTTGGGAAGTATAGCTTCTTCGTGGTCTTGTTCGGTGTCGTGCTTCTTATTACAGAATATGTGAATGGTCGCATTCTTCATATTCCATTTCTTTCTTTTACTTCAATTATGCTTGTGCTTATGGCGGGAACGCTTGGGGTTGTGACACTTGCTTTTACTCTTGGAACATTCTTCCCTAATGATGAAACCGACGATCCAGAAATCATCGCAACGAGTATTCCAGGACTTCTCTTCACCGCGCTTGCACTTCTTTATAGTGGTCTTGGAGCGTACAGTGTGTATCTTGTTGTTGCAAAAGAGATTACTGTTCTCCTTGTTTTATTTGTTACGGTATCGCTTCTTTTAACGGTGTGGTTATTGAGAATCACTTACCTGTTCCTTACCCGTTCATCTCTTGCTCGTACATAGTAAAGAGGTAATAGTGTGGGACCATCTCTAACGCTTTATCCATTCAAAAAAGTTAGAGAACTCAATTAGAATGAAGTTGTGGTAGAAATAAAACCCGCTTCAGTGAGCTATTTTTTGGAGATTTGACTTTATATATATTTATGTTATAATGCTTTCGGTCTGTCTGCTAAATATGCTAGACGGTTCTTTAACAACTCATTGCTCAAGGAGAGTGTATGGGAATCGGGGACAGTGTGACAAGAGCTGCTGTGCAAGTAGGAGTTTCTGCTTCGCAGGTGGTTGGTTCCGTTGGTGTCACTATGGAAGTGAAGGCGCTTGCCTATACTGCTCGTGGTGAGATCGATGTGATTGCTAAATGTTCGAAGAGACTTCCTGGTCCAGTCGGTCATCTTGTTGCTTCTATTGCGATCAAAGCAGAAGAAGTGGTAAGTCTGGTCGCAAGTGACCCGGAAAAGTACCTTCGACTGGTGAGGTCGTTCTTCGACTACAATCTTGGCCATGCCAAGGAGGTGGTTTTGGATCGCGAGAAGATCTGTCAGGGAGAAGTTGATCCTGATGCTGTGAAAGCAACAGAAGCTACTCTCCAGAAGATTCTCGGAAGTTTCGATGATGTTCTGAAAAAGTGCCGTGAACACGATGCGCAAGATGCACAGATTCACGCAACTTCACTTTCTCGCATCATTGATGCGAAGATCTAAAGGAGTGCCAACATGATCCGTTGTCCGAAGTGTAATAAAGAAAACAGTGATCGCAACGAGCGCTGCTCCTATTGTGGGAGCTCTCTTCGTGACCAAAGAGACTCGTCTTCTTCCTCAGGTTCCAGTTTGTTGGAAGATATTTTCGATCTTGCTTCTGGTTCTGGTGGGTCTGATTCTGGCGATCTGTCCAGTGATGATTGATTTTCTGTTCCGACCAACTCAACTTGATTGAAAGGTAATCCATCATGAACGATACGAACACTATTGCTCCAGTCATTGACCCTCTTGCAGGAGAGTTGGTTCCTGTTGCCGACCCTTTGGCGAGTGCTACTACAAGCACCGCAGTGGTGGTGCATCCGGAATTCCCTCTGAACATTATCAGTAGGGTGACTCGACCGGGGACATTGATCAGTCTCACGTCTCTCACTGCTGAAGACATTGCCTGGATCGATGCTCGCACGAAAGCGCTTGTCATCGACAACGAAACTGCGGTGACTCAATTCGGATTCCCTATTCAGAAGAGGTACGCTGACAGTCTCGATCAAATGTTGCGAGGTGCAACAGTTGGTCAGGCTCGTATGTACGACTTCATTGCACAAGAGCTTGCTCTTGCAGTGGGTATCGTCAAGGAGACTGCAGAGAAGCTGAAGCCTACACCGACAGCAACTGAAGAAGTTGGATTTTTCAGGAAAATGCTTCGTTCTGCACCGGTTGTGGGAACTCATGTGGTCGCCGCGGAAGTTCTTATTGCAAGCAGGAAAAGCTTGCTTGATCTTTTCGACAAGTTGGAGCGACGTGTTGCTCAGTGTCAGCGGGAAGTGATTGATCGTGAGGCGGGTATTGATGTCCTGCAGGCTTCCAACATGAAGTTGATCAAAGAGCTTCGCAACGAGATTATCGCTGGTGAACAGGCACTTGTCCGTATGTACCACGATTATCAGGAGCTTGTGAATCAGTTGCCTAAGGATCCTGATCCCATTGCGATCGCGGATCTCTCCAAGGTCAAGAACTTGATCATTGCCTTTGAGGTGGCGCTGGTGTCGAAGTGTAATGCCTTCGTGAAGGCAGCAACGCTTCGTACCAAGCAGAACCAGGGCATCAAGGAAGCGGGGCAGATTGTTCTTTCGAACCTTCAACTGGTGATGACCGATACAATCCCTGATCTGAAAACCAGCGCTTTGCAACTGGTGGCACTCAATGAACTGAGGAATGCCAACAGTCTCGCAGAGATGGTGAAGGATCAAGCCCGTACGGCGGAGGAACAAGCCCAAGAACTTCTTGGCACGGTGCTTATCGAAGCCAAGACTCAGCAGGGTGAAGCACTCAGTGACGCAGAACGCTTGAAGGGTCTCCTTGACAAGATGCAAGGCGTTCAACAGAAACTCCTCGAACTCGAAGGAGTTAACGCAGAAAAGCGCCAACAGGCGCAAGAAATTCTGCGTGAATCTGGTGAGGCATTCTTGCAAGCAGAGAAGGATGCTCAGAACAAGTTCCTTGAACTTGCTGGAGTTCGTGGCGTCTAAATACTAAGACGCAATGAGTAGGTCCCGGATCGACAACGATCCGGGATTTCTTTTTTATGAGAATCTCTAAAAATTTTAGTAATTAAGGGTTTACAAAGACCTTGACTTTGTTGTTATTATGATGTATAATTGATAAAGGTGTACCTT
>CAYUDN010000009.1:0-27973 GCA_964443675.1 uncultured Candidatus Saccharibacteria bacterium | reverse complement strand
TAACAGCATCCTGTCCATGACGAGCTGAGTTATCAATGAGTGCATCAACTGCTTCCTGAAGAATACGCTTCTCGTTACGAAGGATCACATCTGGTGCACCAATTTCCATAAGCTTCTTCAAGCGGTTGTTACGGTTAATCACTCGACGATAAAGATCGTTCACATCTGATGCTGCATAACGTCCACCTTCAAGTGCAACCATCGGACGGATTCCAGGAGGAATCACAGGGATAACTGTCATAAACATCAGCGTTTTGGAATGCACGAACAAGTGAGAGACGCTTCTCAGCTTTTTCGCGTTCAAGCGCTCCTGCTTTCTCGAGTTGAAGCACGATTTCTCCTTCAATCTTCTTAAGATCCATTGTCTTGAAAATATCATAGATAGCTTCAGCTCCGATGCCTGCCTCAAAACATGTACCATACTTCATCGCAAAACGATGATAGGTAAGCTCGTCAAAAATCTTATTAGGCTTGATTTCTGCAATTTCTTTCTTTGTTGCTACAAGAAGATCACGAAGTTTGTCTTGTGTCTTTTCATCAGTTGCTGATTTAATCTTTGCCTTGAATTCACTGTCGAGATTAGAGAGAATTTCTTCTTTTGCGGCTTCGTTCACTGTCTTCACAACATACCCTGCAAAGTACACCACCTTCTCTACATCCCCCACTGGCTGTGCAAGAATAAGTGCAATACGTGAAGGCACAGTACGAAGGAACCAGATATGAGCAACAGGAGACGCAAGCTCGATGTGACCCATTCGTTCACGACGTACAATGGACTTCGTTACTTCTACTCCACACTTCTCACACACAATCCCCTTGTAACGAATACGCTTATACTTTCCACAGTAACATTCGTAGTCTTTTTCTGGACCGAATATTCTTTCATCGAAGAGTCCATAACGCTCGGAGCGTCCGGTACGGTAGTTAATGGTCTCAGGCTTTGTCACTTCACCAAATGACCAAGCACGCACAGCTTCAGGAGATGCAACCTTAATCGCAAGACCGTCAAAATTATTTGTATCAATTGTTTTCATAGTTGTTTGTGATTATGTGACAAAGCTTATAATGATGTTTCACCAATGAGTGGAGTTTCGACCTCGATTCTTTTTCGTGGCTCCACATCAAGTCCAAGCCCACGAAGTGTATTAAGCATCACGGTAAATGACGCAGGAGTATTAGGCTCCTTCACATCTTCACCTTTAATAATGCTGTCGAACGCTTCTGAACGACCAACAATATCGTCTGACTTTACTGTAAGCATTTCACGCAAAATGTGTGACGCACCGTACCCTTCAAGAGCCCATACTTCCATTTCCCCGAAGCGCTGTCCTCCTCCTTGTGCCTTTCCACCAAGTGGTTGTTGAGTAATAAGAGAGTAAGGACCGATGGAACGCATGTGAATCTTATCTTCCACCATGTGGTGAAGTTTGAGAATATACATCACACCGACCGCAGTACGCTGATTGAATGGCTCACCAGTACGACCATCAAAAAGTTGCATGGTTCCTGTTGGATCAAGTCCTGCACGTTCAAGCTCGGACTTAATTTCTGTATCCATCGCACCCTGGAATGAAGGCACAATCGCTTGATATCCAAGTGTGTGTGCTGCAAGGCCAAGATGCATTTCGAGAATCTGACCTAGGTTCATACGTGATGGCACACCAAGTGGAGTAAGGATAATATCAATCGGCTCACCTGATTCATCAAATGGCATTTCTTCTACAGGAAGAATGGTTGAGATCACACCCTTGTTACCGTGACGACCTGCAAGCTTGTCTCCCACAGAAATGTTACGAACTTGGGCAACCTCAATATGAATACGCTTAATAATACCACTTTCAAGTGCATCACCTCGTTCACGAGAGAAGACCTTAACTCCAATCACACGACCACGCTTACCATGATCAAGACGAAGTGAAGAATCCTTCACATCACGCACCTTCTCACCGAAGATAGAACGAAGAAGTCTTTCTTCTGGAGTAAGTTCTGTCTCACCTTTTGGAGTAATCTTTCCAACAAGAATATCTCCTGGGCGAACTTCTGCACCAATACGAATAATACCGTCTTCATCGAGATTCTTAAGTTTGTTCTCACCGACATTTGGAATATCGTGAGTAGTTACTTCAGCACCGAGCTTGGTATCACGCACGTTACAAATAAATTCCTCAATGTGAATAGAAGAAAACTTACTCTCCTTCACGAGTCGCTCCGAAAGAATAATCGCATCTTCATAGTTCGCACCATTCCATGCCATGAAAGCAACACGAATGTTATGTCCAAGAGACACTTGTCCATTATTAGTGGTCGAAGCATCAGCAAGTACATCACCTTTCTTTACTTTATCACCCATAGAAATAATTGGGCGCTGATGGAACACTGAAAAGTCGTTAGGTTTCTTAAAGTTAATAAGTGGGTACGTATACTCCTTCTTATCTGCTTTGATAACAATCTTCTTCGCATCAACGAACTTTACTTCCCCATCCTCTTCTGCGATTACCATTCTTCCGATGTGCTTTGCAGCAACTGCTTCCATACCAGTTGCAACAAGTGGAGCTTCAGGACACATAAGTGGCACTGCTTGCTTCTGCATGTTAGAACCCATGAGTGCACGTGTCGCGTCATCATGCTCAAGGAATGGAATCATAGAAGTCGCAACAGAAAACGCCTGATTAGTTGCAACATCGATGAACTCTACTTCGTCACGCGGTGCAAGACCTGGGTTACCTGCACGACGAACCTCAATTTCTTTCTTCACAAGCTTTCCTTCTTCATCGAATTCATTACCGCCGTGTGCAATCACATAACGCTCTTCTTCAAGTGCGTTCATGTACACAATTTCGCTCGTGATTTTACCGTTCTTTACTTTTGCATAAGGGGTTTCGATAATACCGAAGTCATTGATGCGTGCATAAATAGAAAGACGCAAAATAAGACCGATGTTTGGACCTTCTGGAGTGTGGATTGGACATACGCGACCGTAGTGAGAGGTGTGTACGTCACGAACTTCAAAGCCTGCACGCTCACGAGTAAGACCTCCAGGACCAAGCGCAGAAAGAGTACGAAGGTGCTCAACTTCTGCAAGAAGATTTTCTTGGTTCATGAACTGTGAAAGCTGGTTCGTGGTGAAGAACTCCTTAATACGCGCCTGAAGAGGGCGTTGGTTGATGATTGCAATAGGAAGTGTTGTGTCGGTGTCGATCACAGACATCTTGTCCTGAATATTACGCTTCATTTGCATCATACCAGTACGAATCTTTGCTGCCATCATTTCACCTACATAACGAACACGTCGTGATCCTAGGTGATCGATATCATCTTCGGTTGCATTAGGATTACTGTTGAGCTCGATAATATGAATCATAATCTCAACAAGATCTTCTTTGGAAAGAGTGCGACGCTGAGCTTCTTTATCCTTCTGGTCAATTGACTTACCGAAACGCTTATTGAATCGGAATCGTCCAACAGGAGAAAGATCGTATCGTTCAGCAGATACGATTGAGTCGATATATTCTTTTGCATTTTCTGGAGTAGCGAGATCACCATCACGAAGACGCTTGTACATTTCTACGTATGCTTCATGTACCGTCTTTACTTCGTCACGGTCAACGAGTGTTGCCATAAGAGGACCGGCAATTTCGTGATGAGCAAATGCTTTTTTGATTTGATCATCTGTTGCATACCCAAAGATTCTAAGAAGAGCAATTGCAGAGAACTTACGCTTCTTGTCTACACGCACATAAATACCTCCTTCTGCTTCAGTTCCAAGTTCAATCCATACACCACGTGAAGGAATAATCTTAGCACCAAAGTAACGCTTCCCTTTATTTTCTTCAGAATCAAAAAAGACGCCGAATGATCGGGCAAGCTGAGGTACCACTACACGTTCCACACCGTTAATAATGAAGGTTCCGTGCACGGTCATAAGAGGAAAATCTGCCATGAAGATTTCCTGCTCTTTTACAGTATTAAGAATTTTGTTGCTCAACTTTACCCGAGCACGAAGCGGTGCTTCATAGGTAAGTTTATTTTCCTTAGCATATACTTCGTCATACTTAGGAGCAGAAAGCTCAAAAGAAATGAATTCAAGATCAAACTTCTTTTCAGAGTAATCTTGAATTGGTGAGAATTCACGGAAGATTTCAACAATTCCCTTTTCGGTAAGATCCTTATAGGAAAGAAGTTGATTTTCGACGAGATTAGGTAACTTAGTAAGTGGTTTACGATACTTCGCAAATGTTTTTTGCGGACGCACATTTGTTTTTGGTGTAGTTTTTGACATAACGACAAATGTCACCACAACACCCCTCTTTGGTGATTGTGGCTATCTTGGACAAAATTTACCTGATAATTTGTTCTCACTATATCCCGTAGTCGTGACTCAATCTCGTTGGTCAATAGCTGGTGCATTATATCATGGTATCAAAAATAAGTAAATAGCATCTTGTGGATATAAAAACATGGCTTTTTGACTTATATATAAAGGGTTTTTGGAGACCCTTTCCACCCCATGGAAAGATACAATTATACAAGACAAAAACAATAATGGCGGAAGTTGCTTTGCAGCTTCCGCCATCTCTACTCCCCTCTTCCCTTAACTCCTTCTTCTAGCTTCACCGATCAGGTTGCTTAAAAGTCTCGTAGAAGCAGTCTGCAAGCAGTACCGCCTCCTTAAAGTGTGGGTACTTCTCAAAAAATTCAGCACTTCTCCAAACCTCCGGGATACCTTCAAAACCAAAGGTTGTACCAAGAAGTGTTCCCACAAGTGAAGCATTTGTGTCGGTATCTCCTCCAGCATTCACTGCCTCGAGAACCCCTTCCATAAAAGCATTCGAGGTAACTCTTTTCTTCTGTTCACAATGGCGCAAGTACGTCGCAAAGACAAACTGTAGCGTTGCAAGTGCGGAAAATAACGGCTTAAATCTTTCTCGTACCAACTCTGGAGAGGATTCCTTCAGGAACTGATACGAATGAAGTACCGTCGCAAGACCTCGAACGACCTCACCACTTACTCCGACCGGGTTATACTGTACAAGCTTAGTTCCAGAAAAAAGAACAAAATGGTGTGATACTTCATACCGATGAAGGAGTATCGATCGAAGGAAAGAAGCAATCACAAACGCTGCAACCCACGCAGTTGGGTCACCGTGTGTCATCTGACCAAGACTACGGACCGTATTGTACAAAGGTAAGTTTATGTCATGCCTCTTATCAGTAAGCGCAAAGAAAATCCCTAGCGGAGCAACTTTCATCATCACCCCACTCCCACCACCTTCTCCCGGGCAATAAGGAGCAGGTTCATCGAGCTTCCTTACCCCCGAGAGAACATCATACAACCCCTGTGTTGTTGTTACCCCTGCTTTACAAATAGATGACTCTATTGCTCTTAACTGAGACTCTGCAAGGTGCTGCAGATCTATTCCCTTTTTTTCAACCAAACTCCGTGCGATAGCAGAAGTAAGAAGCCAATCATCTGTGGTACTGCCAGGAGGAAGGCCTTTGGTAGCTATAATGCGTTGCTGTGCAGGGTATGCAAAATCAGTCACCCCAGTATGAGCAAACCGCCTCTTAATTGCATCCGAAGACATCGTCTCAAACGGCATCCCAAGTCCGTCACCAAGTGCACACCCAAGAAAAGCACCTCGTATACGCGAACGTGTTGTTGGTGTCATCACACTCTCCAAAGAACCAAACCATCCTTAGTAGTAGCATATTTTTTTATAAAAGTAATTGTTGACACAAACTCAACAATACGACCGTCATATTCTATCCCCTGGTCACTTTATGGAGAGCTCTATATACTTATAGGTATCTATGCAAATTCTCATTGTCACCGCCCACCCTTCCAAAAAAGGACTTACTCATGCTATTGCGTCCACCTATGCCGAAACCAAAAGAAAGCAAGGACATACCGTTGAGATCGTCGATCTTTACGCAAAAGAAAATACACATACTGGACTCATATTCGAAAACCTCAAAGACTTCTCTGTAACTTCGATTCAAAAAAAGTTCCAAGAACAAATTATAAAAGCACACGAGATTGTTGTAGTGCATCCAATCTGGTGGGGCACACCACCTTCTGTTATGAAGAGATGGGTAGAGCTCGCTTTCTGGCCTCATGTTGCCTATCACTACACAGGTCCAAACAAATGGGACAAGCTTCTTGAAGGAAAAAGTGCGAAGGTCTTCGCTACTTGTGGTGGACCATCATGGATTTATCACTTTCCTTTTACTCCGCTTAAAGCATTCTGGGGCAATAGTGTATTTGGGTTCTGTGGTGTTGATCTTGTTGAAATGAAAATCTGCGGTAACCTCAATAATTACACAGGTCAAAAGTTAGAAAAGCACATCGCTATCTTTTTGCAATCGTTACGGAAGAAAAAATAACCACAATACAAAATGATACAGGCGCGAGAAAACATTCTCGCGCCCTTGTTAAAGATGGACCACATCCCCGTTGCAAAGACGATGATCAATCGGTGAACCAAGCATTGTACGCTCATCAAAGTAAGGATGTAGCCGATATGGTAGTCGACACACTTCACAAAGACAATCACCTTCTGCACGATACCAAACAGGATCATCGTCCTGATGAAGCAACAAGAAAGGTCTTATCACCCTTTCAACATCAGTTAGGCCAAGCAAATGACCTTCCAGTATAGCGTGACCTTTCCTTACTAATAACTTCAGAACGGTCATTACCACCCTTCTGATAAAGCTCTTTCACAAGACAAATTGCCTCGCGTCGTGTCATTGAATTTAGTAAGGAAGCAACACGCACTGCTTGCTTCTTTGTTCGGAAAAGACCTGTCACTTCCTTCGGCAATCGCTTCGGTTTTCTTTCCCATACCACATGATAGTATCCATCACGAGGAGAATCTTCCCAAATGATTCTAGACTTTGCTACTTTTATACTAATTACAACACCTTCTTTTGATATGTACTTTGTTACCTTTACATGACTCATGATACTTCCCCTCAAGAAGTTGGAACACCTCGCGTCATTAAAGCACAACCACCCCTAAAAAACAAATCGCACCAAAGATATTATGGTGCGATCTGTGGTTCCCTTTTGTGTTACTTTGTTCCTTTAAGGTACGTAAGCATGGTACTTGCATCAGACACATCGAACGGATCAGTCTTACAGTTATCTTTGAATCCTTTTTCGATGAACATCTTCTTAATAACACCATTAACGACATGCATGGAATATCTCCATGAACGATCACCAAAACCAAGATTGTTTTTCTTCACAAGCATTCCCATCTTCTTAGTAAAATCAGCATTCCCATCAGGAAGCATAAAAACATTCTTTACCTTAAGATGCTTAGCCCATTGGAACATGGTAAACGCATCATTCACAGAAAGACAAATCACTTGATCAACACCAAGCTTCTTGAAGTCTTTATAGTTCTTCTCATACCCAGGAAGATGTGTAGAAGAACATGTTGGAGTAAATGCTCCAGGGAGCGCAAACACTACCACGTTCTTTCCTTTAAAAATATCATTCGTCTTAAGATCTTGCCAGCGGAACGGATTCTCTCCTCCAACAGACTCATCACGCACGCGTGTCTTGAATAGTACTTGCGGAACTTTGTTTCCTTCTTTTAGTTGAGCCATAGCTACGATTACAAAAATTATTGATAACAAAAAAAGTATACTATATTCTAAAAAAGAAAACAGTCTTGTTACAAAAAGATGACATAAAGACAGTAACATGCTACAATGCTTTCCTCTTCACTTGAAAGAAAGTACCGTTATGGGGCAGTTCCTCTATGATGCGCTGGTGGGTTGGTGGCTGACACCGCTCATACTTGCCCACAGAGCATTCCAAGGAGGCTTGCGCGAGGAGAGAAAAGCTCACGCAAGTCATCCAGAAAAAGAATACGAAAACTAAACAAAGAAGAGACAAGCCCTGCCACGCGCAGGGTTTTTTCTATTTCTTTTCTTTACAAAAAGTTCCCACAAAAAGAAAATCAACACCTTTATGATGTTGATTTTCTTGTACCACCTTTTTATCTGTATCACTTCCGCGTCAGTTCCGCATCTATCCGCATTAGCACGTTCGCACCGCTGCGCTCAATATCTCACAGCCAAGCTTCTTTGATTTGCGATTAACCTCTTCGCCCAGCAGGAACAAAGGTAAACGCATTACCAAGCTTAGTACCACGCCCAGTACGACCAATGCGATGAATGTAAGTTTCGTAGTTATTAGGAATATCGTAATTCACCACAAGAGAAATATCGTCGATATCGAGTCCTCGTGCAGCAACATCAGTTGCAATAAGTGCCTGAACTTTACCCATAGAGAGTGCTCGCACTGCTCGCTCTCGTTCACGATTATGCATGTCTCCATGAAGTGCAAGCACTTTGAATCCACGCTTAGTAAGTTCATCAGCAAGACCATCAACGTGACGCTTCATCTCACGGAAGATAAGAACGCGGGCATACTCCGGCTTAAGAAGTAGTGCATGAAGTGCATCCACCTTATCCATATCACTTGATACCCTGATCACATCCTGCATAACAGACGAAGCCGTGTCGCGTGTCTTAATAGAAACCGTAATTGGGTCTGTCAGGAAATCACTACAAAGACGCTTAATTTCTGGTGAAAATGTTGCTGAAAAAAAGAGTCCTTGCTTATGCTTTGGCATTTTACCAAGAATAAAACGCATGTCGTCAATAAAACCCATATCAAGCATTCGATCAGCTTCATCAAGAACAATGCTTTCAAAGTAACTCATATTGATCTTATTACGTTCAATGAGATCCTTCACACGTCCCGGCGTACCAATCACCGCATGAACACCGAGTTCAAGTTCTTTAATTTGACGCATAATAGGAGACCCACCAACACATGACACAGAAAAAAGTTTCATTCCTCGTGTGAATTCAACGAATTCTTTTTCTACTTGCAATGCAAGCTCTCGAGTTGGACAAAGGACCATCATTTTGTGATCTTTATCAGCAACAAGCTTATTGATAAGCGGAATAAGAAATGCGGCAGTCTTCCCAGTTCCGGTACTTGCAATACCAATCACATCCTTTCCAGTAAGAGCAACGGGAATTGACTGATCTTGAATTGGGGATGGTTTTTCAAATCCTTTGAATTCAAGATTCTTTGCAAGAAGTTCATGAACACCAAAATCTTTGAATACGTGCTTTGGTGTGTATTCTACAGACTCAGAAACTGTTACTTCTTTATTAATAAAAAGTTTCTCATCAATATAATCTTTTTTAAATCCCTTCTTCGGATTAAAAGGCTTAGATGTTGGGAAGCGTGAAGAAGACCTACGAGCACCTTGATAAGAAGAACCTCCACGAGAACCGAAACGTCCACCTGATCGCTTTCCACCAAAGGAAGATCGTGGAGCAGACGGAGTGTAGGATCGTCCTTTTGGCATAAATGCAGACAAAGAAAAATCCTCTTTTGGGGCAGGTGCATCAGAAGACCCGCCAGTAGTAATGGTGTACATAAAAAACTAATTTTGTTATTTAGATAATAGTGATTATTTACGCCTTAACTCTTATTCCACGGAGTAAATTGGAAAATAAGAGAAATTATGGCTATCACAAACAAAAGTCAAGAACTCACCTTTGACTACACGATGATACCCATAGCGGGAAATAATTAAATACTATTCTAGCAGAATTGATTACATTTGTCAACAAAAATGACTGGACATATGAAAAACACTGTGGTATAATATAAATTAGTCGAAACTTTTGTGGAACAAAAAAATGAGAAGACTGCTCTTTCACCTACACTATAAAGAACTCCACCTCGTACGCGGTGTACGGACGTCTTGCTCCTCCATCCGAGATGCACTGCAAAAAGAAACTCTTCCTGAGGAATTCGATGTCATTCCTTCGAACGCATCAGTGCGCGTCCTTCTCTTTGGTTCACAAGGAGAAGTACTGGAGCAAGTGCGAGTTCAATGACCAGCAACCCACATGCACCGCAAGCTTTTGCTTGCGGCGCTTTTTCTTACAAGCAAAAGACTGGGGTCACAACCCCAGTCATAAAGATTCATCAATTATTTCCCATTCAGTTCTTCTTGCAATCTCCTTGCATCTAAAGGGACAGGTTCGTAAGTGAAAACTGTTGGTTTACCTAAACGATCGAGAGTACAGTGACAGATTCTATTATCAATATGCACATATACATCACCGCTTGCCATCAACAAAACCCGATACTGTCCTTTCTCTTGATACACAGGAAAAGAAAAGTTTTGTTTTCCAGAAGAATCTTGCCTCACTTCTGGAACAAGACAATCAAGATTGAAGGTAACGCGATAACCGCGCACATAACCACCATTTTGAGACGACCATCTCTTGCTTCTAGGACCTGTAATTGTACAACCAACCTTGCGAAGAACTTTCATACGTAAACCTCGCTGTTGAGTTAAAGAACTGACGTTAACACTACCACAAAAGCTGTCTCATCTACAACAACACCTCACAATATATTATATACACACCTTCACTGCACACTCATTACCATACGGATCCTTAAAGAAAGAGTACTCGGTATAGCCATACTCTTCTAGTAACTTTTCTATCTTTTCTCTTTGAGTGACATCAAATTCTAGGTACAGCCCCCCGCCTTCATACAAAATACTTCTTGCGTGTGCAAGCACTTGTGAGTGATAGTAATACCCCTCTTCTTTATCAAAAAAGAACAGTGGCTCTTCAGCATGTAATTCTTCCATAACTTCCTTATGCATACTTTGTGGAACATATGGAGGAACTGCGAAGATGATATCGAACTTTTGAAATGAAGTGTCATACTTCAAAAATTCTACAACATCTTGTATCACAATTTCTACCCTTCCTTCTCTAACCTTATTACGAGCAAGTGAGCGTGCTATTTGCTCTTCTGATTTCTTGTCTATTTCAACAAAAGTAACTTTAGCTTGTGGTAGATGACGAAGCACCGCAAGACCAACACAACCAGACCCAGAGAAAAGATCAAGTACCTGTACTTCCTCTGCCAGCTGATGCCTATTACCTACTACCTGCCACATCTCCTCTATCGCCTGCTTCACCCAATACTCCGTCTCAGGTCGCGGTATCATTGGCCGCAAAGAAAGATCAACTTTTGCGTCACAAAAAGTAACTTCACCAAGAAGGTATTCCAACGCCTCACCTTCTGCCATCTTCACCACGTCATGCAAAAATACTTCTGTTTCTCTTCCTTTATGTTTTTTCTCGCAAAGGAGTTTGACTTTAATTTCAAATTTCATACCTACACACGTTAATGAAGTCCGCCTCTATACTTCGTAAGCATTGCTTCAAACCGCTCCGGACTCACTTTTTCAAGAAGATCCATAACGATCAACACAATCTGTTTTACTTTTTCTTGTCGAAGTTTGTAATTGCCGGAGGCAAAGGCTTCTGCGGAAGAATAAGGAACACTATAACGAATATCGCCGAGCAAATCTTTTAAGGAGTGCACTTGCTGCTTCACAGAATCGTCACCTTGCTCATTCGGAGAGCAGAGTGTTTCCATAACAATAGGGCTACACAGTTTTTCGAGATACAGATTATTCTTTGAACGTAGTGTTTTGTTTCCTAGCAAATTGATCTGGTAGGCAAGCGCTTCTTGGTTATACTTTTCTCCTTCATCTCCAAAAAGCTGAGAGAACTCAGAAGCGATCTTTTCTCCAGAAGTTTCTTTTTCATTACCCACTCCCACACGAGGAAGCATTTCTGGTGACCCAGTAGTGCCAAGCTGATTCACAGTCATATTACATCGTTGATACAGTACGAGGAACTCTCACTTCATTCACAGAACACGCACACTCCTCATTGCAATACACCTCGTCGTTGGAAGCGTAACATTCATCACATACGAGGAGAAGTCTGTTACAGGTCGACTTGTCGCAATTACGAAAGGACTCAGTAGACCCTTTGCAATACGCACATTTCCCCACAACCTCACGATCACCACCAAAGTCCATAACAAGACGATTATCATAGGTGTATAAAGTTCCAAGAAAATCTTTCCCTGGATACTTCTCCATATAGGTATGAATACCTCCTGATAGTTGGTGCACATCCTTGAACCCTTGATGCAAAAGATACGAGGACATCTTCTCGCACTTAATACCTCCTGTGCACACCGTAACAATAGTTGCGTCCTTTTTGTCTTTGAGTTTCTCTACTGCATCCACAAGTTCACGTGATGCCTGCATACCAAGATCATCTGACCCCTTGAAGTGCCCCGCTGCGTATTCATACGAGTTACGCATGTCAACAATTGTGAAGTCTTTGTCATCACGGAACCACTGATGCAACTCTTCTGCTTGCAAATGATTACCGGTCTTTATACGAGGATCAACTTCCTTCGGGAATCTGGTGCCAACAATTTCATTACGAACCTTTACCGATAAACGAGGAAAAGCATTACCGTCGCCCTTACTTCTCTTAATATGAGTATCAGCAAAACGAGGATCACTTAAAAAAGCTTCCACAAAAGCTTCCGTATCCTCATGAAGCCCTTCAAGAGTCATGTTAATCCCCTCTTCTGCAATAATAATACGACCCTTAAGATGATACTTTTTGGCTAGTGTTTCGTACTTTTCTTGTAATTCTTTTGGGTTGGTAATCGTAACGTATTTATAAAAAAGTAATACTTGATATTGCATGCAAAGAGTGTACCAAGATTATACAAATCAGCAAACACCCATAATTAAGAGCACTGCCAAACCTTACACCGGCAAAAATAAACTTCTTATAGAAGAAGCACTGAAAAGAACCCCCACACTACAGTAAATACCAAAAAATAAAAAAGATATTTCCAATACCCTTTCTCTACCACTGCAAACAAAAAAAGACAAAACATCACCACACTTAGCGGTAACAACGTAAGATACATACCGATCACATATACTAAAAAAGGAAGCAGAAACATAGCAATAAGGAGAACAACAAAAGGAAATTCGAAAAGAAAAAGAAAAAGACCGGTAAGAAAAACACCGGAAAAGGCATACACCGAATACAAGAACAATACCGCTTGCTTTAGGTGAACACACACAGCACGAAGCGCGCGCCATGTCTTACTTCTTGTGTCTATACTTTTATGAAATAGTAAGGAAAGATACCTCATACAGTGACTAACACACTACTACATTTTTGTACTTTAGTAAAGAGTTCCTCAAAACGTCCACCCCTACCCTACTCTTTTTTGTAACACCACCCAAAACACTTGCACGGGGTACAAAAGCACAAAATATCCACCAGTAACAATCGCACCCTCAACGAATACTCTTGGGTACGACGCATACGGCAACCAAACCCAAAAAGGAGAAAAGTAATTAATAACCTCATATACCACACCCATAGAAAAACTAAGTACTACAAAAGTAAGCAATGGCAACACTTTCCTTTCTAACAACAAAGAAAAAAGCATACTCTTCTTTTTTACGAGCACCATACCTATTTCACTCACTGCAATAATAAAGACCCCCGCTAAACACATAGCAACAAAAGACTCCACAATAAGCACTTCAAGGGTAAGCAATGATCCGAGAGCGACCACGCACATCAACATCGTATACCATAAAGGATATGGCGCTCGAGGTGTCTGTTCTTTAACAATACCTCTCACAGTAAGAACAGAAAGACCAAAAGAAAGTACCCCATTTACAAGCAATTGCCAAAAAGTTAACCCGGTCCACATAAGAGTATTACCTCCTTCTGCTATATAGGTATAGACTTTATAATTACTCGAAAAAATATCAAAAAATAACCCGATCACAATACCAAACAAAACACTTAACACCACATCTTTAAAAGAAGGGATGTACTTGGTGCGTAGCATCACTACTCCCAAGAATACAACTTGCGCAATAATTATATAATAAAATGATGTAGGCATAAATAATAGAAGTTACCAAAATTTAGAGGTAACATCTTCTCCTTGTTGAACATAATACTCGGTCCCAGGGATAGTCGGTTCACTCCCCCACACAAGAGCATGACTTCTCCAGAAGTTTTTGGAACCCTCCTCTGCATTATAATCCCACGGCTCAGGAGGAGCGCTAGCGCCCACATACCCTGTAAGAAGAATAAAACCTCCGTCAACTCTTTTAAGAACAACGGTACATACGGAAGTCTTTTCCTTCTCTTTTCCAATAACAAATCTTGTAAACCCTCCTTTCCTATCAGATCTCTGAGCAAACACGATGGAATCATTCGCGTCTGTAACAACACAAGAAGATTCACCTATTATTCTATCAAAAGCAACTTCTTCCTTTAAAAAAGCTCCTTTGAAATCTTTATCAACACTAATCTTTGCAAAAACATCCTTAAGAAGATTTTTATCATATAAACCACTACTGTGAAAGTGACTATTAGGACGATCAAATACTTTCTGACCACTTCCTAAAACACCAATCTCTAAAAGATCTTCCTTTTGCTCTTTCTTTTTTACTATCTCTACTGGTATCTCCATAAGTAAGACCATTATACCACTCTTTGTGTCTACTTTTAAAGAAGCCAGCTCCTAATATGCATCAGTGTGTCATTTGGATTCTTCACCGCAACCACCTCGACTCCTGCTTCTACTGCAGGATAGTCATTACCTCCTGGATACACCGCATCGCCTACGAAGAGCATATCATCAAGTGACATTCCAAGATGTTCTTTGAGCGCATTAATACCGTACCCTTTGTTAAGTCCTTTTTGAGTCACATCAATGGATGTCGCACCACCAATACGAAGATCATATGAAGGAAGTAGGTGGGCAACTTTTTCAACAATACGTTTGCGTATCGCTTGATCTCTGTCTGCATGTTCTTTTATATGAATCGGTGCATGTTGACCAAACATCGAAAGCGTTACCTGAGTCCCACGGTCTTCTACAAGGTCACCGAACATTTCTTTTCTTTCATATTCCCCCTCTACTGCATCAGTAAGCAGATCCATGATCATCTTCTTGTCCACATCATTAATAGTATGAGCATACACCTCTTGCCATACTCCATCCTTATACAGAGTATACCTTGCTCCACAAGTAGGAAGAATATGAAGATGATGAAAATATTTTTTGTGTTCTTCGTGCAGACGATCAATGATATTTTTCTTAATAATTTCCCACTTACCGCCAGTAATAATACCTATCTGCACCTTAGAAAGAAGCTCGCCAAAAGCGTGCGCCATATCATCTGTCATTTCACACTTACTTTCTACAAGCGTATCATCCACATCGAATAAAATAATTTTTTTACGAGAAAGCATACAAGAAAGAGTGTATCATACTAAAGAAGACTACGCGCCCTTTATATACCTTAGCCACCCCCAAAAAAATTGTCTACATATACAATATCTGCACAGGAGTAGTATACTAAACAACATATGCGACATAACCCTATATGCACTACTATCGAATCTGTTGATATTGTTCTTGCCCAACAAAAAACGTATTTTGAGTCTGGTGCAACAAGTTCGGTACATGCAAGAAAAGCAACTCTTATTACACTACGCGAAGCCGTGCACAAACATACAGAAGCAATACTTGAAGCACTGTATCAAGACCTCAAAAAACCAAAAACAGAAAGCTACCTTGGTGAAATAGTCCCCGTGCTCCGAGAACTCAATCATGCGATTGATTCAGTGCACACCTGGACAAAACAAGAAAGACTTCATAGTGACACGTTCTTCCCATTAAGTACACCATGGATATCTTCGGAGCCATATGGGGTGAGCCTTATTATCACTCCGTTTAATTACCCGTTTTCTATTTCATTAGGACTTCTGGTTGGCGCAATTGCAGCTGGTAACTGTGTGATCATCAAACCTTCAGAAAAAGTACCGAACTCACTGCAAGTACTTGAAATGATTATCAATGAGGTGTTTGAAAAAAACTACGTTGCCCTTGCGGTAGGAGAAGCAACCTTTTCGCAAGAATTACTCACTAGACAATTTGATCACATATATTTTATAGGGAGCACAAGCGTAGGAAAACATGTCATGGCTTCCGCTGCGCAAAACCTCACCCCGCTTTGTCTTGGACTAAGTGGTAAATGTCCTGCGATTGTTGATGCAACGGTTGATCTTAAAGTAATAGCAAAAAGAATTATCTGGGCAAAGTGCATGAACAATGGCCAATCATGTACCGCAATCGACTACCTCCTTGTAGAAGAATCAATCCGCGAACAACTTCTTTCTGCTCTCGCTACCACCATACAAGAATTCTACGGCACACAGGTACAAGAGAGTAAAGACTATGGAAGACTTGTTGATGAAAAACATTTTGATCGTGTTTCCTCTTTCCTTTCTCAAGGTACCGTATACTATGGAGGGCTCGCCATTCGAGACGACAAATTCATCGAGCCGACCATACTAACCGATATCAAAGAAGATGCATCAATACGAAAAGAAGAAATCTTTGGGCCGATTCTTCCTGTCTTTACATTCTCACAAGAAAGCGAAGCACTTTCCTTTATACAAAAAAATCCGAACCCTCTTGCGATATACCTCTTCAGTAATGACAAAAAGTTATGCAACCTTATAGAGAAAAGTATTCACTCCGGTGGTGTTTGCATCAATGATGCACTCATTCATAACATATCTCCAATGACACCTGGTGGAGGTGTACATCAAAGTGGTTTTGGGAGACTTCATGGCAAATATTCATTCGATTCTTTTTCTTACAAGAGAACTTATCTCAAAAGAAAAGACTTGCTAGATCTTCCTGGAAGATTCCCTCCTTACAAAGAATCACTCGTATCACTTCTTCGTAAACTTTTTTAATCACTAGCTTATCTACCTCTTATGGAAACACACTACGAATCACTTTATAAAGAACTTCAGACACTTCTAAAAGAAGATCAAATTGTTATTCAAAAAGAAAAAATACAAGAAATAACTGCAACACTTATTCCATTCCAAACACATCCAACTATACTCGTCTACCCTAAACGACAAGAAGAGGTGCAAGCTATTGTTCGTCTGGCAAACCAATTCAATGTACCTCTATGGACAGTAAGTACCGGCAAAAACTGGGGCTATGGGGAAAAAGTTGCTACCTATAACGGAGGCGTTACTATTGTCCTTGAAAAGCTTAATGCAATTCATTATGTTGATGAAGCGCTTGCCTATGCCGTACTCGAACCTGGTGTCACCTACGAACAACTTAACGCATATCTAAAAGAACACCACCCTACACTCTGGCCAGACTCAGCAGGAAGTACAAAAAGTGCAAGTGTAATAGGGAACGCTCTTGATAAAGGAAGAGGTCTTACCCCTTATGCTGATCACTTCGGTAACCTTACCGGACTTAATGTAGTGCTCCCTAATGGAGAAATGTTAAAGACAGGTATTGGTGCAAGTAAAGATAGTCCAGTACGACATCTTTATAAATGGGGAACAGGTCCATACCTTGACGGAATCTTTGCTCAATCCAACTACGGTATTGTTGTTCAAGCTGGGGTATGGTTAATGCCTGAACCAGAAAGTTTTGATTGGGGTGTCTTTGAGTTTACCAGTAGCGAAAAAGAGCTTCCTCGTTTTATTAACGAACTTAGAACCTTATGTTTACATCGATACCTTCCTTCTTTCCCCCACATTGCCAACGACTTCGCAATGCTTTGTATTGTGGATCAGTATCCTCATGAAAAAGTAGCCCCTTCTTCAAAAATGCTTTCAGAGGAAGAAATAGTTGCCTGGAGAAAACGTCAAGGAGTTGCTTCGTGGACTTTTGGTTTTGGGCTTTATGGAAGCAAAGAAATGGTTCGATTTCAAAGAAACAAACTAAGAAAAACTCTTTCGCCATTTGGTTCAGTACAATTCCTTGGTATTGCTATACGAAACGATTTCTTGGGCTCAATCGCTCGTTTTGTGGCACCGATGGTAAATAGACTTATGGGGAAGTCAGAAAGTTTTATGACTGCAATGCTACCGTCTATTAACTT
Organism: uncultured Candidatus Saccharibacteria bacterium; assembly: GCA_964443675.1. GTDB lineage: Bacteria > Patescibacteriota > Minisyncoccia > Phycocordibacterales > UBA5272 > UBA11704. The sequence goes on along the minus strand of CAYUDN010000009.1, from coordinate 10,058 downwards.
ATTCCGAGGAATACCTACCGATCACTTTGTAAAACAAGTGTATGTAAAAAAAGAAAAGAAACCTGAAGGGAACTTTGACCCAGCACAAGACAAATGTGGAACCCTGTGGTACGGACCGCTTATTCCTTTCGATGGTGATATTGTAATGCAAGTAATCACAAAAGCAAGGGAGGTCTTCAAAGAGCATGAGTTCGAGTTTTTCGCAGAAGTGATGGTTGAAAATGAACGTTCCCTTATCGTGCTCATGGGTGTCTTTTTTGATCGAGATAACGAAGAAGACACAAAAAGAGCACGCGCTTGGTACGAGCATATATATACAGTCTTTGAACAAGATGGGTACTTCCCTTACCGTGCAACTACTTTTGCAATGCCGAAAATGTTAGAAGCTGATCCTGTGCTTAAATCATTCTTAGAAAATATAAAAAATAGCATAGACCCATCTCACACACTTGCTCCTGGCAAATACGGAGTTACTAATCGTAACAATACTTCCCTATAAAGAGATCTCTTCAAACTATTATTTCTTTTTGTGAAGAAGTGCGAGTTCTCTTTTTGTGGCATGAAAATATACACACAATGTTTTGAGGTAAGACGATAATGGAGGAATAGCAACGCCTTTCTGAGAAAGAAACGTTACTGCTTTTGTGTTATCAAAACGAGGAGAAAGAAGTAGCATGTCAACAAAGTTTTTTTGTACAAAAAGTTCCGCTCGAAGATTCCCCCATGTACACGGATACACAATAGAGAGCAATACTTTGAAAAGATACGGTGATACAAAATATGGTAAAGGTATCTTTACTCCAGAGAGATCATTGTAAATATTCTGCAATTCACAAACAAATTCTTTAAGCGTAAGAGTAGCACCAACACCTGAGGTAAGATGATACACCTGTGACTTTGTTTCTTCTGCGTCATACATACAATACATTGCTTTAGCAAGTATATCAATTGGAATTGGATCAATCGTAAACGTACTATTACCAGGTAACAACGGGAACTTTGGAGAAAGGAACATGTCGGTGATGAGATGATACACCGACTGTGGATTGAGTATTTTACCAGTAGAAGAATCCCCCACCAGCATTGCAGGGCGATACACAGTAAAAGGATACCCCTCTTCACCAAGAGATCGCAAGTAGACTTCTGTCTGAGCTTTTGCAATCTCGTAAGTATTAAGATACTCACGTGACGAAGGATCAAAAAACTCCTCCTTAATAATCCCAGTTTCTTTTCCTGCAACCTCCACAGTGCTGATATAGTTAAAGCGCTTAAAGCAGCCTGCACGGTACGAAGCTTCTGAAAGTTCGACAAGTCTTCTTGTGCCACCAAGAATATTTTCTATCGCTTCTTCTAAAGGAAGATTGATCTTAAAATTCGCCGCACAGTGAATGATATGTGTAATGCCGTCCCCTAACTCAGCATACAATTCTTGAGAAAGACCGAAAGCATCTTTACTAATATCACCAAGGAACACACGCACCCGGTGACGCGAACCTGGATCACATTCCCAAAAAGCAAACACAGAGTCAAAACTTTTAGTTGCTTCTTCAAGAGAAGCACCATACACAAGACAACGCAACTCGACAGAAGGATCAAGAAGGAACTCAGCCATAACACGAGAACCTAAGTTACCTGTTGCCCCAGTAAGAACAATAATTTTTTTAGTATCCATATACTCTAAAGCATAACATCCTTTCTTGTTAATGAAAGCTTCTCCAAGACAGTATCAACGGAGGAAGATATAAACTTCCCTGTCTTAGAAGAATACTCAATCAACTCAAAAACATTTCTCCAAAAAACTCTATCAGCCTTTCCTTGTCTAATCATATGACAAAACTCTGGTTCCCAACTCGAATACCCAATAGTCTTCTGGTCGACTAATCCTTCAAGAGGAATAAGCATGTTATTAGTTTGCAAAGGACTACTGTTCCCTTTTTTAACAAGACCCATTTCTACTACACGTCTTTTTACCTCTTCTTCACTATATCTCCAAACATAAAAAGGAAAGAGTACATTCGCGATTGCGTCCTTCTCATACAAGGAAGCGTCCCACCAAACTTTTTTCAAAACAGAAGGAGCCATTTCGTCAACGGAATATATATCCGCAATACTTGTACGTGTCCCGTGCTCAAATTGCTGGTTAGCAATAAAATGGTTCCAGTGAAGATAGCGGGTAATTTGCTCGTAAGAAAACCCAATCACAAGCGCAGGAATATGTAAACGAGCAACAGTATGTCTTGCGATATCAACAAAAAGTTCACCATCAACAAAATCAACCGTCATCGCACACCCCTTCCCTTTAGTGTGAGTAAGTGCGTACGCAAAGGCGGTAGCAAAAATAGAAGGGTTCGGACGCACAGTAAGGTGAGAGACTTTGAGTTTCTCTACACTTTCTGTAATGTTAGTAAGTGCTGTAGGATTCATAAAACCACTATCAATAGTGAGTGCCAATAATCGTAACTCTGGGTACTTCTCTCGTAGTGTTTGTATCAAAAAACAACTATCTTTCCCTCCAGAAAACATCACCGCAACATCATACTCATACTTCCCTTTTCCAATATACGAGGTAAGCACTGCATCCATTTCTTGTTCCATTCCTTCTGGAACATGATCAACAGGCTTCTCTTGTACCAGCTCCTCTTTAGAACATTCTTCACATACACCTGATTCATTTAGAGGTGAAGCTTTTTCAGAAAGAGCACATCTAACACATCTTCGAGAAAGAGTACTTTGCAAAAAAAGACGATGGAATCTCCATATATATTTTGCATACCACTCAAACAGTACTACCTCTTTATTTTTTTGCGTCATGATGTTTCTTGTTATGTTTTCTGTTTATAAAAGAAGGAAATAAGAAGCTTCCACAATCTCACCCTTCTCGGTAGATACAAAAGACATTGTTTTTATCAAAGCAATGACTATATTCCTTTTCCGTAGCAAAAGTATATCACGTCAAGAAGAGACTTCTTCTCCTACTTTGTAAAAGAAATACTTTCCATTAAAGTACGAAGTGTGGCAGCACCTTTTGTTCTCTCTTCCTCTATTTTGGCGAATGAAGTATACACGAATCGATACACCATGCCTCTATTCTCAACAAAACCAAAAAAGATTCTATTGTTGCTTACTTTTTTCTCCCCTCCCATAGTTCCAAAATAAAAAAGATGGCCGTCTTGTGTGGTAGAAGTTGCATAATGATACAGAGTTGACCGAACATAGTGATCAAAATCTGCGCAGACTGTCGACATCTTTTGAGCATCTTTACAAGAAGTAGAATTCTTCATTGCATAATACGAAAAACTGATATTCTCTCTCCTTGAAGCATCAAAAAGTTCTGCGATTACATTACCTACAGAATCACCTGTAGGACTGACCTTCTTCAAACTCCAAGAAGATGGATATTGATAGGTAATCCGAAGTACAGGATTAGTATACACACCAATTGATTCTCTAACACTACCTATATCGTGTCGACTACTGGTAATAAAATACCCAAGCACCAAAAGAAGACAACTGACACCAATGTACACTAAAATATCTCTATGTTGCATAATGCTCTTAGTGTATCATGGTATACCTCTTACAAAACAAAAACCGGAAACATTGATTGCTCCGGTCTTTTACTTTTGAAATTCTCCACTTATCTTCAAAATGACATATTCGAAAAGAAGAAAAAGGAGTAATATTACTATTGTTGCATAATCTACTAGCGTCATACGACACCTCCAGAAACAAAGAACTGTTTACAGACTAAAACAAAAAAGAACAGAACGCAAGACCCTTCTTCAGATCATATCGATTCGATTATGTGGACTACAAACTACATCAAAAGATTTAATTTTATAACGTAAAAAATCTAAAAACTATTTTACTTCAACAAAGATACCTGTAGAAAAAGTAAAAGTAAACTGCTTAGGACCGATACGTATGTGCGCAACATCTGCAAGATGGCTATAATCATACTCAAGTGTTACGTTTGTAGAGGTGTCTACCTCACCCTTAAACAGCTGCGTACTATTGTCATTATTTTTTAGTAAAGAGATACTTACTCGTTTACTATTTTGATTCACTTCTTCTTCGTATACAGTCAATGTTGCGGTTGTAGCAACACTACTACGCGAGATCTTTTGTTCTCTATATGCTAACGACGTAGTCTCAAGACCAAAGGTCGAACCACTTTTGTATGACGCAAGCACTTTTTTTGCAATACCAATCTTTTCATCAACAGTATCAGGATCATACCCGACAAGGCTACAAGAACTTGCGGTAGTAACATCATTACATTCTACCTCCTGATATATATACGGTGCTTCGTTTACTCGTACAAAAAAACTTTTAGAAGAAGCAGTAGCCTCGTCACGCAAAACTCTTTCTTGTAGTTCATAGTTGTAGTCTTTACCATCATGGAAGTCATACTGACTGCTTGGTGTTAGTTGCACCAAAACATCACTATTATTAAGAACAAAAAGAGTACACGAGTACCCTCCCGCAACAATAAAACACCCTTGGAACAAAGTGTGTCCACTGCCACGATCCTGTAGATATACATGCTTTACAGAAGTAATGGTAATTTCTTTTACTTCGTGAGGTGTATACATCATATCTGAGTTGATGATCTGTCCTTCTTGTGCCATAAACTTTTCATTAACTCGTATCCTTTCTCTCGTAATCGGACTTTTATAGCCAGATGATGTAATTTTTTCGTCGATAGCTGAACTTGGTAAAAACTTTGCTCGATTACTACCAAAACCATTTATATCAACACCTCTTGCTACAAGAACCAAAAGTGCAACCACAAAAACAACCACCACGGTAGTGATGATGACATTATGTTTAGAGATTTTCATACGAGGAGTATAGCACAATCGCACAGCTCTTCATGAATAATTCCACCAAAAGAAAAGGTTTTTTGTTTCGAAGACTGTTTCTTTTTGTGTACTACAGTGAATGAAGTAAAGACCAATTCTTAAACAAGCTCTTTTCTTTTAACTTCAAAATCTTCATAGTTAATAGTAAGTTCCTCGCCATTCTTAATATCTCTCAGAGCAACAATATAATACCCCTTAGCATTGTATTTTTGAGCAAGGTTAGGATTGTCAGAGTGATTAGCAAATCTTGTCATATCAAAATCTACATGCCAAACATTAAGCACTTTATCATAATGCCCGTGATGCTGTATCTCTCTTCGTTCATTCTCAGTAAGTGAATTAAATTGTTCTACACTAAGGTTGATATCGAGAAGAGGGCTTGCTTCTGCAACACAAAAGTCTTTTACAATATCTTCTCTAGTGAATACGCCAATACCGTGAATATCTGACAGGGCGAGCTGATATGTGATATTTACCATTATGGAATTATAGCACTTAATTCTTGCTCCTTAAACACCTTCATGCAGGATGAGTATGACAAGAACTTTATCGACCAGCAACAAAAACTAAAGTTTTTTAAGAAAGTTAAAAATATACAAAGATACCACTACAAGAACACCTACGCTTACCAAAAATACACCAAGTGGTAAAAATACACTATCATGAAGAACTCCGTTCACATCAACATATCCATAGAACATCTTCTGAACAAAAAGAGAAATAGTTCCAAGCAGTAAAAAAGCAAGTCCAAGTATTTTGATCTTCATGTTATGAAGTATACCATTTGATTCTTTATCTTTAACCTCAACATAAAAACCTTCTTTCGAAGAATTTTTATGCTTGCGCAATCTGGTGGGTGAAGTGAGGACTGTAATAATATAGAAAAAGGCCAGCATCGCTGCTGGCCCCGGACCGGAGTTGAAAAACTACTCTGCTGCATCGTTGATTGCAGTATTGATCATTGTCGCAAGCTGTGCAAGTCCAACGCCTCCACGCCTTTGACGCTCACGATCCAGACGCTCACTCAGCAAGGAAAGTGCTTCACTCTCAAGATCTCCATCCAAAACGAGTGGCGTCATCAGTAACTCATGGGTAGAGGGTGTGGACAAATCCGCCAGCGTGTTAATGAACCTTGAGATAGGAAACTGATCTCCCGGCTTCAAACCTTGGGCCTGAAGAAAGCTGACAGCCCTCAGTACCAGATGACCAAACTTGGGATCCTCTGGGAGCGTTATCCCATTACCATCTTCTTGAGCCATGTAACCTCCAGAAATCCTCATATTTAAACGGAATGAGTACACCGCTTAAAGCTAATACTATACTATACTTTTTATCCAGTCAAACTAATTTCAAACATGCTCAAGTTTTAAAAAACTTTTTCTAGAGATGGAGTAAGGGCCGCAATTCTAACCTAACTTAAACAGTAACTTCGATTATTTCACCATCGCCAATCTTTGGAGGAATTGGCATATTCAAATATTTCAAAACCTGTTTAAGTGGCCCACCGTGCGAAACAATGACAACCGTCTGATACTCCTTTGAAAAAATATCTTTAAATGCTGCAAGTACTCTATTTTGAAAATCTTCAAGGCTTTCATAAGAATAATTATACCACACAGTCCCTCATCCCTAAATCCACTATAAGAAAAAGTATTCTTTGCGAAGAATTTTTATGCTTGCGCTCTTTGGTCGATGAAGTGAGGACTAGTTTAACTCACTAAAACCAACAATATCTTGAATTGATAGCGCGTGGAACTTGATCCCTACACCGTCAACCTTAAGTGAAATTGTTGGGTTTGGTTTTTGATCGCCTTCTGATTGAGGCTCATCTTCAGAATAAGAATACTTTTGCTTTAATTCTTCAATGGAAACATTATTTATTGCCTCAAAAACTTTTTCTCGTACAGCGTTCATTGTATTTTCTGTAGCAGGAAATACGAACTCAACATGCTCTAATCCATCTTCATAAGAATGACTCTGCTTTGGATACGGTAATTCAATTCCGCTTACTGACCAGTCACCGATAACAAGAGGTGTGTCTAATTGAATAATAAGTATCTCTCTTCCGTTAACCGTTGCAGAAGAAATTATTTTACCAACTTGGGAAACCTTTTCTTTCAATTCTGTAACATTATTAGGATTCTTGATGCGTACACAAACATGACAGATTGAAAGTTCTTTACATACGTCCAATATTCCAAGTTGAATAAGGGAACTTTGTAAACGAACTCCAAAAAATTCTCCCTGTTTTCGAATGTCATCCCAAGATAAAAAAGTGTTCATAGAGTGAGTATATCATTCTATTCCTCATCCCTAAATCCACCACAAAGAAGTGTTCTTTGCGAAGATTTTTTATGTTTGCACAAGCTTGTGGGTAAAGTGAGAACTACCCTTGCTACAAATTATAGGTAAAAAGTCTTACTTCCTTTCCTTGAGATTTTGCTTTTTCAACTGTGTCCCCTGTTCCACTACTTCCATTTACTTGAAACGCATAAAGTTCGTCTGACAAATCAACAATTGTTCCATTTCTTGCATAATATGACTCCTTGTCACAGATAGTAAAACTAGTATCTTCAATGATTGCTTCCCGATTTGATACATATATTGTTTCTAGTAACTCGATAAGTTTTTCTGCTTGGTCCTGTGTAATAACTCCCTCATCTGCACGCTTTCGATAATGCACTTTGTATAAGGTAAATGTTACTGGAAGACAAATCTTAATTCTATCTTTATGTGCATTATTTTTAATTACTTCATCCATCGCAAAAGAATCAACACCAAGCGCTCCTCCTGTTATAATTCCACCTCCATCACTAAGAATCTTCTTTACCTCACGCCTCACGTCTTCTTCAACTTGATATGAAGTTAATTGCCATGTTCCTGAGATTCCTATCCATTTCATATATAGATTATATCAGAAATATGATGGGACTTGGTCACAGTTTCTATTCCTCACTGCGTTCGTTATAATAGAAACCGCGACCCCTATTCAAATCCCGAAGCCTCACGCAGGTGAGACTTCTTGGTTCGTTGCGCCAAATAAAAAATCTCGAAGAATTAACTTCGAGATTTTTTATTTGGCGCAGCGAATGGGATTTGAACCCACGACCCCTGCCGTGACAGGGCAGTGCTCTAACCAGCTGAGCTACCGCTGCATCAGGGTAATCTTCCAATTTTTACAAACAAAGAAGATTCCATTATTATACATCATTTTGCAAATTTTCAAAGCCCTCCTTTATTACGATCTATACCCACCGTTATTACTCCACAGTGTTATCCAATACCCCTCATGATACACTAACTGCTATTGTGTGTGACAGTGAAGTAGTTTAGTATTCACTCTTTTAATAACGTATAGTTCCATAATTCTTAAACCTTGCTATGGCATCATCCTTTTCTGCAAAACAGTACTTCAAAAAAATCTACTCCCCTGATGTAGTAGTCGCATTCTACAAGCACCACAACATTACTGCGTTCTTCGAAGTAAACGAATCAACTCCTCGTAAGACGGTGGTGTCCATGCTTACCGAGTTCCATGCATCTCTTTCACCAGAAGAGCGGCTCACTGTAGAAGAAGACCTCACCCTAGTTGCTAGCATCTCCACCAAGCATGCTCCCGATATTCTCACCGCACTTCTTGCAAAACATAAGCTTCCAGAGATAACTGAGATCGAATGTATTTCTGAACATGACCTCGTATTGTATCATTTCATTCACAATCGCACTGTTTTTGATGAAGCTCTTTTCTTCCATACATTCTACACCAGTAAAAGCTATATGCTCTATGAGGCCAAAGAGGTTGATGAAGCAACCATTGATATGTCGACCACAGAGCTAAAAAAAGAATTTACAAGACTTGCTAATAAAGAAAATAATGCAACTGAGCTCGATCTTGATCTTGCACTCTTAGATGGCATTGCCTATCTAGTAGCAACCTTTGACGGCGCAAGTGTCCTAGGCACTAAACGCGACAATAGTGACGGCAAAGCGACCACCACTCGCAAAAAAGAAGAAATTCGCATCGCTTACCTTCCAAGTGACAAAGAAGTACTTATCGCAAGTACACTCAGCAAACAAGAGAAGCTTATCTTCCTTGACACGTTCCTCCGCATCGTATGCAAGTCTGGCTACGAAGCAAAGATAGAGAACTTCGATCTCACCGCATTCAACAAAGAGAACTTCGACTTTGCCTCTCTTAATAAAGGTACCCCGTTACTTACTTGGAAGATCAAAGCTATGACACTTGCCTTCGGTGTTAACGAAAAAGCAAAAAAGAAAATGCGTCTCACTTTTAATTCAAGTAAGCTTGAGTACGGTATGTCACCGTGTATGAGCACCTTAACGGAAATTGGTATTGAAAACAAACTCAAAGAATATACCGTAGAAAATGTTGCACTTAGTTTCTCTTTTACTCACAAAAAGAAGTCTGATAAAAGTGTGCAAGTTGGATGCACCATCTCCAAAAACAAAAGCTCCCTGTGTCCACTCTTCCCCTATGACCGTTACGCACGCACACTTCTTAAGCAAGCGGGTATAGAAAAGGGATTCGTACTGCAAGAGAAAAAAGAAAAGGAAGATGTAGGAAAGAAATGGGAGGTGTAGAGAGATGGGTAAGGAGTAATTGGTAATTAATTCTCTTTCTTTAATATAGTCAAAATTCTGAGAATTAATCGATGCACAGAGACATAAAAATGGGAAAGGAGGGGTTGTACCCCTCCTTTGGTGTATATTATTGCGTCCTTTATCTCCTTTCGAAGACATACACCCGCTCGATAATGTGTTTACTTAAATGTTCCTACGCAGAACGGCGACTAAACCAGCATCTCGATCCATAAGTAGGAGTTTGTAGGATCTACCGTCTGGACACTTCTTTTGAAGAAGCGGTTAGCACAAGTAATATTATCACACAGTTACAACAAAAGAAACAAATAACATTCTAATTCTTTTGTTGTTAAGATATTAGCGAGTGGGATCGGTCACAAAGCTGCCTCGTCGCAAGCCTGCCTGACGGCAAGGCAGACCCCTCGAAGCATCTTTCTGACCACCATTCGATCCCACACGAAAATAAAGCAGTTTACTTTCTCCTACTGACACCGAAATACTAAAACTCTCACCTATAGTGAGAGTTTTAGTATTTCTGGTGTCAGTGGGTGGGATCGAACCACCGACCTAAGGCTTATGAGTCCTTCGCTC
>CAYUDN010000008.1:0-28532 GCA_964443675.1 uncultured Candidatus Saccharibacteria bacterium | reverse complement strand
CTTCCGTGTATCATAGAGAGATGCGGGGTGTACTACTTCGGGGGTAGGGAGGCTGGAATGGAGCACAGTTTTACTATACAATACGTAACATACACTTGTCAAGTGCTACGCTTCATGATCAAAAAATTAACAGTAGTTACTTCGTGTACTTGTGGACTACCGTCTAAGAATTGAGCATTTGGTTGGTATACTAAAAACGTACTATGTCTAAGTTTCCTTTTAGAAAACCTCGCATCATTTCGAAACGATTTCCTAAGGTGGATTCGACTATTGATGGTGTGACAGAGTCGTTGCAACGCTTTGTATTTGCGTACGAAGCACATGTTGATAGAACGCTTCAAAAAAAACATCTTATGATGGCAGCGTCATCACTTGCACTTCTTATAGTACTCGGGAGCTTCATCGCTCCTTCTGGTAAAGCAGAAAGTTTTGTTTTTTATCCTGACACTTGTCTTGGTGGTTGGGTGAATCCTCAATACGCACAAGGTAAACAGCAGACGACTTCAAATGGTGATGAAGAGCAATTCACACGACATAATTCAGCTATTCTTCCGAAGAACACCCAAGGAGAAATGTATTGCGGTAACTTCAAGGGGGACTTTGATCAGAACACTTCTCCAACAAAAATCATCGTATCTCTTGCGCTCACCAAAGGTCCAGATCTCCAAGCAGAAGATTTGCTTGAAAGTGGTTTGCTTGCAACAACATCTCCTTCTTTAGGTGACGCCGCTTCTACTACAGACACAACAAGAGAGCTTCTTGTTGCAACAGGAACTGATGTAGTGGCAACAAGCACCCAAAGTGCGTCTTCTACTGACGAGAATTCCACTACCACACAACAAACTACAGAGGGAATAAATATTCCTATTGTAACGGGAACATCTTCGACTTTGGTTGAAGAAACAAAATCTGCTATAGAGAATATTATTGACGCAGTGAGCTCAAGCGTCTCTACACTTTTTGATCAAGTAAAAGATACGCCTACAAATACTGATACAGTAGTTGTTCCTCAGGAGGCATCTCCTACACAACAAGAGCAAGCTCCTCAACCAAGTAGTACACAAGATGCTACGCCTCCTCAGCAGGTTCCTGTAAGTGATCCAGCACCTGCACCAACTTCTTTATTTGAAGCAACAAAGTTCTTTCTGTTTTCTTCTTTAGCTCAGAAGGTGTTTGCACAAGAGAGTGGAAGTGACGCAGCTAGTGCCCCTGTAGTACCGCCAACCCCACCTGCACAAGATGTCGTTGTTAGTGAGCCTCAACCACAATCTCAATCAGATGCTCCAAGTGGTATAGAGACTTCATCGCAAAATCAAACGACGAATACTTCCACGACAGACACCTCAACCGTATCGTCTTCAGCACAACAGAGCACATCACAAGAACAGATTATCGTTGCACCTCTTGATGAAGTGGTGACTAGCGTAAGTGATGCAACTACTACAATTAGTACAAACACTACAACAACAGACGACACTTCTGCTACTTCTACGGCATCTGAAGCAGAGAACGCATCATCTTCTTCTTTTGTAGCATCAAGCACAGAGGTACTTGTTGATACCGCAGGCGCAACTTCTACCGCTTCTTCTACAGAAAGTATTGAGGAGTCCCAAAACAACTTTCTTGAAGTAGTGTATTCATTTGATGGTGTCGTCTGGACTTCACTTGGGGAGTTGAATGAAATTTCTATGAAGTATCGCACCTTTGAAATACCTGTCACTGCATCTACTTCATGGAGCGACATGAGTCGGCTACAGATCAAAGTCATTGGTCATCACGAACAAAAAGAAACACCAACGGTATACTTGGATGCAGTAAAAGTAGAAGTTCTCTACCAGAATACTCTTACACATCCTCACCCTGATTTTGCACGAGATACTATTCTTGAAGATGTCACGATTGATGCAATGAGACTTGTGCGTCTTGTTAATTATGAGAACAAAGAAGAAGAGGTGTGGTATATGTATCTCGAAGCAACGTCTTCTTCTGCAACAACGTCGCCAGAAGTGGCTACTTCTTCTGTAGAGGTGTCTGAGGATGAGAACGCTACAAGCACAGCACTTATTGCATCTTCCACAGAACAAGAAGTATCTTCAAGCACTAAAGCAACAAGCACACTAAAAATTATCCCTTCACCTGCAAAAAATATTTGGATGAGGTGGAAGCATGTAGTTGCACGTTCGGTTCCATTGTCTGAACTTGTGAATGATATTACGCGATCAGATTCTTCTACACAAGAAGAGATTATTGTTGATAAAAATAGGGTGCTTGATTTTGCTGTAGATACTATAGTGAAAATGAAAGGAGTCCTTGCTCAATTTGTTGTTGTTCAAGCTGAACATGGAACAAGTAGTAATCGTATGAGTGAACTGTGGTTATATGATGTGACAGGAAGTACAACGCCAGAAAAGATTGACACCGTTGCAACAACAACTATTGCACTTACTTCTCCGATAGGGGTGAAGGAGGAATTTTTGTTCTGGATATCAAAAGAATACGAGTATGTGTACGCCTATAATCTTCTTTCCAAAAAAGTTTTTGAAAAACGCCTTCCTCGTTTTGATGCTTCTTTGGGTGAACGAGCAGAAATCCACTTTGAGGAAATCAAATGGAAGGTTATTGTAAGTAGTGAGGGGTTCACATTTTACTCTGATGCAACCGGGGAAGTCTTTTCTGATGAGAATTCACAAATTGTTGAAACACTTAGAAGAAAGATTGGATTAGATCAGGTTCTTGATAAAGAAGAGATGAGTAACTTGAGTTTGCCTGTCGAGGAAGAAATAAAGAATGATGAATAATACTATGAGTTCCTTTTTTACACAGTACAAACGAATACCAAGAAGTGCAAAAGTGATAGCGTCTCTATGGGGCGGCATTGTTTTTCTTATGGTGTGTATTGCTATTCTTTTCTTTGTATATATTCCTCATATTAAAACACAGGTGCTACAAGAGGTAAAACATAAGTATTCATATCTTAATCCTACCCTTGCAATCTTGGACAAGAAAGATATGATTGTTGACTTTCAAAGGTTACGAGAGTCACTTACCTCTCGATATGAAAAGAGAGGTGACTATCTTGTGTCTATTTATTTTGAGTATTTACCGACCGGTGCAAATATTGCAGTGAATAAGGATGAGAAGATTTGGCCTGCAAGTTTGATTAAGATTCCTGTTGCAATGGCAGCAATGAAAAAAGTACAAGACAAAAAGTGGAAGATTTCTAATGAGCTGGTTATTTTGGATGATGATAAGGATCGAGATTACGGAGTGCTATATAAGAGTCCTACAGGGACAACGCTCACTATCGAAAAGTTTTTGGAGGAGTCACTTATCAATTCTGATAATACGGCACACTTCGTATTACTACGAAACACTGACCCTGATGAGCTTGAAGAGGTGTATGATCACTTGGGTCTTGATGATATTATCGACACCTTGAAAAGATCTCCTGACAGGGAGGCTTTTGAGGATAATCGTATTACTGCAAAGAGGTACACGATCTTTTTTAGATCACTTTATAACGCAACATTTCTAGATCAAGAGTATTCTCAGAAGTTTCTTTCTATTTTGTCTCACGCTCCAAAAGAATTGCTCAGTAACGGGTTACCAGAAGGTGTTGTGTTTGTGCATAAGACAGGGGTGCGTGTTGATGAAGCAGTGCGAGCTGATTCGGGTATTGTGTATGCCGGAGAGAGGCCGTATCTCCTTACAGTTATGGTGCAAGATAAGAGGTCAAAAGAGTTAAATGAAGAAGAGGTAGCGCAAATCTTTACGTCAGTTTCTCAAGAAGTATATCACTATGTTGCCAATGCTCATTAGAAAACTTTTAAGTGTGTCACTTATCTTTGCACTTTTTTGTGTAAGTACACCGATTGATGGTGTGGTTAATGGTATTGCTTCATATCTAGCAAAGTACCACAGTGGTGTGGTAGATCGTATGTATTTAGCAAGGAATAATCCTAACATTGTGGACGTGTCTATTGTTGGTGTCATGTCTGCAACCGCATCTACAAATGCTGCAGAAAAAGAATATACAGTAGATGTTGGACCTGTTAATGGTTCAACAACTGCCAACTATGTGTATATGACATTCTTCAATCCTACTGGTTCTGGGAGGACTATTTCGATTAAGCGTATTGCACTTCGAGCAAACACTGCATCATCAACTGCCTCTAATTATGTTAACCTTTCTGTTCGGCGTATTACCGCAGCTTCTGGCGGTACGCAGATTACCGTCGCAAATCTTCCTAAGAAAAATGCAAGCTCTTCAGACTCTATTACAGAAGTGAGATATGGTGGTGTTACCGCAACTCTTTCTGGAACAACTGACTCAAGAATATTAGGAGTTCCTTTATCCGGTGCCGTTGGATCTTATTATGCGTATAGAGATGTTACCTTTGCAACAAACGATGAGAAGTTTATTCTTCAGCCAGGTGAAGGGGTTGCTGTGTACCAAGAAGCTGCAGGAACTGCAGCCACCAAAGTTCGTGTACTTGTTGAATGGGACGAGACTGCAAATGCTCCTTCTGCAAGGAATGAATATCTGTTTGCTTTTCCTCGTGTAGAAAATGCTGCAAGCGCTAACTATGTGTATAACTCTTTTTTTAATCCAGCTACTTCAGGTAAGACTGCTGTTGTTCGGCGTATTTGGTTTGGTACTGAGACGTGTGATGCTGCTGCGGTGTATACCAACAACATAGTGATCAAGCGTATAAGTGCGGCTTCTGGCGGTACCGCTCTTGCTTCTACTACAATACCAAAGAAGCATACGGGAAGCGGTAATACAGCAATGGATATTCGTCACACTGGTGTTACGGTGACCCAAGTTGGTGGAACAGCTGCACGTCTTGGACACATAACACCGTGTGGAACAACTGCGCAAGCAACAGGGTGGCAGAGAATTGATTTTGATGAAGCAGATGAAGAGCTTATTCTTCAGCAAGGAGAAGGTGTTGCGCTTATTTCTGAAGCAGCCGGTAATGCAAATCATCTTACAAGAATGATTATTGAATGGGATGAAGTTGACCAAACTTCTACCCCTTCTGCACAAGGGGAGTATCTATGGTCGTCTGATAAAGTTGCTTCTTCTACCGCACTTAACACTACATTATATTCTTTTTTTAATCCGGTCGGATCTGGTAAGACGGCAGTGATCAAGCATTTAGCGATTAGAGCGAATGCAACCACAACAGCTACCTACACCTCTTTTCAGTTTAGGCGTATTACCGCAGCTTCTGGTGGGACATTAATTACTGCAACTGATTTACCTAAAAAACACACAAGCTCTTCTAATAGTGTTATGGAAGCGAGGTGGTGTCTTCAAGGGTGTACTTCAGCGATTACTGTGACGTATGCAGGTGATGCAAATGCGCGACTACTTTCTACTATTGGTGCTGGTGCGGTAGGGCAAGTGACCGGTCAAAAAGAAATTGCTTTTGGATCGAATGAAGATCTTATATTGCAGCCAGGAGAAGGAATTGCACTGTATAACGATGTGCTCGCTTCAAGTGTCGCAGAAGCAGTTAAAATTTCTATTGAATGGAAAGAACAGGTGAGTGCACCGACTTCTCAAGGGGAGTACTTGATGGATATAGGTCCAGTGAATGGTAACACAGCAACAACATATAATTACATTTCTTTTTTTAATCCGGTAAGTTCAGGTAAAAATGTAGTATTTAAGCGTTTACATATTCAAGTCAACACAATTGCAGCCGCAGTGTATGTTCCTATGAGTGTTCGTCGTATTACTTCTTCAACAGGAGGAACATTAATTGCTTCCTCAAGTTATCCTAAGAAGCACACAGGAACTGCAACAAGTTCTATGGAGATAAGAACAACCGCTCCAACAGTTGGGTATGCTGGCGCTACAACCTCAGCATTACTTACTATTCAGACACCTGGAGCTGTTCCTTCTGCTTCTGCAGGTAGTACAGGATATAAGAGTATTATATTTACCGACAGTGAATCGCTCGTACTTAAACCAGGAGAAGGTATTGTGTTATACCAAACACCAACAGCAGGTAACGCAAACCTGCGTGTACGACTTCTTGCGGAATGGTCTGAACAGGCGTCAGCCCCCACGTCTTCTGGAGAGTATATGATGACTATCGGTCCAGTTAACCAATCAACAGCTGCAGGGTATGTGTATGCAACTATTTTTAATCCTGTAACGTCAGTGAAGAACTTTATTGTTCGTAAACTAGGAATGCAAGTGGATCGTAGTGGTGCAGCAACTGCGCCTGCGTATACACCTGTTGGTATACGGCGCATTGTCTCTGCATCTGCGGGTACACTTGTAGCTACGACAAGTATTACTAAGAATACAAGTACTGCATCTTCAAGTGCTGAAATACGGTCTACTAACGTAACAGTGTCCTTGTCAGGATCCTCTGATTCAAAGATTATTACCGGAACTACTCCTGGAGCTGTGAATCAAATTTTTGGTGATAATGAATCAAAGGTTTTTCCTGGAGACGAGCTTGTTCTTAAACCTGGGGAGGGATTGGCGTTATATCAAGATCAGGCAACGGGGGATGTAAACGTTCGATATCATTTCTTTTTAGAGTGGGCAGAAACAAGTAGCTCTACCCAGCAATTTATTACTTTTAGTGTTTCAACAACCACTGTTTATTTAGGTGTAGCTTCTCCGGTGTTTGTGCGTTACGCTTCGAGCACTAATACGAGTGGGAGTGACATAGAAGTTGAAGCACATACACTCCTTGTGAACACTAACGCTACCAACGGGTATACTGTATCTGTACGAGGTCAGACCCTCACTTCTGGGTCTGTAACTATTGCTGCCATAGGTGGCGTCAATACCTCTTCTTTGCCTGGGACCGAGCAGTTTGGTATTCGTTTAACCGCATCTGGTGGATCAGGGACAAGCACCTCTCCTTATAACGGGCTTGGTTTTGCGTATGCGGCGACTGCAACCACGTCCTCACAAGTTGCTAGTGCTTCTATTGGTGATAATGCTACAACTACATATTCTGTTAGATATCTTACAAACATTGCCGCAACGACAGCGGCAGCAAGTTATACAACAAGTGTGATATACGTAGCAACTGCTAATTTTTAAAAACCTATCTTATATAAAAAGTTTTTTCATCTGCTATTTCTTTTTACTACCTACCAATATTTCATTTTTCATAAGTTTATACACAGTGGAGGTTCTTTCAATGTGGTATTCTGTAAAGTGTAACTTAGTTTATTTGGGGTCAGTGTATTTGGTTTGTTATGAAGAATAAAAGTATATCTTACTTCCTTGCTATTATTTCTCCGGTAAGTATTTTTTTTGCCGTTGTTTTTTCTTTTATTCTACAAATTCAGACAGTTTATGCTGCTTCCCTTTCTTCTCTTTCTGATACTCAATCAACTTTAAAGATAAGTCAACTCTCTGATCATACTATCCAGTTTGTTACACCAACTGGTATTTCTGCAGGTCAGAGCATTAGTATTACTTTTCCGTCTGGGTATGCAACTGGAACTTTTAATGTGAATAACTTTGATTTAGCAACAAGTACTTCTGCTACCTGTTCTGGGTTTGCGGATGCACTTCTTGTTTCGGGGGCAGCGTCTGGTATTAGTTGGGGTGTTACGCAAGCAACAGGGACTATATATATTACTTCGGGTACTGCAGTCATTCCGGCTAATCGTTGTGTTCAGATACAGATCGGTTCTAATTCTTGGTATCAAGCTTCTGGTACTGCACAGATTACTAACCCTTCTTCAGCTAATACGTATGCAATTTCTTTAGTTGCTGGTTCTGACAATGGAACTATTACACAAAATATTATTACTGATGATACTGTAGTAATAAGTGCGACAGTGCAACAGACTATCAGTTTCTCTATCTCTACAACCACTATTTATTTTGGAACTCTTGGTGCAGGTGCGGTCAAGTATGCTTCTTCTACTAATACTTCAGGAGATACAGTAGAAACAATCGCCCACACTCTTTCCATGGCTACTAATGCACCTTCAGGGTATACTATTTCAGTCCGCGGCCAAACACTTACCTCCCAACAAAATGCTTCTAACACCATTAACGCAATCGGTGGAACAGCAGCTTCTTCTACAGCAAGTACGGAACAGTTTGGTATACGTGCTACTTCTTCAGGAGGGACAGGTGCAACGGTAAGTTCACCATATAACTTCACAACTTCTTACGGGTATGCAGCGACGGCAACAACATCGTCGACACTTGCTTCCGGGAGTAGTGCAACAAACCCGACAACGTTTGGGTTGCGTTACATAGCTAACATTGCTTCGCTTACGGAGGCAGGTTCGTATGTCGCGAGTCTTGTTTATGTGGCAACCGCGAACTTTTAAGTGTTTTTAGTAGATAAAAATTGGTACGATTTGTGTATCCTTGAATAGTCACAGATATATAAAATATATTGTTTTGCACAGAAACTACTAGCGTCTTGGAAAAGAAATGCTACACTAAAGAGTATAGTTGTAAATAAACTTTTTACTATGCAAAATTTTCAGAGAGTTTTTATTTCGTACAGAAGGGTTACTTCGTTTATTATTATTCTAGGAGCAGTTTTCTTTACTTTTTCACCAGGTCTTTTTTCGGCTGCGCTTAACACTCTTTCGAACACCCAGTCTTCTCTTAAGATATCAACACTTTCTGATCATACTTTTCAATTTATAACACCTACAGGGGTTGGTGCTGGACAGAATATTACTATTACGTTCCCGGCACAGTATTCAATGGGGTCTTTTGCTGTTACTAATGTTGACTTTGCAGTAAGTTCAGGAGGTTCTTGTAGTTCTTTTTCTCAGGAACCACTTGCCGGATCCCCTTCAGGTGCTACATGGGGCGTTGGGCAATCAGGACAGGTAATCACTATTACCTCCGGTACAGCAACTATTCCTGCAAACCGTTGTGTACAGATTAAGATTGGTTCTAATGCGTCAGATGCAGGAACTGGGGTTTCTCAAATCACCAACCCTTCCTCTGCAAACTTCTATGTTATATCACTTGATACTTCTTCTGGTGATTCTGGTCTAGTAACAGAGTCGATCATTACTGACGATACTGTTGCGTTAAGTGGTACCGTTTCTCAGTCATTAACTTTTTCTATTTCTGCTACGACTTTATATTTTGGCACCCTTAGTTCCGGGGCGGTAAAGTTTGCTTCTTCTACTGATACTGCTGGGGCAACGTCAGAAGTTGTTGCTCACACGTTGAATGTATCAACAAATGCAGCCTCAGGTTTTGTGCTTACTGTACAAGGTCAGACACTTACCTCCCTTCAGAACACCTCTAACACTATCAGTTCTATAGGAAGCACTGCTGCTTCGTCAACTCCTGGTAATGAACAGTTCGGCCTACGTGTTACTGAGTCTGGTGGGTCAGGGGTGACAGTAGCCTCTAAATACGGACTTGCCACTTCTTATGCATATGATGCAACAGCAACGACCTCGTCTATTGTTGCAACAGGTTCAGGATCAACACCTACTTCGGTTATGTCTGTTCGGTATCTTACCAACATTAATCCGATTACGGAAGCTGGAACATATGCAGCAAACCTCGTGTATATCGCTACAGCAAATTTTTAAAGAAAAAGAGGTAATTTATTAAATTGTTGCAACTTATCCGGTGAAGCGGTTAGTTTAGGCCGTATAAATCCTTCCAAGGCATCAGCTACTCCTAAGAGTTCTTGAGTTTTTTAGAAGTAAGTAATCTTCATTTTGTGTATTATCCACACAGGTTTTTACACTTTTGATGATACACTCAGGGCATATAAGATGTAGAAATCTTATTTCTTTAGAAGCTTTTAGTGGTTTTAGTGTATCTAAATTTATGTTTAAAAAAAATAGTATTACTACAATAGCAAGCATCTTTGCTATTGTCGGTCTCTTTGTTTTTAGTTCTATTGCACAAGTAGAACTTGCTTATGCTGCAGCCCTCTCCTCTCTCTCTGATACTCAGTCTACGCTTAAGGTAAGCACTGTCTCTGACCATACGATTCAGTTCGTAACTCCCACTGGTCTCTCTGCTGGTCAACAGATTACAATAACATTTCCTTCTGGGTACGCTACAGGAACATTTAGTGTAAACAACTTTGATTTTGGTACCAGTACTTCGGCAACGTGTTCTACTTTTAATCAGGAACTTCTTTCTGGTTCTGCTTCTGGTAACACTTGGGGTGTATCACAAGCTACCTCTACCATCACCATTACCTCTGGTACAGCAACTATTCCTGCAAACCGCTGTGTACAGATTAAGATTGGTTCTAATGCATGGTCTCAAGCTTCTGGTACCGCACAGATTACCAACCCTTCTTCGGCGAATACGTATGTGATTTCTTTGATTGCTGGGGCGGACACTGGAAGTGTTACTGAAAACATTATTACTGACGATACTGTTTCTATGACAGGAACAGTGAATCAGTCTATCAGCTTCTCTATTTCTACAACTACTATTTACTTTGGAACTCTTGGTTCTGGTGCGGCAAAATTCGCTTCTTCAACTAACTCTGCAGGGGATACTACTGAAACGGTGGCCCACTCCCTTTCAGTCGGAACTAACGCACCATCAGGTTTCGCTCTTACTGTTCGTGGTCAAACCCTTACCTCGCAACAAAATGCTTCTAACACCATTAACGCAATTGGTGGAACAGCGGCTTCTTCTACAGCAAGTACGGAACAGTTTGGTATTCGAGTGACCGAATCAGGAGGATCGGGGGTTACTGTGAGTTCGCCTTATAATTTT
Source organism: uncultured Candidatus Saccharibacteria bacterium (assembly GCA_964443675.1). Lineage (GTDB taxonomy): Bacteria > Patescibacteriota > Minisyncoccia > Phycocordibacterales > UBA5272 > UBA11704. The sequence goes on along the minus strand of CAYUDN010000008.1, from coordinate 17,806 downwards.
TCGACTTCCTATGGGTACGCTGCGACCGCAACGACATCATCAACAGTAGCTTCTGGTAGCGGTGCTACACCAACCTCAACATTCTCAGTTCGTTATGTAACAAACATCTCTGCTGTCACTGAGGCAGGTACGTATGCCGCTAACCTTGTGTATGTTGCAACTGCAAACTTTTAGTTATTCATTAATTAATTCTGATCTATGAAACAAGTAACATCATTCAAAAAAACACTCAGCATATTCTTATTGTCTGGTTTGTTGGCCGGGACAGGGATCGTTTCTGCGCTTACTGTTTCTCCTGCGAGAGCAGAAATCGCTGGTGATCCCGGAGAGACCGTAAATGGAGATTTTCTTATTATTAATGAGGGAGACAAAGATCAAACGTACTATACTTCTGTAGAAAACTTTGAATCACAAGGAGAATCCGGTACCCCTAACTTTGTGTCATCAAAAGACGGTCTTGCTTCTTGGGTTAATGTACAAAAAGAAGTTGTTATTAAGAAAGGGGAGAGAATTAAGATTCCTTACTCAGTAACTATTCCACAAAACGCTGACGCAGGAGGTCACTTCGCCGCTATTTTCCTCTCCACAGTTCCTCCTTCAGCAGGCGATGGACAAGTGTCTGTTGGTGCAAAAGTTGGAATGCTTGTTCTTCTTCGTGTTACCGGTAACATCAAAGAAGAAGGAGGTCTTCTTAGTTTTACTATGAAGACAGAGAAAAAGGTAATCAGTTCTATCCCTATTGACTTTGTGTTTAGATTTAGCAATAAAGGGAATGATCGTGTTAAGCCTGTGGGTGCAATAACCATTAAGAATATGTTTGGTGGAGAAGTTGCAAAACTTGACGCTAACAAGTCAGAAGGAAATGTTCTTCCTAACGCAGTTCGAAGATTCGATATTCGTTACGGAGAAGGTTTAGAAGCTCCTGCTGTTTCCGCACCATTCTTTGATCATGTTCGATTCCAGACAGATCATTTTGCACTCGGTATGTATACCGCAACTATCGATCTTACGTTTGGTAATAATGGCAAAGCAACGCTCCCTCTTACTTACTTTGTATTACCTTGGCAACTTCTTAGTATAGTTCTTGGTGGAGCGATTGTTGTTATTCTTCTTCTTGTATTACTCCTAAAGCAATATAATAAATGGATTATCAAGCAAGCAAGGGCTGCAGCAGGAAAGTAAGCACAGTGATGTCTCTTGTAAAAAATAGTATGCAAATACTATTTTTTGCATTTGTGGGAATATTCCTCACTTTTGGAGTTCTTGAAGCGCAACTTGCACCGAATCCGTTAAGTACAGATATTGAACTGATCGCATCTGTTCTTGTGAATGGTAACACAAACCCAGATACACGACCTGTTCCTCCTGGGCCGCTTAATATGGTAGATACAACTAACCTCGCTATTTTCCAGGGTATATCTTATCCAGGAAGTAGTATTTCTGTTCTTAAAAATGGAACACAAGTTGCTCAAGTAGGAGCTTTTTCTGATGGAACTTTTGACCTCCGTGTAAGAGACCTTGCTCCCGGGGTGTATACCTTTGGTTTACGAGCAGAAGATACCACCCGCCTTCTCTCTAAACTACTTCCGTTCACTGTTACTATTACTCCTGGAGTTGCTACTACGATTAACGGTATTGTTTTCCCCCCAACTCTTACTTCTGATAAGGTTGCGGTAAAAAAAGGTGACCCGGTCATTATTTTTGGTTCTGCGGCACCTCTGTCAGAGTTATATATTTCTTTTACTAATGCTTCAGAAATAATCAAAAAAACACAAGTATCAGCAAGTGGAACCTGGAGGTATGCAATTAATTCTTCAGAACTTCCTTTTGGAGAAAATATCGTTAAGGCTCGTTCTGTGACAAAAAATGTTTTTTCTCCTTACTCAGAAACAATTACCTTTACCGTAGGAGACATGACAGTTTTAAGAAAAAAACTTTCTCTTTCGGGGTTTCGTGCTAGGTGTGATCTTAATGATGACGGACGTGTTAACCTTCTCGATTTCAGTATTATGGCGTACTGGTATAAACGTCTAGGGTTCCCTATGAAGGTTGATCTTAACACTGACCATGCAGTGAATCTTACCGATCTTAGTATTTTGGCATATTGTTGGACAGGATAACTATCATGAAAAAACAACTACTTTATTTTTGGTATAGTCTCAGTCTCCTGTTCTTGCTTTGTGAGAATGTTTCTGCTGCTTCATTTTCTATTATTTCTCCTTCGAGGGTTGCTTCAAATGCTGACCGTGTGTATGTTGTTGTATCACTCGACAGTGAAGGGGAGACTCTTAGTGGTGTTGCGGGCGACTTCTCATTCCCAGAAGATCTTTTTGAAGTGGATAGTATTTTTGTTGATTCGAGCATTGTTTCTTTGTGGGGGGAGCCACCTTCTATTGCAGCAGAAAAGTATCTAGACCGAAGAACGCATATTGTTTTTGAAGGTGTCTTTCCTGGTGGGTATAAAGATATTACAAGTCCATTCTCTTCTGCTACTTCAAAGGGTAAACTTTTTACTGTATCACTTATTCCAAAGACAGAAGGAGAAGGAGTTTTCCTTCTTTCTAATGGCGAGGTGTACCGTTTTTCTGAAAATGCAGAAAAGATGCACACAGAAGAAGTCATTTCTCCTATACGTATTCCTGTACTTTCTGGTGATTCTAAAAAACGACAAGTACGTGCCCCTGTAATGATGATTCGCAGTTCTTTACATGCTTTTGTTACGCGTACTCCTCTTGTGCATGATAATGCTTGGTATGTGACAATACAAGATAACGATACTCATGCTACACCAGTTGCGTATTACGTGGCTGAGAGGAATACCTATAGCGCAGAGTCTGTTGCTCCTGGTGCATGGAAAGAAGTTACTAACCCCTATGTACTGTTCTATCAAGATAGAAGTATGAATGTTCATGTAAAAGTACTGTACTCAGATAATACTTACTCAACTGTTTCTATTCCAGCTGTTGACAACAGGTCACTAATTTCTAGTATCTCGCGTATACTAGTAAGTATAGCCATAGCAGTGCTTGTTCTTTATCGATATGGATCTTCCATCGTCACTTTTTTCAAAAAACTATATCGTTAGTATGGTGCGCACCGTTATCTTTGTTTTGGTGTTCTTTTTTGGTGCAGGAACTTCTTTTGCTGCTAATCTCACTATTACTCCTTCCTCAGTTACTACGAAAGTTGGCAAGACGTTTTCGGTTGATCTTATGGTGAGTAATAACGTTGAAGCAATTAATGCAGTATCAGCAACACTTGCGTTCCCTGTAGATGCGCTACAGGTAACTTCGGTTTCCAAAAAAGGTTCTTTTATTAATTTGTGGGCAGAAGAACCTTCTTACTCAAACGATAGCGGTACTGTTTCTTTAGAAGGGGTTGCGCTTAACCCTGGCTTTAGTAAGTCTTCTGGTAAAGTGCTTACTGTTACTTTTAAAGCATTACAAGCAGGGAATGTAACTGTATCGGTTAAGTCTGGCTCAGTGCTTGCAAATGACGGCAATGCAACTGATGTACTTAAAACGACAGGGTCATTATTTGTCTACATTAACGACCAAGAGGTTGCACAAGAACCAAAGACAACAGATACCATTACTCCTGTGATAACTTCCCCGACTCACCCAGATAGCTTAGCTTGGTATAGCAGAAAAGATTCTTCTTTTGAGTGGAAAGTTCCAGAAGATGTTATTGCAATAAGGACAGTGTATAGCGATAAAGAAAATGAAAAACCAATTAAAGTATATGACCCACCTGTAACAAATAGATCTTTTACGGTTGATGGAGATGGTGTGTACTTTATGAATGTTCAGTTCAAGAACGGTAGTGGTTGGGGGCCTGTTGCGAGTTATAAGTTCCAGGTTGATACTTCTGCTCCAGAATCTCTCAAGGCATCATTCCCAGATGGTACAATTACCACTAATCTTACCCCTTCATTGCTTGTGCTTGCAGAAGACAAGCTTTCCGGTGTTGCAAAAGTATCTTTTAGTATTGATAATGGGCAAGCAACTGAATTTCCTGTAGACCCTTCCAATGTGTACCATCTTCCAAAGCAAACCTCCGGTAATCATACGGTAGTTGTAAGTGCTGTTGATGGGGCAGGGAATGCAAGTACGGTATCGATTGACTATACTATTCAAGCGGTTAACCCTCCGGTGATTACTGAATATACAAAGAAAGTTGATTTTGATAATAAGTTTAAAGTTGTTGGAGCAACGTACCCACAATCAAAAGTAGAAGTAGTTCTTACTGATACTGACAATACTACTTTCAAAGGTGAAACAACATCAAATGATCAGGGTGTGTTTACTTTGCTCTGGGATAAAAATCTTCCTTCTGGGGTGTATGAGATGCGAGCAAGAGTATCTGATGGAAGAGGTTCTGTGAGTGAATATACCGAAACAAGAGTTATTGTGGTGGAGAGAATGGTTCTTATACGTATTGGTATTTTTGTAATGAACTGGCTTTCTGTAATTCTTATCGTAATAGTGGCAGCAGTTGCGATAGCTGCAACGCTTTGGTACTCGTTCCTCCAGTTTGCAAGATTTAGAAGAAAGGTTAAGCGTAAATTATCAGAAGTAGAAAATACACTTCGTGTCAATATTGATGAACTTCGTCGAGACACTGAAGAATTCCATGATATCTTGGTTAAAGCAGAAAAGAAACGAGATCTCACTAAAGAAGAGCAAGCTATTCTTAAAAAGTTTAAGAAACGACTTGAGATTACCGAAAAGGAAATTGATAAAAAGTTAGAGCAGGCAGTGTAGGAAAAGCAATAAGTAAATAGCAACTAGTGATAAGGGGATATATAGGGCGACACCGAAGGTGTCGCCCTCTCCCTACTTTTTCTTCCCTCTTTATTAACGACGTAGAGCGAGAGAAGAGAAAAAGTACTCTTTTTCTCTTCCGAGCCGAGGAGTTAACAGTGTGAGCAAAGCGAACACCTAGATACCTCGATGCTTGTATCGGGGTGGATTTCATTCTTCTTCCTCCATGATATACTTTTCTTTATATGACAACACCTAATTATGAAATTATTGCAAAAGAGTTGGAGCACAAAATAAAAGGCGACGGTTCACTTCTTGATGCTGATCGAGAAAAAGTAGCAAGAGACACAAGTCTTTTTTATGTGAAGCCTGAGATGGTGGTATATCCAAAACATGCACAAGATGTGAGTGCTCTTTGTGAATATGTATCTCAAAAGAAAAAGGAAGGAGTAGATATCGCACTTGCCTTTCGCTCCGCAGGAACCTGTATGACAGGTGGCTCTCTTTGTCATTCTATTGTGCTTGATATGACACGATATATGAATAAAGTGACTGAGGTAACACAATATCAGGCAACCGCAGAACCAGGTGTATACTATCGTGATTTCGAAAAGAAGACTCTTGAGGAGGGGTGGCTTATGCCTAGTTATCCAGCATCTCGTGAACTTGCTGCAATCGGCGGTATTGTCTCTAATAATTCAGGAGGAGAGAAGACACTTACCTATGGGAAGACAGAGCGTTATGTAAAGTCTCTTGATGTGGTGTATGCAAATGGTGCACGTGACATGCTTCATGCTTTTTCGGGTGTCGATCTTGAGAATAAACTAAAAGAACCTGGAGAAGGGGGAAGGATTCACCGAGAGATGTTTGCGCTCATTAGTGATAACTATGACACTATTATGCGTGCTAAGCCGACAGTATCTAAGAACTCCTCTGGTTACTATCTTTGGAATGTATATGATAAAGAGAATGGTATTTTTGATCTTTCAAAACTTGTTGTCGGAAGTCAGGGGACACTTGCTTGTGTTACCTCTGCGACATTTACCGGAGTAACTCCAAAGTTACATTCTCAGATGCTTATTATGTTTGTGCCTAATGTGGTTCATCTTGGTGAAATTATTGTGAAAATGCTTGAGCATAAGCCGGAGACACTCGAGTCTTATGATGATCATACGTTTAAGATCGCTATGAAATTTTTTAAAGATGTGGCCAAAAAAATGGGGGGCAATATGATTACACTCGGGCTTCAGTTTTTACCAGAGTTTTGGATGGTACTCACCGGAGGTGTTCCTAAGATTGTACTTATGGCAGAGTTCACTGGTGATACTCAAGAAGAAGTGGAAGAGAAAGTCACAAAGGCCTACGAAGACATGAAGTCATTTGGTTTTCCTATTAAGCGTACCTATAGTGAACATGAAGCGAAGAAGTACTGGACTTTTAGACGAGAAAGTTTTAATCTTCTTCGTTCGCGTATGGAAGGGTATCGTACTGCGCCGACGATTGATGATATTGTGGTGCATCCACTTGATCTCCCGTCCTTTTTGCCAGAACTTGAGACTATTTTTAAGCAAGATCGTTACAAGAATCTTATTTACACAGTCGCGGGTCATATGGGAGATGCTAACTTCCATATTATTCCTCTTATCACACTTCACGAAGAAGGTATCGTCGAAACGCTTCATGCGCTTATGGATGAAGTGTTTGCACTTGTGTTTAGATACAAAGGTTCTATGTCAGGAGAACATAATGATGGGTTACTTCGCACCGCATATCTTTCGAAGATGTATCCACCAGAGATTATTGCATTATTTGAAAAAACTAAAATGATTTTTGATCCACTTAATGTGCTTAATCCTGGTAAAAAAGTATTTGGCAATAAAGATTTTGCGTGGAGCCATATTGATACTAAATAGTAATTAGTAGTTAGTAAGTAGTTGATGAAATCTCGCATAAAAATAAAGAGTTCACCGAAGTGAACTCTTTCTTCCATTAGTTTTGGTTTTTTCTACCTTGATAAGTATCTTCGTATTTTACGTTTACTTTGACCTGAGCAGTAGAATCTTGAGTCAAGAGTCTTTGCTCGATAGGGTGCAACGAGACGACAGTTACTTCTTGTGCAAATGGAGAGCAGTCAAGGAAAATACGATCTCCAGTAACAGGAATTCTGGCATACCAGTGTCGTTCTTCTGTTATTTGTGTTTTTCCATTTACTTCACAAGTGATACTAACCTCAACTAGGTATCCTTCCATGATTTTCTCCTTCAAAGGACTTTCTAAAACGGTATGATTTAGGCTGGGATTATTATAAGGTATGTGATGTACTTTATCAATCTCGTAAATGTCGTACAAAAGAAAAAGCCACCGAACGCGCGGTGGCTTTCGGTGGGGTTTATAGGTCGTGATCTTCCCTCATTTGGGATTCTCTTGTTCTTTCCTCTGCGGAGCGTTTTCCGTCGTTGCCAAGCAGCTTACCAACGTCAACCGAGACTCGACATTTTGGACAAGAGACCACAAAAATAGACTTTTTGTACCCTTCTTCTCCAGGTTCAAAACCAGGAGGAATGTCAACTTTTGATGTGCGAACTTCGCTTGGCAAGAAAGAGAACGTTGTCCTGCAGTGGGAACAGGTCTGAATACATCCTTCTTGAATGATTGTTGCCATGGTGCTTCTCCAAAGGAACGACAATATTATTATACAATACCAATATATGTACTGTCAAGTTTTTTACGTAAGGTACATACAAAAGCGCCGCCGCTCATGTATTCTGTCATCTGTAAACGAAGTGGTCTTTTGCCTGTGTTCTCTATATCTCCTTCGATCGTGCGAGTGCGCCGTAGAGTCCACCAAAGTCCTTCAGTGTGCCACGAATGAAGATAGGAGTCTTTTCGTACATGGTAAGGAATCGCTTTGCTTCCTTTTCGATAATTTCTATATGGAGGTCGTTCATTACCGGGCCTCCGTAGACGATAATGGAAGGAGACCAATACATGGTAGTGTTAGCACCGAAGATACCTGCGTAGTGATTAACTTTTTCCCAGAGGGTTACATCACGTACTTCATGAGAAGGTCTTCCAAAACGCCGTTCGAGCGCTCCACCAGAAATAAGACTTTCGACATCATGGTGATCATCAATAATAGTGTGACCAATTTCGAAGGAGGTGGTATGACGATCAATTTTACCATCAACAATTCGTACCCCGTTAACACCGGTGCTTATTGTAAGATATGCAACGATAGGATGATCTTTGCCTGCACCAAAGCATGCCTCCCCAAGACCAACGAGTGCGGTATCATTCTCAACTACCACAGGACATTCAAAAAGCTCTTTAACTGATGCAATAAGATTGGATCCATTCCACTCCGGAAGATTAGGGGTTCGCAAAATAGTTCCATCTTCCTTGAAGGTTCCCGGTAATCCAAGTACTGCGCCAAGTACTTTCCTTCCTTGTAAAAGTTCTTTAGCAGTTTTTTTGAATTCTTCTAGCCACGCTTCAAAGAGTTGAGGTGTAGCAAATACAACAGGTTCATGAAAGGCTTCACGGTGTTCTGTGATGGTTACTCTGGTTTTTGTTCCTCCGATATCGACAAGAATATACATAGTAGTGTTTATATTAATTACAAATTCCAAGCCGTACTTTCGCTTCGTTATAATAGATAAATGTTCTTACATACTCTGCATGACTCCAGGTGAGCGGATTTGCGGAAAGTTGTTCTCCGGTGAAAGGATGCAGTTGTTCTGAAAGAACACCAGAAAGAGGGGAATGGGTAATAGTCCAGTTAAGCCAGTGGTTAACTTTTTCGAGGTCTTCTATAGTGGTTGCAGTTTTTGCGTAATACTGCGCAAGCCAGAGTGTTGTGATATACCAAGGATTAGGAACACCTTCTACTTGGATATAGTATCGATCACCTTGATAGCGTGGCACTCCATCGACACCAGTAGTAAGACGAAGTTTTTCTTCTACAGTTTTTATGGAAGTAACAACAAGGGGATCATTATAGTCAAGCACTCCGTAGGTATATACCGCATGAATACTCGACATATCAAGTACTTTGTCGTAGATACGTTCGCCATTTTTCTTTGTAAAAAGTTTAACGAACATACCTAATTGTTCATCATAGAGATAGGTGATAATTGCTTCTCGCATTCTTTCTGCAACAGCGGTGAAGAGTGCTTCGTCATTTTCTTTTTCAAAAAGTTTTGCGAACTTCGCACCAGCAACAAGTCCCGCATACACCGTAGCAGAAGTAAAAGTAGAGACACCATGCTTTTCTTCCCAAAGGTCATAACTTGGGAGAGGAAGACCTGTCTCAAGATCAATAAATTCCGCAAGGAATGTTGCCATTTTTTTGATTACGGTGTTGTAGTGGGACTCGATGAATTCAATGTCCTTTGTTTTTTGATAGTATTCCCAGAGTGCAATAAGCACAAGAGCGGTCTCGTCTTCTTGAATAGGAAGAATAGGTTCTCCGTCTTTGATGAAAGGATGCCATGAGCTTCCGAGAGATTTGTCTGCGCGATACTTGTGCATGAGATACCCGTCTTGTCCTATCACATCATTACAGAATTTGAAAAAATGTTTAGAAACGTTATATTCCCCAACCATAAGAAGTGTCATTACAGTAAGTGCGCCATCACGTGGCCAGACATAACTATAGGTATCACGACCATGCTTAAGCATGTCAGAATCACCAGAAGCAATGATTGCTCCGCGGTTATCAGTATTACCTCTAATATAGAAAAGAGATTTTTTGAACAGTTCAAGTTGTCGAATGTCTGTTTCTTTGCAACGAGGATATTCTTGTCTATCAATCCAAGCTTTCCAGAATTTGGTGGTGCTATCGATAAGATGGTCTGGAGATTTGTAGAGTACATACTCATGAAGCTCATATACTTCTTCTTTTGTTTCTCCTGCGGTGATCCAGTAGTAAATGTTTTTTGATTCACCTTTATGAAGAGTGAGGTCGATAGAAAAGGTAGAATCAACATGACCATGTTCAATTGGATTTTTGGATAACTTGCCATCCTCTGCATCTTTCCAAGTGCCTTCTTTTCCTTCGATACCTGCAAGCCCTACACAGTAGTCATTGAAAGGAATGTCGCTTGCTTGACCAAACACCAAGAAAAATCTTCTTCCTTCGTAATGAATAAGTGCATTTTTGATTGGATCATAGTACGCCGTATCTTCTTGTAGTGTTCCGTAGATGGAGAAGACTTGATGGAAAAAGATCTTAACATCTTCTACAGCGTCACTATGGTTAACAATCTGAACTCTTTTCAGAAAAATGTTTTTCTCGTTGTAGACAATAGTCGTAAAACGTAGTTCGAGGTTGGTGATTTTGTTAAAACACGTAATGGACGCTACAAAAGTATTCTCTTCTAGATTGATTTCGGTTGTCCACTCATCACTATCTAACCATGAAAGCCTTCCTCGCTGCCATACGCCAATTCGATGAGGTTCTCCACGAACGTGATTTTCTGATCCAACATATGGATAGAAAAAGTCACTAATAAAACCACGACTATCGATGCCTGCAAAAATGTTCCCATTAGAAAGAATAAGAGATTTTGACATGGTTAGGTAATGTGCGCACGTTGCTTAAGATCATTGAGTGCGTTAGTGAATGCAATAAATGCTTCGTAAGGAGATTCATAAGGAGAGAAATATTTGTGCACATCTCCATCTTCGAACCATTTGGTGCACATATAGTACACATGATCAGAGGTTTGTAGTTTGCGCCAGTCGTCAATCAGTACTTTGTCTTTGGTTGCAAGAATCTTTTCTTCGATACGGTATAACTCTGCAAGAGATGATTGTTGCATTGAGTTGCCTGTCCACGCAGAGAGGTCTCGTTCAGTGTCTGCCCAAGTAACAATGTGAGGCATGCTCACTGTATCTCGTGCTGGATATGCTTTGCAAGTTTCGCTGAGTGTTTTGAAGTTATTGTCTTTGTTTTTAAGAACTTCCTTTGGGAGATGACGCAAGAATTCGAAGATACCCGTATCTTCCCATTGATGTTCACCAAAAGTCTCGTAATCCATGAAGAGGTTGATGGTTTCTCCGTTACCGTTTACTGCGTTAACCCAATGTGCGAATTTATCTGCAGTAAGTGGCCATTCTGACCACGCGCGATTACCAAAACGGAACGCAATATCGTCAGACATTCGATAGTTCTTCAAAAGTAATTTAATTTTTTTGGTTCCTTCTGGTTGATAGACGAAGTTTGGTGATCTCCATCCAAGAATAGGATCCCATCCTTCTGCAATGATACCTTTGTAGCCTGCTTCTTCTGCCCATTTCGCGAGGTCATTACGATACGCAAGCTCTGTGTTAGAAAATACTTTTGGTGTTACTCCAAAAATTCGCTTGAGGATTTTGTTTTGCATCTTCACCTGTGCCTCGAACTCACTAAGAGAATAGTAGAATGCGAGAGAGTGGTAGTAGGTTTCCCCAAGCACTTCTACTCTACCTGTCTCAACAAGTTTTTTGAAACTCTCAAGTGTTGCCGGTGCATGCTTCTCTAATTGCTCAAGAAGAGTCCCAGAAAGAGAGATACTAAACGTGAAGTCTGGATATTTTTTGAGAAGCTCAAGAAGGATTTTGTTGGTTGGCTTATATGACTTATCACAGATCTTTTTGAGAATTTTTACATTGTTGGTGTTACCTTCTCCAGAGTCATTAAAATATTCATGATCATATCCAACATCAAAAGCTCGGTAATGTTTGATTCGAAACGGTTGATGTGTTTTTAGATAAAGTGCAATTGATGGCATGGTGTTGTGATAATTAGGATACTGTTTGATAAAGAGCTTTCATTTTCTTGGCGGCTTTGTCCCAGGTAATACCTTTGACTTGCCGAAGGCCTTCTTGTTGCAGTGTTTGTGAAAGGGCGGGGTTTTTAAGAACTGCAAGGACGTAGTTGGCGATCTTGTCGGTATCCCAGAAGTCGACCTTAAGAGCGTGACTAATGACTTCTGCGGCACCAGATTGTTTTGAGAGGATAAGCGGTGTGCCGTTACTTAATGATTCAAGAGGAATAATACCGAACGGCTCAGAAACAGAAGGAATAACCATTACATCCGCAACAGAAAAAAGAATGGATTGGTCTTCTAGAGTGTAATACCCAGTAAAAAGAAAATGATCACGCATCCCAAGATCATGCACTGCTTTTTTCATTTGCCCCTCCATGTCACCTGTGCCCGCAATCACAAAGAACGCACGTGGATCATGATCAAGTACTCTCCGTGCAGCGCTAACAAAGTAGTCAACACCTTTTTGGATAGTAACTCGTCCAGCATAGAGAACAATTTTTCTTCCAGAATGCTTAAGATCTTGAAGAAAAGTAAAACGATTGCTTGAGGAAGTAACCATAGCTTCAGAGTTTCCGTTATGGACTACGGTTACTTTGTTAGGATGAATGCCGTATTTGTTGATAAGGATATTTTTGGTAAGTCCACTCACCGCAATGATATGATCTGCTGCATGCATCCCTTCTCGTTCTCTATCGTATACTTGTTGATTAACATGGTTGCCACCTGAGCGGTCAAATTCTGTCGCATGAACATGAACAATAAGAGGTTTGCCAGTCTTTTGTTTTGCTGCGATACCGGCAGGGAAACAAAGCCAATCATGAGCGTGGATTACGTCGTATTGATCGAGTTCCTCTTGCGGAATTGTACTAACGAGGCGACCGTAATGATCAACTTGTTCGATAAGAGTTCGTGGCACTACCTTTCCGCCTGCTTTGATAAAATAAGAAAGTTTCTTTTCGTATTCAATACTGGTGAGATATGGGTTCTGAAGTTCTCTCGCTAAAATTTCAAGATGTGGAGTGATGATTGTTTCGGTGTTAGCAGATGAAGAAGGTTTTGGTTGTTCATCAGCAAATCGAAGTGTCACTTTTTGGTCTACCACGTTGAGTTTTTTAGGGAGTACAAAACAAACATGCACATCATTATCAATGAGAGCATGTGCCATTCCTTTGCAGGCAACACCCAATCCACCGCTATGGTGCGGAGGGTATTCCCAGCCAAACATGAGGACCTTTTTGGCGGACATTATGACTACTAGTATAACCTTATTGTGATTATATTTAAAAGGAATAACAGGGGATATTGAGAAAAGTATAAAAAGAAAAGAAAAGGAGAAATTGTTGGCTGTTTTTTGTTTCTCGGATTATGTTATGGAAAAGAAGAAAAATAAAAGCGCACCAGATTTTTATTGTCTTGGTGCGCTGATTCGAAGGAATAAAGGTCTTACACTTCTTCTTTTTGATCAATCATAAATCTTTTTCTGATCGGTAGAGCGGTCACTATAGTGTTGCATTCCCTACAACAAACCGCCCTCCACCCATCAAAGACCCCATACGGCTTAGTCCCAACATCCTTCCTGGTCTTTCCTATTCCTTCTTTACATTTAGGATTAAGGCAAAGACCAAAGGGTTTTATCCAAGGATCTTGATCAATCGAACCACTACTTTTCTTCTTTTGGAAAACGGGAACTTCCTTTGGTGTTACTTCGGTGCCGTTGTCACCAAGATCTTGCATCTGTTTAAGGTCTGCAAAACTCATTTTTCTCGGCTCTTTTCTTGTAGGCATTCTTTGCCTTGCACCCATAAAGTCCTCCGATGGTTGAAGACGTTCTTACTCTACTCTTTTTGTGTGCTTGAGTCAACAGAGTTACACACTATTATATAAGAATCCTTTACTTGCCAATTTTTCTCCTTGTTTGTTAATGATAAGGTATTCAAGATGACTCAATGTAGAAAGTTGTGAGATTTTGTTTTTGTCTTCAGAAATAATACAAAAGACTGTAGCGTAGATGTCAGCAAGGGTTGCTGTTTTTGCTACTACATACGATGCTGCCCATACTTCGTTGTTTGCAATGAAGTGGTTAACCTGCTTTGCTCCCTGTTTCCAGGTACGTTTGAACGAAGAAGAGACACAAAGCGATGCATTGCTAAGTGATACTGTACCAATATAGCTTTGTTCGTCTGTTGGGTGTTCGAGATACAATGTTATTGGTTTTTCGTGATTAGAAGTGACATAGATATCGCCACCGCCATTAATAAGGAAATAATGTATATGACGCTCAAGCAAAAACATCTTTATCTTGTCGATAAGATATCCTTTGCCGATACCACCAAGATCAACACCTTTTGTGCCAGTGAGCACGATCTCTTTATTGTCATCGATGACGCATGACGAAGGTTCGTTAGATTCTTGTTGTGCGACATCTTCTTCTGCTTTTCCATAACCTTTCTGCTCTAACTTTTCTTTAATAAAAAGGTCGAAGACCCCACCAGTTCTCACCATCTCTTCTTGTCCGATTTGTAGCATACAAGCTAGATCGTAATCATATGGAATCCGTCTAGTTCTGTTGAGAGTAGAAAGTAAAGATTCTTCCCTAAATCTCGAGTATGTATCATTAAAAGAAGTAATCATTTCTTCTATTTGAGATTGAAGAGTGGATAAGGGTAGTGCCTCTTGCTCTTCCTTGGTAACAAAAAGCTCGACCCAAAACATGGTGCCGAGCCCTTTGTATCTGTTAACAACAAAAATACTTTCGGTGTCTGTCATTATACACCAGTTGTTTGTGATTTGATTTTGTTCACTGCTTCCATGAATGCACCGGTCGTAAGTGATGCTCCACCAACACGAGTAAGAGAGACTTCGCTAAGTTTTTTGCCCTTGATTGCTGCGCCGTTGTTGAAGGCTGCCATGAACTCGTCTATGTTTTCTTTTGAGGCAGGATTGTTAGGGGTGTCAGTGGTGAATACGACATCAGAGATACTCTCACCAGAAAGAGTGATCTTCACATGAATTGTTTCAGTTTTGTCGCTAGGAACTTTGTAGGTAACGTCAGTTGAATAAACCTTTGGAAGTGTTTGTACTTGTTTGTTGTTTTGTGATGAAGAACTATTACTTTGAGTGTAGTAATACGTAACAGAAGCACCAGCAACCACAAGCACAATAAGAAGTAAAATTTTTTGTTGTTTTGTCATTGTTGTAGTATAGCGTAGTCAGCGCACCGGAGAAAGTGAATTAGTAATAAAATGATTATTTAAATAAAAAACTCGCCACATAGTAGATTGTGTGCACGAGTTTTGTTCTGCTAATCAGTACAATTATGATGAGGTTTTTGGTATGTTGGGTTTAGCATAGTTTCTACTTGTTGAAGAGAGAGTCCATATAGTCCAGCCTCTGTTTTCGAATTTATTGAATCCAAAGTATTGTGCAAATGTTTCTGCATCCGCAAGTGTTAGATCGGTAACTTTCGAACTTTTTTGCCAAAGAAAACATTTCATGGTTCAAAAACGTATGTGTCACAGTAGATATCCCTAGAGTTGTTAGGAGGTACTTCTTCTTTAATTAATAGAGTATGTAGTATAAAAAGTTAACAAATTCTCTACGTATATATTTACAGTGTTTAGGAATGAGTTTGGAAGCCAAAGAGTGAGATAATTGAAATGATGTGGTCTATAATGAAAACAAACCTATCGAGGTTATCGATAGGTTCGGTGTAAGCGGTTGTCGCTTTGTGTCTGTTTGGGGAGTACTTAGATTTCCTTCAAGCAGTAGAGGAGTCCTTCTTCTGGGAAAAGTACGCGTGTGCTTGCTTTCCTTGAGAAGAAGCTCTTCATGTGGCCGTTCTTAATGAAACGGGTAACTGCTTGTTCGTACTCTTTTTCGAACTGACCAGGGATGTGGACCTTATGCCTTTTTAGTTTCGCTTCAACCTCTTGTATTGTTGGGCGTTTTTGTTCGGCACTTTGTTTGATCAATCTTGCGGTCAGACGATATCCAGCTTCAAGATCATACACTAGACTAAACAGGTAGGAGTGTACGATGAATTCGCATGGTTCTGGAATGAGAATGGCTGAACCATTGTCGTGGTCCCAAAACTCACCAAGAACCATAGCGTTGTAGTGCGAACCAAGTCGAAGTCGGACAATGTATTCAGTAAAATCAACAAGAGACTGAACACTTTTACGAATTTCCTTTTCTTGGACAAGCTCAAGAAGTAAACCGTTAGGGGTGTACTTATGTGAAGCTACACCCTCGGCAAGCCTCTTAAGTCTTGTGCTTTCATTATTGTCGTGACTTGGTTCTGGTGGAAATGTTGAAACTATCGACAGCTCGTCAATTTCTCTCAGGCAAGCAATTCCTCGTTTGAGGTTTTCTACCAAGGGGAGGTTTTTGAGAGATTCCCCATCAACCGCTCCTTGGTAGATTGCAAATGAAAGAATAGCGTCAACCATGCGGACTGCATGGGTATAGCTTGCACTCTTTACAATTGCCTGGAAGAACTTACGTGTCGTCACTTCAACGAGATTGGGGCCTTCGCCCCGAATCCGCTCCACATCTCCTTCAGTGAGAGTTCCTTGACGTGTTGTATCAAGGAGTTTTTGCTGAAAGAGAGAGAGTTGTTTAGTTGTTACGACGTCCACGGCGTTCCTTTGTTTGGGTTACGAATGCATACGGGTCAGCCGTTCCCAGCTCCGAACCAAAAGCACTCCGCAATTCCATCAAAAGTTCTGCTTCCAGATCTCGTTGAGGCTTTGCGGCGTACGCCAAGAGTACAAGACTCCTGACTTTTTTGTAGATCGCTGGACTTGTGCTTTTCAGTGAAAACAACAATTCTTCCCAGTTACCAAAGCAGATGTTTTCTGCAGTGGCCGGTGAATGATTTTCACTGAAGCAGCCGGTTCTGGCGAAGGAAACAAACCCCTCAACAGGGAAAGCCGTCGCCAGGAGCATTGCACCAAGCTCAGTCTTTCCAAGTTCACGGAAGTAGCCCCGACGTACATCAGGATCTTCTTGAGACAAGATCACTGCACACAAGGTGTCATCAACCTTCTTCCCAAAAAGGGGCAGGCGTTCAACTACACCTCGCAGTTGACGAGGGGTCATGAGTTGTGCCACAATCGACTGCTTCGTGTAGTCGTATTCTGTGACAATGTCAGCGATTGCCATGACTGGCAATCGTTCAACGAGCTCAGCTGCTGTGGTATCGCCTGACTTGTCAGCCAGTGCTTGCACAGCTTCGTTTGCTGCTACTGCACCAGATTGACGCAAGATGCCAACGACAGCAAGAGGTTGCTTTTCAGTGGGGATGGTAATGAGAGGGTGCATAGTCTTCTTTCAGGGTTGGAGTGTGTTGTCGATGAACTTGTTCCAAGCAGATCTTGCTGCCTGGTGGGGATCTTCGACTAGGATATTCATCTGTTCCCGGTCATACGCTTCGCGCTTTTCGGGATCAGAAAGAACTTCATACGCAGAAGTTGCCTCCTTGAAACGACGCGATGAATTTTCTTCTTCACCGACTCGGTCTGGATGTGTGCGTGCCGCTATCATGCGATACGCCCTTTTGATTTCCTCTTGGGTTGCTGTTGGCAGTAACCCAAGCACTTCATAGTAGTCCATGTTTTCCTCGCTTCCTCAAAGGGCGACTATTAACACTGTATCACACTTATTAACAAAAGTCAACATGCCTTCGATATCATTTTTCTGAACCAAGTTGTAAAAGAGTTGGAATATTTAGTTTGGATTTTAAAAGATTATCATAAATAATAAAACAAAAAGCCCCACACAGTGAAGCGTGGGGCTTTCTTGTGTGAGGTGTGTTGTGTGTACTTGTTTTCAGACAAGTGCCCAGTCAATATCTGCGTAGAGTGAGTTGTCTTTACGGTCTCCGCAGATGACAGCAAAAGCCGGGAATAGTACAGGAAGTATTTCTTGACGGTTCTGGATGGTGTCAACGTACAGTTTGTCGAGAACAAGAGACATGCCTGCTCTACGTCCTGTTTCCTTGTAGGTTCCATCCTTTTTTACCGCACAACAAGCATCTTGGAGCTTGCAGTGGATCTCGTTTAGCCGTCTCCCAGAACAGCCTGACTGGGACGCTTCCGTAAGTAACGCTTTCAATTCTTTCTGGTCCATAGTTGCTCCTTTTGTGGAATGTACAAAATAAGCTAATTAGCTTATGGCCGTTGAAGCACCTTTGAATTAGGACACTCAGGTAATTACACTTGAGTCATGAAA
>CAYUDN010000007.1:0-38440 GCA_964443675.1 uncultured Candidatus Saccharibacteria bacterium | reverse complement strand
AAGGAGGAGGACAGCGTTTCGGAGAAATGGAAGTATGGGCACTTGAAGGATATGGTGCGTCACACATTTTGCGTGAGATGCTTACGGTTAAGTCTGATGATATCGTCGGTCGATCTGAAGCATTCGACAGTATTATTAAGGGAGAAGATGTAAAGGAACCTAATACCCCAGCATCCTTTACGGTGATGCTTAACACCCTTCGCGGTCTTGGTCTTGATGTAGAACCACGACGAAGAGAAGAAGCAGTAGAGGCTCCACTTATTGGCGAAACATCTCTATAAAGATGTATCACATTCATTCATATCTAAAACACAACTATGAAAACAATCGATACAAATAATTTTGACGGTCTCGCGATTAAGGTGGCATCTCCTGAATCTGTGCGAGCATGGTCATTTGGTGAAGTAACAAAACCAGAAACAATCAACTATCGAACTGGACGCAGTGAGCGCTATGGACTTTTTGACGAGAGAATTTTCGGCCCAGAAAAAGACTATGAATGTTACTGTGGTAAGTACAAGCGTATTCGTTATAAAGGAATCATTTGTGAGAAATGTGGAGTAGAAGTTACAAAGTCTATCGTTCGCCGTGAACGAATGGGGCACATTGAACTCGCGTCTCCTGTTGCACATATTTGGTTCTTGCGTACTGTTCCTTCACGTATTGCGCTTATCTTGGCGCAACCGGTTTCTGATGTAGAAAAAGTGGTGTACTTTGCAGGATATATTGTAAAGTCAGTTAACGAAGCTGCTCGTGAAGAAATCCTTAACAATCTCGAAAGTGAGTTCAAAGCAAAAGTAAAGTCTGCAACAGATGAGAAGACACAAGACAAGCTTCGTGATCTCCTTGTTGCAACTAAAAAGGAAATTGCTGATATTAAGCCAAATAAAATCTTCGACGAGCTTACGTATCATCGTTTTGCGATGAAGTATGGAACTTGTTTTGAGGCAGGTATTGGTGCAGAAGCAATTTACGAGGTCTTTAAGGCAATGGATCTTAAGAAAATTGAAAATGACATTGTTGCTTCTTTCGAAAAAATTGGTTCTCTTGAAAAAGAAAAAGCAGAAAAGCGTCTTTCTCTTGTACGAGCATTCCAGAATGCTGGTATTCGTCCAGAGTGGATGTTTATGACGGTGATCCCTGTGATTCCTCCTGGTATTCGTCCTATGGTTGCACTTGAAGGTGGACGTTACGCGGCGTCTGATGTGAACGATCTTTATCGTCGTGTGATTAACCGCAACAATCGTCTAAAGAAGTTGATGGAAATTGGTGCACCAGATGTAATCTTGCGTAATGAGAAGCGTATTTTGCAAGAAGCGGTAGATGCGCTCATTGATAACTCTGCACGTCATGGGCAAGATGCAGTAATGAGTCAGTCACAGAAGCGACAGCTCAAGTCTCTTTCTGATAACCTCAAAGGTAAGCAAGGTCTTCTTCGTGGTAATCTTCTTGGTAAGCGTGTGGACTATTCAGCGCGTTCTGTGATTGTGGTAGGTCCATCTCTTTCTCTTAATGAATGTGGTCTTCCTAAACATATGGCCCTTGAACTTTTCAAGCCATTCATTATTTCTAAGATTCTCGAACGAGAGCTTGCCTTCAACATTCGTGGCGCAAATAAGCTTATTGAAGATGGTATTCCTGAGGTGTGGGCTATTCTTGAAGAAGTGATTCAAGGGAAGTTCGTGCTTCTTAACCGTGCTCCTACACTTCACCGTTTGGGTATTCAGGCGTTTAACCCTCGTCTTATTGAAGGTAACGCGATCCAGCTTCACCCACTCGTATGTCAGGCGTTCAACGCGGACTTCGATGGTGACCAAATGGCGGTGCATCTCCCACTTTCAGAGAAGGCTCAAGAGGAAGCGAGAACACTCATGGCTGCTAACCGTAACCTTCTCCGTCCTGGTTCTGGTGACTCTATTGTGAACCCTCGTATGGATATGGTGCTTGGTGCGTATTGGATGACGAAGATGATTGAAGGAGAGAAAGGGGAAGGTAAGATGTTTGCTTCACCTAATGAAGCTATTACTGCATATGACTTTGGTATCGTATCATTCCGAGCGAAGATCACTGTGATGCCATCTGATAAACCTAAGTATGCACAATTCGAAGGTAAGCCTTTCGAAACAACAATTGGTCGTCTTCTCTTTAACTCAGTGTTCCCAAGTGAGTACCCATATATGAACGATGAAGTAACTGGTAAGAAAATGAACCAGATCATTGATCAGGTGATTCTTACCTACGGACTTGAAACTGCTCCAATTGTGATCGATAAGATTAAGTCGTTTGGATATAAGTACGCAACAGTATCAGGTACTACATGGAACATTGATGCCGTGAAAGTTCCTGTATCAAAAGAAGGAGTGATCAAAGAAGGGTGGGAACAAGCAGCACAAGTTGATGCTGATTACGAAGAAGGTCTTCTTTCACAAGAAGAACGTTATGAGCGTACTATTTTGGTATGGCAAACAATTCGTTCTCGTATTGAGAAGCTTGCAGCTTCTGAATCATTCGAGAAGCATGGATCAGTGTACGATCTTATCACCTCAGGTGCTCGTGGTTCCATGGCACAGATTATTCAGATGGCAGGTATGAAGGGTATTATCGTGAACAACTCAGGTAGAAACCTCGACTTCCCAGTTATTTCATCGTATAAGGAAGGTCTTACTCCACTTGAGTACTTCATTACTACCTACGGTGCACGTAAAGGTAACTCCGATACCGCGCTTAAGACAGCTCAGGCTGGGTATCTTACACGACGTCTCGTGGATGTTGCACAGGATGCAATTATTACTGAACTTGATTGTGGTACTAAGGAAAGTAAGATCGTTCGTAAAGAAAACGCACTTGGTATTGTAGTGCCAATTTCTAAGAACATTCGTGGACGCATTGTTGCAGAAGACATTGTTGTTAATGGTACAGTGCTTTTCCCTAAGAATCATCTTATTACTAAAGACGATGCACTTGTAGTAGAAAATAACAATGTTGAAGAAGTGAAGGTGTATTCTCCACTTACTTGTGAGTCACTTCACGGTATTTGTCAGAAGTGTTACGGTCTTGATATGGGTCGTAACAAGAAAGTTGACCTTGGTGAAGCGGTAGGTATTGTGGCTGCACAAGCGATCGGTGAACCAGGAACACAGCTTACTATGCGTACTTTCCACTCAGGTGGTGTTGCGGGTACTGACATTACTCAAGGTCTCCCACGTGTTGAAGAAATCTTCGAGCGTCGTTCTCCTAAGAATCCAAGTATTATTGCACACGAAAGTGGCGAAGTCAGCATGATTCGTGATGACGGTAAAGAAAAAGTTATTGTTATCATTGCTGATGATGACGGATCAAAGGGCAATAAGAGTGGTAAGCAGGTAGAATACTCGGTACCATTCCGCCGTCAACCGATTGTAAAGATTGGTGATAAGGTTCGACGAGGACAAATGCTTACTGATGGTTCTTGTGATATTGATGAACTCTTCACTTTTGCAGGTAAAGAAGTTGCAGAAGAATACATTGTTTCAGAAATCAACAAAGTGTATGAACTTCAAGGTGCTGCAATTTCTCGTAAGCACGTAGAAGTGATTATCAAGCAGATGTTTGGTCGTGTGAAGATTGTTAATCCAGGCGATACTCGCTTTACACAATCAGATGTGGTTGAGGTGTCTACTTTCCGATCCGAAAATGCACGAGTAAAGGGTGAAGGGAAGACTGAAGCAAAAGGTAAACACTTGGTGCTCGGTATCACAGATGTTGCACTCTCCACTGACTCATGGCTTTCATCAGCATCCTTCCAGAATACTACTCGAGTGCTTATCACGGCTGCAACTCGTGGCCAAATGGACGAACTCCGTGGTCTTAAGGAAAATGTGATTATTGGACGCCTTATTCCTGCAGGAACGGGGCTCCGTGGAAAAGAAGGGAACTAATAATTAGTAATTGGTAATTAGTTACAAAACACAAAGCGCGACCTTCGGTCGCGCTTTGTGGTATTTTTTGTAAACAGAAACACCTTGACTTTCAATTATAAAAGTTGTAGTCTTCATTTTAGAAATCCTGTAGGAACAGGATGAGGAGCAGATGATGTCGACAGAACTTTTTGCGCTCGGTTTGGTTGCGTTGATCTTTTTTTATATGGTTAGACCATCTCATTTGCGGTATTCAAGTGAAGAAGCGCTTGCGTACAGAAGGGGTGTTGCTGCCGGTTGTGGTGTGCTTATTGGAATATTTTTGCTTACTCGATTTGGCACCGGTGCCTGGTTCTAAATAAAAGGAAGAATCATGATACAGGTAATCGAGATTCTTGTAACACTCATTTTTATATCATTTTCTGTTCATAAAGGATGGTATTTCAAGAAGTGGAGCAAGGATACCAAGAATGGTTTTCACACAGCCGTATTGTTTGCCATTGTGGTTGCAATAGTATCGTTTGTGCTTGACTATGTTGCACCGATCAAAATTGCACACTAAGAAGTTAATCACCAGAAATCAAGCGCGACCTTCGGTCGCGCTTTGTTATAACTATGAAAAATAAAAGTGCAAGTCGTTCTCACGGCTTGCACTCTCTTTACAGCTTCCTTGTCATACTTCCAAAGACGAAGGAGATGATACCTAGACATCCAATAAGGAGTACTGGGTCGTTGTTAAGTGGCGCGATAAGAAGAAAGATAAGAGCACTGAGTACATTTTTGAGCGATGATTCGAATGAAAGAATAGTAGCTCGTTTTTCTTTGCTGATTTCTTTGTTAAGCATGGGGTCGCTAATAGTTGAGGTATATCCACGAACCAAGCCTTGTAGAGAAAAGAGCCATCCACTCCACGACGCAACGGTAATTGCTTGCACGAGCTGTAGTCCTCCTTGAATGAAGAACATGAGCCCAATACCATTCCTGCGAAGTTTCTTTTGCAGTGTGAACGCAAAGTGTGCACTTATAAATGAGGCAATATTAATGAAACAGAAAATAATGCCGATCAAAGAATAAGGAACATGTAAGCGGTCAAGGAATGGAGCATACGTGAAGAAGTAAATCTTCGTAGTTACTCCAAAGAGTGCTACCCAGACAAGAAGCATACGCAATCGAGGATTATGGAACGCTTCCAGTGCTGCTTCACGAAGATGTAAATAGTACTCTTTGAATGAGTGACTATACGCAATTTTCTTTTCCTTTGGAAGAAGAAAAGTAAGGAATGATGCGATTACTATTCCCGGAATCGAGAGAAGAAGCGGAAGTCTTAGTGATATTTCTGCAAGGAATCCTGAGAGGAGTGTTGCAATCGCAGCGAGTGCGAACTTATAGCTGAGTGATTTTTTGACTAACTCCTCATATTCATGAAGTGCATTACGTTCTTCAAGGGTGTCATAGATGTAGGCAGTTTCTGCTCCGGAGAGGAGTGCAATACTCATTGCCCAAAGGAGGTTGGCAACAATACCATGAAGTGGTGTATTCATACACGCGATGAGTGTAACACTTGCAAGAAGTGAGATGTGTCCGAGTATGATACAAGTCTTTCTTCCGATTTTGTCAGCAATGATCCCACCGGGCGCATCCATGAGAATGATAAGAAGCGTCGCCAAAGATTCTGAGAAGAAGATTTGTTCCCCACTCATATGTGCAAGCTTCCCTAAGGCGATAATGATTACCGGACCAAGAAGGATTGGTTCTCCTAAGATAGAGATTGCTACGAATGTTCGTAGAAGTGTTTTGGTATGCATGATTGTCCTTGGTGTGAAAGGGTTGATGACATTGACTTAGAGTATGGAGATAGACCTCCAGTTTTCTCTCGTCATGTCGTTTATAAAGAGCTGCTACACAAAAGCCCGGGCTTCTGTGTAGTTCGAGCTTTCTATAAGGGGAGAGGAGTGACTGGTTTATAGTACGTATCGAAATCTTGAGCTACACACAAGTGAGGAATGTCCAAAGACTGCTGTCATAATAAGCGCGGTGCAATTCATTGGGTATGAGGTTGTGTGTTGCTTTGATCGACTCATATATTTTTTGTAGCACAAATAACAATAACTTGTCAACACTTATGTGAAAGCAAATCTACAAAGCAGCAAAAAAGTGTTGTTATTTAAGGTATTTTTGATAAGTTGTTTGCTTTTTTAGATATTATATGGCATAATTAACGTATCATTGTAAATAATGAAGGAGCTCCTGATGAGCGACGAAAAGCCAGTGATGCCATCTTTAGAAGAGATGGATACTCAGGTGAGGGAGTTACTCATATCTCAACTTATGGGACTTGGGCACACTCCAGATGCCGCAACGAGGGTTGCGTATTCTCAACAACCACTGACTCAAGCTGAAGCTGTCCTTTTCCTTGGACAAATGAAGGAGTTGACTCGAGAAATGTTGGATAGGTTGAATGTTGGCCAGGATACAGAAAGTCAAAAGTTACTGAAGGGTATGGAAGACCTTCAAAACTTACTCGACAGACTTGCTCCGCCTACTGATACACTGAATTAATTTGTTCATTATTGAAAAGCGCTCACTCGAGCGCTTTGTTGTTTTGTATAACAAGTTTGAGTAGGTGGACCAAAACAAAAGCCACCCGCACAGAGGAGCGGATGGCTCTTGTGGGGTGGCTGTGAGGTTCTTTAGGTGGCAAGGCCTTCACGCACCTTGGCTTCACGCACCCGAGACGCAACTTCAGCTTCAGTGAAACCGAGTTCATCCCAGGTCGTGGTGCCATCAGCGACGCAACCGCGAATGGTCTTGGCGTAGAGCTCTTCGACGATGGTGACACTGTAGGTCTCATCTGGCATCTTGTCGAAATACTTGCGTGCTTCACGCACCTTGGCTTCACGCACCCGAGACGCAACTTCAGCTTCAGTGAAACCGAGTTCATCCCAGGTCGTGGTGCCATCAGCGACGCAACCGCGAATGGTCTTGGCGTAGAGCTCTTCGACGATGGTGACACTGTAGGTCTCATCTGGCATCTTGTCGAAATACTTGCGTGCTTCACGCACCTTGGCTTCACGCACCCGAGACGCAACTTCAGCTTCAGTGAAACCGAGTTCATCCCAGGTCGTGGTGCCATCAGCGACGCAACCGCGAATGGTCTTGGCGTAGAGCCCTTCGACGGTGATGACACTGTGGGCC
This sequence comes from uncultured Candidatus Saccharibacteria bacterium, assembly GCA_964443675.1. Taxonomy (GTDB): domain Bacteria; phylum Patescibacteriota; class Minisyncoccia; order Phycocordibacterales; family UBA5272; genus UBA11704. Next base: position 31,349 of record CAYUDN010000007.1, on the reverse strand, counting down.
TCATTTGTCATCTTGTCGAAATACTTGCGTGCTTCACGCACATTGGCTTCATGTGCAGGGTTCATTTTGCCTCCTTCAGGCGTACTAGTTGAAACATATAGTAGTATATCATTACTTTTACATTTTGTCAACTAGCAAAAAGTGAGACCTGCTATTACACTAGAAGGAACAAGTAGTTGTAGAATGTCACTCACCTCTAAAGTCTAAAGTCTAACCTCTAGTCCACACCTTACTATGAACCCCAAAGATCAAGTCAAAGAAAATCTTTCGATTACTGATGTGGTGTCGACCTATGTAAGACTTGAGAAGTCTGGAGCACAGTTCCGTGCGCGTTGTCCGTTCCATAATGAACGTACGCCATCTTTTTATGTTTCTCCTGAACGTAAAAGTTTCCACTGTTTTGGATGCCAGGCGCACGGTGACATTTTCACTTTCGTAGAAAAGATCGAAAACATTCCTTTCTTTGAAGCACTTAAGATTCTTGCAGATCGTGCTGGTGTGTCGCTTAGAGATAAAGAGCGTAACAAAGAAGAGTCGCGCCTCGTTGCACTTCTTAAAGACGCAACGCTTCACTATGAACAGAACTTTAAGAATTCTCCTGAAGCGAAGGAATATATTTATGGCCGTGGGGTAACTGATGAGACGATTGCTACTTTTCATGTTGGTTATGCAAAGAATGAATGGCGTGACCTCTTCACGCATCTCATGCAGAAAGGCTACCAGCCAGAAGAAATGGTAGAAGCAGGTGTCGTAATAGAAGCAAAAGAAGAAAGTGGTAAAACCAAAGGCTGGTATGATCGTTTCCGAGGAAGAGTGATGTTCCCGATCCGTAACGTTTCTGGTGCTACGGTTGGATACTCAGGAAGAATTCTTCCTTCACTTGCAACAGACACCCAAGGGAAGTATGTGAACACTCCTGAGACACCGCTTTATCATAAATCGAAGATTCTGTTTGGCTATGACACCGCTAAGAAGAAAATGTCCGAAGAAAAAAATGTAATAGTTGTTGAAGGCCAGATGGATCTCTGTATGAGTTATCAAGCAGGAATTCATAACACTGTTGCTGTTTCAGGAACTGCCTTTACTGATGAACATATTCATTTGATCAAACGATTTTGTGATACAGTGACGCTTTCTTTTGACACTGATGACGCAGGCCAGAATGCACTCAGGAAGACAGCACTTCTTTGTCTTTTGGGTGGGCTTGATGTATATGTGGTGGGGTCCATAGGTCTAAACCAATCCGAAGGACTGGTCGACCGAACAGGCTCTGAGAAAAAGCCTGTTGTAGGTCCGAAAGATCCTGCAGATCTTATCAAAGACGACCCTTCTAAATGGCTTCATGCAATTACTTCTAAGCGACATATTATTGAAGTGCTTATTGAAAAAGTGCTTACCTCAACCACAGATGAACGTGAACGTGGTAAGCGGGTAGTTGCGGAGGTGCTTCCTTTTGTGCGTGCAATACAGTCACCGATTGATCGAGATCATTTTCTGCATGTTGTTGCACAAAAGACAGCGCTTCAAGAAATAACATTGAGAGAAGAATTGGCTCGCGGTATACTACCTCAAGGTGATGAGGAACAAGTAACGACTGAGGTGCCACTTCCAAGCAAAGAACGTCTCGAAAAAGAACTTGTTGCGTTCGCGTTACTTACTGGGAAGGGGAATGATGAGGAATTCCTTTCACTTGCAATTGATATGACACAGTTCCCTGAAGTGATTATTCAAGAGGAAATGTTTGCTATCGAAAAGAGGGTAACAGGAAACAAAGAAGTATATTTTAAAGATCTTATGAATGCACATAAACGAGAACAACACAAAGCGCGCTTAGTAGAACTTCAGAAAAAACTTCGTGAAGAAGGTGCAGATATTGAGGCGGTGCTTCGTGAGATATATGAGCACGCGAAGAAAGCGGTAGATTTGTAAGGTATACAAGCAATGAGTAAATAGCAAGTAGCAATAAAGGGGGATACGAAAAGCAAGGCGCAGAATACAGGGGGGGGCTGCCGCAGGTAGTCTCACCCGTATTCTGCGTCTCCTTATTACTATTTGCTGTTTACTAATTACTGCTATTATCCACAGGGAAGTACTTGCATATCTTTACTTTTTATGATTTACGTGATAAAATCCGGGAACCGTTTCTATGGCAAAAAAAGTAGCTTCACAAAAAAAGAGTGCATCAAAAAAATCTACGGCAAAAACCGTAGCCAAGAAAAAAACAATCACGAAGGTAGCTAAAAAAGCTCCTTCCAAAAAAGTCGCACCAAAAGTGCAAAAGAAGGTTACCAAAAAAGTCATACCCGCTAAAAAAGTTACTAAAAAAGTAGTAACGAAAAAAAGTCCTCCAAAGAAAGTGGTTACAAAGAAGCCATCAAAGGGCGCTTCAAAGTCACAACCAAAAGTAGAGGAAAAGCCAAAGTACAAACCAAAAGCATTCACGATTAAGACCGGTCCTTCTAAACCAAAGGCACCAGAAAAACCAAAGAAGGTAACCACCCGTGATCAGAACGAACAAGAATTGATCCAAAAAGGAAAAGAACGAGGATTCATCACGTACGATGAAATCATTCGTTATTTTCCTAATATTGAACTTGATATTTTGTACCTCGAAGAGTTGTATGAAAAGTTAAGTGGGGCCGGAGTTGATATTCTTGAAGGAGGGAATCTTCTTGATATGGATGAAGATCTTCTTAAGCTCGAGGGAAGGGATGCAACCCACGATAGTATCCAGATGTATCTTCGTGAGATCGGTCAGTACCCACTCATTTCAGGTGATCTTGAACGTGAGCTTGCTATTCGTATCGAACAAGGAGATCCAGAGGCAATCACTTTACTTGCAAAGGCAAACCTTCGTCTTGTGGTGTCTATTGCAAAGAAGTATGTTGGACGAAGTTCTGATCTTACACTCCTTGATCTTATTCAAGAGGGGAACCTTGGTCTCTTTAAGGCGGTAGAAAAGTTCGATCATACAAAAGGTTTCAAGTTTTCAACGTACGCAACATGGTGGATTAGACAAGCAATCACTCGTGCGCTTGCTGATCAGTCACGTACTATTCGTATTCCTGTGCACATGGTAGAAACAATCGCTAAGTATAAGCAGGTGGTGCGACGTCTTTCTCAAGATCTTGGTCGTGATCCGCTTGCAGAAGAAGTAGCGGTAGAAATGGGTGTTGATGTAGAGAAGATCCATGTGATCGAAAATATTAACCAAGATACTGTTTCTCTCGAAAAGCCAATTGGAGATGATGACGACAAGTCAACACTTGGTGAATTTATTGCAGATGACAAAATCCTTTCACCGGATGCTGAAGCATCACATCGTATTCTTTCGGACCAAATCAATGAGATTCTTGATGACCTTTCTCCTAAGGAACGTAAGATTGTCGAAATGCGTAATGGTCTTGGAGAGTTCGATGGGGTTATGCATACTCTTGAAGAAGTAGGGGCAGAATTCGGAGTGACTCGTGAACGTATTCGTCAGATCGAAGCCAAGGTGCATGAGAAAATTCGTAATCATGACAAGGCATCAAGGTTGAGAAACTACTAGACACAGATGATAGAGCACAGATAACAGACTACAAATGTTTCTAAAAACAAAAGACCTCGCATGAGGTCTTTTGTTTTTCTGTGCTCTATGTATCTGTAAGAGAAACGGTCTGTTGTCTATTTATGGGCAAATCTGATATCCGTTATACCAGTAGCAGGTACTATAGTTGTTATTGTAACCGTTGTAGTATCCATTGTAATAGTTGTTGTAACCATTATAGTAGGTATAGGTATTGTTACCAAAAAGGATGCTGTTATTATAGTGTGGGTACCATGTACCAGTGTTGTAACTATATCCGTAGGTGTAGTACTGAGAAGGTTGTGTATAGTAAGTATATGTTGTTGGTTGTGAGTAGGTTGTTTGACAATTATAACTTACTACAGAGGATGAACGTGTTGAGCCATTGTAGTAATAGGTGTAGCATCCTTGAGTATAGTAATAGGAAATCGGGTTCGATACTGTGACGCATCCGTAGGAGTTGGAGTACGAGTTACATCCGTTAGAGTAATAGTGGTTTGTATAATATGACGCATACGCTGATGAAGTCACCGCAAACAAAGAAAAGGTAAGAACGCAAATAGTAAATATCTTTTTCATATACCTTCATTGTACTGCTTCTACAATCGCAAGCAATATTGACAATATCTAAAAAAATGACAAATCAAAAGGGCCTGAGGAGTTCCTCAAGGCCCTTTGGTGCGCGAGCGTTATCGGTCTCGTGCAACTGTTGCCGTCTTAGACGGCGTTCTGGGGCGTCATCAGCCGTTGCAGCTGACTTGCCTGATAATTCACATGGTGTTGCAGCTGGGCGATCATGGTTCGCATTTCCTCCAGCTCCATGTTCTGCTGAGAGACAACACGGGTATAATCTCGAGTCGTTTTCTTCATAGCGGCTGCCGCTTTCACGAATTCCATACCCCTTTTTCCGTATTCTTGTTCAGAAGACGGAAGATATGGACAGCGTGGTTGCGTTGGTGCGAGACCTTTGTAGATCAGTGCATCCATGAACTCCTCGAGTAGTTCAAGAGTTTTGAACGTTCCAAAGACAGAAAACTGACAGTCCTTTTGTCTGGTTGGACCACTACCGCGCGTGTCCATTTTTTTGGTAATTTCAACGTTCACTCCGTCAGAAATGTATTTCCCAACAATAAGACGATTACCGTCACCTTCCCACATGTAAACCTTTGCTGTTACTTGACGGGTGTACTTTGCCAGTTTCTCTGGTATTTCTTTAAGTGACTCTTTGATATCCGAGTAGGAGAAGTATTCAACGTAAAAGTCGGGAGAGGTTCCACGCAAGTTTTTCTCTCCGACGACGTGTTCCATTCTCTTGTCGCCGTAGATACGAATAGTAGCGCTTGTCATTGCGTTTCTCCTGGTCCTTCTTCGGCCATGTCCGCTTTTCGCAGATCATCTTCAGAAGGTGGATTGATGAAATGAACTCAAGGCGGATTCCTCAGGTCCAATTTGGAGTATAACATACTACAATAGTTTGTCAAGCAGTCTCTAGACAATCTGACAAAATTTTGTTATAATGAAATATCTCTAAGTTAATCAGTAATCACACTACTAAAGTCTAAAGTCTAAAGTCTAAAGTCTAAAGTCTAAAGTCTAAAGTCTAAAGTCTAATTTCTACCCTAATGCTTATCGATCACATTACACTTCATATACAAGCAGGCAAAGGCGGTGACGGCGTTGTTCGTTGGCGTCGCGAGAAGGGTATTCCCTATGGTGGACCAGCGGGAGGTGACGGAGGTAAGGGTGGTGATGTGTACTTCCGTGTTGTGCGTGATATTACCGCACTTGCGGTGTATAAGCACAAGAAAGAATGGGTAGCAGACGGTGGCGAATCTGGTCAGAAGAGAAGTATGCATGGAGGTGACGCGAAGGATCTTTATATGACTATTCCTCTTGGTGCGGTAGTGTATAATCGCGAGTATGACACTACGTATGAGTTCATGGAAGAAGGAGACTTCGTTATTTTGCGAGGAGGTAAGGGTGGGCTTGGTAATGAAAACTTCAAAACTTCTACCAATCGTACACCAATGGAATTCACCAAAGGGGAGCCTGGGGAATTTGCAACATTTGATATTGAACTTAAGCTTATTGCAGATGCTGGGCTTATCGGTCTTCCTAATGCAGGTAAGTCATCACTCTTAAACGCACTCACTCGGGCCGGGGCTAAGATTGGAGATTATCCTTTTACCACGCTCGAACCTAACTTGGGAGCATATTTTAGTTTTGTGCTTGCAGATATTCCTGGTCTCATCGAAGGAGCAAGTGAAGGAAAAGGGCTCGGGCATAAATTTTTGCGTCATATTACTCGCACGAAAGCACTTGTGCATCTTGTTGCAGCGGACAATGAAGATGTTGCGAAAGAATACACAACCATTCGTAATGAACTTGGTAAGTACAACAAAGAGCTACTTGATAAAAAAGAAATTGTGGTGCTTTCTAAAATTGATACGGTAAGTGAAGAAGAGATGAAGAAAAAGTATACCGCACTTAAAAAAGCATCTGGTAAGGAAGTGCTCCTTTTGTCACTGTATGATGATGCGAGAGTGAAGGCTTTTGGAGATGAACTGGTGAAGGAGTTGAAGTAATTGGGTAGAAACAAGAATAGATACAGATATAAAGAGCACAGACCCGCTTCGCTGACAGAATACAGATAACAGACCCGCTTCACTGACAGAGTACAGACAGTAGAAGTAAAAGAGTCAGGAAGCAAGAAGGAGTACAAGAGCGGCGCTGTAGGCGCCGCTCTTGTATCTCTTCTTGCTTCTTGTGTCTCCCTTCTTAATTTTTTAGTTGCTGTTTACTTATCGCTACCCTATTACCTGTTGTCTGTCCTTTGTTCTCCGCTTCCTAGTAAGCTCTTTCCCCAACCTGGAGTGAGAAGTCCAATATGTGTAGGGTCAAGATCCATACAAAGGATAAGAGTGTAAGCAACAGAATTAGAATTTTCGGTGTCGCCATGGATGTTTACTCCGTATGGAGGGTAATGGAAGTGTTCTTCATTGATTGCATCTTTACAAAAAAGAGCAGATTTCCACAAAGAAGTAATAGTTTCTTTGTCTCCTTTTGCAAGAACAACACCTGGGTAACTTTTTTGTGTTTTGTATTCTTTTGCGTTATCAAAGTACCACACCTGAAGAAGATCACTTTCTTTGTTACCCACATATTTCCATTCTCCTGTTATGCTATCAGTTGCAAGACCGTGTAGTTCTCCGACGATACGATTATGATCATCACGTATAGTAAGGAAGTTATGTCCTGCGACGCCTAGCACGAGAGGGTGTTGCATGAGCTGAATACTCCAAAGCCCTTTAGTCTCTTGTAACGTAGGGTGGGTGAGAGGATTATGAGTGAGTGCGTAGAGAAGTGAACCAACGATTACAATAAAGATGAGATCTTTGATGAACTTCCGGGTAAAGAGAGGCATAGATTAGGTGTCAGGTATTAGGTGGTAGGTTTTAGGCAATATTAAAGATGGTATGGGTAGTAGTGTAGCGTATGGGAGGAAAAAAGAGTAGGGGGTAGAGATTAGATGTTAGAACTTTAGACAACAGAGCACAGATCGCTTCGCTCTAAGATAACAGAAAATCAAGCACCAGATAGAGTAGCCTTTAGAAAATGCAAATACAAGTATGCGCAGTGCTATAAAAAGTCGTGAAAAGTTGGTGATGTTTGGGGTGGTTGCGGTGAGGTATTTCGTGTGGTAGAGTACAGGATTAGAAACAACCAGGTCTGCTGGTTGTAGGTAAGGAGAGCGATATGTCGGCTAACGATGCACGAGAGGAAAATCTCGAAGCAGTGGTTGTGGGACAAGCACTGGAGATTCAAAGGTTACGAGAAGAGATTTCTTTTGCAGAAAGTCGAGAGTCGGATCTTTTGAGCGAAATCGGCAGGGTACGTGAGTCCCTTGCTGATCTTGAGAGTAAACTTTCTGACAGTTTTACGGAAGAAAGAGCGATTAGGTACTTTTTGGACGCCCTAGATTCTGGGGAGCTTCCTTTCCCAAAGTCGGAAGCACGTCTCACTATTAATAAAGATGATTGCCACCTTCAAAGAAACGGTTACGGGATGGAGCTTTCTGTTAGTCTGAAAAATCATCGAGGAAATTATTCTGCAAGGGTTGATTACAGTCTTGTGTTTGTTCCTGAACACCTTCGTGAACTCGTCTTGAAGATGATTGCTGAAAAAGAAGGCGGGAAGAAAAAGCCTTCTCGCTCTACCGTAAAGCCGAAGGCTAAGAAGGTTGCAGCACAATCAGAAGGCACATCGTCGGCACCTCAAGGTTGAATGAGAATTCGCAAGGCGCGACCGTCAGGTCGCGCCTTTTTGCATTTGTATGTATTCTTGTCTCTTGAATCTTTTCTCTTACTTCTATTGTCTGTACTCTGTCAGCGAAGCGAATCCGTTATCTGTATTCTGTTACTACTTGCTAGTTGCTTTCCTTCATTACTTCTCGCAAGAGTTCCTGGAACAATCCTGGGTTACCGGAACCTTTTGATTTTTTCATACATTGACCTACGAAGAACATGAACATCTGCTCTTTGCCACTCTTGTAGTCTGCAACTTGTGCAGGGTTCTCTGTGAGTACTTCTTGTACGATCTTCTTAAGAAGTTCTGGGTCATTTTTTTGGATAAGTCCACGAGCTTCTGCTTCCTTTGCAACATCAAGAGAAGGGTTGGCAAGAAGATGAGGAAGAAGATCTTTTGCACCACGAGAAGAAAGTTCATTCTTGGTGATCATAGTAAGAAGGGTAACAAGAGATGCAGGGGTTGGAAGGTTTGCTTCGCTTACTTCTTTGCTTTCTTTTTTGAGTAGTCCGAAGATATCTGCAACAAGATAGTTCGATGCAAGAAGTGCGAATGCGCTATCCTTACCTTCAGTTACTTTGTCGAAGTAGTAGGCAACAGGAGGATCGCTTACGATAATCTCAGTAGTATCTTCTTTAAGACCAAGCACAAGGAGTCTCGCTTTGCGCGCTTTTGGAAGCTCTGGAATTTCTTGTTTGAGTGCATCAAGATCAAAGAGCCGGGAAAGGTAGAGTTTAGGAAGATCTGGATCAGGGAAGTAGCGATAGTCATGTGCGTTTTCTTTTTTGCGTTGTGAAAAAGTCTCTTGCTTTACTTCGTCCCAACCACGAGTCTCTTGTACAATCTTCCCGCCTTCTTCAAGAGTTGCAATGTGACGATCAACTTCGAAGCGGATCGCGTCTTCTACAGACTTGAATGAGTTAAGGTTCTTAACTTCACACTTAGTGCCGAAGGTGTTTGGGTCTTTTGAAACCGAAATGTTAGCCTCGACACGCATCTGACCTAATTCCATGTTTGCTTCTGATGCACCAACGTAACGAAGAATACGCTGAAGTTCTCGTGCAAAAGCACCAGCTTCCTCTGCACTGTGTATCACTGGCTCAGTAACGAGTTCCATAAGAGGAACTCCGGCACGGTTATAATCAACAAGTGTCCTTCCTCCTTCATGAGAAGACTTAGCGGTATCTTCTTCGAGATGAATACGAGTAAGTTCTACACCATTAATAGACCCATGAGATACAATAGGGTACTTGTATTGTGAAAGTTGGTAGCCTTTTGGAATATCAGGGTAAAAGTAATTTTTACGATCGAACTCGGTGAAGTCAGCAATCTCTGCACCGACCGCGAGACCAACTTTGATTACTTTTTTGATAGCTTCTTTGTTTGGAACAGGAAGGGTTCCTGGATGAGCCATACACACTTCACAGATATTAACGTTTGGGCGCTTTTCATAAGGATCGTTTTTGCACCCACACCACATCTTAGAATTAGTGTGGAGCTCTGCGTGGATTTCTAGGCCGATAGTAGTGATATACGAAGTAGACATGTGTCTCAGTATAGCAGAAAAGAGGGGAATTTTATAGGGGAATAGTGGATGTTGATATCTGACCACAAACATTGACTTGTTGTGCTGTATATTGTATAATAAAGTCTGTTTTGTACCTTGGCACAGGAGGCCATAAATGAACCATGTTGAACAAAATGCTCGTGCTGAGCATCCTTTCTTGTATGACATGATTTATCGCGCGCGTTCTACGAACGACATGAAAGAGAAGGTCTGGTTGTGGAGGAAGGTTGGGTTCTTTACGATGTTTCGTTACATCGTAGCCATTCCGTTTCTCTGCTTCCTTCTGTATCTCTTTGCTGTCGGTATGTATGGAACGTTTGCATTACCAGGACTTGTTGTTGGGCTTGTTGCAACTGGACTTCTTGTTGAAGTTATGTTCTATCACGATGTGATGCTTGGGAAAGCCAGCAATTGCTACGCAATTGCCGGTGACCTTAAGCGTCACAATCTCGACAAGAAGCACAGGATCATGTTTCTCCTTTTTGGAGGTCTTGCGTTCTTTCTTGCGCGGATCGTTTGGTTCCGTGTTAGAAAGATTCAAGATTTTGAGATCACCGAGCTGGATGTGCTCGGTAGTATCTTCAGTAAAACTGGTCGTTGGCATATTGCTAAGACTATTTTCGAAGAAATGCAGCTACGATATCTCTGTCGTAGTTTGAAGGCAGATGATAACGATCGTGTTCAAATTGAAGTCTCATACGCACTTGCATGTAAGTGGATGATGGACGAGCCTGGTATCAGCGGTGAAGTGAAGGAGAACAGGAGGGGTACTATCAAGGCACTCCTTCGTTCCTGTCCTAGTCTTCCTACAAGCATTCAAGTACGTCTCTATGAAGGGCTTGGAGACAAGGAAGGACAGACTCGTGCAGAAGCGAAGATGAGAGAGCAGTTCACTGCTTGAAAGTCTCGTCTTCTGAAGGAAAAATATGAAGCGTTCGCCGGTAGGTGGACGCTTCTTTGTTTTTATAGGACGTACAAACTCATGTTCTGTTACCCTGTTCTCTCTACTTCATTCTTCGCTCTTCTTTCTTCATTCCTTCTACACCTTGATTGCATCGACATACTTTTTGTTCCATGTTTCTTGTCTTTTGGCATAGCGCATACTGTCACGTATGATAAGCTCTTCCATTTTTTCTTTGGTGATATTTCCTGAGAGGTACTGATCGATGAGGTAGTATTCAAGACCGAACTTTTTCATCTGCTCATCGTGGTAACCATGAGCTCGGACTTTTTCCACTTCTTCTACTATACCTTCTTCGATTCGATTCTTGAGTCTCTTGGTAATACGCTCTCTTAGTTCTGTGCGAGTTCTTGTGATAAGGAAGATTGAGGTTGGGTATCGTGTGCTTACTGCTTCTTGTAGTGGCACAGAAGGAAGCTCCTCAAGTATCTCTAATGCACGAATAAGTCGCACACGATTGTATTGATCAATTGTCTTTGCACGGCGTGAGTCCTTTTTTAGTATTTCTTCATAGAGCTCCTCGGTTGTCTTTTTTTCAAGCTGCTCTCGAAGTTTTTTGTTAGGAGGAATAGCAGGTGGTTCGTTGGTGTAGATAAGTGCGTCTAGGTACTGACCTGTTCCTCCACAAAGAATAGGAGTTTTGTTACGAGCAATAATATCGTTAAGGATAGGGAGTGCATCATACTTGAAGCGCGCCACACTCACTTCTTCGTGAAGATCGTATACACTAAGCATGTGATGAGGAATGCCTTCCATTTCTTTTTGTGTGATTTTGCCTGTTCCGATATCAAGATCTTTGAAGATTTGTCTTGAGTCTACAGAAATGATTTCTCCGTTACAGGTGTGTGCAAGACGCACAGCAAAATCACTCTTACCTGATGCTGTTGGTCCGATTACTACGATAACATGTGGAGTTGTGCTTGTACTTTGTTTGATACTTGCCTCTTTTTGCATTTTGCGCGATACTTGTAGGGTACTATAAACTATTATTACGTAACGATCAACTTGAAAGTATGCTTATTCTCTATACGAAAAATAATTGCCCTTATTGCGAAAAAGTAAAAAGTGCTTTTGAGCAAAAAAATTTGCAGTACGAAGAACGTAACATTGAGAATGAAGACTTTTTGGAAGAGGCAAGAAGTAAGGGTGCGAAGACTATGCCGTTTTTGGTGAATCCTGATACTGGTGTTGCGATGGGGGAGTCAAGTGACATTATTGATTATGTAGAAGAGGAATTTGAATAGATTGTCTCTTCTTGGAATGTATAAAAATCAAAAGACCTGATCGCAAGCGATCAGGTCTTTGTTCTTCCTTAATTGTGCATTACGTGCACAACACGAAGAATTTGGAGTTGACTGATTTGTCGGCACCTGGGGTGACTTTCACCCCGTCTTCGGTCACTTCCGTGACACGAAACTTCTGGCTGACGACCGTGACCCGGTCTCGGTTCAGTCTTGCCGCAACCTTCTTCGCTTGGTTGTGGTATGCTGGGTTCAGTTGAACCATGTCACCTTCTTGAAAGTTCATACTCTTCCTTTTTTATGGTTGAGGTGGTTGTGGGGTGTTTTCTTTATGCGATAACAGAGTCCTTCTCTTCTGCAAGGTCATCAAGTCCAAGAGTGGTGATGCGATAGTGATCGTCATCGACTTGCTCGATAAGACCTTCACGAACCATTACGCGAGCAATACCTTGCGCGCGATAGGGGTATGTGTCCGGACGATTTGCCGCAGATGCAATCTCTTGCAACGAGAAGCATTGACGGTCTGGATGATCGTGCATTAACAAAGATAGACCAGAAAGAAAGTCATTATGGTCTGTGTACGACTCTGATGAAAAGGGCATTGCTCTCCTCCGAGAGTTGTTTAACTGTTTAAGATTCTATCACGTTTTTAAAAAAAGTAAAGACGTGTTATACTTTAAGGCACGTTTCTATGTTTGTAAAATATAATATGCCGGAGTGGCGGAATGGTAGACGCGTGCGACTCAAAATCGCATATCGCAAGGTGTGGAGGTTCGAGTCCTCTCTCCGGCACCAAGTCGTGATAGTACGAGGTCCGTCAAAAAGACTAAGATATTAGACACAAAAAAACACTAAAAATATTTAGTGTTTTTTTGTTATAATTAAGTCATGAAAAGAAATATTTCGGACTACGAATGTGAAATAGTAAATCAAATTTTACTAATAGAATTATGCTTTAACGCCTCTAAAATCACTCCTATTAAGCCAGGTTTGGGTAGTCATTTTAACTGTTATTTTTTTAACCTGAATATGTCTAAAGGTATATCAACTTTACACAGTTTATTAAAACCAACTAAAGAAGAAATATCTATAAAAAATTATATATTAAATTATGGAGAAGAGCTTTCGAAAAGAAATGGCTATGAAATATTTATAAAGAGTATTGATCTAATAAAAGAAGAGTTTGAAGGTGTAATTCAAAATACCAGACATAAAGTTGTGTCACATTTAGATCCAAACTTTAGACATTCTGATTTCATGTCTGGGTATATGTTCACCACTAAAGAGAATTCTGAAAAGTTAGATTCTTTATTAAAAATGACAAAAGATTTTAAAGAATCCTTTTTTCCATTTACAAATTGGTCTATAGACAATAATCACGATAAAGTTTTAGACCAAATAAACCGCGTTTTATTAAAAGTATAAATAGTTAAAATTTATTTTAAATTATATTTAGTCTAACTTCAGCTCATTCTCAGATAAAGTAATTCTTCCTTTTATGCAGTTCAGGATATCTCTCTTTTCTTCCAGATCTCCTTCTTCTAAAATGAATTTCACATAGTCTCGTATGTCTATTTCTTTTAAAGTAATTTTACTTTCGTTTTGAAGTAGTCTTGATTGGAATCTTTTGAATCTTAAAACTTCTTTCTGTATTTTTTCTTTGAGAGCTAATTTGTTTAAATCTATAGTGTCTATTATATTTTTTAATTTAGAAATTAAATCTGTTTCAGATATTCTATTTACACATTCTTGGTCTCTGACTCTGGTACATTTGTAATAGACATGCCTGCTTCTGCTACCGTCTTTTAAATTCTTAAACTTTTCTTCTGCGGTAATCCCTGATCCGCATTGTCCGCAAGTGATGAGTTTAGTAAATGCAAACTCTTTATTCTTTGGACTTGTGTCTTTACTATCTACTATATTTTTTTGTACTAGATCAAAGAGTTCTTTTGTAATGAGTGGAGTATGTGCTCCTTTATACCACTGACCACTTCCCATTGGGTATTCAAAGTAGCCATAATAGAAAGAGTTTTTGATAAGTAAATAGAAATTTCCTTTACTGAGTGGTTTATTATTTACTGTTCTAAAGTTCACCTCATTTGTCAGCCAATTATACGCTTTAAATGCGGACCAATTATCATAGCCAATCTTTTCAAACATCTCTCTTATTGTTTTACTTCTCTCTGGATCAGGCTCTACTAAACCTACTTTCTTTCTATCACTACAAGATACATAGCCAGTCGGTGGCATAGCAGGCCACAGACCCATTTCTACTTTTGCACGCAACCCTCTTTTAACATTAATACTCTTATTATCATTTTCTAGTTTTGCCTGAGAACAAAGTATCATGAGCAAGAATTTTTGACTTGGATCATTTGTAAACTTTTGAGTAAAAGTTTGTATATGTATTAACTTTTTTTGATCCATAAGGTCTACAAGAGAGCCGAGATCACCTGCATTTCTAGAAAGTCTATCTGGTGCCCAAGTGAGTATTCCAGTATATTTACCGCTTCTAAGGTCTTCTAATATTTCAAGAAATACAGGACGCTGACCTGAAGCTTTAGCGCTATGTGATTCTCTTTTAATATCTACAATCAGGAGCCTTTCTCGTTCTGCCAGTTGTAGCATTTCTTTGATCTGAGAATCTATCGACATTGCTTGTAATTCGTCAGATTCAGTTGATTTTCGGGCATAGAGCACGTATTTTACCTGTTCTTCGGTAAAGACTATATTGTTCTCAATTTTCCCTATATTTTGTGTGTTTAACATATATTTGTCAGAGCTACTTTGGACGGTTAACTTGTATATATATTAATGACAGAAAAAGAGGGTTTTGCTAAGTCTATGCAGAGTAGTGAATTTACTTTGTTGTGAGATGTTAAATATGACCATTAACAATATTCAATTTATTATTAATTTATTATTAACCTCAGAATATAAATTTTTTAACTCATCTATTCCCATATCAAGTATCGGCTCATACATGAAAGAGTTTAGGTGTATATTTTCAGGTGTCATAATATTTACACTCTCCAATATCGTCAAAACATTTTTATAATTTTCTTCGTCAGCACATTCACTTTTATAAAGTTTAAATAGTTCTCTTGTTTGATTTTCTTCAAATTCTTTATTGGTTGATATTTTAGACAGCATATAATTTTCTGCTATGTGACGAATAGCTATTGCAAGAATAACTTTATTTTCAAGATTAAACTCTTCATCATTAATGTTATTCACAAGATCAATGATGGCATCATATACAATGTCAGTATCATTTATACTTGAATCAAAATTATCTTTATTTATATGATTTTTAAATATATATTTAATATCTCCAAAAGTAATTTTTTTAGTTTTTTCTTTTGAATGTAGCAATGAAGTCAATATATTAAAATCAGTATCGCTATTTTGGATAGAAATAAATTCTTTTTTACCACCGTATTCTATTAAATTTCTTACAAATGGTATTAACCCAATAATGTGTTTTTTGGCCTGCTCATTATTATATAGTGAGCCTGATTTCATATTGTTTGCCCAAGTTATAAAAGGTGGATTTTGATAAACTTCTTCAATTATTTTTACTTCTTTTTCAGTTCTAATCGCATGTAACTTGTTTCTCCTAGGAATATTCAGCCTACTAGATATTGTTCGATAAAAATCAAAATTATGAGTTAAGATTATAGAATAAAAGTTATTATTTTGTGATATATCATTTAAATATTCCACGATCGCATATTTATTCTTGTAGTCAAAAGAATCTGCTATATCGTCAATAATAAAAAGTGTCTCTCTATTTTGAGTTTGTCTAGATTTTATTTCAAAAATTACATTCAATATGTAAAAAGCTCTTTTTTCTCCTTGACTGAGCACTTCTTCAAGAAGTTTCTTTTTCTCAACAGGTTTATCATGAAAATGAAAAGATATAGAAGGTGTTTTTAAATTTAAAATAGAATCTATTTTATTATCAATAGTTAATCTAAAAGGAAGATATAAAAACCTATTGTTGAATTCTGCAATTGACTCCTGCCAGTTATTTTTATATTCGTCACTACTGATTTTACTAATTATTTTATCTATAAAAGGTTTTTTCTCCTTATATAATAAAATTAAATCATCTAAAGACTTTTCTATTTGTTTTAAATAGGAATACCAAATTTCTTTTTTAAATAAATCATAGTTAATTATGCGAACTAGAATATCAGGTTCTTCTTCTATAGATTTCTTAAATTTTTTTAGAGTGTCATTTTTTAACTTTGACTCCACTTCTTTAAAAATACTTTTTAAAGCGTCGTCGTTAAAGACTCTCTCTATTTCAGAGTCTATTACCAACTTTAGTTCAGATTGTTTTGATATTGGATCTTTCTTGTTTCTTAAGAATAGTTTGTGTTCAGCAGAAAAATAATCATCACCATCCAGAGAGTCGGCAAGATTTTTAGCTTCAATGGTTCCAAAAGTTTTATCTTCTCCTTTTTTAAAAAAATCAGAAGTACTAATTAATAAATTATATTTTTCGAAGTAAGCCTCAAATAATAAAATGTTTTCTTTTAAGAAATCCTTTACTACATTTTTAGGGTCGAAAACATCATTGTAAGCAAATTTAAAATTATCTTTAGATTTTTTTATATCTAAAGATATTTCTTCAATAATTTCAAAAATATTATTTTTACCTAAATCCTTAAAAGCTTCTACTATTTCAGATTCATAGTTACTACTACCAGATATCTTCTTAAGGGGTCCTAGAATACTTTTTTTCTTAATATCTAATTCGTTTGAGATTTTTAAATACTCATTTCTTGTAGCTTCGTCTGCCAAGAGGGTTAGTATTTTGTCTTCTGATTTTAAAGCTTTTTCATTATAAGGTTCTATAACAGATATCTTTTCATAAGATAGTTGTTCATCTGAGTCATCAACATTTAATTTATAAATAGATTCAAGTTTTAGATCTAATTGGTCGTGTGGCTTTTCTTTATCTTCAGATAAAACTCTAAATGTTTTCGCAAAAGAAGTCTTCATAACTCCATTTGGTGCGTAAATTACAAATGTTTGTTTCTTGATAAAATCAAATTCTGTTTGTAACTTCTTTATTCCGTAACAATTCTCTAAATGTACTTTTAACTTTTTCATAACTTTTATTTAAAATTATGATAAGTCTTCCAGTATCTTTTTTGCTAAATGGTATGCAAAATTTACAGGTACCGCATTACCAATCATCTTATAACCATCTGCCACGTCTTTATATTTAAAAATAAAGTTATCAGGAAATGTTTGTATTCTCGCACACTCTCTAACAGAGAGTCTTCTATACAAATGCTCTTTACCTGGCACAAAGATTCTTTCATTTTGACTTACAAACTGCATTTTAGGAGCTTGAGGATGCAGAGGAGCATGTCTCCCGCCAGCTTGAATTGTAAATGATGGTTCATCCCAAGATCTCACTCTGTTTCTAGACATATACATAGTAGAAAAACCACCTATCATATATTCATGATTTGGTATTTTTAATTTGTCTCCATTAGTCTTATTTTTTTCTAGGGCAGGCTTTGCTAGCCTTAAATCAAAAATAGCGTCTTTTAGTATCGGCTTTTTAGTTTGCGGTTTCGGAAATTCAAATTTCTTATTTAAATCTTTTCTGTATCCAACTATTATTACACGAAGTCTATCTTCCGGCACATCATAATCATTAGCATTTAGTAATTCATAGGATATTTCGTATCCTGCTGATTCAAACTCTTTTAGAATCGCGTTAAAGGCTGTTGAATGTTTTGGATTTAATATTCCTGATACATTTTCTGCCAGAAAGAATTTTGGTTGCTTGTCTTTTAATATCCTTATATAATCATAGAAAAGCTGACCTCTTTTGTCTTCTATACCTCTTCCTGCTCCCGCCTCACTCCAACTTTGACAAGGTGGGCCACCGACGATGCCATCAACATCAGGAACGTCTTTTCCTTCAACATCAGTAATACTTCTTTTATCTAGTTTAGTATTTGGAAAATTAAGTTGAAAAGTTTCCCAAATAGAAGGGTCAAATTCATTTGCCCACTCAACATGGAAGCCCGCATTTTCAAAACCTTTGTCCAAACCACCAGCCCCAGAAAAGAACGATGCTATTTTCATATTTTTTTAAATGAAATTAATTTTGCTTCTAATAATTTAGCTGGATTATTTGGTGATTTAATTTTAATGTCCTTAATACTAAAATTAGGATTTGTAATTTTCTCCAACTCCTGCTTGTCTGTATCTGGAAAAGTATCATATTTACTTTTTAAGACTACGGCATTTACAGATAAGTCCGAATTATCATTTACAACAAAATCGCCAAATACTTTATTTGGGTTTTCAATACCCCACATACCTCTTATTCTTAAATAAGTAATACCTAAAGGATCAACTTTATTAACTCTTCCCAGCTCATTAGTTTCTGCAAATTCAACATCCGGTAACTCTCTTAATCCTTTAGATATTTTATTTCTAATTCTTTCATATATGTCTTTATCCGCAGCATAACAGTCTCCGTAGACAAACCATAATGACTTAAGAATATTATCTGTATTCACAACTCCTATTACATATAAAATATCTTTTTCTTTCCAATCCTCACAATCTCTACATGCAGTTGTAATCATTGGACTATCAGCATATAGTTTATCTTTTGGGTAGGAACTATTTAAAGCAATACCGGAATTTGGTCCGCCGATCTTTTTTACCTCAATAGCATCTCCACCTCTAATCATTATATCTGGAGGGTTGTTTTGGTTGCCAAGATATGAAAAGAACTCTGAAAATATTTCAGATTTTTTTATAGAATCTTCATTGTTTAGAGTCTCACAAAAAATATCTTTTATATACAATTCTAAAGATTCTCCCATGCCATTCATTCTATTAGTTGAGCTGTAAAATGAAGTTAAATTGGTAACTGGATTGTTAACAATATTTTTTATGGCTACTAAAAGATTGGTTTTCATATTGTGAATATTATAACACTTTTTCTTTCTTTTTTATAGATTTACAATTCGTACATTGTAATGTTGTCTGAAATGTTTTCCTCTAACTTTTTAACTAACTGCGATATAATCTATCTAGAATAATAGCAAAAAATATGTTATTATTCACATTACAAATGACCTAACCCTTGTATCAAAAATACAAGGTATGGTTATCAAAATACCGTCCAAAGTAAAGAACCCCTAGTCAGGGTTCACTTTGGACGGTCATGCCTGGAAACGGGTATGTGTATACATCACGGTGTATGCAGAACTTGGCTAGGGGCTTTTTGCTACCTGAAAAGTAATTACAAACATAAAATCCGTCCAAAGATTATGAATACTACTACTCAAAAAAATGAGTGGGTTAAAAAACACCCATACATTACAGCTTTTATAGCTTTACTATTTCTTGGTTTCCTTTTAAATATTTTCGGTGCAACAGATACTCCCAAAAAAGAAGTTATTGCTGAAAATAAAACAGAAATAAAAGAAGAGGCAAAACAGCCATTATCACTTGAAGATAAATTAAAATCTTTATCAGTAAAAATTGGATCAAGTGATATATCGTATATACAAATAGAAGACCAAAAAGCTGACAGCAACAAAGGAGAAGATTCTCGAATGATTACTGTCAGCTATAAGGTGAATAGTTTTCTTAGTAAAGACTATTTACTAAAAGATACTGGCAAACTTTCTTCTAAAGTTTTTAAAGAAATTTTTGAATCAAATACAAATGCCACAGATGCTGTTGTTTGGTATTACAGAGATGTTACTGATAAATACGGCAATACTAAAAATACTTTAATTATGTCTCAAGCAATAGACAAAGTAACATATCAAAAGATTAATTGGCCTAATTTTGATAGTGGCAAGCTTTGCGAATTCTTAAGATCAGAATCTTCTACAAATGGAGGAGAAACAGCCTGTGCAATTATGGTTGATCTGAAGTAGGTTTCTTTTTTAGATCAACTTCTTTTCCTTGTTGGTCTAGCATTGTAATAGTAATTGAACCAATTTGATCATCATCTATCATTGAATCCAAGAGAGGTGTTTTCTCTCTTGGTTTTCTGTATTCTTTTTTACGATTATCAAGCCAATATATGCTTGCACGGATATCTCCAGAATTAATTCTGGAGATTATTTTGCTTTCAGCTAAATCACTGATAGACTCAACTCCACTTTGTAACGCTTCATCTAGTCTTATTTTGAAATCAGAATCTTCTTTGCACCATCTGTATACAGTATTTCTAGACAGTCCTGTTTTTTCACAAGCTATGGTGATATTTGGTATTTTATATAACTGCTCAAATAAAGCTTTTTCTTTAATACGTTTTTTCATATTCTTAGTTTAAGATTACAGCTTTATTACCTGTCATCTGTTCATATCTTTTAATAATCAAATCACAGAACTTAGGCTCAAGTTCACACCCATAGACTCTTCGACCCAATTGCTCACCTGCGAGAAGAGTGCTCCCTGACCCTAAAAAACTATCTAAGATAATGTCATTTATTTTAGTACATCTTTTGATTGCTTTTTCATGGAGAGTGGTCGGTTTGGTGGTGGCGTGTTCATATTCTTTTGCAGAAACCCTCTTTGCAGTCCAAATATCAAAGAGAGTATTTACTTGATCGAGTAAATCATTTCCTGTTGTTAACTCTTTGTTCAATACTTCATTAAGATTGGTTAAATCATTTGAGAGATATGGTCTATTTCTAATAGCATAAACGCAAGGTTCATACGCCTTATTAAAACTAATGCTCGGCACGGGGTTATGTCCATTTTTAAGCCATAAGCACACTCTTTTGTTATCTAATCCACTCTTTCTAAAGATGTCTTGAATGAGACCAATATATACTTGATCACACCAATAGAAGATATGAAGATTTTCTTCTGCAACTGATAATCCTGCTTGTAGTGAACTATTAATAAAAGAATAATATTCTTCAAAGGTTCTTGTATCATTTACATTACCACCATAATTTTGTTTACCACCAATACCTCCAGAGTAGTTTACAGATATATTATATACAGGATCCGAGTAAATCATACCTGCTTTCTCATCACCAAATAGTCTTTGTAAGTTTTCTACTTTTGTACTATCTCCGCAGAGTATTTTGTGTTTTCCTAATAGGATAATATCTCCTAATTTTGTTTTAGCTTCTGTTATCTTTTTTAACTCTTTCTCTACATTAAAGTTGTCGTCGACAACTTCTTTTTCTTTATTAAATATTTCTGACAAAGATATATCATCAAAACCAATATCAATCAGCATATCTATATCAAAGTCTTTGAGGAGATCAAAATCCCAATCGCCACCTAAGGCATTACTTCCAATCAAATATTCTTTTGATTCTTTTTCTGTAAGTTTTCTATTGGGTATACGAACATCTATCATCTCATCTCCTAGCCCTAGTAGTTTTAGAGCTTTAATTCTCTGATGACCTGCCAAGATTGTACCGTCAAAATCAATTGTTGGTATTTCTACTAAGCCATATTTTTGTAAACTCTTTTTAAGATCTGACATTTGTTTGTCAGATATTTTTCGAGGGTTAATTCCTTGTGGAATTAAATCATTAATGTTTTTTTGGACTGTGGTCCATGTAAGTTTTTTGTTCATGTGTTTTATTTATATTTATTTAAGTAGAAGCGCCTCTACTAAACACATAAAAACAAAATGATATATAGACATGTAATAGAGTCTAAATAGATTTAGATATAAATAAAAAGCTTACAATGTAAGCTTTTTATTTTAGTTATCCACTCTATTTAAAGTCTATTTATTTATTTCTTCTGGCTATTAATACTTTTGGATTAATTCTATACCCGCTATCTTTTTTACCTTGTATAAAATCTATATCAACAAGAGCTAAATCTATTTCAACTTTTCTGCTAAATACCTTTGCCAGTTTAGATAATGCTAGATTATTTTTAGAACCAACCAGATCTCTTAAGATTTCAGTTTTAACATATTTTCCTTCCGCAATTAAAATATCAAGAAGTATTTTTCTTTTACCAATCTCAGAAATATCACAAACTAATTTATTTCCATCTACTTCCCTCGAAAGGGTATTTGCTTTTATATCGTAAATTATACCGGCTTCTCCAGAGTTTACTTTTATTACGAGGTTATTCTTAATCTGTCTTAATTCTTGCAGAATGCTAACTTTTGTACTTGTAACAGGTATATATCTGGGCTCATTCTTATCTTTAACGGCTTGCCTTAAAAGACTAAACATTGGCTCTAAAGAACCAATAGTATTTTGTACTTGTTTTTGAGTATTTTTTATACTTTCCAAAAAAATACCATACGAGGGGCTATTTAGTATTTGTTGCTTTGCATTTTCAACTAAAGCAATCTCGCTTTTAGTAATTTTTCTACGCTTTAAGGTTTTCATGATTATTTAATTATATCACATAACTTGATTTTTTGTATACAGTGGTGTATACTATTTATACCATGATAAATAACCTCAGTGACAAAGATAAAAAAGCATTTGCCCTTATCCGCAACAAGATTATACATTATGGAGAAAGCCCATCGCTTCGTGAGATTAATGAAGTAACAGGAGGAGCCTCACCTCGTTCTGCTAGCCTTGTAGTAGATCGTCTTATTAAAGCCGGTCTTATCAAAAAGTCAGGACGACAACTTATTCTCACAGGAACACAATCAACAGCTTCAGTTACCACAATCAATATCCCACTCGTCGGATCTGTTACTTGTGGTACACCAGTACTTGCAGAAGAAAATATACAAGACTATATTCCAGTAACCACAGCACTCGCTAGAAAAGGATTTAATTACTTCCTATTGAGAGCCAAAGGAGATTCAATGAATAAGGCAGGTATTAATAGTGGAGATTTACTTCTCGTAAGACAGCAAGATGTTGCTGAAAATGGAGATAAGGTTGTAGCCCTAATTAACGACGAAGCGACTGTAAAACTTTTTGAAAGAACTAGTGGTGTTGTGATACTTAGACCAAAATCTACTAACAAAACTCACAAGCCAATAATATTAACAAATAACTGTATGATCCAAGGGGTAGTTGTTGCGGTTCTGCCTGGGGATCTGTAATTAAAACCAATGGCAAAAATTAGCGACATCTTTAACCTAAATAAAACCCAATTTCAATTGGACTTTGTTAATGTTGACATAGAAAAAGACTTTCCCGTTTACCTCAATCCGTTTGTATTTTCTGCTAGGCAAGATTTATTTTCATTTGAAGCAACACGAACAGTTAGGTCTTTTTTCCAACACAATTTAGAACTTATAGAAATAAACGATATTGCTAAAGCAAGAGAGAATTTCAGATACCTAGGAGAAACAAACGAAACCTGTCTTGGTATGTCTAAAGGGCTACCCCGAGGTAAAGGTGTTGGCGAAGAGAATTCTGAAGATGTGTTTGAGAGTATTCTAAATAGTCAAGCTGTTAAGAGTGGGCTTGTTGACGATTTAGAAGATACTGCTATTTTTATAGAAGGTATCGGTAAAGACAAGGTGTCAGATATGACCACTAACATAATCAGGCACAACCTTATTAAGTACACCCAAGAACAATGTAGATTAAATAACATTCCATTACAATCCAATGTTGCTTCTGGCTTCTACTGGGACATCACAAGCAAGAAATGGAATGAAGAATATACAGATATGCTGGTCATAGATGGTAGACCCATATTGCTTGTACCAAAAGGCGTTGTCTCTTATGTTAAGGAGTTTAATCATGATAAATATCACCAACACTTTGCATTAGAATTTTTAAAAGGTGATCACCTGGAAAGAAATACTCGATTAGTGCAGACCAGAGTAAATAAGAAAGGTGAAGTTCGTAGATTTGTTACTAAAAAAAGCCTAAAAGATAAAGAGTTGCCCGAAGGCAAATTTCCTTTAATAGATTTTACACAAAAACACCCCCAGGTTTTTAAAAAATTTAAAGAAGAAACTTCAAAACTGATAAAATCACTTGAAAACGAAGACTTAGATAATACGGATCAAAGTAAAATAATTGATTACCTGATTTCTGAACTAAAAAATACACCTACTGGTGGAGATGATGCTTCTAAGTATCACAACTTGATGGTTGGAATTCTTGAATTAGTTTTTTACCCAAACTTAATCAACCCAATCAAAGAACGTGAAATAAATGATGGCAGAAAAAGAATTGATATATGTTTCGATAATGCAGCTTCAGGATCTGGGTTTTTTCATAGATTGCAACACTCATTTCAAATTCCGTGCCAGTACATCTTTTTTGAATGTAAAAATTATACAAAAGATGTAGCAAATCCTGAATTAGACCAGATGGTCGGCAGATTAGCGCCAAGTAGAGGAAAATTTGGAATAATTCTTTGTAGAGACATAGATAATGAAGACTTATTTATGAAAAGATGTAGTGACTCATACAAAGACAATCATGGGTTAATTATTCCTCTAACAGATAAAGATATAATTGATATTCTTGAGAAAAAGAAAGAAGGCATAGACCAAACAGAAATAATATTATCAAATAAGGCAAGGGATATAATGAGCTAATTATCGTCACTTTTGTCACTTTTTATTCTATACTTTGATGTATGAAAAAAGAAAAAATAAGTGATGAGGATTTTAAAAATGTTGTAGCTTTGTTTGATTTACTGTTAAAGATAGATAAGAGAATTAATCCTCATTTATATAAAAACTAGCTATCACGAGATGCGTAGTATTGTGTTATAATTGAAATATTAAAAAACCTTTACCCCGCAAGGAATCCAGTCGGTTCTACCACGAGGTGGGGCACATGCCTACAAAAATACCCAAGTAGCAACTTGGGTATTTTTGTAGGCACTGTGTTCTATGAGAAGTAAGCCAACAGCTTGGCTTACGAGAGGACTCGAATGGGGTTCGCGAAACTACTTCGAACGAAGTGAGGAGTTTCGTGAACGAGTCCTCTCTCTAGCATAGAGCGGTGTCGAAAAACTTTTTAGCAAAAAAGTATTTTTGACTGTGGAGCCTGTATCGATGAAGGTCTCTTTGTGAATAAGTGCTCGTCTTAGAAATATAAACAATATAGACATTTTCTCTTTTTGTGATAGTGTTATGGATGGCGGAGTATCTCGGTGCTCTATGTGTATTATTTGTATTCAAAAGGGGTATCACAAATGGATTTCAGACAACTTGTTCGGGATATAGAAGCAGAAACCAAAGATCTTTATGTGGCTCAACCTGATAGTTCTGCAACACTTTTTCTTCTTGGTGGTTTTGTTCAGCTACGTAGGTATCAACCACCTCCATACTCATGGAAAGAACATCGTGAATGGGTAATCTCAAATACAAGCGAAGAAGGCAGGGGGAGTCGAGGCGTTTACACCGGATGGCAACATCAGGTGTATGTAGTTAACACCACTCATGCCTCAACTGCTATGTATGAACATCCGTGTGTCTGTCGGGGACTCATGCCTCTTGGTAATGAAAAGAAAGTGCCATTGTTCCATAAAGGATTCATTTGTGCTGGTCGCCCCGGTAACAATTCCTACTACACAGCTTTTCGTCCTGAGGATAGAGCTGAGAAGTCAGTAGACCAGATGTGTGAAGAGACCTTTGGTGCGAAGCTGTATTTCTTGGACAAAGTAAGGATCGGTAAAAACCGTAGCTCTGTAAGTTCAGATGGTACTGATGTTATGCTGACAGTACGTGTACGAGATGATGAAGTCATCGGCTTTCGCTCTATGGTTCGCACCAATGCATACGTTACAGGTGGGCACGGAAGTTACACGAAATGTGATCTCTCATATCGTGGGTATGAAAAAGATATGGGGGGCTGGAGTGTGGCGCGGTATGCACAAGATCGCTTCGAACAGTCATGGAACTCACAGGTGACACTGGAGAAGGAAGCAAGGTATCACAACAGTCTCCACCTCCTCATTTATCATCTCATAACAAAAACGAAACAGTGATGAAGTTTGCTCTTTGTTTGGAAGCCCACTTTGGTGGGCTTTTCTCTTGGTTATAAAAACCATCCCCCACATTTTCATGTAGGGGGTGAAAGTGTGTTACCACTTCAAGATGGTGACACCAAGATATTGTGCGTTCACTCCTTTTGCATACTTGTCGACTGTATATACCAATCCCACATGTTGAGTGACCAGATAGGCAATGCTTACACGAAGAAGCGGAAAGTGGCCATGCTTCACAAAGGTTGCATCTTTTTGCACTGAGTAGTCTTGAGCACTATCATTACCAGTGGCAGTACCACGTAGTGATGCAACGCCCCTCCCTTTCACTACTCCAAGTTCCACGCTTATCGTGAACGGACGGAGTTCGTACTTTCTTCCGAGGGTTGCGCTCAGACCATGAATGACTGCGCGCATATCGAGAGTTCCTTCTGCGCTATAGACACCCTCTGAACCTTTTGCAGAGAGTGATGCATTCGCGCGCAAGTTCGCAAGTCCTCCTACACCAACATAGTAGTTGTTATAGAAAGGACAGTTGAATGCAATCAAAGAAGAATTAGAGGTGTCATCAAGTGCAACGGATGCGCTTGCAGTGATACCATTTGTCTCTCGTGCGACTGTGGTGGTGGGTATTTTGCGATTGAGGTCCGATGCTTGGAATTTGCCATACCCAAAGAGGGTTGTGCAGGCAGAAAATGCGAGTGTCGGTAGTAGTAAATAACCAAGAACAAGTAGTCTTACAAACAACGTCATATGTGTCTCCGATGAGAGTTGTTGAAGGTCTAATAAAAAAGTGTAGCCCCTTTCTTTCTTTTTGCAAATATTGTCATATAGTGTATGGTGTGGTGTCTGCTTCATCCACAGAAAAGATCTCGCAATGCGTATGTTATACTCTTACCATATATGGGACAGATAGACACATCAATTTTTTGGATAGAAACCGATAAGATCGTACCGAATCCTTTTCAACCGAGACGAGAATTCGATGAAGATAGATTACAAGAACTTGCTGCGAGTATACGACAGTACGGCGTGCTTCAGCCACTCGTGGTGTCTCGTCAAGAGACCATGCTTGAAAATGGTGGGATAAAAGTCGAGTACGAATTGATTGCAGGAGAGCGACGTCTTCGTGCTTCTAAGATTGCGGGGATTAGTCAGGTGCCGGTAGTGGTGCGCACCGGGGATGATAGCCGAGAGAAGCTTGAGCTTGCAATTATCGAAAACTTGCAACGAGAAGATCTTAACCCTGTTGAGCGTGCACAATCATTCCAAAGACTTGCTGATGAGTTCAAACTTACATGGACAGAGGTAGGGAAGAAGATGGGGAAGAGTCGAGAGTATGTATCTAACACGGTGCGCATCCTCATGCTTCCACAAGATATCCTTGATGCACTTTCCAAAGGTAAAATTTCTGAAGGACACACTCGCCCACTTCTTATGCTTATCGATCGTGCGCAAGAGCAAATGACACTCTTCAAGGAGATGATGGTCCGCAAGATGACGGTTCGTGAAGCAGAACAGATCGCTCGTCGTATTGCATATGAGAAGGTTCGCAAAAAGGATCTCTTCATGACACCGGAAGTGGTTGATATGGAGGAACGTCTTGCTGAGTCTTTAGGTACTCGTGTACAAATAGAACCTCGTGAGCGCGGGGGGCGCATTTCGATTGATTACTTTTCTCATGAAGAACTTCTTGCCATTTCTATTGCAATACGTAAAGCAGGGGAAGAGCGTTCTCATAAGGGAATGTTTGATAAACTCCGTGAAGAAGATATGCAAACACTTTCTGAAGTGTCTCCTTCTCCTCGCACTGTTCCTCTTGTTTCTACTGTTGAAGATCAGATTACTCATCTTGCGCAAATGGAGACAATCAAAGAAGTTCCTAAAGAGATGCTTGATAATGTGGAAGACTTGCCGATCCAAACAACAAGTGAAGCGATTGAGATTGATGAATATGTATCGAACGAAATTCCAGAAATTACTGAACACGCAATGGATGATCGTTCTCTTGATGAAGTGAAGAGTTTTGAACAAGAAGAGGATTTGTATAATGTAAAAAATTTCGCTTTATAAACATTTTCTAACGTTGTATTTTATGCAAGATTTTTTTGAAGTACCAGAGATTGCTCCACAAATAGGCGGGGTGTATGCGCATTACAAAGATAGGACTAAGCAGTATCGAGTTACAGGTATTTCTCTTAATAGTGATTCCAATGAATGGTATGTTGAATATGTTCCTCTCTATGATGGTGCGGTGGCGTCCAAGTTCAATAGATCGTTTTCTTCATGGTTCGATAGACCAGTTATTGATGGGAATGATGTCGATAGGTATGAACTTGTTTTAGGAGTGTAGGGTTGTTTTTGTGGGCAAGGTGTGCTACTTTCCTCTACTTGTCGAGGTCTTTCCTTCACCTCGCCAGGTCCCCCTGGTAACACAGGGATCGTGGTGGTGGCAACAGCCCGATCCACACGGGTCCGAGTGTTTTGCGTTCATCGCGCTTAGCATCTCGGACCCTTTTTCTTTTTCATAACTTTACGTACTTATTGTGTGTGAGAAAAAAGAAGTAGGATAGAACGGCGTGACACCGAAGGTGTCACGCCGTTAGGGTGGAGGGCAGGTTTGTGTTAGCGTGTAAGCAGTCGATCAAGCGCGCTACCGTTTTCTTTGATATACACACGAATTTTTCTTTTTGCGAGTGTTGTTTTTGCCATATCAATCCACTTACGCTTCGGTGATGCGTTGTCTTTGACTTCTATTTCTACTACATCACGATTGTTGAGTTTGGTATCAAGAGGAACAAGCTTGCCGTTTATTTTAGCGCCTGCGGTATGATCTCCAATATCTGAGTGCACAGCATATGCAAAATCAATAGGCGTAGATCCTTCAGGAAGATCGATTACGTCACCTTTTGGGGTGAGTATAAATACACGATGTTCAAAAAAGTCTTCTTTTAGATTTTTGATAAAGTCTTTATGTTTTTCGGAGTCGACTTCTTTTTGCCATTCCAAAAGCTCTTTAGTCCATCCTGTTTTTTTGATTACTTCTTCTTTGCTTTTTCCTTTACCAAGTTCTTTGTAGGAAAGATGACTTGCGATACCATACTCTGCTTCTTTGTGCATGTCCTGTGTGCGGATTTGGATTTCGAGAGTGCTTCCATCACCTGAGAAGATGGTGGTATGAAGTGATCGATATCCGTTAGGTTTTGGTACCGCAATATAGTCCTTGAATCTTCCAGGGAAAGGACGGTAAAGACCGTGAATTACTCCAAGCGCTTGATAACAATCAGAAATAGTTGGGACGATAATACGAAGAGCGAGGACGTCGTGAACTTTTGATTCGTCCATCTTATAGCGCTTCAACTTTTGATAAAGAGAGTAAAGATGTTTAATACGATAGTCGATGCGTTCGATTACCACATCAAAGATTGAGAGTTCGTCTTTTAGAGTATTCACCACCTTTTCGAGTTGTTCGTCAGAGATAGGGCGCATATGCTCGAAGACTTGAAGGGTGTTTTTGTATTCTGTGGGGTATACGTAAGGGAATGCAGCATCTTCTAGTTGTGCTTTAAGTCTTCCCATTCCTAGTCGGTCTGCTAGACGAGCGTGGATCTCGAGGGTTTCGAGGGCGATACGCTTTTGTTTTTCTTTAGAAACATGCTCAAGGGTTTGTACGTTATGAAGTCGATCACAAAGTTTTATTACCACCACACGGATATCATCTGCCATGGCAATAAAAAATTTACGCAGTGACTCAACGTGACGCTCTGCTCCGGAGTAGCGAAGTTTACCAAGCTTGGTAACACCTTCGACAAGTTTGGTAATATGTTCACCGAATTCTTTGGTCATCTTTTCGTTAGTAACGGGAGTATCTTCAAGAACGTCGTGCATAATACCGGCAGCGATCGTTTCTGCGTCCATCTTGAGTATTGCTAAGTTGATACCAGTTGCAAAGACGTGGTTATAATAAGGTTCACCAGATTTGCGGAGTTGGCCTTCGTGAGCATCTTGTGCAAATGCGCAAGCTTTTTTGATAAGAATTTTGTCTTCCTCTTTAAGATCAGGAAGAAGAGCAAAAATCCTTTCTGGGTTTGTATCTTTATACATTTGCGGTGTCATAGATATACAATATCACATGGGGTAAAAAGTAGAAAGCGGGAGTAGATAGTAAAAAGCAATCAGTAATCAGTAAATAGTAAAAAAGGTACGGGAAATATGAAGTAAGGTACAAGAAGTAAGAAGAGGGGGAGTGAGACACAAGAAGCAAACGATAGGAAGCAAAAAGCACGGCCGCCGAAGGCTGCCGTGCTTTACTAGTAACCCTTAACTATTTACTCATAACTAACTTATGCGGATTATGATTTGGACAGGTTTTGTCTGAGCATCTCTCGGGTATCGTCTTTGTCCCTTCCATCATGAGTTCGTCACATTTGGTGCCATCAGCTTTTATATAGGTGCAACGATTACCAGTTGGTTTTGTTTTTACAATATGTTTACAGTCTGGGTAATTGGAACAGGAATAAAAAGCACCAAAGCGACCTCTTCGCTCTTCCATGTAACCGTCCTTACATTTGTTGCAGTGCACGCCGGTTGAATTAGCTTTGCGAAGCTCCTCATCTTGCTCTATGTATTTACACTTTGGGTAGTTATCACAGGCGATAAATTTGCCATAACGACCATCACGTTCTATAAGCTCTCCTTCGCCACACTTTGGACATTTCTTGCCAAGTTTTTTTGGTCCTTCCATTATACTGCCATCGATCTTGCGAGCACCAATACAATCAGGATACTTGGAACAAGAATAAAACTTACCATTCTTTGCAAGCTTCACTACCATTTTTGATTGGCAAAGAGGACAAGTAATATCATCTGGTGCATCACCCATACTTGTCGCTTTCTCTATATCTTCTTTGGCATGAACATCTTTGATGAATGGCCCGTAGAAATCACTAAGTGTTTTCTCATACGTTGCTTGACCATCGGCAATGGTGTCTAGTTTGTCTTCCATATCAGCAGTGAAGGTATCACTAATGTAGGCACCGAAGTGTTCTTCAAGGAATGAAATTACTACTTCACCGGTATCTGTTGGATGAAGTGCTTTATTTACTTTTTCTACATAACCACGTGCTTCGATGGTAGAAAGAATTGATGCGTACGTAGAAGGGCGTCCGATGCCACGCTTTTCAAGCTCTTTAATGAGACCGGCTTCTGTGTAGCGGTGAGGAGGTTCGGTTTCTTTTTGAACAGATTGAAGGGTTACAAGATCAAGTGGATCACCAACAGTAAGTTCTGGTAAAATAACATCATCGCCACGAGCATCTTGGTCTACCTTAAGCCATCCCGGATAGAGAAGCACAGATCCAGTTACAGAAAAATCAGGAATAGAAGATCCGCTCACGTTTGCAGTGACTTTGGTGCGCTTCATTTTTGCATCTGCCATTTGACTTGCTACTGTCCTTTCCCAAATAAGACGATAGAGTCGCTTCTCATCATCAGTACTTCCTCCTGCGCGTAATGATGCATGAGTTGGACGGACTGCTTCATGGGCTTCTTGTGCGTTCTTGGATTTGGTTTTGTAGGTGCGTATAGAGACGTCGCTTTTGCCGAAATCCTTTTCGATGACGCTTGCAATTTCTGCAAGTGCTTGATTGCTGAGAGTGGTACTATCAGTACGCATGTATGTGATGAGACCTTTTTCGTACAACTTTTGTGCTACACACATAGTGCGTGATGGAGAAAATCCAAGACGTGAACTCGCGGTTTGTTGCAAAGTAGAAGTAGTAAATGGCGCACGAG
>CAYUDN010000006.1:0-42901 GCA_964443675.1 uncultured Candidatus Saccharibacteria bacterium | reverse complement strand
ATAAGAACAAAGTAAAAACCGCCATACTTACCAGAGGGGCGGTTTTTACTTTTCTTACTATTATAGTATCTGTGTGAGCATGTATGATGAGCACACAATAAAAAGTGAGATTGCTATCTAAAAAAACAAAAGTAGATAATAAGAAAAAGTGCCGGCAAACCAAGAATACACGAAAGAAGTTGTTTATCTTTCGAGGTCATGTTTGATATGTTCGTGAATATACTGTCCTACATCTACCCCTGTTGTTGCAAGAGACTTCATAAACCTTCCGTCTTTAGCAAGTGACGGATTACATTCAACGTTTACCACCACATACTCCTTGTTGTGATAAATAAAATCAATACATGCAGGTGTAGTAAGACCAAGTGCTGAATATACCTTTGTTGCCATTTGACGAATGTGCTCTTTCTTGAAATCAGGAGCTTGAAAGTGAGGGCTCATACGAGAACTTTTTGTAGGAATATCTGTATCGTCGGCAAAGGTATCAACCCAAAGTGGAGTATACACTGCCTGCTCTCGAAAGTTTGGTAAAACAGCTATTGAAGTAGTTGGCGTTCTTCTGTAGGTAAGTATATGCACATCAATACCTCTTGCATGAAGATCCCGAAGGGATGCTTCAAGGTCGTGAAATCTTCTAATAAGACGAGAAGAAGTTTCTTCTGATCGATGAAGCGGTCGGATAAGTATCGGTGTATGATACTTTGTCCATAACTCTCTAAATAAACTATCCTTTAAAGGAGAAGAGGACCGCACCACATACGTCTCAGGGACTTTGATTTGCTGTTGACGTAAAATTCGATACAAATCTTCTCGACTAAGCGTTACTTCTTGATCAGAAGAAAAGATGAGGGGTATTTTCATTTTTCTTGCAAGTAAATGATAGTGTTCTCCTTTCATTCTCGTTGTATCGATAATCGTATGAGCTCTTGTGAAGATATGATGCGCATCAGAAGGTTTACCTGCAGCAGTCCATCCACCTTCCTTATCAATTAACACATCAAGCGGCATATAACCAATCTTACTAAGAGAAGACAAAATGTCCCCACCTTCTTGAAGAGAACGCTTGAAATCTTTTACCCCTCCTCGAAGTACTGCAATATCGGGAAGACTTTGTGACACTTTAAGCATATCTCTAAGTATAACAAACTTATGTCTTTTATCACTAGGAATATGCTACACTTACTATGGGGTCTTTAACCAACCCTTTTGCCACGCAAGGCAATAATGCTGTTTAGAAGGTCTTCCACCCTTTTGTAACCTTCTTCTACAGAGAACGTCGCCACGCAGGTGCTACATAGCACACAAAAAAAACGTGCCGATTCGTTGGCCTTGCTCCAGGGTGATTTGGTAAATCCGAAACACAGTCGTGGCCTGATAATGGTACAAGCACCCGCCCAAAAACTTCGCGAGAGGAAACCGATCACTTCCTCTCGCTTTTTATATATAATCAACTAAACCAAAACAAAAAACGAAGCGTTGCGAGTGCTTCGTTTTTTTCGTTACCAAGAAAGAGTTCCTCCTGTCTTATACTCTGTCACTCTAGTTTCAAAGAAATTCTTCTCTTTATTTAGGTCAACCGCTTCACTCATCCAAGGAAAAGGATTAACAGACCCATATATTGGATCAATCCCTACACGTGCCAAACGACGATCTGCAATATGCTCAATATACTGCTTGAACCCATCCGCATTAAGTCCAAAAATTCCTTTAGGGAAAACATCTACTGCGAACTGATACTCGAGAGCAACCGCCTTCTTCATAAGCCCTACAATTCTCTCCACAAACTCTGGCGTCCAAAGTTCTGGCTGTTCTTGCTTAATAGTATTAATCATATCAATACCAAAATTCATATGATTACTCTCATCACGCATAATGTACTGAATCTGCTCCGCTGAACCAACAAGTTTATTTTGTCTTTGGAAACCAAACATTACCGCAAAAGACGAATAGAAGAACACTCCTTCAAGAATAAGTGAGAACACACACATATTCTCGAGGAACTTTTGATCTGCTTCAAAAGTGCCAGTCTTAAAGTATGGATCGAAGATTCCTTCGTTAAAAGAAAGAATAAATTCATCTTTATTGTAAATCGCATCTACTTCACGATACATATTAAATATCTCTGTACCATCAAGCCCAAGTGATTCTACGATATATTGATACGCATGCGTATGGATTGCCTCTTCGTATGCTTGTCGAAGAAGATACAGTCTCGTTTCCGGAGAAGAGATGTGCTTATAGAAAGCAAGTACAATATTATTCGCCGCAATAGAGTCCGCGGTAGTAAAGAACCCAAGCACCATACGAAATGCATGACGCTCGTCTTCAGTGAGTACACTTTGCGATCTCCACTGCTCAATATCAGATTGCATACTGATCTCTGTAGGAAGCCAGTGATTTGCATTACCAACATTGTAGGCATCCCACGCAAATTTATGCTTCATCGGCCAAAGTTGAATCACATCGGCATCTTGACCGTTAATGATACGACGTTTATTGATATCAACACGACCTGCAGATCGGTCTATAATTGGCTTTCCGTCACCGGTAGGTGAAGTTGTATGTGTATCCATAGTCTACGTACTGATGTTAGTTACTAATTACACTACGCAACTGCATAGTGGTTATTTTGTTTTTCTAGTGTAATCGAAATAGCAAACGTAAGCAAGCTCACGTATTACAATAGATATAATAAATGTAAAGAGTTTTTACTGGCACCCGTCACAAGTAGCTTCTGGCATCACTGTAATTTTATA
This sequence comes from uncultured Candidatus Saccharibacteria bacterium, assembly GCA_964443675.1. Classification (GTDB taxonomy): domain Bacteria; phylum Patescibacteriota; class Minisyncoccia; order Phycocordibacterales; family UBA5272; genus UBA11704. Next base: position 40,145 of record CAYUDN010000006.1, on the reverse strand, counting down.
CTTCATCTTTGGAGCTTCAGTGGTTACTTGCACTTCTTCCCTTGAAAGAGCAGTAACTGAAGAAATCATCGAAGGCACTGGTGCACTGTGTGCAACCACAGGAAGAGAGGTTGCGACAGTTGCGTTAAGTGCTGTAGAAAGAGGTGTTGCGATTGTTTGTGAACCACTAAGTTCTTGTGTTCTTGCTTTATCTGTTGGAGAAGCATCCCCTCCTCGTTTGTGAGTAGACCCAAATTCTGAAGCATTCACAGTACTCTTCTCTACCTGAGATGCACCTAAAGATCTCAAATAATAAGTAGTTTTAAGGCCAAGTGACCAAGCATACTCATAGATAGCAGCAAGTTCACGCCCTGAAGTACCTGCAAAGTAAATATTAAGAGACTGCGACTGATCGACCCACTTACCACGCACCGCAGCAGACTTAATAAGCCATGACGGATCAATTTGGAAAACTTCTTTATACTTATCTTTAAGGTGGGTAGGAATATGTGGAATATCTTTTACAGAGCCGTCATTATATTTAAGGAGCCCGATCATTTCAAAGTCCCAAAGATTAAGTGCTTTAAGGTCAGCTACCAGGTAAGGGTTCACAATAATAAACTCTCCATTCATATTAGACTTAACATAAATGTTTTTGTAAATCGGCTCAATAGTTGGGACAGACCCTGCAATATTAGAAATAGTTGCAGTTGGTGCCATTGCCATACAATTGGAATTACGCATTCCGTACTGCTTCACAGAAGACCTCACAGGAGACCAGTCAAGTTTACCTCCTTTTGAAATAGGAATTTCTACTCCTCGACTCTTCTCAAGAAGTGCAATAGTATCTACTGGGAAAATACCCCTATCCCACTTACTCCCCTTAAAGGTAGAATACGCCCCTCGCTCTCTTGCAAGTTCTGAAGAAGAAAGAATCGCATGATAAGAAATAAGTTCCATTGACTCATCAGCAAATTGTACCGCTTCCTCAGAATCAAAATTGATATTCATCATATAGAGTGCATCATGGAATCCCATGATACCAAGTCCAATTGGACGATGACGCATGTTACTTCGTTCTGCTTCTACTGTTGGGTAGAAGTTTACATCAATGACGTTATCAAGCATTCTAATTGCAGTACGTGTTGTGGCGGCAACAAGATCAACATCAAACTTACCATTACGCATAAGACGCTGATAGTTAAGAGAACCTAAGTTACATACCGCGGTTTCTTCAAGAGAATTATTAAGAGTAATCTCTGTACAAAGATTAGAATTATGCACCACACCAACATGATCTTGTGGTGAACGAATATTAGAAGGATCTTTAAAAGTAATCCAAGGATGTCCTGTTTCGTAAAGCATGGTCACCATCTTACGCCAAAGGTCTCTTGCTTTTATTTTTTTGTACACTTTGATTTTGCCGTCTTCCGCAAGCTTTTCATATGTGTGATACTGCTTTTCAAATACATCGCCATAAGTTTCTGTAAGAAGAGGAACTTCATCTGGAGAAAAGAGCGTCCAATCTTGATCTGCCTGCGCTCGCTTCATAAAGAGATCAGAAATCCAGAGCGCGGTATCCATATCATGAGTACGACGTCTATCATCTCCAGTATTCTTACGAAGTTCCAAAAATTCATCAACATCGTAGTGCCAGTTTTCAATATATACACAAGTAGCACCTCGACGACGCCCTGATCGGTTAATCGCAACAGTTACGTCATTTGCAATCTTAAGGAAAGGAACGAGGCCGTTTGACTTAATGCCAGATTTTTTAACAAGCGCACCAGATGCACGAACAGAGGTCCAGTTAGTACCAATACCCCCTGCCCATTTAGAAAGTTGCGCATTGTCTGCATAAATCTTAAATATTGATTCAAGGGAGTCACCAACAGTGTTAAGATAACAAGAAGAAAGCTGTGGGTGCTTTGTGCCTGCATGGAACAGTGTTGGTGAAGAAGGAACAAAACGAAGTGTAGACATCGCTTCGTAGAACTCAACCGCCTTTGATGTCCTCTCATTTTCTTTTTCTGCAAGGGCAATACCCATAGCAATACGCATCCAAAAACCCTGAATATGCTCAACAATTTTGCCGGTACCTTCAACATCACGCACCAGATAGCGTTCGTATAATGTTTGTGAACCAAGATACATAAAAAGTTCGTCACGAGATGGAACAAGTGACTTAGAAAGTTTTTCAAGGTCAAAACCAGCCATTCTTTCATCAAAAAGTCCTTTTTCAAGACCAAGCTTAATCCCTTGCACAAAGGCTTTTTTATACTCCACGTCGAGATTTGCATAATTAATAGAAGTACCGAGAAGATCTTCATTGATCTGTGCTAACACCATTCGTGATGCGATATACGAATACGCCGGATCTTGTTCAATCATTGAACGAAGAGTCATGATGAGAGCCTTTCGGATTTCTGCTGTAGGCATACCTTCGTAGACTTCAAGCTTCACCTGATTCACAATCTGATCAACTGCCACCTCCTTTTCGTATCCTGTTACGACATGTAACACTGAGGCACGAACTTTATTAATATCAAATCTCTCCTTCTTACCACTTCGCTTTGTAATATAAAGTCCTCCCTCTTCTACCTTTTCAAGATTTTCAGTTTTTTCTTCTTCTCGTTCTTTAGTTCGTTCATAGCGATAAATGATGTATGCTTTTGCAACGTCAAAAAAACCAGCACCCATAATATGCTTCTCTACCAAATCCTGAGTATGCTCAACAGTAGGTACATACCCCTCTCTTGTAATAGCTTCCAACTCCAACTCTTTCGCAACAAGCTCAGAGATATGCTTTGCAATACCTGCTTTTTCTTCTCTTGTTACACTAATAAAAGCTTTTTTGACCGCTGTTTCAATTTTGTTTGCGTCAAACGGGACGAACTCACCATTTATTTTCTTAATTGTATGCAGAATTGTCATATCGTACACTCTATTAAATACATCATTTATTAATACTTAGAGTGTACACGTTTCTCATTCAAAAGACACATTTTTACTCAAAAAACAGTGTCAAGAGGGCTCCTTGACATACGTACAAAAACAGGTTTATATCACCTTATTACGTAAGACCTTATGGTATCCGATAGCAAAACGATGTGCTTCCTGATTAGTCAAAAGTATCGCCTTTTTATGGTAATCCACATGTACTTTATCTCCTAGGATATCTTTAGGCTTGTGTTTTTCATTTTTGACCACCGAAACACACGGGATAAGGAGTCCAAGATGTGCAAGTACTCGCTCCGCACACTGTTTATGTTGTAATCCGCCGTCAATTACGAGAAGATCGGGGAATCTCCATTCTTTGTGCGCAAAACGCCTCATCAATATATCTTCAAGTGCTTGGTAGTCATCGTTGACTTTTTCTTGTAGCTTAAACTTTCGGTACTCACCTTTTTCAAGGATTCCTCCTTCATGCACCACCATCACCCCAACACGTGAAGTACCAGAGATGTGCGCTGCATCATAACCCTCGATACGAAATGATGCGTCCTTAAAGGAGGTCACCTGCTCTTCTTGGATCAGGCTAATATCTTTGATGTGATCAAGTGCAAAAAGCGTATTACGTATCGTTGCAGCCTTTTCGAACTGTTCCTTCTTAGCACAGACACCCATCTCTTTAGTAAGCGAAGTTTTAATCTCGTGCTTTTTACCTTCAAAAAGTTTTCGAATGTTAGTAATTGTTTTTTTATATTCCGCTTCAGTAATAAGTCCGGTACACACCGAAGGACATAACTTAATCTGTGCATTAAAGCATGGTCGAGCACTGCGAAGCTCACAAGTATCCCTGTATGGGAACATATGGCGAATAATTTTCATCGCATTCTTCAACTGTTGAAAAGAAGAAAATGGCCCGTATACCCCGATGGTATCTTTCTTCTTGAAGCGCTTCTCAAAATCACGAATACGCATTGTGAGCACTCTTGGATACGCTTCTTTAGTAATCACCACACAGCAAAAACTTTTGTTGTCCTTTTCTTTAGCGTTGTAAAGTGGGGCATGTTTTTTTATAAGTACACTTTCAAGAAGAAGTGCTTCAAGTACACTTCCGGTCTCTTGATATGTTACCGTCTCCGCGATCGTTACCATAGTCACCACACGAAGACCTCGAGTTTGCATAAGATCTGTGGCGAAGTAACTACGCACTCGATCTTTCAATGACGTAGCTTTACCGATGTACAAAATCTTCCCTTCGCTGTCACGGAAAAAATACACCCCTGGTGCGTCAGGAAGGTTACATTTTGCAAGGTCTTGCTTTTTCATGACAGATATTGTACAATAAAAGCTTCTCTTGTTCAACTATAAGAAACAAGAGAAATAACAAGAGGAGTTTCCCGTGGTAGATTTTTTTCGGTATGCACGTATGGTTTTCGGACTCGAAGAACAAAAGCCTGAAAACCGAACACTTCCCCCTGACGACGAATCCGAAAGTTTCGGGGTCGGGGGCGCGGATTGCTATTTCCCTCAAGGGATGCTCGATATGATCAAGAGTGGACAGATTTCTGAACCCGTAGCAACCACCAACTAGTAGGAGTTTACTGTGAACGAAAAACAAAGGAATTCGCAAGGTACACCTCCAGAAAAAAAAGAACCGAAGGGAGAAAAAACTCCCCAAAAAAGTAGACCTCTCCCTGTCGGGGACGGGGATCGGCACGGTCGGAACAACCTTAACGGATTCTTGAATTCAAGACTCGGAAAGTAAAACTCTCCGCAAGATAGCGCCAAGCACCCAAAATATGGGTGCTTTTTCTTTTTATAGTACCTTCGTTTACTTTTTAAAACAAAGCGCTCAAAGCCTTCGGCTTTGCGCGCTTATTCTTTCCTCTTATTTCTTGTATCCTGCTTCTTGTATTTCCCTTATTACTGTTTACTATTTACTTATTGCTTTGCCCTCTTGCTTCTTCTCTATCCATTATCCCTCATATACTCTTTCGTCTTCTTAAGCACTTTCTTCAAATAACTTCCAGTATAACTATTAGGGTTAGATGCGACTTGTTCTGGCGACCCGGTTGCAACCACCTTACCGCCACCTACACCACCTTCTGGACCAATATCAATAATATGATCCGCACACTTCACAATATCAAGATTGTGTTCAATGAGCACTACCGTATTACCTTTGTCCACCAACTTATTAAGTATCTCAATCAACTTCGCAATATCTTCATAATGAAGACCAATAGAAGGCTCATCAAGAAGATAAATAGTCTTCTCCACATGAGGACGATACAGCTCTGAAGAAATTTTGACTCGTTGTGCTTCTCCACCTGAAAGCGTTGTTGCAGATTGCCCGAGCTCGAGATACGAAAGTCCTACGTCATTAAGTGTCTTAATACGATCGTAGATTGCAGGGATATCTCCAAAGAACGTGAGCGCTTCCTCCACCGTCATACGAAGCACATCGTAAATACTCTTTCCTTTCCATTTTACTTCAAGCGTTTCTTTCATGAAGCGTCGTCCTTGACATACGTCACACTCTACATACACTGTAGGAAGGAAGTGCATCTCAACTGCAATCTCACCATTACCTTGACATGCTTCACATCTACCCCCTTTCACATTAAAAGAAAAACGAGAGGCCTTCCATCCACGAACTCTTGCTTCTTCTGTTTCTGCAAAAAGATCACGAATGTGTGTCCATGCACCGGTATACGTCGCTGGGTTTGATCGTGGAGTTCTTCCGATTGGTGACTGATCAATCAAGACTACACGAGAGAGATACTCAGTACCAGAAAAGCTTTCACAATTAAATACCTTTACACTACGGTGACGACGTTCAAGACGAGCAAGTAGATTCTTATACAAAATCTCATACATGAATGAACTCTTTCCTGATCCCGATACTCCTGTAATCACGTTCATACGACCAAGTGGCACCGTTGCATTCATATTCTTAATATTAAATACATTACCATTAGTTACACGAAGTGATCCACGGTCAAGTGACCTTCTTTCATGTAGTGGAATCATTTTCTCACCACGAAGATACGCAAGAGTGAGACTACCTGATTTATTATTAGGAGCAGTGAGAAGCTCCTGAAGATCGCCGGACACCACCACCTCTCCGCCGTGTACTCCCGCCTTTGGCCCGATATCAATAATATAATCAGAAGCGTAGATAGTATCTTCATCATGTTCTACAACAATGATTGTGTTACCAATATCACGCAAATGTGTAAGCGTCTTAATAAGTCGTTCGTTGTCACGCTGGTGAAGTCCGATCGTCGGCTCATCAAGTACATAGAGTGCCCCAACAAGCTGTGAACCAAGCTGAGAAGCAAGACGAATACGTTGGGCCTCTCCACCTGAGAGCGTATCTGCTTTACGATTAAGCGCAAGATAATCAAGACCAACATTTAACATAAAAGTAAGTCTCGACTCAATTTCCTTAATTACTACCGATGCAATCTCTTGTTCCTTTTTGGTAAGAGGAATACGCGCAAAGTACTCCTGGGCATCTTTTATAGAAAGCGCCGTAATATCAACAATATTAATCTTCTCTGTGTCATCAAGATACACATGGAGCGCTTCTTTGCGAAGACGTTTGCCTTCACATGCCTCACATTCATCAAGCCCTCCGAAGTATTTAGTGCCAAGACCATTACATGTTGGACATGCGCCGTATGGTGAGTTAAAAGAAAAGAGTCGTGGTTCAATTTCTGGAAAAGAAAAACCACACGATGCACAAGAAAACTTATTACTCATAATTGTCTTCTCACCAAGTATCTCTACCTCAAGAAGACCTTCTGACTCATGAAGCGCTCGCTCAATCGCTTCAGAGAGCCGTGTGTACGCATCTTTTTGTGTTGTCTTCTCACGGATTTCATCAAGTGCAATCGAGTCAACCACAACAGAGATTTCATGCTTTTTATTTTTAGACAGAATGATTTGCTCACGAAGACTTTTGCGCTCCCCGTCAACCACCGCTTCGGTATACCCTCTTCCTAGCATGTCGTAGAGCATTTGGTAGTATTCCCCTTTACGACCACGAACAAGCGGAGAAAGAATATGCACCTCTGCATGAGAGAACTCAACCCCAAGCACATCCGTCTTGATCTTCTTATAATCTACCGCCTTCACTTTATCTAAGATGAAGTGCATGATCTCTTCGTTTGTTAACTTTTGAATCTTCGCACCACATTCCACACAATAAGGCTTGCCAACACGAGCATAAAGCACACGAAGATAGTCATAGATCTCGGTAATAGTTGCAACCGTCGAACGAGGATTGCGTCCTGCTGACTTTTGGTCAATAGAAATAGCAGGAGAAAGTCCAACAATCTCATCCACATCCGGCTTCTGCATTTGGTTCAAGAACTGTCTCGCATAGGCAGAAAGAGACTCTACGTAACGACGTTGTCCTTCCGCAAAAATAGTATCAAAGGCAAGCGACGATTTACCAGAACCAGAAAGCCCCGTGAACACCACCATCTTATGACGAGGCATCTCCACAGTAATATTCTTAAGGTTGTGCGTTCGCGCCCCTTTAACAATAATTTTTTCGATATGTTCTGGTTTTTTCATGAAAATTATAAACTAGACATTAGACTTTTGTGATGAGACATTAAAAAACAGCACATGTATTGAAAAGTAATAGTTGCTGCAGTATACCACAATTGACAAAATATTTCAAAAGATGCAAAGTATTTTCTGACACCTCTCACCTAAAACCTACCACACCTACCTCTACGCATTCATCAACTTCTTGTATACCTGGACAAGCGCTCTTGTATCAGCGAGTGCGGTGTGAGCCTTAGCGTTCTCTACTTTAAGAAGATCACACAATGCTCGCAACGAAAACTTATCTGCCTGAGGTGCATCGTAGAGTCTACCGAATGCAAGTGAGATAGTGTCAATCTTCGCATAATGCATTCGATTCTCCACCCCTGTTTCTTCAAATGCTTTCATTAAGAAATTGTAATCGAACACAAGGTTGTGCGACACAAAAGAACAACTTTGTGTCTTCTTAGCGAACTCTTCCATTGCTTTCTTTCGATCAACTGCGAACATCCAATCTACTTCGTTGTACCCGTTCACACGAAGCGCTTGCTCTTCTGCGTACTCTGGGTGCTGCATTTTTATTTTCCACTCACATTCTTCCACGATCTCTATCTTTGGCCCACGACCTTCTCGCTCTACCTGTCGAACGATAATTACCGCAAGCTCAATAATCTCATGAAGCTTCGGATCTGTTCCTGTGGTTTCGGTATCAATAAATGCAAGGTTATGGATTTTCATTCTTGGTCAATAGTTAGTAGTTAATGGTTAATAGTGTACCAGTATAGCGTAGAATAGAACGATTATCTATTTCAAATATTTTTTTATATTCCTCTTATGCTCTTCGAAGGTTTTAGCATAATACATTGCACCATCTTTGCCAGTAAGATAATAAAGATACTCTGTTAGTATTGGATGAAGTGCGGCGTCGATAGCGACAAGTCCCGGGTTATTAATTGGCTCAACTGGTAGCCCTTTAGTAGTATAGGTCTCCTTAGCAACATCTACTTGCAAACGCATTCCTTGTGTAAGTCGCGCTCGAAGTATACCAGAAACAATCTTCATATCTTCCTTAGTCTTCGCCTCACCTTCTAAAATCGAAGCAAGTACAAGCACCTCATGTTCACTCGTAAGTGGTAGAGTGATTTCTTCTTGTGTAATAAGCGAAGAAGACTTTTTAGTAAATGTTGCAAGCATCATTTTGACAAGATCGTTTTCATTGTAGGAAGGAAGAAGAAAATACGTCGAAGGAAAAAGTTTCCCGTACGCCTTATATATTTCTATCGCTTGCCTAAAACGCTCAACAGAAAAAGATGGGAAGTGTGGCGTAAGAAGAGAAGCAATTTCATCAACAGTACTTCCTTCTGGAATCGTTACCGATAAAAGTGGAGAGGTTGGATGCCCTCCTACAAAAGTAGTAATCATTTCAAAAAGCGACTTTGGAGTAGTAAAAGAGTACCCACCTAACTGAACACCTGTGTCCTTGCCTACATACGAGACTCCTATTCTAAAAAGAAGCGGCGAAGTGATATACCCTTCTTCATAGAGACGTGTACTAATGCTTGTAAGAGCTTCGTTCTCATATACAGTAAACATCTTCCCTACAGGGAAACGTGAAGAAGTAGAAGTTAACTTCTGGTATGCAACTAGCATTCCGATACACAGAAGTACGATACTAATCCCCCAGATTGTATAATGTTTTGATTCTTGTAACACGGTAAATTAAATAGGAAGGTTAACAGGGGGTGCTCCTTTGTTACTATCAATGCGAGGCAGAGTTGGAGTAGTAACAACCGCACCAGGAAGGTGCCATAGGGTTGCAATTTCTTCAAGGTTCGCAGTAAAGACCCATTCCAAAGGAGGGTGTTCAAGGGGGTGAAAAATTGACTCATAGAACATTCTCCAAATTTTTCGTTGTCTCATTGGAAAAGTCCAAAAAATTTTATCTTCCATTTTGTCTAACCCGTCTCTTCCTTTAATATGAGGAAAAAATGCTTCTCGTTCAACATAAGCTTCAAAAAACTCCTCAGACCTCCACTCCACCCTACCTCCAACCCTTTCCCAGGGGTAATCATATGGATCAGTAGTGCCTATTCCAAAGGAGTTTGCTCCTTTAAAATTTCTTGGGAATACTATCATTGAAGGTATATTAGAACCTTTAAAATGCTCTTTTTTTGCTATATACATAAGACGTATATTAGCAAGAACAAGATGCTTAGAAAATTTCCTGTTAATTGCCTCGAGTTCATCTTTTTCATCAACTGTTAAACTCATTTCTGGCTTAGCAACAGCTTTTGTCTCTATATATTTAGCAAATGTTTTTTTAGGTTTTTTAATTTCTTTACCATCTTTGTCTTTTTCTATATCAAACAATTGTTCATATGTTCCATCATCGTTTTTCTTATACGCATCAACCACTGAAGGTACACCAAACTCATCCACCTTAACCCCACCTTTAATACTCCAAGAGGCTGTCCTTATTTGAGTCTTTCTTGCATCTGCCATTTCCTTGAGGTTTAAGTGTTTATGAGTTACCGAATTAATATACATCTTAGGCATTTTTTTGTCATTATAAACACTTTCATCAGAAAGAAGTATCTGATACCACATATACTCTCCTTTTCCAAGACTACCCATTATTTCCAAGATAGGGACAATCGGATCGATTTTAAACTCTTCCTTTGGATCTTTATCAAGACCATAATCAACATATGTCTTAAGTGGAAGAAAATCAGCAGGAAGAGAAAGGGGTTCGTCTTTTTCTCCAGGAATATCTGACTCTTTTCCACCTTTCTTATACGGCTTGCCTGTTTTTGGGTTAGTTGGTGTCCACTTCGCAGAGGGTTTATACATTGCACCAAACATCGATACATCTTTACTGAGATGATGATATCGAATTAGTTTCGTATAGTCTTCAGCTTCTACGATTTCTATTCCTGGATATTGAGCATAAAAACTTGCTTCAACCAAACCTTTAAACCTTGTCTGAATCCGAACATAAAAATGAATGACTCCCCCTATTGATGCTATCTCAAGAGAAGAAAAAACGGCCTGTTTACCTACAATTTTTGTATCATACTTTGTACTAACGCCACCATTTTGAACCAAAGAAGAAAGTGCTACTTCTGTTGCGTAAGGTGATTTCAAAATTTCTGATGGTAATTTTATTTCCAGCATCGTCCAACTAAGACCACTATTGTATTCTTGATTTTTGTACAACATCCAAAATCGAATAGACCAAATAACCAAAAGAAGAAAAAAAATTACATAAACAGAAAACAAACCAATATCAATAAGTAATTGCATATATCATTGTAGTATATCATGGTGCTACTATCTTTTTTAAGAACGTTCTCCACTAATTGAAAAACCACATCCTTCGATGTGGTTTTTGCTTCTTTTGTCCTTCCTGCTAAACAGCGTACAAATTCTGAAGATATTCAATCAGCTCTTCAAGAGAAGCATTCGGGGTGTAGCCTTCTCCTGTTGTATCAGAATACTTCACAAATCGCTGAAACTCTACAGCAATATGATCAAAGAAACTACCTGTCTCAACACCACCCCCCAGCACCGGCTTAACCGCGGACATATGCCATCGAACATTTTCGATTGTTGAATAGAAGCATTGAAGAGAGGACTCAGCCCTCTTCAGACAAAATACCATTTGTGCTGCACAGCGCAAAAGATGATGAGGAGAAGAAATGACTTCAATCCTCTGCCATCCCTGATCACCAGCAAACTTGATGAGATTGTCACATTCAGCTGGGGTATGCAAAGACCCAGGAATCTGAAGAACAGGAACATCTGCTCTAGAGAGACGGGACTTCCATGTATCAGCGCCAGCATATGCAAGATTCTTTCCTTGACAAACACGATCAGGGAGACCGTTCACAAGAACAAGAGGTGCAACCCCTTTCTTGACCAACGAAATTGCATGATTGCACAAAAGAGAATCTAATTCATCGCTCTTAACTGATGAACCATGAATAAAAATTGCATCGACGTTGTGTGAAGGAGGTTTCAAAAGAAGAAGCAGTGCTTCCATCATCTTCTGAGAAGAAAGATTGCTCACAGTATCCCCTTTCAAGGAACTTAGTTATTTAACAAGACTAATTGTTAAAAATTATCCAAAAATATAATACCATAAAAACAACAAAAAGGCAATTTCTTGCAGAAATGAAGGTGCGGGACCTTGCATTCAGTAAGATTGCCTTTTGTTGTCAAAAACGTAGAGGATGTATACGTAACTTTATGCAAGAGTGTACTCTCCTGCAACCTTACGAAAATGTTTTGTATTCTGAAGATTTACGAGCACTGTATTAGGCTTAACGATACGCTTTGCAAGAACACGCTTTACGATTTCGTCTTTTGGAAGTGGGCGACCTGCTTCTTTGAGTACTTCAGTAATCACATCACGAACAACACCACCTGTGTGACCCCAATCTTTAAGTCCGTACATTCCTCGGCCAACGAGTACAAATCGAGAATCCTTGATAAGCTCATTATGGCAAGTAGCTACGTGCGCTTTCTTACCAAAAGTCTTATTGATCTCTTGTGCAACTTCCTTGAAGTGCATAGGACGATTAGCACGACGCATAATGAGATATGCGTAATCCTTGATACCGCGAGCCTTCACATGAGGAGATGAGGTTCGACCCCATTCATTCAACTGATTCTTGCCAATCACTTTAGAAAGTGCAAGATAACGATAAATAATTTCTTTGTTATCCTTATACTCAGCAATAAGTTCATTAAGGTGACCCATGAAGCGTGAGAATACTTCTTCTTCAGTAACAAGATCCTCCTCACTAATAGACGCATACAACTTGTGGAGCGCATCACGCACATGAGATGCAGTCTTGTCATCAGTTGCAAAATGAGCATGAAAATGATCATCTTCTTTATGCTTCTTAAAATCTTCACCAAGCGCGAGATAAAGATTAATATGATTCTGAATCACAGGATCTTTAGAAATGTGACGCATAAGATGATCCTCAGAAACAACAGAACCGAGTTCTGCTACGATTTTCTTAAGCTCTTCAAACACAAAAAGGTGTTCTTTGTACTCCTTGGACTTCTTGATGGTTGCAAGAGCAAAGTTCTCAATCTGTCGTACTCGTTCACGTGTGATATCGTATGTCTTTCCGATTGCTTCAAGAGTCATACGACCTTCCTTTTCTAGGCCATAACGATTGATCACGATCTCTCGTGTTCTAGGGTTAAGTGTCGTAAGAAGTTTCTTGGACACAGCTTTTGGTTTAAATGTAATTCCTGACATATTACTAAATTGAGTACTAAAATTGACTATAATCATTCCATTCTACCAGAACTTGTCAAAAACGTCAAATCACGATGTTGACTATTTTATTTTTGACAATAATAAGCTTCTTTGGTTCCACCCCATTTGTATACTTTTGATAAATTTCACTTGATTTTAAAGCGTTTTTTAGAATCTCTTCCTCTTCGTCGCGTTTTGCCAAAAATTCCCCGCGAAGCTTTCCATTAACCTGAATGGCATAGATTACCGTATCAAGGACAAGCTTTGAGGTGTCGTATGGCGGCCAATTTTCACCATGAATCGAGAGGTTTTTAGTGTTATACCCACCCTCTTCCCAGAGTTCTTCTGCAAGATGAGGAGCAAAAGGAGCAATAAGAAGTATCATAGTCCTGTACACGTCTCTTGATACAGAAGTTTCTTTTTCTAAAGCATTAAGAAGTATCATCAGTGCCGAAATAGCAGTATTAAACTTGAAACTTTCAATATCTTCACCAACCTTTTTGATCGTTTGGTGAAGTAATGCGTCATTTTCTCTTGAAAGCTCTCCTTCTTCTTGTACACTCTCGGATAATCTAACAAAGCGATCCAAGAATCTCTTCACCCCCTGCACCCCTTTAGTACTCCATGCAACAGCTTGATCAAAAGGACCCATGAACATCTCATACATTCGAAGAGTATCTGCTCCGTATTCTCGAACAATCTCATCAGGATTCACAACGTTACCCCATCTCTTACTCATTTTGCGACCATCCTCTGCAATAATAAGACCAACGGTTTGAAGTTTGGTGAACGGTTCATCGCACGCAACAACACCGAGATCGTACAGAAACTTATGCCAGAATCGCGCATAGATAAGGTGACGTGTTGCATGTTCTGCACCCCCAACATAGAAGTCAACAGGTGACCACTTCTTCTCTTTTTCTTTGTCTGCAAAAACAACATCGTTCTTCGGATCAATATAGCGAAGGTAATACCATGACGACCCTGCCCACTGAGGCATGGTGTTAGTTTCGCGACGAAAGAGCTTCGCTCTTTCGTCGCTCTTATCACAACTCACAAATTCATTCTCGTTATTGATATACCCGTACACCTCAACCCACTCCTTAATAGTGGCAAGAGGACTCTCTCCTGTGCCTGTCGGTTCATACGCATCTACCATTGGAAGCGTAACAGGAAGTTCACTATCTGCAACAGCGTATGAGGTATGATGCTCGTCGAAGACAATCGGGAATGGTTCCCCCCAGTATCGTTGTCGCGCAAATACCCAATCACGAAGCTTGGTCTTTGTAACAATCTTGCCCCCAACCTTTTCGGTAATCTTCTCACGACCTTCTGAAGAAGAAAGACCGCTGAACTCACCAGAGTTACACAGGATACCGTCACTCGTTACTGAAGCGTCTGTAGTAGAGATTACTTGTATCACAGGGAGATTAAATCTGGCTGCAAATTCACCATCACGTTCATCATGTGCTGGCACTGCCATAATTGCACCGGTTCCATACTGAGGAAGTACATAATCAGCAATAAATACTTGCACCTCTTCGTTGTTTGCAGGGTTGATTGCCATAATTCCTTCTAACTTCACCCCGGTTTTTTCTTTTCCTTCTGCGGAACGATCGATGTCTGTTTTTTTCTTTACTTCTTCTTGATACTTCTTTACTTCATCAGGATTAGTGATTATACCTTTAGCAAGCAACTCTTCGACAAGCGCATGTTCTGGTGCAAGCACACAATACGTACAACCAAAAAGCGTATCTGCTCGTGTGGTAAAAACAGTGAATTTAGCATCAAGTCTGTTATCTGTTGTCTGCACTCTAAAATCTATTTCACTTCCTTCGGAGAGTCCTATCCAATTACGTTGAAGCTCTTTGATGTGTGGTTCCCAGTTAAGTTTCTCAAGATCGTCAACAAGACGTTTTGCGTAATCAGTAATACGAATAGTCCACTGACGAAGAGGCTTCTTTTCCACCTCACTACCACAACGCTCACACTTACCATCCTCAAGATCCTCATTTGCAAGACCTGTCTTACACGAGGGACACCAGACGATTGGATCGTAACTCTCATATGCAAGACCTTTCTTATACATTTGCTTCCACATCCACTGTGTCCATTTGTAGAACTTTGGATCGGTAGTATTGATTTCTCTTTCCCAGTCATAATCAAGTCCGAGCATTTGGAGTTGCTCTTTGTATCGTGCGACATTTTTGGCAGTAGAAATGTTAGGGTTCACTTTATTCTTAAGTGCATACTGTTCCGCTGGAAGACCGAAGGCGTCAAATCCCATTGGATGAAGCACATCATACCCTTGCATCTTTTTGAGACGACTGTACACATCTGTTGCAATGTATCCTTTAGGATGCCCAACATGAAGTCCTTCACCGGACGGGTATGGGAACATATCGAGAATATAAAACTTTTTATCACCCCCTTCTTTGGTACGATAAAGCTTAGTCTCTTCCCAAATCTTTTGCCACTTTTTTTCGATATCGTTATGATTATATGTTGATGCCATAAATATTCTGTAGAACTTACGCACTTAGATGAGACCCGCGAAGAAAGTGTTATTTTTGAGAAGATGTACCAGAAGTACAGCGACAAAAAATACTACATTTCGACAAAGGAGATCGCTAAGTGCGTAAGTCCTACTCTAATACTACCAGAAGGCGTGAAGGAAAGGAAGAAAAAGGAAACGTTAAAAGTTTAAGGAAGAGGGTGGCCGCTTCGCGGCCACCCTCTTGTATTCCCTTTCTAACTTCTAATCTCTAACGTCTAAAGTCTAAACCTCTTTATCTCCCGTAATACAAGTCTGGAGTAATAACACGCTTGAAGCATACAAGTCCTGCGTCATGATTCCAGAACGGCGACTGATCTCCTTCATAATAATAATTAGACGCCGAATAAAAAGCATCCATTCCTCCAACACCACTAGGCATTGTCATCCCACGCGCATCAACTTCTCGTTTGGTGTCAAAGGTTGCACAAACTTCAAACACTCCTTTTGATGTCATCTCCTTCTTAGAGGTTGTGTAGTTGAACTTAACTATTGGCTGTTCAAGCACTTTGTAGCCGTAGGACTCTTTGGTTACAGGATCAACAGGAACTTGATACCCCTGGAATGCATTATCAAGTTCACTAAGTGCTCCCGGCAACTTATCAGAAGTGTTAATACGATTGAGAACCTCTTGTTGTATACGTGAAATATCCGAAAGACGTACGCCGTCGATCTTCTTTGCACGCATTTCACTTGGACTACCAACCACCGAAACACTCCATGCCAAAGAAGCGCCGACAAGAATAGTAGCAAAAAGAGTTATAACGTACGGCGAATAACTTCGCTTCGAATAATCTCGTCGAAGCGAGTAGTAATAGTACGAGAAAAGTGCTAGCGCGATAACAAAAACACTAAGTGCTTTGTACCCAAAACGCACCGTAAGCTCTCCTCCTAAGTAATGATAGATCACCGCAACAAGTGTACCAATGAGAGTAAGAACAGAAATAAAAAGTGTTGCATAAATCATCACCTTGCGCACCATAAGGTCTTGCTTATAAAGAAACTTTGCAATATCTCTTCCCGTATACCAAGAAAGAAAAACATATATAGGGAACATTACCACAAGAGACGCAACCGCAAAACGAACATCAGACTGCGTATTGTCATACGAATAACTTGACGCAGAAAGAATATCTACAAACCGCATATCAATAGCAGTGAAGAGCACTTCGATACAATTCGTAACAATGGTTACAAGGGAAATCGCAATACCAAGATACATGAACACATCGAGAGCTTTTATTTTATTTTCTCCTGACATATAATTTTTTTGAATACTGTGTGTATAGAATAATCGGATAATAAAAGCGATAGCAAAAAGAAACAAAAGAACAACAAGGGACAATATTGTTACTATCATAGTTCTATTTTACCATTTCTGTGATATAGTGGAAACTATGTCAAAACATCCAAAAATACCAACAAATACTACTATCTCAGAACTCGAGAGACTTGCGCTTATGGTAACTCGTGGTGTTGGCTCTGTATGGTCTGTTCTTATTCATACCCTACTCTTTGCTGGATCCTTCATACTTATAGTGCTTGGGGCAGATGTCGACCGTGTACTTCTGATACTCACCACTATCGTATCACTTGAGGCGATCTATCTTTCTATTTTTATCCAAATGAGTGTTAACCACCAGGCACGTGCACTTGCAAGTGTTGAGCAAGATATCGATGAAATCCAAGAAGACGTGGAAGAGATCGCAGAAGATGTTGAGGAAATTCAGGAGGATGTTGAAGAGATCGCGGAAGACGTGGAAGACATCCAAGAAGCTCACGAAGAGATACAAGAAGACATCGAAGAAATCCAAAAAGATGTGGATGAAATCCAGGAGGATGTAGAAGAAATCCAAAAAGATGTGGATGAAATCCAGGAGGATGTTGACGAAATGCAAGAAGATCAAGAACCAGAAAAGAAATTATAATAGAAAAAACGCAGACAAGACAGTCTGCGTTTTGTGTTCTTGAAAAGACATCACCGTCTAACCAAAAACATTCCATACCAGAAATTAAGCATTCCTTCTGCAACACTGGTACGAAGCATATCAGACGCAACACTCCCCACAGGAGTCATCAAGCGAATTTTAACTCTTCCGTCTTTTGGAGGCTCCAGATAAAACCCAACAAAACTAGAAATTTCAAGTAACTTAAAGTCAGCAAAAAAACGCAACTCAACCCCCACAGGAATCTGAAAATCCACAGCATCAGTCGCATCATTCAGTCGGTAGAGCGGAGGAAGCGGAAGCTGAGGCGTAGGTCTTTCTTCTGCCATGATCGTCCCCTTTCAAAAGAACATTGAGGTATTCTGATACTATATAAAAGCAACCTCCCTGTCAACAATACTAGTAACCACCTTTTATTAACGACATAGAGAAAGAGAAGAGAAAAAGTACTCTTTTTCTCTTCCGAGTTAAGGAGTTAACAGTGTAACTACATCAAGGCTCTGCCTCGAATCTAGTGTGAGCAAAGCGAACACCTCGACACTTCGATGCTTGATCAGAGTGGATTTCATTTATTCAAACACATGAAGTACCCAGTTGACCACTGAGAGTACGAGAGCAAAATAAATCGCCATTAGAAGCGTTGGAATACTAAATGCCGGGACCAACTTATCTGCAAGAAGTATCATGAGTCCGTTAATCACAAAAGAAAAGAGTCCGAGAGTAAGTAAGTTGACGGGAATAGAAATAAGTACGAAAATCGGTTTGATTGTATGGTTAATAATCGCAAGTGTAATCGCGGTCACAAGAGCAACCCATGTGGTAGTGAACGACGCGGGGAAACTGCTAAACATAAGCGGAACACCAACTCCAGTGATATAGCTCGCGATAAGAATGGCAACCGTTCTAATGATAACGTACTTCATAAATTATGACTGGAGGAGTGCCTGCATTTCTTTAAGTTCTTCCTCGGAAGCGGTATATACATGCTTCTTGTCGAAGTCATCAAGTGTCTTCGTTGGGATCAAATGTACATGCACATGAGGCACCGCATACCCTTCCACAACAACACACACTCGAGTGCATTCTGTCTTTGCTTTGAGCAACTGTGCAACATACCGCACACGATGCATCAACTTATCATACATTTTCTCATCAAGTTCAAAAAGTTGATCAACTTCCTTTTTAGGAATCACAAGTGTGTGACCTTTTTGCATTGGATGAATATCTAAGATAGCACACACGTATTCATCTTCATAAATCTTATACCCTGGTACCTCCCCGGCGATGATTTTGGAAAAGATGCTCGACATAAAAGTGGTGATTATAAGTAGTAATCGACTACATCACAGTATATCACAAACATAAAAGACTGGTACACGCTTTTTATCCTGTAGTTGTGTCTCTACCCTCTCTTAAGGTACACCTTAACAAAGCTACTTTTTAATTCTGCTCCCTGTGCTGGCAAAACTTCAAGATTACCACTTCTTGCGGAAGCAGTGACTTGTTCTAATTTCTGACGAATAGTTTGTATCTCAGTATCATTTACAACATCTTCAACGGCTTTTAATTTGTCACTTACCTCTGGATAGACAGAAATAATTTGTGAAGCATTTTTACTGTCAGCTCCTGCAATAACCTTTTCCATTGCGTCATGGAACTCTACTAGATATACAGTAAGCATTGAGAAACCATTCCGCTTAAGTATATCTTGAAAGACAGGGCGTATTGTTTCAAATTCTTTATGTGCTACCGGCAAGTCACCAGTAGTTACGTCGTCGTGCAATGAAGTGATAAGGCTCTTAACTATTGTTATATCAGTAGTAAACTTTGTATCTCCTTTGAGAGCATAGGGATGATACTTTGAGTACTTCTCGTAGAAGACATTATACTCTTTTACAAGATTAGTATAGTTACTTACTGCTTCAGTACGATTATTCTGTCCCGTGAAGTAAAGTGTTTGCTTGTAGTAGTGGTTCATTCTGTTATAGTCTTCTAGAAAAAATTTCTTAGTAAAGAAAGCACTGTAATAACCACCAAGAACTGCCACTAGCACAAACACTAACAATGAAGACAAAAGAGTGACTTTTGAGACAGGTTTCTCGTGTACAGGGCAAGTGTTTATTTTGAAGAGAGTATACAAACCACAGAACCTAAGTAATGAAGTAGTAAGCATTGCAAAAGCAAGGACATAAAGCACACCCTGCAATACTCCGTACGTCCAGAAAAAAGCAAGTAAGAAAAAGATCTCTGAAAGAACTACTCTAATACCTCTATCAAGCACTCCAACATTTTTTGTAATTTTCATAGTTATCCGTTGATAAGCTTTTCAAAAACCTCTGGCTGGAAACCAACAATAATCTGTCCATTAATATCTATAACTGGTACCCCCATCTGACCACTCTTCATAATCATCTCTTGTGCAGCGGCTCTATCTATACCAACATTCTTATCTTCATACACTACCCCCATTTTAGTAAAATAGTTTTTTGCCATTGTACAATAATGGCATGTTGGTGTTGAGTACACAATAATCTTTTTTGTGTTCATAGGTGTAAATATTTATTTATCTAGTTCTAATAAAAGTTTAGCTACATCAAGCACTTTTTTGTCCTCAACACTGTAGATCTGATTCTTTCCATCTCGCTTACATACCACAACACCCTCATCTTTCAAAACTTTTAAGTGTTGTGAGAGTGCAGACTGAGAAAGATTACAAAGACCTAACAGATCGGTCACATTTTTTGCTTTTGATAAACAAAGAATCAACTTTACTCTATTGTGATTAGAAAATGCTCTATAGATATCTTTTGTTTTTTTAGTATCCATACACACATATTAGCACGTACTAATATGAGTTGCAACAAAAAAAGAAATAATTGCAATTACAAAACACAGAGCAAGATAAGCGTCCTCCGTGTTTCCAGAACACGTTTCTCTTATATTTATTGTCCCTCTTTCGGAGTAAAACCGTCGGCTTCAGCCGATCTCTTTAGAATGTTATGATGGTTATATTATGGAGCTGTACAGGAAAAATACGCACTCGGTTTTTGATCTAAAGTACCACATCGTATGGGTCACTAAATATAGGAAACCAATACTTAATACTAAAAGAGGTACAAGAGTGCGTAACTTGATACGTGAAATATGTAGCGAACATAATATAACCATCATAAAAGGTCACGTTTCTAAAGACCATATTCACATGTTTCTTTCTATCCCACCACAAATTTCAATAAGTAAAGCAGTCCAATATATAAAGGGTAAAACATCACGTAAATTGCTACAGGAAGATAAAGGACTAAACAAAGAATACTGGGGACAACATATGTGGGCACGAGGATACTTTGCAGTAACCTCAGGTAATGTAACTGATGAAGCAATTATGCACTACATTGCACACCAAGATGACGAAGAAGATGAGAGAAGTGAAGAGTTTACAATTAGCGCATTGTAACTTGCGCTTTCAAGCGCAAGAGATACTTTCGGCTTCAGCCGAAAGGGTAGTTCATTTGCTTTCAAAAACTTCGTAAAAACAGGCCCCTTGTCACTCTTTCGCTTGATAAAAAATAACACCTGCCTCAGCTTCGTCAACTACAGCTTCCCAAAAGTTGGTGGGCGTTCTTGGAAACTTCCCCAAGATCCTCTACCTTAACTTTTTTCCATAAAGCAAGTAACCTCTAGTAACTCTCCATAGAAACTTTATATCCAGTTTTTTAATGTTCCGTAAACACAAGAATACGTTTATATGTTAAAATATAGCAATCATGGACATGCAACCCAAAATAGTCTTAGAACTGAACCCCTTAAGGCCCGTCATTACTTCTTCTTTTTCAGACCAGCTCTTTTCTTCTCATCAAGATAACTCAGATATTCCTTATAACATCAACAGAGATCCTTTATTTTTAGAATCTCTACAAAAAAGAAAAGCTTTAATAGAAAGTTACAATGTTGTCTTTTCTGTTAAAGGCGATCTCGCTACACACTATCGATTACTTACACAGGGATTAACAGAAGATAAAGATTTAACAAGACTTGTTTTGTACTACCCTTTTGAACTTCTCCCACAAGCAAATACAGAGAAAGAGGAAGAGAGAGGGTTTTTGAAAACTTATAAAGAAGCGATTTTTACATTATCCACTCAAGAAGACAATCGTGCTAACTTTTATGATGGGGACATCCCTGAACCATCGCTGCGACACACGCCACTACCTAAAGTAATAAAAGTTATTCACCTCTTCCCTATTCTTATTCAAAAAGGGATACTTACTGATAACGATATTATTGAAATATTAAGACTTCAAGAAAATCGAACTGTTATGGAGTCATTCGCTGATATTATTCCAGTACTTCAAGATAAAGGAATTCTTTCAGAAACAATAAAAGAAGAGATTATTTCTTCCGGTAATAGAATACTTTTAGCATCACTAGCAAGAGCAAACGAGCAACGTGAAGTAAAGCACGACAGTCTAACTACTCCAGAATCCCTTTTCAAAGACTTTGCTTCTGAATATGTCCTTAGAAAAAAAATGTTCAAACATGATGATGTCTACGAAAGAAGAAATTCCTGGAAAGATAAAGCTATTCAAAAAGAACTTGTATATAAATATTCCAGGCTTTTATATGATTGGGTTATTGCAACTAAAGCACACATATCAGAAGTCAAAAAGTATTATGAACAGGGTAATGATGACATGAAAGTGATAGTGCTTCACACCTTAATACTTCTCCTAGAGAATGGTTCTCATATACCTCAGCCAGGAGAACTGTTACACTTCGTCAACGAAACAAAGACTGACAATGATCCACGTAATATAAAAAAGGCGAGGCAACTGTTCTTTAACCATGCATCAAGGAAAGGTTATTCTACTACCCAACAAGTAATCCCTCAATGTATTTCCACATCTGAAACTGAAATAGCGAGAGAATACAAATCACTTATGAAAAAAATAACTGGAGCGATAGAAAAAAGTCCAGAACTCGTAACGCTAATCTATCCATGCCTCCTTAGTGTCGGATCAAATGCGAAGGGATATGCAACAGAAGAATCAGATAAAGATTTTGCTATTTTTGTAAGACCAACAACACAAGAATCAGATCGACAAAAAATCCAATCACTCCTACAAAAAATACGAGATGAAGTAGGGACAGATATTTCTTTTATGGAATTCTGGCTTGAAGAAGCAGGTGATAACACTATCGCCATTAAAGATTACACAAAACTAGATCCGGAGAGAGGCGATAGTACTCTTACTCATCCTTTTACTGGATTTTGGTCTTCTGAGGGTACGAACGAAGAAGTAAAACAACTAAGAAAAAAAGTGGCGAGATACTATTTAACCCACCAAAAATCTAACAAAGATAGTTTGAGTTACAGAAAAGTCTGGCTTAAGGATTTAGAGCACACTACATTACAGTATCGACTTATGCATTCTGGTTTTGGTTCTTTTTATAGAACGGAAAATAAAGACCTTTCTAAATACTTTTCTATTGATGGAGATAGCGCTTTCTATGATGATGCCTACAGAAAAGTTGCAACTTCTCTTTTTCTAAAAAAAGTTTTTCTTCCACAAATATCCTAACCATAACAAAAGGAAAACCGCTGATCATAAAAACAATCAGCGGTCCGAAGAAGGAGTAACCTTACTTCACGAAAGAACATCAGTGCTACCTAGCACTGATTTTTTCACAGTTCACGACTATCACGACCGATACCAGACTGACGGGTACGACTGATACCCGTAGACGTCGGAGATGGAACCAAGCGTGCCCAGTCAATCATGGCACCGAGTTGATACAGTGCCCCGAGATACTGAGACTCAGCATTCCCTGAAGCAACGTTTTGCAACTCGATCACACCAAGAGCATACTGCTTCAAGTTCTTTTCAAGACGCGGGTAGTCCGAGGACACCGCAACATTGAGGAGTCGAAGCATCTGTTCACGATTTGCGGCACCAACCTGGGCCGGCAATGATGCATTTTCAAGAACCTTCCTGATCTGCTGTGCATCGTACGCAAGTGCCATGGCAACAGGAAGACCTGCACCAGCAAATACATAGTTGATGCTGTTGACAACGCCGTCGGCGGCATCACGCAAACTATCAGCCGGAGGAATTGTCGATAGACCAATGAGAGGCGCCGCACCCACTCCGGGATTAAGAGCTGCAACAAGCGCGCCGATGTTATTGAAACTCATCGATTGCGCTTGCATAACAGCCTCGACCCAGGACTTGAGTTGAGTATGGAAAGAGCTAAGCGCTCCCCACAACCGCTCATCCAGCTTACGCAACAAAGCTGTCTTGCGCGCTTCAGTTGCATAACGACCGTCGACACCGGGCATCGCTGCGAAAATCTCAGCATAACTCCGACGCGTCAACATCGTCTGCATAGCATAATAGTCGTCACCGACAGGTTCTTCGAGACTTTCTGCATGGCGTTCCATGAGATTGCCAATTTTCCCTGGAAGTTCATAGAGACCAACCTTAGCGGCCAGAGCAGCAGAAACAGCACCGATCACCGTAGGAGTCCCGAACTTCAGAACACCCCCAACCTTAAGCGCATTCAACCAGTTGTCGTCCGTAGGCACCGTCGGAAGAATATCAAAACTCGGAGGTGTAACAGATGTTGCTGCTTCAACGTGCACTGGTGCAACAGTATGAAATGCACCAACAACCTTCTTGGCGGCAATTATACCGCAACCAGCTGCTGCCTTGATTTCCTCTGCACTGAGCATCCGGATGTCCTCTTCAGAGGCAACACCTTCAGCGGCAAGTTTGCCAACTTGTTCTTCATTCAGACCAAGAGTTGCCAAACGGGTCTTCAGTTCGTCGTTCATGGGATACCCCTTGTAAGCTGTGCGGGACTTTGTGTATACCCGCGGGTTGAAAAGCTAGAAAAGAACCTTGTCCTTATCGGATGGCCCAAAACCCACCATGCGGACTGGAACACCGACCGCTTCCTTAAGAACACCTGCTATCATACTCCGAACCTCGGAAGAAGATGCAGAAAAGGGAAGCGTATACGAGCATACATGAGGACAGCATGTGAGCAAGATACTCGAAAGCGTTTCTTGACGTCTCAGTTGTGCATCCCCTCTTCCACGAGAAACCAGAAGGTTTCCTGCGTCTAAGAAGTACTCAGGATTTACTGATCCCTCGTACCGATCACATACCTGAAACTCACCAAGTCTTCCAACAGTGTCACACCAAGTTACACAAAGACCGTCGAACCAGTCTGCCCCGCCGCACACATCTCGTGCATAACGAAGCATAACCAGATCAAGAGGACCCGTGCGCACTTGACCGCGGTAACGATCAGGATTCCCGAACTCTTCAGGAAGAAGACGTTTGGCCATTTCTGGTGTATCAACAACTAGAGGACCTGCACCGTGTTTTATTTGGTACGAACGTAATACGCCTAAACGAACTACGTCTCCATTCCACCCGCCATCTCGAAGGACGGCTTCAGCTTGTGCTTCAGGAACAGTACGCAACCGAGTGGTATGAGGATGAAAACCGTAAAAACGATCAGTGAGAACACCGTGCGAACCTTCAAAAACGACCACTCCGTCTCTCGAAAATATCTCACGACGAAGATAATCATCATCAACTATTCGCACTTCTTTTGATGCACGTTCGAATTCTTCACAAACCCAACCAAAGAATCCTTCGTCGTGCAAATAGCCGATCTGATTCTTTATATGTTGAGCATCTTCTCCTTCTGTCATAAATGGATGATCATACAAAAGTGCTACTTCTTGGCGCTTTTGCTCAAGCACTGCTCGTAGCTTATCGCGCAATCCTTGTCTTTTCAGATCTGCAGCATAAATAGCAAGTTCCGGAAACAATTCAGCATCGAGAGAGGCTTCGCCTATCCCAACACCAATAATTCCTCGACCATTCTTTCCGCGTGCAATCTCTTTTAAACGAGAAGAAATCCCATGAAAAGACGTAGACAGTAACACCCTTGGATCAACCGTTAAGCGATCAAGTGGATCACTTACACCTAAGTCGTACCGCAATACGTCAGCTTCCTTTAGGATGCCAACAATGGATGCAACGAAAGTATGAGCAAGGTGTGTTCTAACACCCTCACGTGTTCCACATCCAAACTGACTAAACTCAAAGCTTCGTCCGTCTGAATAGGTAACACCATGGCTCCCTTGCGCTCCTCCAACCTTGATGACAGTGTGGGGTTTTGTATAGGTACACAACTTGTGCACTACACCACCTTTTCCACCATCACCAAAACCAAGATCAGTTACCAGGTATGTTTTTTTGGAAGCCATGCAGTTCTCCTTTTTCAAGATGACATGTCACCGGTGCTGTTTACACAACACCGATGACCTAGGAGATCACAACCACCTACTTCCTTCTTCCACTTGTACAGCAGCCACGTCATCTTCAACGGGCCACAAGTCACCCTTATTCGCATAAACCAGACCCTTTTGGGGAATCTTATCGAAACCAGGTACAAGCGTCTGTGCACCCACAGGAATCATCGCTACCGCATCAGCAAGCGTCCGCGTATAGCTACGAGAACACCCAACCTCAACAAGGTATGCCTCTACATCCGAAAGACTAAGTACACCCTCAGTGAGACCAATAATAACAGCTTCGACATAAGGGAGAATACTAGTGTTTTCAATACACACAACATTCTCAGAACCGTAATAACGGCGCCAATAAGTAGCGGTCCCCTGTTCGCGCACAATGATTGCAAAGGCATTCCAATAGCTCTTGAGAGCACTCACAATACCTTCAGTATCAGGGAGTCTTTTACGAATGATCTGGAAGCCGTTCTCGGCAACCTTTTCGTATACCTCATCCCCAAACACGCGCACCAAGTTCCCATGGTCGATGCACCCATGACTGGTTGCATCGGTCACCATAAAATGGTACCCCTTCAGACCGTATTTACGAATATGTCCAGCTGTCAGGTAGGCGCTAGCAAAGAGACTGTATTCAGGATCCTCTGGAGCATCACCCCCATTGGATTCTGGTACCATGAGCGTCAACTGCTCAGCAATCTTTCCAGCCATCTCAAACTGCGTCCGAGAAGCAATGAACCGATCTACCTGGTCTCCGAAGATACCGTTGGCAATTTGCACGTCGTAACGACCAAGCACCGGACTCTTCCCTATAGTCAAAAGATCGTAGAGACAAGGAAGCGCCTCGAATGCAAGCCTCACATTACTTCCCATGCTTCCAGTGGTGTCAAAGACAGTTTCCACGGGCATCGGAATACCAACCACGTTATGGAAGCGACCATCAGGCAACTCCACATAACGAGGAAGAGACTTTCGGATCAAACCGTAGCCGGCAGGGTCAACGAGAGCATGCAACTTACCAGTTTCATGAATAGTCTGTTTGCCAGCAAACGAGGTATCACCACCTGCTGCCCAATCAGCGTGGCTTTCGGAACTTTATAAGTATAGAGATTATATAAGTATAGCGATACAAGAGCTAGATGAAATTATGCTTATAAAACAATAGTTTTTAAGAAAAAACTTGATTTTTAAGTAGTGAAAGTGTAGAGTAATGGTCCAAGTTATCCTTTGCTTCAGATGTCGCATAAGCGATATACTGTAAAAGTAAGAAAGCAAAACAGCCAGCCCATCCTGCAAGAGAAAAGCTGACTGTTTACCACTAAAAGATACTAGTTAGTACTAGTGTCTTTTTTTGATGCTGGAAAGACAATCCAGTTCCCGTTACGATGTTGACACACCATATTGAGACCATCCGCAGAAGGGAAGCAAAAAGAGAAGCGTGACATAAGCCGAAACTTTCTTTTCTTCGGGGGTTGTCCTGCTGATTACAGCTGAAGACCATTACACCCTGAACCGCTCGCTTTTTATAAAGGAAAAAGGCGGTTAGACAAAAACTGGGCTAATCTTTAAGTAGATTTCGCCCAGTTAAGACCCAACTATACTTGTTCGGTACTAACTACACAAAATCTAATCTGGCTGACGTTTCGTAATTATTTATGAAGATTAGATAACAAAAAATCCCTTAGACGGACACTCTCACAGGAACTGCAGTATTACTACTGTTGTTCCCGTAACTAGTGGATGCCAGCACGGAACATTTTATTGTTCCTGCCAGAATGCCTGTCTAAAGGATTTAGGTCTTATATCAGTGTGTCCGTCGCTCTGAATGCTTGGTATCCCTCCAAGCGAGCATCTCTATTCAATTTTCAAAGCTTAATCACTAACTACTTTAGTTTATCATACAGAAACAAAAATACAAGCAAAAGCCTGTATAATGTTCACAATCTTCACGACGTTCACACCTTTATAATATCTTTCTGTAACGCTCTCCTTGTCTTGGTGGACCAACAACACCCTCATCCTCTAATTCTTGCATTATTCGAGCTGTTTTGTTGTACCCCCAACGAAAAGCTGTCTGCAAAGAGGATGTTGATGCTTTTTTTGTTGATACAACAAACTCTTTAGCTTTATTGAAATCCTCTGGGTCAACTGTACTTGCCACAATGTAAGCATTATCTTCTTGTTTTTGTCGTGCAACCATTTTATGAACCTTGTAGGAAACATACAAAAGTAAACCTAATATAATGAAAAGTAAAATTGTTTGCATTTTTTGTTATTTATATATTGCCGACTACTTTAAGAATAGTCGGACCAACTCATCAAAGTTTTTAGCTTTATTTTCTTCGTACACCTCTTGTTTTATATATAGAGCTTTGTAAGTGGTCCTGCTTTGTCTTTCGTTTACATCTTCACACCATTTCTGTAATCGTTCAAACTTAATTTTGTCATCATCTTCCTCTCTTCCTTTTGTCTCAATAATATACACCTGTTTCTCATCTAGTTTTACAAAAAAGTCTGGGTAGTATGTAGCAATGAAACCTTCGCTGTTTTTATACTCAATACGAAGTGCATTTGCTTCCTTATTCTGAAAGTTCTTTGCAAAGGAAATAATATCATCGCACTTCTCAAGGAAAGAAGAAAACTCTAACTCAAAATTACTATCACCGACAATTTTATTGAATACAGATTTTTGAGGAATAAGAAAGGATTTATCATTTACAACAAAAGGTCTAGCATCACTAACTTTTATATAGTTTTTTATCTCTGTATCACCTTTATCTTGAACAGTCAGCTCGTTTATTGATTTTCTGAAAGCGTCCTTGATAAGTTTTATATATTCAACTTCAGACAAATTTCTAAGTACGTTCAAATCAGTTAGTTCTACTTTATTTTCAAACATATAGTTCTCAACGAAATCTTTTACCTTTGCAAATAAAATATCGTAACAACCAAATAATCTCATTTCTCTCATAATTGCCTGAGCAAAGAACCCGACAACGCTTTGGTAGTTTGGTTCAATATTACCATCAAGTATGGTTGTATGATGCTTTTCTTCAGCCACAACATCTTTGAAAACTATCTCTCGCTTCTCTTCTTCAGTAAATGACTTTATTTTTACTTTTTCGTTACCAAATTTTGAAACATCCAAAATAGAAAGATTTTTATACTCTCTTTGTATTCGTGCTGTCATTACAGGTATTTCAATATCAAGTTTCTCAATATCTTTCTTCTCATTTTCTTTATCTACTTCAATAACTGTTGGAGATATTGGTTTTGAACCACCACCCATAAGCCTCTTCTCAAGAAGCACACCTTCTCCTTTGATACTTTCAACGAAATCCATAAAAGCTGGCGTACCGATAACACTTACATATTCATCAATATCATCTCTTCCAAAATACATTCTTCTTAAACCTCTTCCAAGTGTCTGCTCTGGCAATATTTTGCTGTCAGAGGCGTATGGACGAAGACCAACGATAGTTGTCACATTCTTAACATCCCAACCCTCCTTAAGCATCATAACCGATATTATGACCTTATAAGGACTTTCCCAGCTATCAATCTTGTTTGACTGTTTACGAAGTTCATCTAATTCCTCTTTGTTCTTGCCTGATATTGTTTCTGATATCTCTCCGCTCTTATTTGTATGAATAGTCAGAACAGCACCCTTCAAATAAGAAAAACTACTTTCTATGTACTCAGCAACCTCATCACAATTTTTTGTGTCATCAGTCATAATAAAGAGTATTGCTTTCTTACCAGTCTTTTGATGTTCTTCGTATACTTTTTTCCATTCTTCAATACCAAGATTGATAAAATCTCTGTATTTCTCACTAAACAAAGTACTCTGTTTCTCTATAAGCTTACCTCTACTTGCTTCATCTGGGACAACAGGTTGCTTCACAACTCTCTGATGTATTGCTTCTACTAGTGGATAATCAGATATTGTTTGTACAAAAATGGACCCATCTTTTTTCTTTGGTGTCGCTGTAACATCTATTTGTAATGAAAGTGCACCACCTTTTTGTTTAAGTTTGTTGTCTATGTCACGAATAGATTTAAGCCAAGCGTTTTCTTCGTGAATGTGGTGAGCCTCATCATTGATGACAATTAGTTCATCTATGTCACGAATAATCATACCTAAATCAACGGTTGTATCATTTGTTTTTGTGACTGGTTTATCACCAAGAAAATACCCTGTACTATCTTCATCTTCAGGACTAAACTCTTGCACATCACTTTCAAAAACTCTGTGTATGTTTGTTAGAAATATATTTCCAGTACTAGATATATTTTTCAAGTCATCTTGGAGGTGAAGTGTCACTTGAAAATCATCTTGCCAATTCTGTCCATCATATCCGTTGTCTGGTAACACTGGGTCCAAAAAGAATATCTTATTTCCTTCAAAGTCATTCTTAATTCTTTCAAACACGATTACGTTTGGGGCAATGAGTAGAAAATTCTTTGAAAGCTTTGAACCTTCTTCATAAAGTTTATGATAGTACGCCCAAGCTATAACCAAACTCATAACTTTTGTTTTACCTGCACCTGTTGCCATTTTTATAACAAAGCGGAGCCATTCCTCTGTGAACATTTGAGGACTTAAAACACCTGTTGAGTTATAACGTATCAAATCATACTTATCTTTGACTTGAGCTACTTCATATAGCCATACTACGGTTTCAAGAGCTTCTCTTTGTGAGAAATAATATCGAAAGTTATATGATGAACCGTCATTATTATAAAGAGTATGAGCTTCTTTGAACCACCACGTAAGAAGTGATTTTGATGTCTCGCTCGCACCTTCATAATTATTATCTCGCCACTCTTTTACTTTTTTACGAAGTTCAGCAACAAGAGGTGGAATAAGTTTTTCAAAACCTTTCTCTCTCAAAACCTCATCAGCAGGAAACCATCTAATTTCAGGATTAAGAATTGCATATGGGTCTTTTGGAAAATCTTTATGCAGTGCCATATTATAGTGTTACATCAATTACCCTCGTTGTATCATTACCAAAAATATCTACAACTTTTACAGCAACTTTATACTCTCCTTTTGGTAACTCCATTGAGGCAGAGATAAACTCAAGACTTCTGTTTTTCTTTGTACGAAAACTCTGCCACTCATTATCAAAGATATAATCACCAGTCCAAACTTCTTTTTCTTCTCCATTTTCAATAACCTTTATAATTTCTTTTCGGTCAGCAAAGTTATAATCAACTGCCCAATAATCAATCCAATCACTCCATTTTTTAGTAAGAACTTCTCTTGAAACAATTTCAGTGCTTTTGTCTTTTGACACCTTTATCACTTGACCATTTTCAACAATTACTTTTGACCTACCCGCTTTAAGTTCCTCATCAATTGCTCCGTTATCTTGGTTATAAAAAACGGAAAAGTCAGCAAGTTCAACTGAAAGTTCTTTTATGTTTCCTCTACCTTTTATAATTGGTTTTATATCAATATAGGCGACATCATAGAAGTTTACTTGACCTTTTTCAACTGCTCGCTTATCAAATACTTCTCTTGGGATAATCTTAAAAGCAATATCCACTCCTTCTTTATGGAAACCGTGTCTATCAATACCCATATCATAATCAAAGGCTAAAATATCAATTTTAGTAAAATCTTTACTTTTACATTCATCAATCACATCTTGAATAAATGTTTCAGAAGTTGGCATATTTATTGGACCAACAGCAATAAGTCGGTCTCTCTTTTTACCAACAACATTTACAAAACTTTCAATAGGTTCTGCTTTATATGCAGAGAGAATAAGTTTTATAAAATCCTTTTCTTTTTTATCAGCTTGCTTTGCTTTTTCTTCAGCACGTAAGTCATCGTTAGTGTTTAGGAAACTCTGTCTTTCATATCTTCCCATATTGAGTATTTCAAAAGCTCTGAAATCTTTTCCAGCTTTCTTAAGCTCTCTTTGTACTCCTATCATTCTTTTTCTTGATGTATGAATACCAAATTTACCAATATCAGAACCTATCCACCTACGACCCATTTTTTCTGCGGTAGCAATTGTAGTTCCAGAGCCGACAAAAAAATCAGCAACAAGGTCTCCCTCCTTTGTGGAAGCTGTAATTATTCTCTCTATTAGTTTTTCTGGTTTTTGAGTTGGGTAATCTTGTATCTCACTATAATCACCTTGATTAGCCTTATATGCACGAGGGTCTGCATAAACTTGCTTTAAGTCTGTCCAAACCGTTGAGGCAGGAACGCCTTTACTTTCATCAAGGTACTGTTTTTCCCAAATAACTTCTCCATCATCATCTCTACCCCTCATTCTCTTTTGATACCTTCTACCATTTTCATCTGTATATTTGAACCAATCCTCAACATATTTTTCTGAATAAGGTAGATGTATTTTATTTTCAATACGATTATTGTAATTTTTTGCAAAATGTAAAATATATTCGTGTATTTTTACTAATTTTGTTCCCGCCGCCCTACCTCCAGAAGGAGAACCATATGACCAAATTATTTCTGAAACAAGATTATCTTTACCAAAAATTTCTTCAAGAGCTAGACGAACATAGTGATTGACCTGTATTCCACAGTGCACATAAATACTTCCATCTTCCGCAAGTAAATCGTGCATAAGTCTCAATCGCTCATAAATCATAGCAACGTAACTGTCTACACCCTTACCCCAAGTATCTCTATAAGCAACCTCTTCAATTACTGATGGTTTTTTCGTAAAACTTTCACCTGTTTCTTCATCTCCAATTGTAATATTCATTGAAAAATCTGCACCAACATCAAACGGAGGGTCTATATAGATAAGTTTTAGTCCTCCTTGAGCTTCTATCTCTTTTCTCATCGGACCATTTTTAAGTGAGGAAAGAATGAGTTTATTGTCACCCCAAATGAGTTTATTGGTCCATCCGTGTATTTGACGACCAGACAAATCAAAAAGAGTTCCTCTGGCGTCTCCAAACTCACCGCCCTCACGAGGTTCATCAATCTGTTCAATTGTTTGGAATGGTAAAACAACATTAGTCACTTCATTTGACTTACCATTCCACACAAGTTCAACCTCTCTATCGTCCTTAAATAGTAAAAAACGATATTTTTCTGGTAATTCTTTTCCAGCCTCAAGATATTTTATAATATCTCTTTTTTCATTTTCAGAAAGATTTAGTGACATAGTTTTTGGTACTTAAGAGTGCCAAAAACAAAATAGGCACCCCAGTGTAGAGGTGCAGACAAACCAATAGACAAGCTACTGATTATGTTTCCTCACACATAGGATGCCTATGCTGGACACAATCAGTAGCAAGTAAATTGCTTCTAGATGTCATTATTGGTTTGTCTGCTTTTTTATAATATCACAAATCACTGAAAAATAAGAGTAAAAATGCTAGAATGTTCACAACATTCACAATGTTCACTCATTTGTGAAAATGCATATGAAAATTTATGACACAAGATGTACTAGAAAAGTTTAGTAAAGATGTAAAATGGGTTCTTGATGAGCTTAAACAAGAAGAGCTTGCTAACGCTTTTTCTGAATACAAACTTAGCTTTTTAGTAACACAGAAGTCTGAAAAAGAACCAGACATTCGTAGTCAGCACAGAATTTTGAAAATGTTATCTGATAGAAAAATGATTACCTTGTCTCCTTTTTATCATCAGACCAATCTGATGTTCAGTACAGCGTTAGAAATACAAGGCGCTAGTCCAGTTGGATACTATATAAAGATACTTCAACCTAAATTTGATGAGGGTTATGAAGAGATAACAAAGCAAAAAACTTTTGTCGTAGACACCCCAACAAAGGAAAAACCAAATCCAGTTCAAAGTCAAAATGAAAACATATATTCAATAACTTTTACAGATAGGACAGTTTTACTTAATAACACTTTTATACTTTCCAAACCTAACTTCAATAGTGAAAATGAAAATTTTCTTGAATATGTAATTGATAATGAAAATAAGACTATTTCAAAGAAGGATATTGAAGATGCGACTGGTAAAAAAATAAAAAAACAATTTCATAACACTGTAAATGATTTAGGGTTTAAGAACGAGATACGAAAGATATTTTTTAAGGTATCAAAAGTTTCTGTTATTTTCAAAAATAGTGTTTCTGAGAGTGAATTTGATAATCTGGGTGTAGACAGAGAAAAACTAGCAAAAGAGCTATCTCTGTTAGATAAAAAAGAGAGTAAGAAGTAGTAAGAAATAATAAGAAGGACTAAGTTTTTCTAAGAACAAACAAGAAGTAATAAGACTATTACGACAGGTTTTTGAAATAAAGATACGCTTGATAGCGTAGCTTTTTAGTTTGGTGGAGGAGCAACATTTTATATGTAAAAACACCAATATAAATGAATATGAGAGAACATACGGGTGATATTGATGGATATAGATATATTCCTCTTGATGATTATAAAAATTATTTTTATACAAGTGATTTTTCTATTTCGGTAGTTTTGTTACTTAAAGGGTTTGAACTAATAACCGTTGTTCGAGAGGGCGAAGGTTTTGGTAAGTTTGTTTTTGTTTTTCATCAATCGAAAGAAATAAATAATTTAGTGAAGGATTATTGGTTGCACCGCATATCCATCGACCCTCTTTCTTACGAAAACTTTAGGAAGAACTTAAAGTCACAAATGTTTGCTTTACATAAAAAATAAGTAATCGTAAAAATACATATGAAAAAAGAAATGAAAGAAAAAAGACCGATTTATAAAAGCACCGTACTAGATGATGACGCTCTTTATGAGATGGTTTATGACAAGGAGAGTAACAAAACATCTTATATAAAGATAGATAAAATGGGACAAATGGACTTCTTTTTGGATGAGATTAAGATTGGTGATAATAAATATCTTCCTTATTCACCAGACAATGCCTTAATTGATAAAAAGGTTATTCTTTTTCCATCAGTAACTTTTCCATATGAAAACGAAGAGGAAATACTAATGGAAATAAGAAACTTTATCCATAAATATCTTGATATTTCTGAAGTCTATGAGCAGATTGCAACTTACTATGTTCTTTTTACGTGGGTTTACGATAAGTTCAATGAGTTACCTTACTTACGAACTATTGGTGATTTTGGCAGTGGTAAATCGCGATTTTTACAAACAATAGGCTCACTTTGTTATAAACCAATTTTCACAGGTGGTGCAACTACAACAAGTCCAATATTTCGTATCTTAGACGAAATCGGAGGAACACTTATTGTTGACGAAGCAGATTTTAGGCACTCAGATATGTCTTCTGACATAGTGAAAATACTAAATATGGGATACCAAAAAGGTTCTACTGTACTTCGCACTGAAGGAAAAGGCATCTATGAAGTAAAGGCGTACAATGTTTTTTCTCCAAAGATTGTTGCAACACGAGAGACATTCGCAGACAAAGCACTTGAGAGTAGGTTCTTAGTTGAAGAAATGGGTAACAGCTCTCTTCGTAATGACATTCCAAGAACATTGAAATTTGATTTTTATAAAGATGCAGAGTTTATTCGCAACAAGTTACTAATGTGGAGACTTAAAAATTACTTTACACCAGTAGTTTATAGGGAAGAACTTATTGAAGGCATACATCCTAGACTTAATCAGATTGTTATACCTTTACTCTCGACTATTAATGATGAAGCTATAAGAGAACGCCTCAAGAAGTTTATTATTCAATATAACGGAGAACTTACCGCAGACAGAGGTCTTACTTGGGAGAGTGATATTGTTTTTGCAATTCTCAAGCTTGAACACGAAGTTTTTAGTGCAGAGATAACAGTAAATGAAATAGCAAAGCAGGTAAATAGCAATATTGATGAAAATGATGACACCTTAACACCAAGAAAAATCGGATGGTATCTAAGGTCAAAGTTACAGCTAAAAACATACAAAACAAGAAAAGGGTACATCCTCTCTTTCAAAGAAAATAAACAAAAATTAGGATTTTGGAAAGAACGTTTTGGAATAACTGACGAAGACGTTTCAGGTGAAGATGTGAACATTGTTTCTAATGTGAACATTGCTGAGGATGTAGAGAGACAAGACAAAATCTTTTAGTAACTAATTATTCAAATTTTATGGAAATAGTAAATAAAAGTGGTCCAAAAACTGAAGAAGGTAAAAATATTTCAAAATATAACGCAATAAAACACGGACTATTAAGTAAAGAAGTGTTTATTGAATGGGAAGAGAGAAGTGATTTTGAGGGACTTAAAAAGGAATTATATGACGCACTTGAACCAGTTGGTTCTATTGAGTGTTTACTAACAGAGCGTGTAGTCGCTAATGTCTGGAGGCTTCGTAGAGCTCTTTACATCGAAACAAAAACATTTGAGTGGTATCAAAATGATTATGACCTATTTGATGGTATGGATGCAAATGAAGCTCAACAAGAGCGTAAAAGTGTTAAGAAAATGCTAAGCAACGACAGCATCGAAACCATACTTCGTTACGAGACGACAATAGAAAGAAGCATATTCAGAGCGTTGCACGAACTAGAACGTTTACAAGCTAAAAGAAGTGGTGAGGATGTGTCACTTCCTGCTGTGGTTGATGTAAATGTTGAAACGGGGCAAAGGTTCGTTTCGTAAAAATAACTCCTAATAACAGAGTATTCCTTAATGATTTCGGTCAATATAAAAAAGTATGAGTAAATCTGAAGCTGACTGGTGCAAGAAAATAGAAATATGGTGGTTATTACGTGATATGTGTAAATACGGTAAAGCATATAAAAGTACGACTATTTCTTGGGGTGAGAATGGAGATAAAGGAAGTATCGGAGTTCAGGTAACTTTATTTGGAAATAATAAAAATGTTCGTTTTATTTATACCCAAACAGATACTTATACGAACGAAGAGAAAAAATTTGATTATGTTGTGCAATTAGAACAAAGCAATTGCCATTTTGGAGGTTCACGCTTTTGGTTTATTTGCCCACTTAATAAGAATGGAAAATACTGTGGTCGTCGTGTTGGCGTACTTTATAAATACGGTAACTATTTTGGTTGTAGACACTGCTACAACCTTACTTATTCATCAAGAAACGAAAACAAGGGCGGTCGTTATTTTCACTTAAAAAAAGTACTAGAGGCGGAGCGAAAGGCTGAACTTTTGGAAGCTAAAAGCAAAAGACTTACTTATGCTGGAAAGCTAACAAAAAAGCAAATAAAAATAAAAAAACTAAATAAAGAGTATTTATCTTCTTTGAGTAATTTCATATCCATAGAAAAAGGTCTCAAAGTGAACAAGAAAGGTCGAAACTAAACTTAAAAATTGTTATAATGAAAACGCTACACAAAAGTCAATATGAAGCTCAAGAGTTTGAACCTAACGAGGGGCAACGTGGGCTTTTGTGTAGCAACAGAGCTTCATTACGTTGTCCCTCATTGAGTTCTAACTCAGAAACAATACCAGATGAGACAGTAGAAGCTTTGATAAAACTTGGTAATATCCTAAAAGATATTCATATCAGAATGGACCGTGATGGTTACGAAATCATAAACGGAAAAATTCAAAAGAAAGCTTCTTATGAACAAACAAATACTTCAATCTGAAAAAATTCTAATGGATGAGATACTGGCGGGAAAGTATCGAAACTTATATTTGATATACGACAGAAAAAGTACCGATGAACCAGAGAACCAAAAAAATTCTCTTGAATATCAAAAAAATGAAAACTTAAGATTTTCAAAAAGAGAGAACCTTCCCATTGTCCAGATTACAATAGCTGGCTTTATCACTAATGGTGTTATTTCTGAAAAACATTCAGCTTTCAAAGAAAATGATTTGATGCTTATAAGTGACGATGGGACAGTTCAATTCAATATAGAGAGACCAAAATTTCACAGAATGGTCCAACTTTTACATAAAGGACTTTTTAAGGGTGTTATATTTTTATGCTGGGATAGAGCAAGTAGAAATCCTTCTGATAGCACAATTATAAAGAAGCTAATAAAAGCAGGCGTCGATGTTCGTTTTGCTCTTGCAACTTATGACAAAACAAGTTCAGGTAGTCTTCATCAAGATATAGATGGAATGTTTTCTGAACATCACTCAAGGGTAACAAGTGAAAAAGTTACAATTACAACAAAAGAGAACCGAAGAAAAGGTATGTGTACTTATAGAGCACCTGTTGGTTATCTTAATCTTGGAACTATGGAAGAAAAACCATTTGACCCAGAAAGAGCACACATAGTAGCTAAAATGTTTCAACTTGCTGATGATGGATGGTCTTTGATGGATATATCAAAATGGTCCATAGAACAAGGGTTTACAATGTCTCCATCTAGGAAAAGAAGGTCTAAGGAAGAAATACTATCAGACGAAGAAAAAGATGAGCCGTCAAAAGCAGAAAAGTTATGCTTGCCTGCAAAATATACAACAATACAAAGAATACTTCGTAATCGTTTTTATACAGGGATGATTATGGATGAGAATGGTATTTGGATAAAAAGTAATAGCCATAAAGCATTAGTTGATATTGAGTGTTTTGAACGTGTTCAAGAAAAACTTACGAAGAAAAACAAAAGTAAAAAATATGACTTGCCTTTGGACCACCCATTCAGAAAACAATTTATCTGTAATGACTGTAAACGCTCTTATACACCATACCCTAAAAAAGGAAATCTGTATCTTGGTTCTCGTTGTAGAACTGACTGTAAGAACATAAATAAAAACTTCAATGTTGATTTTATTTCGGAAAATGTATCAAAGATAATTCAAGGTATGCATTTTACAGATGACGAGATGGAAATAATTGACGCTAGAGCAAGTACCGATATTGCTCTACTGGAAAATAGAAGACAGGACCAAATAGAACAAGCAGAACGCAAGAAGAAAAAACTTAGAGAAGATTTAGCGTACTTAAGAACTAATAAAATTACACTCTTAAAAACTGGAGCTTATTCACCAGAGGTTATGGTGTCTGAAGAATTAAGACTTGAAAACGAAATAAAGGATTTGATAGTCGAAGAACACACTTCAGAGATAGCAATGCAAGAAACGATGAAAGACGTATTCAAACTTTCAGAACTTCTTAAAAACCTTATACCATATTGGGAATATGCAAATCCCCACCAAAAGGAAGGAATACTCAGAATTATTTTTTCAGAACTCAGTGTTTATGAAAATAACCTTTATTATCAAGTGACTTTAGCTTTTAAGCCTTTTGAAACAAGATTATTCTCTCTTTGTGCACGAACACGTTCATGAACACCAGAGAAAGCATCACGAGAAAACTTGGCGTAACCCATGAGAATATCTCCTCAAACATTTAACAAAGGAATTGAAGTATAGGGATGGAAATTCCTTCCCCACATTGCTTCCACCACTTGATAGAAGTCTTTGTGTGCATCACCTGCTGTTGTAAAAGCAAAGTGAGCAAGCTTACGCATGAAGAGTTGAAATTGTTGAGTAGGATCATCTTCACTTTCAGGAAGTTCAAAGGTAATGGGATCACCTCCCATCACAAGTGACACCTCTCTTGCAATGAAGTACATTTCCTGTTGCACGACCTCCTTTGAAACGATACCACCAGAGAACCAGATAGCATTTGTCCAATCAAAAAACACAACCAGGTGACTGTCGCGACTGATCACAACATCATCGCTTCCAATAGTACCAAAGGAAACACCGAAATTGTGTGCAAAAGCAAGAATCTTCAAAGACTTACCAAGAATCCAGGCAGCTGTCTTATGATCAACTCGCACACGATCACGTGTACGAATCAACGACAATGCAGTAAGGTCTTCTAGCTTCTCCGTAGCTTCTACCTCAAGAATGAGCACCCTTCTTCCTCCTTGTCCTTGTGCCACAAATGACTCATGCAGATAAGGAAAAGCAAGTTGGTAATGAAGATATCTTCCAGGATATTTTGCTTGATACTCTCTTTCAAGATCAAACGCATGCTCACGCATACGCTTAAGCAGGTAAGCTTCACGATCAAGTAAACCGTTTGATGCAACAGAGACACCAATTTTGAGGACTAAAGGCCTTTCAATACTTGGTGTTACAACCTTGTAAGTCCGATATGTATCAGTCTCACTGAGTTGTTTAAGCACCTCGTAGGGAAGACTTCCTTGAACAACAAACGAGTTCATCTTTTGGTCCTTTTCTAAACTAAATTTGACAAAGAACGTCAACTTACAATACTACACCACAAAAATACAAGTGTCAATAGTTCGTATAAGTCACCCACTTTGACAGTCCACAGATAAGTTACTTACAATATACCCCGAAGGAGGCAGTAAGGAAAGTGAGTGGTTGATATTTCCACTCTATTTTCTTAGTTTATTTTTTAAGTTTTTTTGATTCTAGTTCTTCTAACCGCACAAGATAAGATTCTATTTTTTGTTTTTGATCTTCATTCAAAGTGTCTAAATAACCACGAAGACCGATTATAACCTCTGTTACGGATGTTGATAATTGAGTAGGGTCATAGACGTCAGAATCAAGGTAAAATAAGTTATTATTTGTATCAAATCCAAAATTTTCTGGCATTGGGTCAAAAGATAACCCTAAGCGGAAATATATAGATGTGCGACCTACAAATATCACAGAAGAAGACTGGGAAATGGA
>CAYUDN010000005.1:0-43909 GCA_964443675.1 uncultured Candidatus Saccharibacteria bacterium | reverse complement strand
CCCTTATGCACTAAATAACGCACGAACCTTCTGGGAGTTTGATATTGGATTTTATGGTATACGTTTACTAAAGTTTTTTCATCTTGTTGATGAGATAAAGGAAAGAAAGTTTTGAGGGTGTTAGTAAGAACATTTTTATGTCTTCTAACATCGAAAGTCTAACGTCTAATATCTAGTCCTACTCGTTCTCCACTACCATCTCTTCTCTAATATTTGTATACTAGTAGTATGGAACATGAAGCATCTTTTCTTTCAATTGCAGTAGGGGATACTTCGACACTTATTAATTATGTGGTTGATGGACATATTCTTGTGTCTCATGTGCATCCAATTGGGTATAAGCACATAGAAGCAGAAGGAATGAATGTTGTTGCCGGATCTAAACTCATGGATGGTATTTTGTATACTCTTGAATTTATTTCGCTCTCGGATCGTATCCCTACTTCATGGCGTCTTATTGCTCCACGGTATGCGACATGGTTAGGAGAGTTACTCGAAGGTGCTTCTTATACACAGTTCTACACGAAAGGATTACCAATCAGTGTTACACTAGAAGGTGTTAAAGACGTTCCTCTTTCCTATGCAAGACATTCGCAAACCATACACTCGTTCAAGATCTAATCATGATCTACAATCTCGTGTAGAGCAATTTGAGAGAGCAAGGTATCATCATGAAGATTCTCTTGATGATGAAGAACCTGTTCGTATCCCTCTTCGTCCAGTGCGAAGAGATGTTCGTTCTATGGATATGTATCCAAGAAGAAAACAAGAGGAAGAATATATAGAAGAAGAGTATTATGATGACAGCAGAGACCACTCCTTTTCTTCGAAGAGTCCAAGCAGAACAAGAGTACAAAAGAAAAGGTCTCTTATGAGCACGTTTGCCTTCATTGGAGGGGTTTTTGCGCTTGTAACATTTGTCGGGTTATATACGTATGTGTTTGATAGTGCAACTATTACCATTGTTCCGAAATATAAAGATGTCCCTAACCTTGGACAAACTTTTGTTTTTTCTCAAGACACCAAAAAAGAAGGAGCGATCCCGTATGTTGTTTCCGATATTTCTTTATCCAAATCAAAAGTGCTTTCTCTTTCTGAATCAAGAAAAGTAGAAGCAAAAGCATCTGGGCGTGCAGTTATTTATAATAACTACGATAGCAACCCTCAGAAACTCATTAAGAATACACGTTTTGAGTCATCAAAAGGTAAAATTTATCGCATCACTCAGTCAGTAGAAGTTCCTGGGAAGTCAGGATCTACTCCTGGATCGGTAGAGGTTACTTTGTATGCAGATAGTACGGGGGCAGAGTACAACATCGACTCAACAACTTTCAGCATTCCTGGTTTTAAGGGCACCGCTCGTGAGTCTGCTTTTTATGCAAAGACGAAGGGTGCTATTTCTGGAGGTTCTTCTGGTACTTTATCACTTGCTTCGATTTCTGACCTTAATGCGGCTAAAGATTCGCTTGCGGTTGCTCTTAAACGCGAGGTTGAGGAAGAAGCTAAGAAAAAAACAAAAGAAGGTTTTGTTCCGCTTTATAGTGCAATGGAAGTAACCTTTGAAGATAACGAGACAGAGCTTCTGCAGGGTAAAACAAGTACCTATAAAGTGACAGCAACAGGACATCTCATGTTTGCTGAAGAACAAAGGCTTGCGAACGCTATCGCAAAAACTCTGGGCGACTATGACGGTGCACCTGTAACACTTCTTGCAACAGATGCTCTTACGTACACAAGGAAAGAAACAGACCGTGTAACAGGAAGCTCATCACTTTCCCTCTTGATTGAAGGTTCTCCAAGAGTTGTATGGGTAAGCGATAAGGATGCTATTCGAGAAATGGTACAAGGTAAAAAACGCGATGAATTCAAACCTCTCATGAAGACCATTAACTCGATAGAAAGTGCCGAAATAAGTTTTTCACCACTATGGCTATCGCGTTTCCCTTCATCACTTTCTAAACTTTCTGTGGTAGAGTCCGTACCTAAGCGTTGATTATTCTCTTTAGTTTTGCTACACTTAAGACCTCCTCTTTTATTTGTATATGGATGAAAACGAAACAGATATTGAAACAATAGAAGGTCGTGTTACCGAAGCGCTTCCGAGTACGCTTTTTCGTATTGATGTGGGCGGTGGCAAGACACTCATTTCTTATCTCGGGGGTCGTATGAGAGTTCATAAAATAAAAGTTCTTGTTGGGGACAAAGTTCTTGTGCAAGTTGATCCGTATGGCGGAAAAGGAAGAATCATTAAAAGACTTTAAGATAGATTGTAGACTCTAGACCTTAGACTTTAGAAAATGCAGACCGCGTATTCCTAAAGAGGATTTTCCAAAGTCTAATGTCTAATTTCTGTTGTCTAGTCAAAAGTATTTGCATTATTTATTAAGATATAGTATAATTCAACCCACATTTCTCATGAAAGTAAGATCATCAGTCAAAACTATTTGCTCTAAATGCCAAATGCTTAAGCGAGGCGGTGTTCTTCGTGTTATTTGTGAGAATCCTAAGCATAAGCAAGCTCAAGGGTAGTCTATATTTTATAAACAAAGCACTAGTATAATTGAATCCTATGCGTATCTCAGGTATCACCCTCCCAGAAAACAAAAGACTCGAAATTGCACTCACTGCGGTGTATGGCGTTGGACGTCCTCGTGCTCGTATGATCATTGAGAAGCTTGGACTAGACTTTGGTATGCGTACTACTGAGCTTACCGCAGAACAAGAAAACCTCATCCGTCGCGAAATCGAACTCTTCAAGACCGAAGGTGATCTTAAGCGTGAGGTTCAACAGAATATTAAGCGTCTTAAGGATATTAAGGCTTACAGAGGTATTCGTCATATTAGACATCTTCCAGCAAGAGGTCAGCGTACTAAGACCAATAGTCGTACTGTTCGTGGTAACGTTCGTCGTACCATGGGTAGCGGTCGTCGTAAGGTAGAGAAGACATAAAAACACCTTTTATTATTTAGCATCTTTAAAGTATGGGAAAGAAACGTATTGTAAAAAAGAATAGTTCAGGAGTAGATAGTGCTCTTAAAGCACGATCACTTGCAAAAGCTGTAAAGAAAAAGATTGTGGAAGGAACACTCTATGTTGAGTCTTCCTACAACAACACAAGACTTTCTCTTTCTGATCGAAGTGGTAATGTTATCGCATGGTCATCATCCGGAGCGCTTGGCTTCAAGGGTGCTAAGAAAGGTACTCCTTTTGCTGCGTCCAAGATTGGTGAACTTATCGGAGAAAAAGCACAGCAGTTTGGTATTAAAGAGGTGGAAGTGGTAGTAAAGGGTGTAGGATCTGGACGTGAATCAGCAATTAGAGGATTTTCAACCTTTGGTGTTGACGTTGTTTCAATTATTGACCGTACACCTGTTCCTCACAATGGTCCTAAGCCACGTAAGCCACGTCACGTGTAATCTAATTAAAAAAGTATATGAGTAGAATAACCTGTAAAACTTGTCGTCGTCTCGGAGAATCACTTTGTGGTCGTGAGAAGTGCGCATTCAAAAAGCGTCCTTTTGCACCAGGAAAGCTTGATAGTGAACGTAAGCATCGCTCTGGTGTTTCAGAGTACGGTGAACAGCTTCGCGCAAAGCAAAAGATGCGTATTACCTACGGTCTTATGGAAAAGCAGTTTTCTATGTATGTAAAGCGTGCAACAGCTACACACGAGACAGGCGAAGGATCAGTTACTCCATCTCTTAAGCTCATGAGAGAACTTGAGTCACGTCTTGATAACGTGGTGTACCGTGCAGGGTTTGCAGCAACACGAGCACTTGCTCGTCAGATGGTTTCTCATGGTCACATTACTGTTAACGGTCGTCGTCTTACCATTGCTTCTCATCAGGTAAAAGTTGGTGATGTTGTTGCTATCCGTGAGGGTAGTAAGTCACTTAAGCTTTTTGCTGACATTGAAGAAAAGCTTATGGCGCTTCCACCACAGTACACACTTACCGTGGATCCTAAAAAGTTATCTGCAGAAGTAAAAGCTCCTGTTCGTGAAGTTGAAGGAACTTTTGATATTCAGAAGGTTCTCGAGTTCTATTCACGATAAAGGGTTTTCTGTGAGTAACACACACTTGCATTTTTTGCAATTGTAGGTTATAATTAGGCAACTTTATTAAAGGGGTTCAAGGGGTGCGCGTTACTAGTAATTAACGATATTTATTATTGTATATGTCTTCACA
Source organism: uncultured Candidatus Saccharibacteria bacterium (assembly GCA_964443675.1). Taxonomy (GTDB): domain Bacteria; phylum Patescibacteriota; class Minisyncoccia; order Phycocordibacterales; family UBA5272; genus UBA11704. The sequence goes on along the minus strand of CAYUDN010000005.1, from coordinate 39,721 downwards.
TTCTATCATTTTGCCATCAAAGCCAAGAATTGTTAAAGAAGATGCGATTTCTGGTGTATATGAAATCGACGGACTTTATCCAGGTTACGGTCATACACTCGGCAACTCTCTTCGTCGTATTATCCTCTCATCTATTCCAGGCGCTTCAATTACCGCGCTTTCTATTGACGGCGTTAAGCATGAGTTCTCTACTATTGATGGTATCAAGGAGGATGTGATTGCTATTATTCTTAATCTCAAGAAGACACGCTTCAAGCTACACGGAGATGATGCTCAAAAGGCAACACTTCACATTAAAGGTGTAAAAACTATTTCTGCAAAGGATATTTCTGTACCTTCTCAGCTTGAGGTGATGAACGAAGATCAATATATTTGTGAATCAACAGCAAAAGATGTTGATATTGCAATCGAAATTACTGTAGAAAAAGGACTCGGGTACGTTCCTCGTGAAGTACTTCAGAAGGAAAAGGCTGACATTGGTACCATTTTCCTTGATGCATCATTTACTCCTATTCGTCGAGCAAGTTACGAAGTTGAGAACATGCGTGTTGGGGATCGTACCGATCATAACCGTCTTCGTGTAAGTATCGAAACAGATGGCACTATCACTCCTCGTGAAGCGCTTGAAAGCTCTATTCACACTATGATTACCCAACTTCAGTCTATTGTTGGTTTTCGTGAGCAGGTGATTGATATGCCAAAGGCAGAAGAATCTTCAGTGGTTGACTCTGACGACTCAGAAGACTTGAGTGACGCAACAAAAGTAAAAGTAGAAGATCTTGGTCTTTCTACGCGTACCGAAAATGCTCTTGTTGCAGCATCAATTCGTACTGCTGGCGGAGTTGCACGAAAGAGCGAAGCTGATCTTCTTTCAGTTGATGGTCTTGGAGAAAAAGGAATTACAGAAATTAAAAAGGCACTCGAAAATCTCGGACTCTCACTTAAGGACTAAGAAGAGACTAGGTTAGTAGAATAGTATTACGACGTATGAAACATCACAAAGCATTCAGAAAATTCGGAAGAGAAAAAAATCAACGCAAAGCGTTTGTTCGAAGTCTCATGATTAATCTTATTCGTCATGGACGCATCGAAACAACACTTGCACGAGCAAAAGAAATCAGACCTCTTGTAGAGAAGCTTGTTACTCTTGCAAAAGAGGACTCAGTTGCACGTCGTCGACTTATTATGTCTCGTTTGCTTAATCAAGAGATTGAGACTAAGAAGCTTTTTTCAGAATATGCTCCTAAATTTAAGGACATTGCTGGTGGCTACACCCGCATTCTTAAGCTTCCTACCCGTCTTTCTGATGGAGCAGAAAAAGCTATCATTGAATTCGTTTAATTTTTTAATTGTACTACTATGAATCATACTATTGACGCAACAGGCAAAGCTCTTGGAAGAGTCGCATCAGAAGCAGCTGCATTTCTTAATGCAAAAGACAGTGTTCACTTCGTAAAGAATCGCGTCGCCGAAGTTACTGTAACTATCACCAACGCAAGCAAGCTTAAGGTAACAGGAAACAAAATGAACGAAAGTGTTCATAAGTCTTACTCAGGGTATCCTGGAGGTCTCAAGGAGATGCCTCTTAAGTACGTTGTAGAAAAGAAGGGGTACAAGGAGCTTATTACTCATGCGGTAAAAGGAATGCTTCCTAAGAACCGACTTCAAGAGATTCGTCTTAAGAATCTTATTATTAATGACTAACCGAGCACCATTTAAAGTAGTATGTCAGTAGAAACAAAAAATCGTTATATTGAAGCAGTTGGTCGCCGTAAGACCGCTATTGCTCGTGTGCGCATTACTCCGTCAACAAAAAATTCTTTTGTTGTGAATGATAAGGATGTAAAGGAATATTTCGTTACTAACGATCTTCAGGTACTTGCGCAAGAGGCTCTTAATAAATCAGAGATTGGTGAGAAGTTCACTGTAACTGTTCGTGTACAGGGTGGAGGTATTCATGCACAAGCAGAGGCTGTACGTCACGGACTTGCAAGAACTCTTGTAGAGCGTGATGAACAAGTGAAGAATACTTTGAAGAAGCTTGGCTTCCTAAAGCGTGATTCACGTCAAGTTGAACGTAAGAAGTTCGGACTTAAGAAAGCTCGTAAGGCTCCAACTTGGTCAAAGCGTTAAAATATTGAGCGGCTGCTTCGTTGCTCGAAATTTTTGCTCCACGCGTCGTACTGTGAGTACGCCTTGGTCACAAAAATTTCTCGCGCCTCTTATTCATCTCAATATTTGTAAGCTTCGAAGAGTAAGCGCTAAAAATATAAAAACCCTGTCATCTGACAGGGTTTTTATATTTTTAGCGCTTACTCCCGCAGACCCTGTAGATCAAGAAGTTTGGCTTTGAGATACTGAGCACAGTGGTGCGAATGTACTAACGTCGACCACGCAGACGAATACGAACCCGATAACGACTTTTACCGTAAATAAGCTATATAATAAAGGATTTTTACAGCCTGGATCAGCACTCTAACTGCACAGGCATCATTTCTTCTAAAACACTTCATAGGGAGTTTTGAACTTGAGACGTTTACGTTCTCGTGTATTTTAATATTCGAACTACATGGCGTAGTTCCTTCTCTGTAATTAAATTAAAAATCAGAGATAAAAAAAAAGGCCCCGCTAAGCAGGGCCTCCATGAGTTCCAGACAGTCTTAAATCTGTACGATGGAACATTTGTCCCTGCGTTGCAGGGAATGTTTATCAGATCGAAGCTACCGCGACCCCCAGGCGAGGGGTGAGGTACTCATTGTTGAAGTCCGAGCCGAGGACGCCACCAATAAGCAGGAACTTCTGTTCACCTTGGTCCGGAACAGCGACAGTGAGATTCGCATAATTCACCCCCAGTGGAACCTCGCTGAAGTACAACGTCCTCTCACGCCGCCACTGAACGCGCCAGTTGAACTCGTTCGGCTCGCGGAGCGTCGCCTTCGCTGGACCGCTTCGAGTGTGCGGGTTTTCAGGTCCACGCCGAAATGCAATGAAGGCGGACAACCACCCGTCGATGATTGGTGGACAACTGTTGGAGCGGTACCGAAACATCGAGCCCCAGAACTCAGGGTCTGCCTCACCGCTCTCCAGCGTCGAAACGACGACACGAACCACGTCGAGGAGATCTGCGAAGTAGTAGTAGAGCCCCTCGAACATGGTGGACAGCATCATCGCACTCGACTGGAGGAGTTTCCAATCCTCCACACTGCCCGCAACAAGGATCTTCGGGAAACCGCAGCAGTACATCGTGCCGAAGCTGTACCACTTCGACACCGTGTCCATGAACGTGAGTAGCGTGGCAGCCTCAGCCTCCAAATCTGTCGTCGAAAACTTTGGCAGAAAGGCGTTAAGCACCTTCGTGTCGATATGCTGACCAAATTCATAGCGGAACCGCTGGATCACCAGTTCCCAACCGTCTCCGGGGTACATGGGTACTTCCAGCTTCTGCTGCTCATCTGGCTTGACAGTGAAGAGGTGGGCACAGGCGTCAGTGTTCTGCTGTACGTACGTACCGACCTCGTGGACGATGAGTTGCCAGAGGACTTCCGGCCGTAGGCAGACGGAGTGGTGCGGGTTGTACGCTGTGAGGATCGTGTTGTAGAACAGGCTCCGAACGCTACCTCCACCGTACTTACTCCCTGTGTAGAGGCTGTTGCGGCTGCTGTAGATCACAGGGTTCTGGTTCCTGCTAGAGCCGATCCGTTCGTAGACCAGTTGTTGGAGGCCCGCGCTGGTGTCGCAGCGTTTGAGAGTCTCCTCTGACGGTGTGACGCCGGGGAAGGTGATAACGAATCCATCGGTCGTCGCTTGACCGTAAGCACCTTCGTACTTAATTTTTTCCATGACTCTTTTTCCTTTCTGAGAGTGACAAAGGGCATCTTCGCCATATTCTATAATAAATTGTTTTTAATAATATGTCAATAGCCTTAAGTTACTGTATTTCCAGGTTATTTATTCTGTGATAGTATAGGTGTTGGCCTATGGACTAATCTTGAAAAGGAGTCAAACATGGACAAGTTACTCTTGGGGATGATTGTGGAGTCAGTTTTCCTTGTCATACTCTTCGCAGCATCGTTCCCGTTATATAACCTGCTTTCTCGAAGACCTTTATTTGAACGATCGCGATCGCTGCTGTGGGCTGTTTCGACTGTTAGCATGTTGTTCCTTTCTCTTGTCCTTTCAGTTGCTTTCGGTGCTAGGCACATTTCTTTTTTCCAGGCAGATTTTTTAGTAAACAGCATCGTTTCTGCTAATGTGATAGCGGTTCTATGCTTTCTCCTCTCTTATATGTTGTTTGGTTGGATATTGGGAGTGCAGAGAACACCTCATTAAGGTGGTGCTGAACAGTTCTCCATTGGTATATGTGGACACCCTCTTACCAGGGTGTCTTTTGTTTTATTGGTGGTTAAGTATATCCTTTCTGCGAAGTCTGCGTTCCTGTTCTGCATAGTTCCGCGTTTGTTCCGCATGAGTCTGCGACAGAGGGTCTTGACTTTTTGGACTAAATGCATTATACAAAAGAGGCTGTGGGAGGAACGACTGCATGACTGATTTTGAATGAAAGAAAGCACGAAAAGACAGCACTGCTATTGAACAATGTTTTTTAGAAATTAGCGTATAAAAAGTTTGCTATGAACGATAAACACAACGAAGAAATACAAGAAGAAGTAGTGAATGATGTGTCGTTTGAGGAAACAAACGAAGAAGGTGAAGTGGACGCAAAAGCAACTATAAAGAAGTTACGAGAAAGAATCAAGACTCTTGAGAAGGAGAACAAAGAGTACCTTGATCAAAGTCTTCGTACTCGTGCGGACTATGCGAATTACAAGAAAGAAGTCGAACAAGCAAAAGTCGCTGATCGTAAATTCGCAACACGTCGCTTTATCGAAGAGCTTCTTCCTGTGCTTGATGCATACACCATGGCTCAAGGCAATAAAGAAGCGTGGGAGAAAGTTGACGCCACCTGGCGCATGGGTATTGAGTACATCTTCGGACAGTTTACTTCTGTACTTGAAAAGGAGGGTCTTACTTTGTTTGGAAAAGTTGGAGACTCATTCGACCCAATGCTCCATGAAGCAATGCAAACAATACCTGTTACCGAGAGTGCGCAAGATAACACAGTGATGCTTATTCTCCAGAACGGGTACAAGATGCATGATGTCGTGCTTCGTCCAGCAAGAGTACATGTGGGTCATTACGAAAAAACAACAGAGTAATAAAATAGTATTATCTAAAACCTATTACCTAATACCTAGCATCTAATAACTATTAACCATTAACTATTAACCAATATACGTATGTCAAAAATAATTGGAATTGATCTTGGAACTACTAACTCAGCAGTTGCTATTATCGAAGCAGGGCAACCAAAGATTGTTGAGAATATTGAAGGTAATCGTACCACTCCTTCTATTGTTTCGGTTAACAAAAATAGCGAGCGTTCTGTTGGCCAGATCGCAAAGCGCCAAGCGGTTACTAACCCAAAAGATACTATTTATGGAGTGAAGCGCTTCATGGGACACTCTTTTAATGATAAGGAAGTTCAAAGCGATCTTCCTCGGGTTCCTTATGCAATAAAAGCAGGAGCGAACGATGGCGTGCTTATCACTCTTGGTGGTAAAGAATATCGACCTGAAGAAGTGTCCGCTATGATTTTGCAAAAAATGAAAGCAGATGTTGAAGCGAAGCTTGGTGAGAAGATCACTGAGGCAGTGATCACTGTTCCTGCATACTTCAATGATGCACAGCGTCAAGCAACTATTGATGCAGGGAAGATTGCAGGACTTGATGTGAAGCGTATTATTCCAGAACCAACTGCTGCTGCTCTTGCGTACGGATATAATTCTGGCAAAAAAGAAAAGCTTGCAGTTTTTGACTTCGGTGGAGGAACATTTGATATTTCTATTCTTGAAGTGGATGAAGCTGATGGTCAGAATATTGTTGAGGTGAAGGCCGTTGATGGAGACTCTCATCTTGGTGGTCGTGATATTGATCAGAAGTTCGTTCGCTTTATTGCTGATGAGTTCAAGAAAGATTCTGGTATTGATGTTTCTACTGATCCGCTCGCACTTCAGCGTCTTGATGAGGCTGCAGAAAAAGCAAAGCATGAACTTTCTACTCAAATGGAAACAGAAATCAATCTTCCATTCATTACTTCTGATGCAACTGGCCCTAAGCACCTCGTGATGAAAGTTAGCCGTGCACAGCTTGAGAACATTGCGAAGGAATTCGTTGATCGTTCTATTGAGATCACGAAGCGCGCACTCGCTGCATCTCCATTTAAAAAAGAAGAAATCAATCAAATCATTATGGTGGGAGGTCAGACTCGTATGCCTATGATTGTGGATGCAGTGAAGGAGCTATTTGGTAAGGAACCTAACCGTTCAATTAACCCCGATGAAGTGGTAGCACTTGGTGCGGCAGTTCAAGCAGGAGTGCTTCAAGGTGATATTGGGAAGGATATTCTTCTTCTTGATGTGACACCGCTTACACTTGCTATCGAAACTATGGGAGGTGTTGCAACACCACTTGTGAAGAAGAATACTACTATTCCAACCAAGGCATCGCAAGTATTCTCGACAGCAGCAGATAATCAGACCTCTGTAGAGATCCACATCACCCAAGGCGAGCGTCCTATGTCACAAGATAACAAGTCACTCGGACGGTTTATTCTTGACGGTATTCCACCTGCGCCACGTGGTATTCCTCAGGTAGAAGTTACTTTCGATATCGATCCTAACGGTATTCTTAATGTTACTGCGATGGATAAGACAAGTGGTAAGAGTCAATCTATTCGTATCGAAGCGTCATCTGGTCTTACTGATGATGATATCAAGCGTATGCAAAATGAAGCAGAGTCGCATGCCGATGAAGACACCAAGAAAAAAGAATTTGCTGAAGCTAAGAATCTCGCTGATCAAATGATACACACCGCAGAGCGTGCACTCAAAGATGCTGAAGGTAAGATTAGCGAAGACATTAAGAAGGAAGTCACCGAGAAGACTGATGCTGTGAAGAAGGCAAAGGAAGGTATTGATAAAGATGCACTTACCAAGGCTACAGAAGAGCTCTCTACTTCTATGATGAAAATCGGTGAAGCAATGAAGACTGCAAACGATAATACTACTCAAGAAGGGGGACAACCTGATCCTTCTTCTGAAGAAAAGAAAGACGGAGAGTAACGTTAGAAAAAATGACGCACAGAACACTGTGCGTCATTTTGCGGTTGTTTGATAGTGTCATTATGTTTTGACAATCTCCTGCAAACGTTCAAGGGTAAAAGGAATAGGTCTTTCTTCAATGTGAGCCACTAGATTGGCAGCATTAACAAAACCATAACCATTTCTTAAAGGTGATCGAAAACGAGCATTTTCGTGAATCCCAAATTCCAACTTTCTATCCACTAACTTAAGTGTTTCTAGTCCTGCATTGTATGCAAGCAGAGACATGGTTTGATCAAAGAGGATCATTAAGCTAGAGACAATTCTTTTCGCTGGTAGTGTTTCTGGAGTAACAAATGCAACATTTGGATTTAATGCATAGTTCCAATGAGGGCGGTCGTACTCTTGAACTATTTCTTCGACACCTTTTTTGATTTGTGGGAACCTGGGGAGTTGTGGAAAAGCACTATACTCATGTGCTTCGATGATTACGTTGTCAAGGGTAACACTTGTTCGTATTGACTCACCTTTGTGTTCAAAGTGAAATACAGCGACGAGAACCTTTTTTGGCACTGTCTCACTGAGACCAGAATCAACCCTTTCTTTGTAGGGCAGGAAGACATCCGGTTGTTCTCTCGGTTTAGTGCATAGATTACTAAAGAAAGATTCACCGTCAAATTCTAAATCTTCCGGTGGAACAATAGAAGCAATTCTTACTTGTTTTACAGACTCCATCTTTAAAAAAAGTAACTAAAAAACAGTCTTCACGACACAAAGTATCGTGACTGTCAACAGCAAGATACTTTTGAAATCCCATGGTAAAAAGTCCTTAAAAGTCCAACTGTTTATAAGCTATCATATGGGCAATAAAAGTCAATATTTGCTTTTATTATCAAGTTAAATATAGTATAATGACACAATCTATGGCAAAAAATTATTACGATGTACTTGGTATTGAAAAAAATGCTTCGAAAGAAGATATTAAAAAGGCTTTCTACAAGCTTGCTGCTAAGTACCATCCTGATAAGAAGGGTGGGGACGAAGCAAAGTTTAAGGAAGTGAATGAGGCATATCAAACGCTTTCCGATGAAAGAAAACGAAAAGAGTATGACACGTATGGTCAGACTTTTAATGGCGCTGGTCCACAAGGTGGGGCTGGATTCGGAGGGTTCGGTGGCTTTGGCGGATTTAATCAAGGGGACTTCTCTGATGTGCAGTTTGATTTTGGTGATCTTGGGGATATTTTTGGAGATATGTTTGGAGGTGGTTTCGGTGGAGGAAGACAGAAGCGTGGACGAGACATTTCGCTTGAGATTGATGTTCCATTCACAGAGGCGGTTTTTGGTACAGAGCGCAATGTGCTCATTACTAAGGTGTCCACCTGTGCTACTTGTTCTGGATCTGGAGCAAAACCAGGAAGTAAAAAAAAGACCTGTGCTACTTGTAATGGCCAAGGTAAGGTGCATGATGTGAAGAAAACGTTCATGGGTAATTTCCAGACGGTGCACGCATGTGCTACTTGTAACGGTCAAGGCCAGATCCCTGATGAAAAGTGTTCAGAATGTCGTGGTGCATGTGTGGTGAACAAAAGAGAAGAGATTTCTATTTCTGTTCCTGCGGGTATTGCTAATGGTGAAATGATCAGAATGGGACAAATGGGCGAAGCGGTTCCTCACGGGATCACCGGTGACCTCTATGTAAAGATCACGGTGATTCCTCACAAGCTTTGGAAGCGCGAAGGACATGATCTTGTGATTACTCATGAAATCAAACTTACTGATGCACTTCTTGGTGTTCGTCATACTCTCGAAGGACTTGATGGATCTATTGATCTTGATATTGCGCCAGGTGCTCACGCAGGAGAAGTGCTCCGTGTGAAGGGTCGTGGTGTTCCTCATATACACGAGAAGGGGCGTAGAGGTGATGTGCTTGTAAAGCTTCATATTGCGATGCCAAAGAAGCTTTCCAAGAAAGCAATGGAATACATCGAAGGCTTGAAGGAAGAAGGACTTTAATAAGTCTTCTACATAGCGAGGTGTATAGTATATAAGAACAAAAACAGCAAGAGATTCTTGCTGTTTTTGTTCTCTCGTGTACACTTAAGGTATACTTTTATTTATTTAAGATCTTCTTTATTCTATGTTGCTTCCTATTGCGGTGCTTATTTATGCAGTGGTGATGATTTTGATCGGAGTGTATGCCGCTCGTAAGGTTACTAACTCAGAAGAGTATGTGCTTGCCGGGAGATCGCTTCCTTTTTATATGGCGCTCTCAACGGTGTTTGCTACATGGTTTGGAAGTGAAAGTATTTTGGGTGCAGGAAGTAAGTTTGCGGAAGGTGGGTTTTCGAATGTGTTAGAGGATCCTTTTGGTGCAGGTCTTTGTCTTATCATTGCCGGTCTTTTTTTTAATCGCAAATTATATCGTCTTAAGTTTCTTACCATCGGTGATTATTTTAAAAGTCGCTATAACACCATTATCGCACTCTTTCTTTCATCAGTAATTATTGTGAGCTACTTTGGATGGGTTGCGGCACAGTTTTTGGCTCTTGGAGTAGTGCTACATACAATTCTCCCGGCATTTTCTATCGGTTCATGGGTTATTATTGCTGCAATTGTTGTGTCAGTCTATACCGTCTTAGGTGGCATGGTGTCAGTTGCTCTTCATGATACGGTTCAGTCTGGAATCATTATTGTAGGACTTATTGCAATTTTGGCAGCAGTACTTCCTCTTGTGGGAGGAGTAGAAGGGTTTATAGCAATTATTCCAGAAGGGCATCTTAAAATTTTCCCGGAGACTGATTCGATGCTCGCATGGATTGTGTTTTTTACTGCGCTTATGACACAAGGATTTGGAAGTATTCCGCAACAAGATATTTATCAGCGTGCGATGAGTGCTCGTAACGAACAAGAAAGTGTTCTTGCGTCTGTGTTTGGTGGATTTCTTTATTTTACGGTGGTAATGATACCAATTGCTATTGCAACTATTGCTGCACATTTGTACCCAACAATTCTTGCAGAAGATTCACAGCTTCTTATTCCGACACTTGTTAATGAACACACAAGTACTATTACACAAGTTCTATTTTTTGGTGCTCTTATTTCTGCGATTCTTTCAACAGCCTCAGGTTCGCTCTTGGCTCCTGCCACACTGCTTGCAGAAAATATCGTAAAGCCTTTCTTTAAAGAAATGAGAGACAAATTGCGAATGTATCTTATTCAGTTTGGTGTGGTTATTGTTGCTCTTGGTGCTGTTGTTCTTGCATATCACCCAGATGCTCATATTTATGAACTTGTTGGAAGCGCATATTCTATCACTTTGGTTGCTGGATTTGCACCGCTTGCGTTCGGGTTGTACTCATCAAAGGTAAATAGTTTTGGTGCGTTTGTTTCGATTGTTGCAGGTGTTTCTTCTTGGTTAATTGCAAATGAGATCGGCACTACTGTGCCAAGTACGTTTATAGGATTTATGTGTTCTGTAGTGGGGATTATGGTTGGTTCATATGTAGGGAGATTTATTGAGAAGGAAGAGAAGGTGATTGTGCAGTAACAAAAAAGAGAAGAGAAAGGCGCTATACAACAAAGGATAGTTCATTGGTATAGTGTAGTGTGATATACTTGTACATATGTCATTAGTTATTTTACCTTTCTTGGTTGCGCTTGTTATTACAGGGCTTCGTGTTATCGACCAATATGAGAAAACTATTATTCTTACCTTGGGTAAGTTTTCTGGAATTCGTGAAGCGGGTCTTACATGGATATTTCCTGGTGTACAGCGTATGATTCGTGTGGATATGCGTATTCGTACAGTAGACATTCCTCAACAGGAAGTCATTTCAAAAGATAATGTTCCTCTTAACATCAATGCGGTGGTGTATTATCAAATCGAAAATGCACAGAAGGCGGTACTTAATATTCAAGATTACCCAACGGCAGTTGCTGATTTTTCTCAGGTGGCACTTTGTGATGTGGTGGGAGGGTTTGAGCTTGATCATGTGCTTTCGGAACGAGAAGCTATCGCACAGAGAATCAAGGAGATTGTTGATAAGACAACAGAAGAGTGGGGTATTAATATTACTGCAATCAAGCTTCAGGATATTGAACTTCCTTCTGATATGAAGCGTATTATGGCAAAACAAGCCGAGAGTGAGCGTGAACGACGTTCAGTTATTATTCGTGCAGATGGAGAGCTCGAAGCTTCAAAAAAACTTGCTGAAGCTGCTAAAGTTCTTGCAGACACTCAAGGCGGTCTTGCAATGCGTACACTTCAGACGATTGAGAAGGGAAGTAATAATACTGTATGGGCAATCCCTACAGAAATTCTAGAAGGATTCAGTGCATTCAAAAAGAGTAATTAAAGATATATAGAATGAATATGTCAAAAAAAGTTTTAGTTTCAGGTATTCAGTCAAGTGGCCGTCTTCATATTGGTAACTATTTTGGTGCAATGCGTCAGAATATTCTTCTTTCTAAGCAAGATGAATTTGAGTCATATATTTTCGTTGCTGATTATCACTCTATGACTAGTCTTGCTGATGCAGAAGCTCGCCGAAAGAGCGCTTTTGATCTCGTGTGTGCATACCTTGCATGCGGTCTTGATCTCAAGAATGTTGTTTTGTTTAGACAGTCTGATGTGGTGGCACACACTGAGCTTTCATGGATACTTGCTACTGTTACCCCAATGCCAATGCTTATGCTTGCGCACGCATTTAAAGATAAAGAAGCAAAGAATGCAGATATCAATGTAGGAGTATTCACGTACCCAGTACTTATGGCAGCGGATATTCTTATGTATAACGCAGATGTGGTGCCGGTTGGTAAAGATCAGATACAACATGTTGAGATGACACGAGAGCTTGCAGGGAAGTTCAATCGCGCATACGGAGTAGAGCTTTTCAAAATGCCACAAGAGTATGTGTTGCAAGATGTAGCAGTGGTTCCCGGAACTGACGGAGAGAAAATGAGTAAAAGTTATGGGAACGTGATACCACTTTTTGGTACTGATGAAGAAATTAGAAAAGCAGTCATGAGCATAGTAACCGATAGTGCTCGTCCAGAAGACAAGAAGGATCCTGACGAGAATAACATTTATAAGATCCATAAACTTTTCTTATCTCCTGAAGAAGATCAAGCGCTTCGTCTTCGATATGAGGAAGGGGGTCTTGGGTACAAAGAAGCAAAAGATATGTTGTATGAAGCAATTATTGCTTTCATTACTCCAAAGCGTGAAAAGTACGACTACTATCAGGTGCACAAAGATGAAGTAGAGAAGATTTTACAAGAAGGTGCGGCCCGCGCTCGTGCGAAATCAGAGATAATGATGAAGGAGGTGAAGCGAGTGACAGGACTTTCGGAGTAGAAGACTAACACTTGAGATCTTTCTTCTTTTGGTATAGAATCATTGGGGCTCTATATCAGAAGGAGAAGCCGAATGTCTGCAAACAACCATACAAGTGCACGTGCACCTCTTCAGTTTGTTTCTGAGAGTGTTGCTGTGCTTTTTGCCCTTCTTTTGGGGCTAATCCAAAGAGATGGTTCTGGAACATATTTTGCCACAGATCGCGGTGTTGCACTAGGGCAAGCTCTTGAGAAATTCAAAAAAGATAATCCAGACGTTACTGATGAAGGTCTAGTCCAGTTCATTCGTTCTTGGATTAGTCATAATCCTTAAGTAATAATCAGCATTAGAGATCGCTGAAAACTGCGCAGAACTTTCTGCGCAGTTTTTCTTCTTTGCTATTTGTATATTTTTGTTTATACTACACAAGTCGTTCTTTGCGGGGATTATGATATGACGTTACAACAGCAAGATTGCACTCCATCTACAGAAGAAGGAGATTTTGAATTTTTCAAGAAAGGTGGAATAGAAGATAGTACGGCAATAGAACTTCGTCTTCTTCAGCAAAAACTCCTTCCTGGTGCAATTTGTAAGCAGGAAGAAGGTAAGCATCTGACGCAAGCTGAGGCTGGAGCTTTGGCTGCATACAATCTTGGAAGAATTGCTGCACCTAGTATTTCTCCTGAGATTGATGCTTTTATCAGAGAAGTGCTTACTGATGACAGTTCTGCAATTAACCAACTCGACGAGTTCCCTCTTGGTGCAGCACTTCTTAAGTGTGGTACCAAAGAGCCTCTTTCTGTGTACGAGATTAGTCTTCTTCTTGTGTATTACGAGAATGCGCGCGTAAAGAGATCTTAAAAGGTTTAAGGCCACAGATACAAGTAAGTGCTGTGGCTTTTTGTTTGCATTCAATGGTACATATGATAGGATGGAAGAAGGAAGCATTGAAGAGACTGACAACCTCAGAGTTTCCTTCTTTTTAATAAAAAGTGGTCACATGTAAGTGGCAAGGTATGGTGGCACCGCGGTTTCTCGTAATCGTCCGTACATAACAATGAGATATTCTCATATGTTCTGTACGGGATTTATTTTTATGGAAAGAATATATGTTCGTGCCATTTCTTCCCATGTTGGAGAAGAAGTTGCCATTAAAGGATGGGTTGATGTTCGTCGTGATCAAGGCAAAATGATATTCCTTGATCTTCGTGATGTGACTGGTAAGGTTCAGGCTGTAGTGCTTCCGAATCATACAGAAGCACTAGAAGTTGCAAGCCGTCTTCGTACTGAGTGGGTGGTAGAGGTTCGTGGTAAGGTTAATAAGCGCCCAGAAAAAAATATTAAGCAAGGCGTTATAAATGGTGATGTCGAGCTTGAGGTTCTCGCGATTGAGGTGCTGGCAGAAGCAACAACACCAGCCTTCGATCTCTCTACTTCTGGGTATGAAGTGAATGAAGAAGTTCGTTTGGAAAAAAAATATCTCGATCTTCGTCGTTCACGCCTTCAGCGTAATATTATTATGCGTCATAAGGTGATCAAGATGATCCGAGATGAACTTGATAGACAGGGGTTCTTCGAGGTGGAGACACCGCTTCTTACAAACCCAACACCAGAAGGATCTCGTAGCTATATCGTTCCTTCCCGTATTTGGCAAGGTACCTTCTATGCACTTCCTCAGTCACCACAACAGTACAAGCAGTTACTCATGTCAGCAGGGTTTGAGCGCTACTTTCAGATCGCGAAGTGTATGCGAGATGAAGATACACGAGGGGACCGTCAGCCAGAGTTTACCCAAATGGACTTGGAAATGAGTTTTGTTACACAAAAGGATGTGATGAAGGTTAATGAAGATCTTCTTGTCAAAATTGTTACTATACTTTTCCCAGAGAAAAGAATTCAGCAGGTGCCATTCCCTGTACTTACCTATAAGGAAGCAATGGAGAAGTATAATTCTGACAAACCAGATTTGCGTGAAGACAAGAACGATCCTAATCTTCTTGCATTCTGTTGGGTGGTTGACTTTCCAATGTTTGAAAAAACAGGAGATGACAACGTGGATGATACCGGTGAGTGGACCTTTACTCACAACCCATTTTCAAAACCACAGGAGGAACATATGGAACTTCTCATGAAGAAAGAACGTATTGGTGATATTCTTACAACACAGTACGATGTGGCGCTTAATGGATATGAAATCGGTGGTGGCTCTATTCGTAATCATAATCCGGAAGCGCTTCGTAAGACGTTCGAAATTATGGGATATAGTGAAGAACGTATCGAAAAGAACTTTTCTCACATGCTTACCGCACTTGGTTCTGGAACACCTCCACATGGAGGTATTGCATGGGGACTTGATCGTTTTCTTATGCTTTTGCTTAACGAACCAAACATTCGTGAAGTGATGGCATTCCCAAAGACAGGGGAAGGGAAGGATCTTCTTATGCAAGCACCAGCGCAAGCGACTTCAAAAACTTTGCGGGAGCTTGGGATTGAAGTAAAGGGAGGGAAGTAGTAAAGATTGGGATTGAGGTGAAGGGTGGCAAGTAGTAAAGATACTGTAAAGATCTTTAGAATAACTTTTTCTTTCTTTTGCTTTTTCATCGAAGCAAACAGAATAATTTCTTGCTAGAAACTTTCTTCTGCCTCGGACCGTCGTCCTCCGGCAAGTTGCTTCTCATGAAAAAGCGGGGAAGGGAAGAATACAAAATACAAACGCAGTACATGTGGTTGAACATCTTGATACTATATTTTTCTTTTGCTTTTTTTTGAAGCAAACAGAATAACTTGTATATTTTTTAACTTTTCCTTTATAAAGCACGAAAATTTTTTGCTAAAAATTTTCTCTGTTCCGCGCCGTCGCGCTGCACAAGGCTTTCTAAAGAAAAAGTAGAGGGTGTCTAAGCTAATGAAAAAGCGAAGAAGTAGAGAGTACAAAGTACAGACATAAAACACACACAGTCTTGTGACTGTGTGTGTTTACTTTGTTTGCAAAGTGTGGTATAGTAGGGTTCGTCTTGTCAATGCAGGGGGCAGGTAAATGAAAAGGTTTCTTTGTACAGTATTGTTCTCTCTTCTTTTTTCTTCAAGTGTTTTTGCACAAGTTGCTCTTGAGCTGAAACTTGGAGAAGAGGTTGAGATAGTAAAGAATATCGAGGATACCAAAGGGGTGGGCTGTATCGCAACTCTTAAGAGTGAAGTTCCAAAAATAAAGGTTCGAGACTGCGAGGCTATACTTCGCTTCTCACACCGGTATAAAGGGCAAGTATTCCCAGGGGAACAGTTTGCTAAGGTGTGTGTCACTTCTGGTGAACGAAAGGGTGTGTGCGGATGGGTGCTTATTACGCGCCAAAATATGTAAGTTTGATCTACTATGCACTTCGTATAATGAGATGAGGTGCATTTTCTTTTGTCAGAACTTCTGCGTTTAGCGACTCTCTTTATCGAGATTGATTATTTTCTCATCAACGTAGTATGTGGTACCATTAGACTATGAAGCAGCTTTTCTTTTTCTTTATTTTTGTCTCAACTTTTTCTCCTCTTTTTGCTGCAACTTCTTTTGAAAAGGCTGTATGGATCCCATATTGGCGCAAAACTGACGGTGCAAGTTCGACACTCGCAAACTTGAAAACACTGACACAAATAAGTCCTTTTGCGTACGAACTTCAACCAGATGGAACAATTAAAAATGCTCTTAAGATAGAAGAAGATCCATGGCCAGCACTTATCGCTGAAGCAAAGAAAAAGAAAGTAAAAGTGTATCCAAGTATTTTGTCATACCCACATAATGAAAAAGAGAAGTATGATGTATATCTTCTTCTTGCACAAAGAAAGCGTCGAACTGCACATGTAAAAGAAATTGTTGCCCTAGTAAAGAAAAATAAATTCGACGGTATTGATATTGACTACGAAGCAAAAACTGCAGAGACGAAGCCGTATTTTTCTGCTTTTCTAACAGAACTTTCTTATGCGCTTCATAAGGAAAAGAAACAGCTTATTTGTACCGTTGAAGCTCGTACCCCCGCAGAGAGTCGTTATGCAACAACATCCAAAGAAGTGCTTGCTAAAGTCGAGTATGCTAATGACTATAAGGTGATTGGTAAGGTATGTGATCAGGTGCGTATTATGGCGTACGATCAAGCAAATGACGACCAACAGTTGGTGCAGTATTATAAAAATCAAGGAGAAGCCTATAAGCCTGTTGCTGATATTGACTGGGTAGAGAAAGTCGCAACACTTGCACTTCGTGATATTCCTGCAAAGAAAATTATTCTCGGTATTCCTACCTACGGATACAAATATGAAATAATTCAGAATGGAACATCGACAAAATATTCCCGTCTTGGTTCTATGAATTTCTCTTATGCAAATGACCTTGCTTTAAGTCTTTCTATTACTCCGACACGTCATCAAAGTGGTGAGTTGAGTTTTTTGTACGCAACATCAACAGATCTTGAAGGAAATCCTCTTGGCATGTATAAGCAGTATTTGGTGTGGTACTCTGATGCGCAGGCGATTGCTGATAAAGTAAAAATCGCAAAGCTGTATAAGTTAGGGGGTGTGGTTATTTTCAAGATAGACGGAGGATTTGATGCAAATCTTTGGAATGTACTAAAATAAAACTAATCATATGAAATATATACCTATAAAAGATAAGTATTTGTTCGGTTTATTAGGGGTAGTCTCTTTTTTGATTATATCTTGGGTTCTGTATGTTCTAAAAAGTAGTTCGCCAGAATTTAATAAGAAAAATGTTCTAGGCGATGAAAGAATTATCCTTAGCGACTCTTCTATTGTGTCTATAGAAAACCTTCAGTCGGTTGAGTTTGTTTCCCCCCAAGGAAAGCAGATTGTTATGGTTGTTGAGGAATGTGATCCTCGTTTTTACAAGGAATCAGTATGTTTTGGGTCAGGAAGAACTTTACTAAAAAACACTAAAGCGTTTATTAAGATATATAGTTTGGTTTCATCAGATGATCAAAGTCTTTTTGGTGTTACTCTTATTAGAGCGACTTCATCTCGTTTGTTTACTGTTACTTTCAGAAATAAGGATGCGAATTCTGTATTTCATGATGAGTATCAATTTTTTATTGGGAAAATATATTCATATTTTAGTTTGCGATAATGTACTTATGAGGTATTTCATTCACAGTGTCGTATAAGCTTTCTTTGAGTATGCTGGTATACTAGGCAAATGGAATTTACTGTCAAACTCGAGCGTTATGAGGGGCCTTATACTAAACTTCTTGAACTTATAGAATCAAGGAAGCTTTCTATTACAGAAATTTCTCTTGCATCTGTTGCCGATGAGTATATTACCTATATTAAAGGTCTTGACCAGAAAGACGTTGTTGATATTTCTCAGTTTATTGTTGTAGCTTCAACGCTTATGGTGATGAAGGCAAAATCACTTATTCCTGGTGTTGTGTATACTGAAGAAGAAGAAAAACAAGTGCATGATCTTGAGCATAAACTAGAACTTTACGCGCTCTTGTCTCATGCGTCTTCTTGTATACAAAGTGTTTTTGAAAAGCATCCGCTGTATAGTCGTAAGTACCAACCACGAAAAGATATCCATGTTTTTGTTCCTGACAGTCGCGTAACACCTTCTTTTTTGCAATCAATTATTAAACTTACATTACTTTCTTTTGTTGTTCCTAAAGCTCTTGTTAAAGTTGCGGTAGAGCAAGCACTTCGTATTGAACATGTAATAGAATCATTGCTTGATCGTGTCAAAAATACCGCATCGATTAGTTTTCAAAGTCTTGCAGGCACTGCTTCTACAAAAGAAGAACAGAAGAAGCTACTTATCGTTAACTTTATCGCTATTCTTGAGTTGTTACGATCTGGTTCTGTTCAAGTAGAGCAACAAGAAGAAGGGGGTGATATTATTATTCATCAAACAGTGGATTCTGCTTCTTCTAATTCGTGATACACTGCTATTTGTACGTCTTATGCTCGAAAAATTTGTCACCATTTTATTTCTTTCCGGAGATCCTGTTCCCATTAAAAAGCTTGCAACTTTTTTGTCTATTTCGGAAGAAGAAATTACTTCAAACATTGCATACGTTGCAAGTAAGTTAGAAGAAATAGGGCTTACACTTCTTACTACTAATGAGGGTATTTCTATTGTTACTAAACCAGAAGCCTCAGAGCTTATACAAGCATGGATGAAAGAAGAACTGCAAGGTGATCTTACACCTGCAGCATTACAAGTGCTTACTCTTGTAGCGTATTTAGGATATCCAACACGAGAGCAAATTTCATATATTCGTGGTGTGCAATCTTCGCAGTCTATTAGAGCCCTTACTGTGCGTGGTCTTATTACCCGTGTAGGAGAAGTTTGTTCTCTTACTGCAGATGCCATGAAGTCTCTTGGTATCACTAAAGTAGAAGAGCTTCCTGAATATGAGAAGATTCATACCGATCTTCTTTCTAAGTTACAAGAGCGAGCGCTTTAATTAGTATGGCCAGGCTAGCACATCACGTAAAAAATGAACATGTAGATAGTGCGCTTATTTTTGGTATTAGCGTATTATGTGTACTGACTATTTCTTTAGGACATTCGCTTACACGTTTTTGGAATACGTATCATAGAACAACAAGAACGGCTCCTTCTGTAACAATTGCTACACATCCTTTTGTTATTACCAAAGATGCTTTTAAAGATGTTGTTATTCAGGGGAGGGCTTATGTGGTGTATGACTTAGTAACAAAGGAAGTTATTGCTTCAAAAAATGCAACAGACGAACTTCCTCTTGCAAGTATCACCAAGGTAATGATGGCGCTTTCTGCAACGCTTCATAAAGATACAGTAGAAAAGGTTGTTATTTCTCCTACAAGTATTGAAGGAGGGTATGATCTTGGTCTCAAAAAAAATCAATCGTGGACCCTTCCAGAACTTCTTAAGTACACTCTTGTATTTTCTTCTAACGATGGAGCTGAAGCTGTTGCAGAAAGTTTCGGCGGTCCAACTACCTTTGTTGCACAAATGAATAGAGACGCTTCGCTACTTGGTCTTCATCTTATTTTTACAGATCCGGCAGGAAGGGATCTTTCTGGTCAAATAGGGGGGATAGGGTCTGCACTTGAGGTTGCAAAGTTGTTTGGTATTGCAAGAATGCATTTTCCGGAAATATTTGATGCAACCACAAAGCGAAGAGCGACGGTTGTTGCAAGTACAGGCAGAGTAAGCGGGGTCCCAAACACCAACCAAAAGATCGAAACCCTCTCTGGTGCAGAAGCGTCGAAAACTGGGTACACAGAACTGGCGGGAGGTAATCTTGGTGTGGTGGTAGATATTGCGGTCGGGCACCCTATTGCTATTGTTGTCCTTGGTTCTACAAGAGAAGGGAGGTTTTCTGATGTAGAGAAGCTCTATAAAGCGTTACAAGAGAGTGTTACCACTCTGCCAACACGCTAATTGTTTTACACAGAATAAATAGAAAAATATGGTATACTTGAGGAATTATGTTAGTCCTTGAGCCTTCAAAAGTATTGCTTCCTGCTGTTATTTCGTTTATGGTTGGTGTAGTTTTTGCTCCTTTATGGGGAGCGTTTTTGATAAAACATGCAATGTGGAAAAAGAAGAATGTGCACAAGACAATTGACGGAAAAGAGGCAATTATTACCGCAACGTTGCACAATGACGAAAAAGATCCAGTACCCCGTTTGGGTGGTGTTGTTGTGTGGGGATCCGTACTCTTCACCGCTCTTTTGTTTTGGGTGCTTTCAAAAGTGTACCCTCATCCAATTACCGAAAAGTTAGACTTTATTTCTCGTAATCAAACATGGCTTCCTCTTTTTGCGATGATGGTCGGTGCTTTTGTCGGAGGACTTGATGATCTTCTTGTGGTAGAAAAGTATAAAGGGAGACTTAATTCGTATATTGGGGGAGGGCTTTCTTTTCCTATCCGATTGCTTGCGGTCGCTTCCCTTGGTCTTTTTGCGGGTTGGTGGTTTTATGCAAAACTCGGCGTTGATTACATACATCTTCCTTTTTACGGCGAGTATCACTTGGGTGGCCTACTTTTTATTTTATTTTTTATTGTTGTTACTTTGGCAACTTTTTCGACCGGAGTTATTGATGGAGTTGACGGTCTCTCTGGAGGCGTGATGTCCTCAGTGTTTACCGCATATGGAATGATTGCCTACGCTCACGGTCAAATTAACATTGCAGCACTTTGTTTTGTTATTGTTGGAGGTATAATGGCTTTTCTTTGGTTTAATATTCCTCCAGCGCTCTTTTATCTTACCGAAACAGGCATGCTTGCACTATCTCTTTCACTTTCAGTGATTGCATTTTTGACTAATGCGGTTATTTATCTCCCGATTATTGCTTTCCCCCTCATGATTACTACATTATCAGTTATACTTCAGCTTTTTTGGAAAAAGTTTTTTAAGAAAAAGCTCTTTCTTGTAGCACCACTTCATCATCACTTTCAAGCTAAGGGGTGGCCATCTTATAAGGTTACGATGAGGTACTGGATTGTTTCGTATATGTGTGCCTTGCTTGGCGTGGTAATTGCTCTTGTTGGATAATCTATGTTTGAAAGAGTTGATAAACCACTTCTTATTTCTGTAATTATACTTTTGTTAAGCGGACTTGTACTATTTGGTTCTGCTGCGTTAGGAGTGCTTGCAAGTAATGAAATTAAATTCTTTGCAGTGGTAAAAACACAACTTATTTATGCGCTCATCGGTGGGAGTGTCGCACTTCTCATAGGGTTACGTATTCCATATACCTTCTACAAAAAATATTCTTATGTTCTTTTTGGCCTAGCACTTTTTCTCACCGTACTAGTGTTTGTTCCTGGGCTTTCTCGATACCATGGTGGGGCTCATAGATGGATTGACATTGGGTCATTTTCACTTCAGCCAAGCGAAATGCTTAAGTTTGCTTTTGTTTGTTTTGTTGCCTATTGGTGCACGTACTATCGACATCTTTTTAAGGACTGGAGGTATGGTTTTGCTCCTTATATTGGCGCTCTTGCTGTGGTTACACTTATACTTCTTGCTCAACCGGACTTCGGGACGTATTTGGTTATTATGGGCGCTTCCTTCCTTACTTTTTTTGTTGGAGGTGCAAGAAAGCGACATATCCAGTATCTTTTTCTTTGTGGGATCGTCGGATTCCTTATACTTATTATAGTGAGACCTTACATGTTAGAAAGAGTAAAAACTTTTTTTAATCATAGTCATGATCCAAGAGGGTCTTCTTGGCAACTTAATCAGTCTTTGATTGCTCTTGGCGGAGGAGGTCTAACAGGAAGAGGTCTTGGGCAAAGCGTTCAGAAGTTTAACTATCTCCCAGAACCAATAGGGGATTCTATTTTTGCGGTGCTTGGGGAAGAGCTTGGGTTTTTCGGGGTGATGTACCTGTTGCTTCTTTATGGTATAGTAGGAATACGGGGATATGTAATCGCAAAAACCTCTTCTGATCAGTTTGCTAAATTGCTTGCAACGGGGATAGTTTCCATTATTTTGCTTCAAGCAACGCTCAACACGGGGTCAATGTTAGGCATTTTGCCTCTTACAGGTGTCCCGTTACCACTTGTTTCTCATGGTGGGACAGCGCTTATGGCTGCACTCTTTGAGCTTGGTGTGTTACTTAGTATTTCAAAATCAACGACACAATATTTATGAAAGTAGTTTTTACAGGAGCAGGAGGGGGGCACTTTTATCCTCTTATCGCGGTCGCAGAACGAATTCGCAAAGAAGCGTTTGCTCAGAATCTTTCGCAACCAGAGTTTTATTTTTTTTCTGATAAACCGTATGACGAAGAGTCTCTTTTTTCTGTAGAGTGTAAGTTTGTTCCGATTCTTGCTGGTAAGTTACGCGTGTATCCATCTGCTCAAACTTTTTTTGATATACTAAAGACTTTTTTTGGATGTATTAGCGCTATTGGTAAATTGTACTCTGTGTATCCTGATGTTGTCTTTGCAAAAGGTGGGTATGCGAGCTTCCCTACACTATTTGCTGCACGAATTCTTTCTATTCCTGTTATTGTCCACGAAAGTGATACAGTACCAGGACGTGTTACTTTGTGGGCAGGGAAATTCGCTTACCGTGTTGCGGTATCATATCCGCAAGTTGCTAACCTATACCCAAAAGAAGTTACCGCACTCACCGGGCAACCGATTCGTGACGCGCTTCTTCCACCAGAAAACTTCTCAAGAGTATACGAAAAGAAAGAAAGACCAGTGCTTCTTATTCTTGGTGGTTCTCAAGGAAGTCAGGTGCTTAATACCGCAATTCTTTCTCTTCTCCCAGAGCTTCTTATGAAATATGATATCGTCCATCAAGCTGGTGGAGAAAATATTGAGTCCATTAAAAAACTTTCTGAGGAACTACTTGCTTCTCATCCTAATAAAGATCGTTACTTTGTTGAAGGATTTATTGATACTGCACTCTTTTATCCAAAAGTAGATCTTGTTATTACGCGAGCAGGTTCTGCTATGTTTGAAATGGCGCTTTGGCAACTTCCTAGTATTGCGGTTCCAATACCAGAAACAATAAGTCGCGATCAAAGAACTAATGCCTACACCATGGCATCGTACGGATGTGTTGAGGTGATAGAAGAAAATAACTTAAGTAATGCAATTCTTTCTTCTGCTATTTCTCGTATCTTGGACAATGAAGAAATCTATACTAAAATGAGTAGAAGCTGCCAAGCTTTCGATACTTCGTATACAGCTGCAACAACAATTGCAAGAGAAATTATCAGGATTGGTTTAAGTCACAGTAATTAATTTTTTATTTATGTCTACCGTTGTTACACGTTTTGCTCCATCACCAACCGGCTATATGCATGTCGGAGGTATTCGTACTGCACTGTATGCGTGGGCTTATGCAAGGAAAAATAATGGCAGATTCATCCTTCGTATTGAAGATACTGATAAGGGGAGGGAAGTAGATGGTTCTATTCCCCATATAATTGAGTCATTGAAGTGGCTTGGAATTGAATGGGATGAAGGTGTTGATATTGGAGGTCCTCATGCGCCATACCTTCAGTCAGAACGTAAAGAGTCCTATCTTCTTTATGCACGAAAGTTGATCGAGAAAGGTCTTGCTTATCCTGACCCTTACACAGAAGAAGAGGTTGCGGTATTTCGTGCACAGGCAGAAAAAGAAAAGCGAGCATTTCTTTTTAGAGATCATCGACCAGAAGTTTTTGAGGAGTGGGATGGCTCTAAGCCACTTCGTTTCAAAGTGCCGGTTATAAAGTCCTACACATGGAACGACGCAGTTCGCGGAGAACTTACTGCAGGGTCTGAGGCGCTTGATGATTTTATTCTTATCAAGAGTGACGGCTTCCCAACGTATAACTTTGCACATATTATTGATGATCTGGAAATGGGGGTTACTCATATTATGCGAGCTGATGAATTTATTGCCTCAGTGCCAAAGTTCCTTTCACTATATGAAGCGCTCGAGATTACTCCACCGGTCTTCGTAACGCTTCCTCCTATTCTTGCACCAGAAGGTAAGAAAAAGTTAGGTAAGCGTGATGGGGCGAAAGATGTTCTCGAATATAGAGACGAAGGGTACCTTCCAGAAGCACTGGTTAACTTCCTTGCGTTATTAGGGTGGAACCCTGGAGGCGATAAAGAAATTCTCTCAAGAGAAGAACTTATTTCTTCTTTTTCTATTGAAAAAATTCACAAAGGTGGAGCGATGTTTAACGAAGACAAGCTTCTCTGGATGAATAAAGAACACATTAAAAGACAATCGTCAATAGACCAGTATACTGCAGTTCGTCCTTACTTTTCTCAGTACGAAGAGAGTATGCTCAAAAAACTTCTTCCTTCGATTGTTGATCGTATTTCGACCTACGGTGAACTTTCTTCTTCGGCTACAACAGAGTTTGGATTTTTTAAAGAGAGACCTGTTTTTACGAAAGAAAGTGTACTTTCTGTTACATGGAAAGATGATGGGCCTGAGAAGGCTCTGCATGTATTAGAGGGTGTGCTTCCTCTGCTTACCATCTCAGACTTTTCATCGGCAGAAGCAATAAAAGCGCTACTATTCCCATTCGCGGAACAACAAGGAAAAGGAAGTGTCTTGTGGCCACTTCGTATGTCACTTTCTGGACAAGAAAAATCTGTTGACCCGTTCACTATTCTTTACGTTCTTGGTAAGGAAGAATCTCTTCAGAGAATTTCTTCTGTTTGTTCACTCCTTCGATCGTAATACTTGAGGTATACTTTTTGTATGCGTCATCGTTTATTTTTCCTCCTTTTCTTTTTCTGTATGGTATCCTCTGAGCCTCTTTCTTTCTCTTTTGTCTTTGCAGAGGAAAGTGCAGAGCAGCTAAAGACAACGCTTAATTCTTTGTCTTCACAAATTAAAGCACTTGATCAAGAGATAAAAACCTATACCAACAAAATTAATCAAACCCAAGGAGAGGCAAAAACTTTAAAACAAGCACTTGCTCGATTAGAAGAAAGAAAAAAACTTCTTGTAAAAGATATAGACTATACTAAGCTTCGGATTAAAAAAACAGAAGCAAATATTACGTTTACAAAAGCGAAGATTACTTCGACAGAGTCTGCGCTTGATGTGACTAAAGCTGCTCTTGCAGAGTCTTTTCGTGTGCTCGTGCGTACTGATAACGATTTGCCGCAGTTCGTATATGCTCTTGCAGAAGATGCACATATTACTGATGTGGTTGATAGAAGTAAGCGTGTTGCGGATGTGTCACATGCAATCAACGAAAAGGTGCGAGCACTTGTTGATGTGAAGACAACACTCGCAATACAAAAAGCCTCCTATGAAGAACATAAGCATATTCTCGATTCTCTTAACGAAACGCTTACTGAGCAAAAAGAGTTGGTTGATCAGTCAGCAAAAGATAAAAATACTTTACTTGTGCAAACTAAGAATAAAGAATCTACCTATCAACAACTGCTTGCTGAACGTAAGAAGAAAAAAATAGATCTAGAAGCAGAAATGTCAGATTTGGAAGATAAACTTAAGACTATTGTTGATGCGAGCAAGCTTCCAAGATACGGTAAAGGAATTTTACAATATCCTGTAGAGAATGTACTAATTACTCAGTACTTTGGCAATACTCCTTTTGCAAGTAAGAATCCTCAGGTTTACAACGGTGCAGGACATAACGGTCTAGACTTTGGTGTGAAGACAGGTACTCCTATTCTTGCTGCTCGTGAAGGTACTGTGCTTGGCACAGGTAATACAGACACTTCTTGCTCTGGGGTTTCGTACGGTAAGTGGGTACTTATACAACACGATAATGGACTCACTACACTATATGCACATCTTTCAACGATAGGGGTTTCGGCAGGGGAGAAGGTCACCAAAAAGCAAAAAATAGGACTCTCTGGTAATACTGGGTATAGCACAGGTCCACATCTTCACTTTACTCTATATGCCTCAGATGCGGTGCAAATTACTAATTATAAAAGTAAAGTATGTGGTACAAATATGACAATGCCAGTCGCTCCACGTGCTGGGTATCTTAACCCGCTCAGTTATTTATAATATACTTACTATATTGATCTATGATTACTTTTACAATGCCAGCCGTACTCTTGATTCTTATTATTCTTTCTCTGTTTGGTTTCGGTATAGGGATGTTTATGGTAATGTTCAAACTCTTTAAGTAAAATATATCTAGTAACGTATGATTACCACGTTTACAATTCCAGCGTTTCTCCTTCTTTGCTTTATTGCTTTTCTTCTTGGTTTGTTAGCAGGGATCTGGTTTACTTTGAACCGCCTTAAGTAGTCTGTATAGAAACAATAGTATAACTACTAATAAAAAGTATAGAGAGTATTAAAGAGTGATAATAATAGAAAGTATAAAATACTCAGTATTTACCCTGTATTGTCGTAAAAGATATATTGTGCGACATTACCATTATTTCAAAACCCCTACCAAAATCCTTATAAATAAAGCAGAATTGTAGATGTCTTTTAGTTTGCTATAACTTGTGTATAGACAGTCTCCCTTCCCTTGGGTTGATTGTCGGATTGCTTGTTTTACCCTTTTAGTAATTTTACTTAAGAATAGCTTTAGTAACTTGCTTCAGCTAGAGGCTCTACGGAACCTCTAGAAATGCTTCCTGTGCCTTATAAACCGTATATAGCCATATATACCTACCTTAGTCTTTCCTTAAGAAGCTTCTTTAAGCTTTTAACAGTATAGACTTCACTAGATTAGTATTGGTTTAAAAGGCTTTGGTAAATCAGCCCATTCTTCCTTTGTGTGTTTAACTTTATAAGGATACTTGCGCAAGAGTCGTTCTGCTCTTCTCTTGTAATTGGTATAAAGTTTCTTCAGAGGCCTTTTTATCTTTTAAAAACTTTTAGTAAAAACTTTTAGTAGAATTATTTTCTGATTGATGAAAATATAGAAAACAGCTTTCAAGATGAGATAATTAGAAAAGCATAATAATAAATAGTTTTTAAACTATTAGACACAACAGAGTGTTTAAGTTAGTTGACAAAAGTATAGCCCTTGTTTAGAATAGGCATCGGTATTATTCCTTTCTCTACAGGAGAGTTTACAATGAATGCGTCCACTCTTTCTGCTACGTTGAATACACTTCGTTCTTTGCCTTCTGTACATTATCCTATTGTTGCTGGAGACCCTTTACCCTCCTCTCTTCAAACTAAACCCATTGTATATCTTGCCTGCCTTTCATCGACGTTTGAAGAAGCAGTTTCTTGCTCTCTTAGATTTGTCCATACCTCAATTACTCTTGGGCAAGATTTTCAGTTTTATCTTCCTTTTTGGGTTGAAGATGATGACCTTAACGATTATTCAACAGAACGTATGACTGTACGTAACGAGCAGAACCTTCAAGTACTACACAGATCTTCTTTTGTTATTGTCTGGTTCTGCTGTGGTACAGAGGTATTGATTACTCCTAAGGAAGTTGTTGCTTTTTCTCAACTTCCTAAGTTTTGTGAAGAAAATGGTAAAACGTTGCTTGTCGGCGGAAAGTCGTCCCCGCAAGCAACGTCTCGCGTACCTTTGACTGCTTTGTGGCCAAATCCTGGTGCGCAACGTTGGCATAATTCAACAGAAGAAGTCTTAAGACGTTTATTTGTAAGTCTTTGAACTAAAAACAGGCTTCGGTGTTCCGAAGCCTGTTTCTTTTTTAGAATACTATTCGCAATTAGGTGTGTAGGTTGCAAGGAGTTCTTCTTTAGTAATAACAGAACTTACTTCAGAGGTTCTTTCTTTGATTTCTACTCCGCCCTTTTCGAGTGATTTGTCAGAGATGACTACTCGCATTGGAATACCAATAAGATCACTATCTGCAAATTTCTCTCCAGGACTTACTTCGCGATCATCGAAGAGTACTTCAACACCACGTTCGGAGAGTGTAGTGTACAAAGACTCTGCAAGTTTGTATGATTCACTACTCTTATCTTTTGATAAGGTAAGAAGATGGAGCGAAAATGGAGCAACAGACGCAGGCCATACTAAGCCTCTATCATCTGCATACTTTTCGGTAATAACTCCCATAAGACGTGTTGGACCAATGCCATAACAACCCATGTAGACTGGCTGCTTATTCCCTTCTTCGTCAGTGTAGGTATAGTTAATTGCTTTGGTAAATTTAGTATTAAGCGGGAATATGTTACCAACTTCACATGCGCGAACTTGCTCTAGTTCTTTGAAGTATACATTGAGTCTCTTTTCATTTTCTTCAGAAACTACTTCTTTGTTGTATGCGATGTTATTTTTTCTATCTACATAAATAGTGTCTTCTCCTGCATCACAAAGTGTTTGGAATTCGTGAGAGAAATCTTTAGTAAAGTCTCCACCTGAGGCAAGTGTAATAAAAGTATCAGCACCAAGCCCTACATCACTAAAGACGTTCATGTACGCAATTTTTGCTTGATCATAGTAATGTTTGAGATCTTCTTCATTACGATGGAAACTATAAAGATCTTTCATTCTAAATTCTCTTCCACGAAGGAGTCCTGACTTGGCACGAGCTTCGTTACGGAATTTAGTTTGGATCTGATAGAACGCACAAGGAAGATCTTTATAAGATCGTGCGAACTCCTCTGCAATCGGTGTGATCATTTCTTCATGTGTTGAACCAAGAATATACGAATTAGAAGATTTCTCTTCTGATGCTTTGTTTGCTGGTGCTGTTTTCATGAGCACATCGACAGTATCGATTCTTCCGGTTGCTTCCCACTTCTCTTTTGGTGAGAGGGATGTCATAACAAGCTCATTACCAAGCGGATCCATGTGATGACGAATGATATTTTCAATTTTGGTTAACACACGAAGTCCAAGCGGAAGAAGGGTGTAGACCCCTGCCATTTCTTTATGAATAAATCCTGCACGGGTAAGTAAGATTGCATTCTTTGCAGTTTCATCTGCTGGAGATTCTTTACGCGTTTTGGTGTAGAGTTTTGATTGTCGCATAGATATATTTAATTAGAAATGTTGTAATTCCTGTAGTTATTTTACTATATCATTAATTGTAACAAGTACAAGAAGAAGCATAAGAAGTCCAAAGCCAACTACATTAACCCACGAATAGTATTTGAATGGAATTTTTTTGCGTAGCGCTGTTTCGAGTACTACGACTACCATTCTTCCACCATCAAGCGCAGGAAGCGGTAAGATATTAAAGATCGCAAGATTGATAGAGAGGACCGCAACAAGAGTGAGTACTGCTGCATAGCCGTAATCACTTGTTTCGCCAACAACTTTTGCAATACCAACTGGACCAGAAAGTGATTGAAGGATATCTTTCTCACCTTTTCCTAACGAGCTCACTACAGATACGAGTCCATCAAAAGTGAGTTCTGTTACCGCTATTGTTTTTTGTACTCCAAGCACTATTGCTTCTTTTGGTGATGCTTGGAAAGATCCTACTTGTAGAAGTGCAACACCTAGTGCTTTTTTGTTAGGAACAATACCATAGACAGCTGCTACCGTTGTTACTTTTTCTTTATGATCTGGAGAAACGTAGGTAATAGTAAAAGGACTATTTTGGTGCGATTCGATAAATTGAATAAGAGAAGTTGCAGTAACCAGTGAAGCTTTGTTGGTGTTTGCTACAACACTAAGAATAGTGCTTCCTGGAATAATTCCCGCTTTGTATGCAGGGCTTTCTTTAGAAACTTCTGTTACGAGTATTGTGGGGTTTTTTACTTTACTTCCATACACAGGATCATCTACGCTTATTTGCTGGGTACCAAAAGAGATACCAATAAAGATGCCGAGTGCAAGTACCATGTTCATCGTAACTCCTGCAACAAGTACAAGAAGTTGTGCCCACCAAGGACGATTACCAAAAGCTCTTGGGTTATGAAGTGCGCCATGAACCTTTTTATCTTCCTCGCTACCGTTTTCTCCAAAAATAGAAACGTAGCCACCAAGTGGAATAGCGTTGATTGCGTAGACTGTTTCGCCAACTTTTTTACTAAAAAGTCGTGGTGGGAATCCAAATGCAAATTCATCAACACGCATACCGGTAAGCTTGGCAATAATAAAATGACCAAATTCGTGTGCTATTACAAGCACAAGAAGAATAAGTATAAAAAGTACAATGGAAATAATCGACATAATTGATCTAGTATAGCATAGATTGGTAAAACTTGACACAAAAATATTCTGTTTTAAACAAGAATGAAAGTTGTGTCTGTCTTCTTGTGCACATAAAAAGACCACCTCAAATCTTTGGTGGTCTCTTTGTGTAGTGTTACTCCCCCATTACTTCTTTTTCTTTTTTAAGGAAAAGATCTTCGAGTTCTTGGTTAGCTTGATCAACAATGCTTTGCATTTCGTCTCGGTAGGCACGCTTGTCGTCTTCACCATATAGTCCCTCTTTTGCCTCTCCATCAATTTTTTTGTTGGTTTCTTCACGGAGTGCACGGATGCGTACACGAGCATCTTCGAGTCTTTCTTTAAGAATTTTTACAAGCTTTGCTCTTGTTTCTCCGGTGAGTGCTGGGAAGTGTACACGAAGCCCTTCAGCATCAGAAGAAACAGAAAGTCCGAGATCTGCTTCATTAACCGCCTTCTCCATTTGACTGATCACACTTTTGTCCCACGGTGCAACACGAATAGTGCGAGGATCTTCAGTCGTAATACTTCCTGCGTGGGCAAGTGGAGTACGCGCTCCGTAAAGATCAATAGTAACAGAATCAAGAACGTTCGGTGTTGCTCGTCCTGTTTGAATAGATTTATATTCTGCTTTAAGCCATTCTATAATAGAAGCTTTTTGTGTTGTTGTTGATGAAAAATCGTATGCCATAAATGTGAGTGGTTATTGATGAGTATTGTATAGCAGAGTTATTGTTTCGGCAAGAGGAGTGCAAGATATTCAAGAAGTGCTTTACCTGAAGAGGAACTGTCTTTTGCATAAGAAGCTAAAAGGAGGGTTTCTTTTGCGTACAAAGCTTCCTTTTTGTTGAGAAGTGTTTGAGCAAGGGTGGTAAGAAAGTAATGTATCGCTTCACGATCTTTTCTCCCCTCTTCGTCAGAGGCAGAAAGAAGTGCGGTAATCTGAGGGAGTTTCATGCGAAGTGAAGGCTCTGCGGCAAGGAATGTTGTGATAGTCGTAGTATCTTTTTTTAGGATTTGATCATTAGGCGCTTCTTCTTGTAGGCGTGAAAGAAGTGTTGGAAGAAGTGCATCTTTGTTGGAAGTGATGAGTATAAAGCGAGTTCCTTCTTTTGGTTCTTCAAGGACTTTTAAAAGTGCGTTCTGTGCAGGAATGGTAATGCTATGAAAAGAGAGAAGTGCAATACGATTTCCTTCATATGGAGAGTTATTCCAATGACTGAGTGATCGAGCTGTGTCGATATCGATAACTGTTTGCTCAAGAAAAAGATGTGCATGAGAATCTTCTGTGAGTTCTTTTTGTAACTCTGGGGTTACTTCTTTGCGCTTCGGGTGCACAATAAGTGTTGCGTGATGAGTATGTGTGGTAATAAGTGACATTACAGAAAGTATAGCATGGAGAATAGAGATAGAGTCGCTTTACTAATAGAGCTCTTTTTCTATCGCTTTGCAAAAATACTACGCTTGTAGGTGTCGAGGTGCTCTAGTGCGATACCTGTACCTTTTGCCACACAATAGAATGCATCATCTGCAAGGACTGCCTTTACACCGGTACGACGTTCTACCAGGTCAGGAAAGTGGCGAAGCATAGATGAACCACCAGACATAATAATGCCATTATCGATAATATCTGAAGCAAGCTCAGGAGGAGTTTCTTGAAGTACGTCACGTATTGCTTTGATCATGACTTTGAGTTCCTTGTCGATTGCTTTGACAATTTCGTTGGTTCGAATCTCAACAGTTCTTGGAAGTCCAGCGATAAAGTCACGTCCTTTTACTTTGAGTACCAACTCTTCTTCTACGGGAAGCGCAGAACCGATTTTGATTTTGATGTCTTCTGCAGTTTGATCACCGATTGCTAAGTTGTAGGTTTTTTTAACATAGTCAATGATTGCTTGGTCTATTTTGGTTCCCGCACATTTCACTGAGTTGCTACACACAATACCTCCAAGAGAAATCACTGCGACATCCGTTGTTCCTCCGCCAATATCAACAATCATTCTCCCTTGTGCTTCATGAATAGGGATACCTGCACCAATTGCGGCAAGGATCGGCTCTTTTACAACATAGGCGTTTCGTGCACCTGCTTTAAGTGCTGCCTCTATAACCGCACGGCGCTCAGTTGAGGTTACTCCTGCTGGAACAGAAACCATCACATCTGGTTTAAAGATAGTAAAACCACCAAGTGCTTTATGAATATAGTATCGAAGCATTGCTTCGGTTACACGATAATCAGCAATAACTCCATCACGCATCGGTCGATAGGCAATAATAGAATCAGGTGTCTTCCCTATCATATCTTTTGCTGCTGATCCTACTGCAAGAATCTTGTTACCTGTTTCTGCAATTGCTACTACTGATGGTTCAACAAGTACCACGCCTTTTCCTGGGACATAGACAAGAGTGTTTGCGGTACCGAGATCAATTCCGAGTTGCTTGAAGAAAACTCCCATAATATACAGAGTATATCATATTTTTCTATAAAAAAAAGCTTGTAAAATAAGGACTTTTTGAGTCTTTCTGTTACACCCTCTTTCTGTGTGCGCTCTTTCTCTTCTGTTTGCTATACTTATGATATATTGCAAACGTCTATGTACTTACTCACTGTATCACCTCTTGCTACCGGAATACCGTATGAAGAACTTTCTTATTTTTCAAAAGCAGAAATTAATCCAGGAGACCTTGTTGAAATACACATTCGTAAACGTAGTTGTGCTGCTCTTGTACTTGCAGCCTCTCCTCTTCATGAAGAAAAGCAGTCACTTAAGCAGGCATCTTTTGTTACTAAAAAAATAAGCAAGGTACTCATCCCGCAATTTCTTCCGCCGAAATTATGGGAAGCACTTTCTTACTCTTCATCATATCTTCTTCGTACTATTGGTACATTAATTTATGACCTTATCTCAGAAAAAGCTTTTGCTTCCATATCCAAACTTACACTTCCTCAAGAAGAGCGAGGGTTCGAAGTACTTCTTCTTGAACAAGGCTACACAGAGCGCATGTTGCGTTACAGAACTGCAATACGAGAAATGTTTTCTAAAAAGAAGTCACTCGTACTCTTTTTCCCAACTATTACTGATTTAGAAAATGCAGTAGAGCATCTCTCTCGAGGTATTGATGAGTATGTGGTTGTACTTCATAGCAGTCTTACTGACAAACAATACCAGGCTTCGATTGCGACAATACAGCAATCTTCTCATCCTCTTCTTATTCTTTCTACTCCAAGTCTTGTGCCTTGGATGCGTGATGATATTGGGATTGTAGTTATTGAACGTGAACATAGTAGTTACTACTATACCCACGGTGATTATGGATATGACATGCGTCTTGTTCTTGAACGTATAGCAAAAGCATCGTCTATTCCCTGCCTTCTTGGGTCTCATATGCTTTCCTTGAGAGCTCATTTACTTTATAAAAGAAAGGAGGCTGTCGAAGTGATGCCTCTTCAGTATCGCAACGATGCGAATATTACCATTGTTCCAATGATTGATGAGAATAAAACAGCGAGTCCATATTTATCAAAAACAGCACTTCATTTACTAGAACAACTTAAAACTGAGCAGCAAGGCCATCTCTTTTTGTATGCACACCGTAAAGGTATGTATCCTACTACTATCTGTTCTGATTGTGGTGATCTTTTTACTTGCACTCACTGCAAGAGGCCGTATGTACTTCATAAGATTGGCGGAGTAAGAACGTACGTGTGTCATACCTGTGAGTCTATTGTGCAACTTAACGAAGAGACTTCGCTTACTTGTCGACATTGTGGCGGATGGAGAATGATGACGCTTGGTGTTGCAACAACTGGTGTAGAAGAAGAGCTACAACGTTTGGGTATACCGATCTTTGTGATTGATGGAGAACGTACTGCGACACGCGCTAAAGTAAAAAAGGTTTACAAAGAGTGGTGCGATGCACCATATGGTGTGCTTATTGGTACTGAGATGGCACATAATGTTGTTACATCATGCGATGGCATCATCCTTCTCTCGGTAGACTCTCTTTTTTCTCTTCCGGAATATCGTACCGATGAAAAGATACTCTCACTTATTACTGAAATGTCAGAAAAGTTGGTACGGGATATTCATACCGAAGCACCTCTTGTTCTTCAAACACGACTCAAACATACACCGATTATTACGTATCTTACAGCGCCATCATTTAGAGATGTGTATGCTTCTCTTTTAAAAGAAAGAGAACAATTCCTTCTTCCTCCTTACTATACTGTTATTAAGGCTTCGTTTGAAAATATTTCTGATGATGTTCGTAAACGGTTCGAACAAGAGCTTGATCCTTATACTGTGTATTGGTTTGAGCAAGGAAAAGGAATCACATTACTTTTTGTTCATATCAAAGAAACAGAGTGGGCTCATAATCAAGAGGTAAGAGAAAAAGTGAAGCGTGTTGTTTTTGGTTCGCATCAAACAGTTAACCCGCTTCATTTCTTTATATAACTATGGTAGATTAGCACTATGGAAGTACGCGATACTATTGTACAAATTGATACAGAAGCAGGTAACCCTCTTCGAATGAAATCTCGCCCCGTACAAGAGGAGGAGTTCGGTTCTGTATATCTTCGTGATGTTGTTACCGCAATGAAGAAGGCTCTTAAGAGAGAGGAAGACGGGGTTGCTATCGCTGCACCACAGATCGGGGTTCCTCTTCGGCTTTTTGTGGTTGCAGAAGAGTCTTATGAAAAGGATGCGAAGTTTAAGCCTCTTGTGTTTATTAATCCAAAAATCGTGAAGCAGTCTAAGAAGAGTGCGGTAATGCAAGAAGGGTGTCTTTCGGTGAGATGGATATACGGTAAGACAAGACGTTCTGTTGCAGCAACTGTTGAAGCATATGATGAAGATGGAAGGAAGTTTACATTTGGTGGAAATGGTCTTCTTGCGCATATTTTTCAACACGAAATTGATCACCTTGAGGGAGTCCTTTTTACTGACCATGGTTTTGAGCTTGAAGAGTTTACCGAGGAAGAAGTTCGTGAAGCTAGTAAGAAGGCAAAAGAAAAAACTTCTTTAGAGTCGTAGTAATGTATAGTATGAACACTTCCCCTACTTTTGCATTCTTTGGAACAGGTGCTCTTGCAGAAAGCGTAGTAGCTTCACTTGTTCGCAATGGGTATACGCCATCACTTATCGTTACTAAACCAGACAGTCCACAAGGTCGTCATATGGTACTTACTCCGCCAACGATTAAGACATGGGCAGCATTAAAAGGTATTGAAGTGTTCCAACCAGAGACACTCAAAGATCTCGGTTCTGATTCCCCTCTTCATGCAAAGACTTTTGATTTTTTTGTGGTTGCTTCTTATGGCAAAATAATTCCTCAAGCCATTTTAGACTTACCTCATCATGGGGTGCTTAATGTGCATCCATCACTTCTTCCTCTTTATCGTGGGCCATCCCCTATTGAAAGCGCGCTTCTTGTTGGTGATATGAATATCGGGGTGACTATTATGAAGCTTGATGAGCAGATGGATCATGGACCTCTTCTTGCACAAAGTGCACTTCTTGTTAATGAACAAGATACCGCAGGAACTCTTGAAGTGAGATGCGGTCAATTAGGTGGCGAACTTCTTGTACAAGCAATTCCTCATTATTTAGAAGGAGTACTTCTTCCAAAAGAACAGGATCATGCTCATGCTACTGTATGCAAAAAGATTACCAAAGATCTTGGTCGTATCACTCTTCTTGATGATATTACTTCTGTACGTCGTAAGTATCGTGCACTTACTCCATGGCCAGGACTTTATTTTTTTATTGAACATGACGGCAGACCATTTCGTGTTAAAGTGACTGCGCTTGATATGGTACATGAGAAGGAAAAGAAAGAAGTAGAACACTACATCGAAAGAGTAATTCCAGAAGGCAAAAAAGAGATGGATTGGGAGAGTTTTAAACGAGGGTACCTCCCTTAAGGGACGCAAACTGCGCAGACTAAAGCAGACTTCGCAGACTAATGCAAATACAAAAGCACGACGCCGTAGGCGTCGTGCTTTTGTCCTAGTATTTTTTCTGCCACATTCCGCGTCTACTCCGCGTTAGTCTGCAACAGTGTTACTTCACCTCAACCTTTTCAATGACTACGTCATCAACTGGTCGATCTGGTGTAGTAGTCTTTACATTTTCGATTGCAAGTGCAACGTCCATTCCTTTGGTTACGTGACCGAAGACCGTGTAGTTAGGAGGAAGTGGAACAGAAGGCGCTGCGGTAACAATGAAGAATTGACTCCCATTAGTATTTGGTCCAGCATTTGCCATCGCAACTGTCCCCTGCGGGTACTGTTCATGTCCAGTAAGTTCATCATTGAAACGATACCCAGGACCCCCTGTTCCCCATTGAGCAACTTTACTTGGATCTTTTGAGAGAGGATCTCCTGCTTGAATCATGAATCCTTTAATTACACGATGGAAGCGTACGCCATCGTAGAAGTGAGAGGTAGCAAGCTTGCCGAAGTTCTCCTTAGTCATTGGAGTATTAGTGTCGAATGCGAATTCAATAACTCCCTTGTTGGTAGTAATTGTTGCAGTGGTAAAGTTTTTTGTTTCAGTATTTTCCATAGTAGTAGTTGCTGTTGTTGTAGAAGCAGTAGTAGTAATTTTTGTTAATGAAGGTTGTTTTTGTTGAAGTTTATTTTCTTGAAGGGTTGCAATTTCATTTACTCCTTGTGGTTGCAAAAAGAAAGCAAGGCCTGCAAGGATGATAATTAAAACTGCAATGACACTATACGTGATTTTTGTCTCTTGATCCATGTAATCTAATAAGTTATCTATAAAACTTTGTTAAGAAATCATTTTAAATAATGCTTTTACTTTTTGTGCACCTCGTCTAATAACAGATCTTTCCTTATCTTTATGCTGTGACATTTCTCGTACAAGCATATCCTTGAGAAGGTCGATCGCTTTGTAAAGATCATCTTGTGTTGTCTTAAGCGCCCTATCTTTTCCTCGCATGTGAAGCATTGCTTCTGCTTGGAACACTTGACCATTAACGTGATGGTTAGTTACCTTAGAAAACTCTATGGTAAGTTTTGCACTTGTATCATCTTGAGGGATAAGTTTCTCAAGAGGTTGCATCTTTTCTAAAGTATAGTTACGGATAGCTTCCGTTACTTCTATATGAACACCAGAAAGTATGACATGCATAGAGTTTGTGGATATTATTATTGAGTAATACTATCAGTATATACCAAAAAAGTTTTACTCACTAGTTGAAGAGACGCGATGACTAGTGTCGCTTTAAAATACTGTTACCCACAGTTATTCACTTCTTTATCACTTCACTTGTGTATCTTTTTGTTATACTAAATGCACATATGATAAAGCAACATTTTTCATTCAAAGAAATATTTTTATTCGGTTGGGCAAAGACTAAGCAACATGCTTGGTTCCTTTTCCTTACCCTTATTATTATGGGTGTTATTACTAATTCAGTGAAGCATGTTCCTCTTCTTGATGGGCTTGTTGGTGTTTTTGTAAGTCTTGCGATCTTCTCTGTGGCGTTACCGATTACACGAGATCATCATTTTACCTTCGCGGATCTTTTTTATCCAGTTCTTTCTAGAGCAAAGACGCTTAAGTATGTAGCACTTACTCTTCTGTATGCACTGCCTGGTCTTTTTGCTGCAAATATTTTCGCTGTTGCTCTTCTTGAGCAGAAGCAATGGTTTGGTGTTGTTGGTATTGTTGTTGCGGCTATTGCTATTTATACCTCTGTTCGCTTTATGTTCTATCCTTTTGTTGTTATTGAACATGAGAACGCTAAACTTTCTGAGCTTATTAGAATGACTTCTAATATGACCAAAGGAAAGATGGTTCCAGTATTTGTTTTTTCTTTAGCAATTGTTGCTCTTAATTTTGTTGGAGCCCTTCTTTTTGGTGTAGGACTTCTTCTTACTTTCCCTGTTTCTCTTTTTGCTACCGCACATCTCTATAATCGATTCAAGTAAAAAGAATTCTTTTGTTAGGATACAAAAAACCTGCGAAAGCAGGTTTTTTGTATAAAGAGAAATCCTTTACAAGATTTGTGTATAGATGTAGAATATTATTTGTTCTTTTTTGAAGGAGTTTTTAGTGGTTAAAGTCAAGTTTGTTTGCATACTTTTGCTTACCGGTGTAATCGCTTATTATCTTCAATCTTCCGCGAATTCACTTGGTTTGTATGCGTTAGTTACACTACCCGGGACCTTCCTTCATGAACTTGCGCATTATGTAACAGCTGCTCTTTTGCAAGGTAATCCAGGAAATTTCAACCTCATTCCAAGTGGTAACACACTCGGTTCGATCACTTTTAGTCCAAATTGGTATAATGCTGCGACAGTTGGAATGGCACCCCTTCTTCTTGCACCATTAACTGTCTTCTTGGCAGCTATTTCAGCAAGATCAAATAATGTACTTAAAATTATTTTTGGTGGCTACTTATCTGCTTGCTCTTGGATTGCGTGTACTCCATCCTCGCAGGACTTCTATATTGCAGTAGTTCCAACCTCTTGGCCTCTTGCAATTTGTATGCTTAGTTTTTTGACGTGGGGTATCTATAAAATAGTGCTACTACTGATTAGATAACCAGAAACCTGTTCAACAAAAAAATGAGTGAACAGGTTTTTCTTTTTAGTCCACACATCTCCTTCTTATCTTTCAACCATTTTTCGCAGTTCATCTATGACAGCTCTTTCCCAAAACTTCATAGAGTACCAACCAATAAGTGGTTGTGCGACGATGCGCAGCCAGAGTTTGTGAATAGTGACTTGATAGACATATTCGATCAGAGTTCCCTCTTCATTGTGTGAAAGTGATAACTCTTCATGTCCAGATGTTCCAAACACAAGACTTTCATTGTCAGAGATAAATCCCTTTCCCGGGATGATT
This sequence comes from uncultured Candidatus Saccharibacteria bacterium, assembly GCA_964443675.1. Lineage (GTDB taxonomy): Bacteria > Patescibacteriota > Minisyncoccia > Phycocordibacterales > UBA5272 > UBA11704. Next base: position 791 of record CAYUDN010000005.1, on the reverse strand, counting down.
TGTGTTTTCATTGTTACTGGAAAAGTTCTTCCGAATGATTTGACTGTTGCGTGTATCTCTAAATAATTGCCATCATGTTTAGTGATTTGTAGAGATTCTGCAACTTTTGGAAAGCGCTCAGGGAATTTTTCAAAGTCAGTCATTATTGCAAAAACTTCTTCAAGAGGCGCTTTAATAATCCATTTTGCACGAAGAGTAATAGCTTTCATATGTAAGAAGTATAACAAACTTAAGAAGTCTTTGAAGTAAGAATATTGTTGATATAAAAAGAAAATGCCCCGATCTGTGTCGGGGCCATTCTGTTCACTGAGGGGTGATATGAGATCTCACTCTTCACTTAAAAGCTGGAATGAGTGGCAAGCCTTTGCAATGAATGGGGTTTCTGCTTCAAGTTGAGCAAACTTGTTTTCGGCAACGTCACATTGCTTGTAGCAGGCCACAACTTGTGGCTTACCACTGAACACTGCTTCCACTGCTGCGCACTCGAGGTCTTGTATTGTTATACCAAGTATTCTCGCGATACGCTGCGCCCTTGTCGTCATGAAGGTGATTTTTTCATCCTTGTAGCAACTGCAGACGGAAAGCGTGATACGAGCCCCTTTAGGCTCTTTCGGTTTTTCTGTAATGACCGGCGCCAACTTCTTTGTTTTTTCGGAAGTGTCGTACATTTGAAGTTACTCCAAAGTTAAACAAAAGCAGTATAACAATATGTACTGTTTTTGTCAATAGTTCTTCGGCTGAATTCAACTCCGAAGTGCAACACCCATAACTTGTAATGGTGTTGACCAACC
>CAYUDN010000004.1:0-52276 GCA_964443675.1 uncultured Candidatus Saccharibacteria bacterium | reverse complement strand
GACTTCGCAGAAAATACAAGTTGTCTTGTATGTGGTCTGCGTGGTCTGCCATAGTTTGCGCGGTTTGCGTGTGTCGAGCCCTAGCGAGACACAAAGGCACGGTCTTGCACACACGTAAGGATTTAGCCGTTTCAATTGTATGTTGCCATACACGTCACCCATAATTGCTATGGGGCCTTAAGCTTTCGCGCCAGGCGTCTCTGCTCGCACCTCTATGATTACTCACGATGGGTGTTACCCACTACGCTTCTCATGCCTCGCTACCACTCGGCAACGCAGACCACGCAGACGTACTCGCAGACTTCGCAGAAAATACAAGTTGTCTTGTATGTGGTCTGCGTGGCCTGCCATAGTTTGCGCGGTTTGCATGTGTCGAGCTCTAGCGAGACACAAGTATGTGTTCGGACTTTCCTCTCTCATAAGCTACCTTTAAAGCCGTAAGAGCGATTACACAGTAGAACAAGATAACAATACAACGATATGCACTAAAATGCAAGCGACTGTCTTTTCTTTTTTGTCATGTAACCATATTTTTGAAAATTAAGAAATTCATTGAACTGTATAGTTTTTTCGCGCGTGATTGACTTTTGTAGTAAAGTGTTATAGTGTGTTTGTGATTCTTTGATATTCTAACTTGCGTATGGTTATAGCGAAAAGTGGCCTATTTCTAGGACATTTCTCGCTATGACTATGTTGGTCTGGCAACTTATTCTTCTATATGGAGTGTAAGTTTAACCTTAGTGCCCTACATGGGCGAGGAGATTGAAATGGCCCGAAACAACCAAACCATCGACCGTATCCAAGCGGTGTGGAACAAGCTGGGTGGTGAAGATGGTGTTGACCGCCTTCTCCGCGGTGAACTGACGCTTTCCGAAGTCGTCCGTTTCCTTGAAGAAGATGACATCATCCGCTTCATGGTCACGTCTGACGGCACCTCTGGTGCCGGATGGATCAAGCGCCAGGAACAGGGCGGCTACAACACCAGTGACTTAGCCAAGCAGTTGCTCCTGTCTCCCGACTTTAAGCCGACCAAGGGCGTCACTACCGAGATCGTCGTCATGAAGGGTTCGCTTTTCTCGAACAATGATCGTGTCACTCGGAACATCCGTGCGGAAGCCTCCAAGCGGAAGTACGTGGCACCGAATCCCGAAGTCGCCTGTCTCATCCGCGTGATGTTCACCGACAAGGAGATCAAAGACATGGGCCTCTGGGGCATCGTCACGATGCATGAGCCCATCAAGGACTCCGGTGGCGGTCCGAACTTGCTCTGCGCGTATCGCGGTGACGAGGGTCGCTGGCTCGACGCGTGCAACGGCAGCCCTGACAGCAGGTGGCGCGATGGCATTGGGTTCGCGTTCGCCGTGCTCGCAAGTTAGAACTTGATTTCGGTCACTTTGGTCTCAATGAGCACTTGGACCCCTTGACCTTAGTCCTTGTCCCGCGCGGTACTCCGTGCGGGACTTTTTCATTTTTGTATTTGTGATTGGTTCTAACAATCTAACAACCTTCTTTCTAATCCCTAGTGTCTAATATCTAGTGCCTAACTTTCTGTTGTCTGAGAGCTAAGCGGTCTGTGCTCTGTTGTCTAAAGTTCTAATATCTAAAGTCTAATATCTAGTGCCTTGTACTTGTAATGACAATGTATATACAAAACATTGACTTCCAACATGCACAGTATATACTTATACTATATGTTAAAAAATAACCTTAAAACAACAGTGCTTCAGCTTCGTGTGGCTCCAAAAACCAAGAAGGCCGCTCAAAAACTTTTGGAGTCAAAAGGCCTCACTCTTTCTCATGCGGTGCATAATTTCCTTACGAACTTAGCACTTCATGAAGACGCTCTTATGCTTGCATATGATCAGCCAAAAATAAGTGAAAGAACATTGAAACGATGGGAAGGGGAAGTTGTATATGAACTAGAGCATGCAAAGAAGTTTTCTTCTTCGAAAGAGGCGATTAAGCACTTGAAAGCAATTCAGAAAAAAGTAAAATAACTCGAGATGAAAATTGCCTTTTCTTCGAAGTTTGAGAAAAAAGTACAAAAGCGAGCGAGGTACGATGAGTCTTTGTATCAAGAAATTGAAATAGTCATAAGTCTTTTTGAAAAGTGTCAAAAACTCCCGCCGCACTATCGCGACCATGCACTCCGTGGTGAGTATCGAGGGTTCAGAGAATTTCATCTACGTTTCAATCTTTTGGTGGTGTACTACGACGTAGAAAAAGACGTACTTCTTTTTCATGACATAGGCACACATGAAGAATTATTTGGGTAGCGTATGGCTATTGCTTTCACAACGTCAGAGCAATAGTCATCAACAATCTAACAACCTTCTTTCTAATCTCTAATCTCTAGTGTCTGATTTTCTGTTGTCTGTTAGCGAAGCGGTCTGTACTCTGTTATCTAAAGTTCTAGCGTCTAGTCTCTACTACCTGCTACCTAACACCTGCAACCTATCCCCACCTCTTCTTCCATCGCTTTTATTGCTCTTTTTTGTTAGTATAGAATAATAATGATTTTCAAAAACTCTTTATTGATTGGGTTGTTTAGTATCTTTTCGGTGCTTCTTGGTATTGTTCGTGATCGATTACTTGCAACGGTTGTGGGTATTGGGCCTACACTTGATGTGTACAATGCCGCATTTCGTATTCCTGATTTTTTGTATTCACTTGCTCTTGCATTTGTGACTTCTGCAACGGTGGTACCTTTTCTTACCGTTGAGAACAAACACGGTGTTCTTGTAGATGCTCGTCATAAATTATCTTCGGCGATGATTCTCTTCCTTTTGGTTATTTCGTTCTGTGCTCTCGTTATTGCTATCTCTCTTCCGTTATATGCTTCGCTTATTGTTCCAGGGTTTACTTTTTCGCAACGTGAAGAGTTTATTTTTGTAACAAGAATTCTTTTGCTGCAACCAATTTTTCTTGGGATCACTTCTATTATTTCTTGTTTTGCACAACTTAAGAATCACTTCTTGCTCTATGGTATTGCTCCTCTCGGGTATTCTATCGGGATTATTATCGGTATTCTTTTTCTTTTCCCTGTATATGGAGTACAGGGTCTTGTGTATGGTGTTCTTCTTGGTGCTTGTATTTCTTTTGCGATACAACTATTCTCGCTACGAGGGTCAAAGATGTCTCATGTCTTTCCTTACTTTTCTTTTGTAGATGCAAAAGAGTTGCTACATATCGGTCTTCCAAGAACAGGGGTAAATGTGCTTACACAAATTCGTACGATTATTTTTACCGCAGTTGCAACAACACTTGGTCCTGGGGTACTTTCGAGTTATCTTTTTGCGCAAAGAGTAATTGACGCCCTTGTGCAGGTGATACAGCAGAGTATTACTACTGCCAGTATTCCTGTACTTTCTAAAGAATATGTAGAGCGGCGTATTAAGGAATACAAGCATCTTGTGCGCAAGTATGTAATGATCCTTGGAGGTGTTGGGATACTTGTTTCTGGTGCTGTATATCTCTTCCGAGATATGGTAGTAGCTCTTCTTTACGGGAACACTTCGTTTAATTGGCTTATTGTGTTTTTCTTAACAGGGTTATTGTGCGCACTTCCTTTTCATATGATGATTGGATACTTTTCGATTAGTTTTTATGCAATGAAAGACACAAAAAGTGTACTCTATGCCAATAGTTTTGCGTCACTCGCTTCTGTTCTAATACTTTTTGTTACCGCAACAAAAGGAAGTGTTGCACTTATTTACGGAATTATTACTATGTCAAGTGTCAACTTCTTGCTATTATTCTTTCTTTATAGTAGAAAGAGACTGTAGTTATCTATGGAAATAAGGAACTTTTCAATCATTGCGCATATTGATCACGGTAAGTCGACTCTTGCAGATCGGCTTTTGGAAGTGACTGCAACTGTGGACAAGCGTCTCATGAAAGAGCAGGTGCTTGACAGTATGGAGCTTGAACGTGAACGAGGTATCACGATCAAAATGACCCCCGTGCGCATGAACTGGAAGAGTAAGGATGGCAAACAGTACATTCTTAACTTGATCGACACTCCTGGACATATTGATTTTTCTTATGAGGTGTCACGATCGCTTCGTGCGGTGGAGGGGACACTTCTTCTTGTGGACGCAACACAAGGAGTGCAAGCGCAGACGCTTACCACACTAGAAATGGCTAAAGAAACAGGTCTTACAATTATTCCTGTGATGACTAAGATCGATAGTCCTCTTGCTAATCTTGATGATGTGCGTGAAGAGATTGTTGAGCTTTTGCATTGTGATCCGGATGAGATACTTGCGGTGTCAGGAAAGACCGGCGAAGGGGTGCAAGAACTTATTGAAGAAATCATCACTCGTGTACCACCTCCTACATTTGAGTATGGTAATGAGAAAACTTCACAAGCACGTGCGCTTATCTTTGACTTTGAATACAGTAATCATATGGGAGTTATTCTTTATACTCGTATTCTTGATGGAAGTGTTAAGGCAGGAGATACTCTTACTTTCGTGCAATCAAATCATAAGTTCATTGTGCGTGAAGTGGGAACTTTTTCTCCAGAGAAGCGTTCAAAGGATGCGATCGGTGCAGGAGAAATTGGCTACATTGTAACGGGAATCAAAGAACCGGGTATTGCACGTGTCGGTGATACGGTAACGACATTTTCTAAACCACTCCCTGCATTCCCTGGATATCATGAACCAGTACCAATTGTGTTTGCATCGGTATATCCAGAGTCACAAGATGAATTCGATGATCTTCGTAGCGCTCTTTCTAAGCTTAAACTTTCTGATTCTTCGCTTACCTTCGAAGAAGAGTCATCTGGCGCGCTTGGACGAGGATTTCGTTGTGGTTTTTTGGGAATGCTTCACATGGAAATTGTTACTGAACGGTTGCGTCGTGAGTTTAACCAAGAGCTTGTGGTGACTACCCCATCGATTACGTATGAAGTAACATTACGAGGTGGTGAAGTAGAAATGGTCTATACGCCGATACATTTTCCTGATCACGGACAATACCTTTCAGTACGTGAGCCATGGATTTTGCTTACCGTTATTGTGCCACATGACTACGTGAGTCCTCTAATGCAACTATTCCCACCACATGAGGCAGAAGTAATCGATCTTCTTGATTGGGGACATAATCGTGTGAAGATCACTTTGCACATGCCTCTTCGTGAACTTATGCGTAACTTTTTCAACGAAGTAAAGTCTGCATCAAGTGGGTATGCGTCCATTGTGTACGAACCAGCAGAAATGCGTGATGCGCATGTAACACGACTAGATGTGTATGTTGCGGAAGAACGTGTCGCTGCGTTTTCTCGTGTGATACCAGAACACAGAACACGTGAAGAGTCAGAAGAGGTGGTGGAGAAGTTGGAGAAAATTCTGCCAGCAGAATTATTCCGTGTAAAGATTCAAGCATACGTTCATGGGCGTATCATTGCTTCGCGATCAATTGCGCCAATGAAGAAAGATGTTACGGGGTATCTCTATGGTGGTGATATTACTCGTAAAATGAAACTTCGAGAAAAGCAAAAGCGTGGTAAAGATAGAATGCAGCGAGAAGGCAAGGTGCATATTTCGCATGATACGTTCCTTGAGATGATGAAGCCAAACGAGAAGTAGTAGTCGCAGACCTCGCAGACCGAAACAGACCACGCAGACAATAACGCGGACAGATGCGGAAGAGGTGCTGACAGTTGCGGAAGAGATGCGGAAAGTCGTAGAAAGAAATTCAGGGAGAAGAAGTGTGGTACCATAGGGGTATGGAGCTTGAACCACTTTTTGTACTTAAAGATACTGACATTTTCGAGAACTCGATACAAGAGCCTAAGTTTTATTTTTCTAGACCTACAGTAAAAGGAATTATTATTGATGATCAAGGAGATATTGCGTTACTTCATGCGCGAGGACATTATCTTTTTCCTGGTGGTGGGGTAGAAAAAGGAGAAACGTTAGGTGGTGCTTTTATTCGTGAGTGTAAAGAAGAGATTGGTTGCGATGTTTTTGTGATTGATTATCTTGGAAGATATGATGAGTATCGAGCGGTTCCTGCGAAGCGATATGAAATAATCTTTTTTATAGCGCGTGTTATGGGAGAAAAGGGGATACCTACAACAAAAGATACAGGAGAGCAAACAGTGGAACTTGTGTGGGAGAAAAAAGAAAGAGTTCTTGAGTTGCTCACTAGCCAGCTTGCTATTCTTGATGAAGAGGAATATCCTTTACAGTTCAATGCGAGAACACATCTTATTGCATTCCAGCATTTTTTGGAGCAGTGGAGAGGGTAGTGTAGATAACAGAATACAGAGAACAGATAACAGAAAGGGTGCGGTCGCTTCGCGACCGCACCCTTTTCGTCTGTGTTCTGGATATCTGTATTCTTTTGTCTGCTTTTATTAACAACGTAGAGTAAGAGAAGAGAAAAAAGTACTCTTTTTCTCTTCCTGGCCGAGGAGTTAACAGTGTGACTACATCGAGGCTCTGCTTTGCATCTAGTGTGAGCAAAGCGAACACCTAGATTCCTCGATGCTTGCATCGGGGTGGTTTTTTCTACCTAAAAAGTGGAATAAGGCTAAAACCAATCATGCCAACGATAGCGAGAATAGAAATAATAGCCCAAACTTTTTGTATTGTTTTTCTGTTTTTTGCGTTAAAAATCATACTTGTATAAGTGTCTTTTTTATATTAGAGACGTGATACACTATATACTAGCAAAGCCATGCGAGAATATCAACATAAACACATGGTGAGAACTCTTTTGTATTCACGGATGACAATCGTGATACTTTTTCTCCTTATCGTACTTTTGCTTCGTTCTATTATGGAACTTAATGACAAACGTATCGAAGTTGCAAAGCTTAGAGATGATTCTATACAAGAGAGAAGTGATCTTGAGGCAAAAGTTACAGATGCAAAGCGAAGAGTTGAGATTATCGGAACAGAAGAGGGGTTCGAGGAGTATGTTAGAACTACCTACCCGGTAGTAAAACAAGGCGAAGGGGTAATTGTTATTTATGATGATAATACAACACCGGTAAGTCCTGTACGCAACACTATGAATGTTTGGGAACGTCTTGGTATTTGGTGGAAAAAGACTTTTTCGAAGTAAAAACACGACTATTGCTAATTCTTGGAGATTGTTACAGTATTACGTTGTTTCTAACCACAATGGAGAAATCCAAATGCTTGTAGCCCTTTATCAAAGTCATCATGAATTGCCGTGGTGGGGTGGAAAGACTAATCCTTTCGACATCTTTAGCCCCGAGGTACACAGAACATTTCCTTTCAAAGGAGGTCCCAAAACTGAAGAAGTTAACAGTCAGACAGACAGAACTGTGCTTGGTTATGAAAAGATAACACTCGGAGAATCAAAACACCTGTTTTCGTTTCTTTCTGGGTTACATGCGGTAGAAACGGATCACCTTATGGCTCATGTTTCTGCTATGTGTAGTTGCGAATTGGAAACGAAAGGTTGGTGGCATTATCCAAAGAGAATTTGGGTGCAGATCACAACACGCCCTGATGAGTTTGCAAAAGGTCTTCCTATTGTCTATGACATGGTGGGGAAGCTGAAGCAAGAGATTCGTCATGTTTGGGGTGGAGACAACGGAACGCATTCACCATACGAGTTCTTTTCTACCGAGGAAATGCAAGAAAGAGCTTCAAACAATCCGGATATCTGGACAAGGTTTTTTGTTGAACAGCTTGGTCTTGATCCAAAGTTGAAAGCATTGAAGATCGATGTTCGTGTTGCTGAGAAGTTGCTGAAAGAAGTAACACAAGAAGTACGGCAAGTTCAAGTTTTTGGAAAAGAATGTCTTAATACTAACCTGAATGTAACCTTTAACGTGTGTTAAGTTACAAGATTCACTCAAAATAGCCCCGCAAGTTGATACCTTGTGGGGCATTTACTTTCAAAAGTATTCCTTTGAATACATCAACACCCAAGTTTTGTTTCTTTTAGTAAATTTTGTATACTCGAAGTATATGGATACACAAGATACACAAACAACAAAGAAAGTGGAAATTTTTAGTACTCCGACATGTCATTTTTGTCACATGGCGAAGGAATGGCTCGCTGCTAAGAGTATTCCTTTTGTTGATTACAATGTAGGACAAGATCTCGAAAAGCGTAAAGAGATGATGGAAATGACAGGGCAACTTGGTGTGCCAGTAATTAAGATTGGTGATGAAGTAATGATCGGATTTAATCCTTCACACATGGCTAAGTTACTTGGTATTGCTGAGTAATAAGAGGCTAATAAAGCAGGCAAAAACAGGTCACATGAAGGTGATCTGTTTTTGTGTTAGTATAAGGAAGTCCGCCCTCGTAGTTAAATGGATATAACAGCTCCGTCCTAAGGAGTTATTGTAGGTTCGATTCCCGCCGAGGGCACAGTGTAGTGAGACCAGAGATAATACCCAAAAACACCGGCCTAATTCAGCTGGTTTTTTTGCTTTCTCTTTACTTCCCTTTGGGAGCAATAGTTGATTCTAAGAGAATAGAATTCAATACTTTCCTTTTAAGGAAAAGATTCATCCCTCTGTGTATTCTGACTATATCTTTGATATGGGAAAAATGACCATCACATGTATTTGTTGTGTTTGGTATGGATTTGTTACTGTGATAGGTAAACAAGTACGGATACCATAAAAGTAACGAATGGTGAGCACTTCTTACCCCGTCGTGAGTATATGACCAATTACCTTCTGGGTGATATGTTTTCTCATTAAGGAATGAGTTGTACACAACCTGAAACTCTCTAAGTCTTCTTGCGAAGTCATCTTTGTTTGTATGTGTAATTGTTTTAGCTATAGCAAGTATCACTTGACCTGCTTCTGTTTTTGGAAACAGAGTAACATTGCGTACAACTATTTGCTTCATATGAAAATGACACATTTGTATTGGAATACCTTTAAAAACTGGTATATTTCCACTAAAGCCATCACATGTTACTGAAAGTATTTTGTAACCTAATTTTTCTAAAGCTTCTTTACCTTCTCTGTAGTAACTTTCTTTTTCTGTATCTACAAACTTCCACCACAAGTTTTCTTTCTTTACAGGATCACGAAAGAGTATTATACCCCATGAAGTAGATTCTTTTCTTTTACCGAAGTAAGTAGCATCTACAACGAGATGTATCGGTCTTGGTGTATGCTCTTTTGTCTTTACTTCAAAGGTTTCTAAATATGAAAGTATTGTCTTCTTATCATGTCCAGTATCAGTAACTAATTCTCTAATTGTTTGTTTGTGAAATACATATTCATTCCACAGATACTCATTGTTTCTTTCTCTTCTTTCGTTTCTAAATCTTCTTCCACATTCATTACAACTATATGTTTGTATTCCGTTTTCTTTACCTCTTTTCTTAGTATTAAAACTACCGCAATTTGGGCAATATTTATTGTTTTTTTATTTTCATTTTTAAAAGTTAACACTTTTAACCTTATACCACAAGGCTAAAGTAGTTAAAACAGGCCGGTGTTTTTGGGTATTATCTCTGAGACCAACCGAGAGGGTTGTTTTCACTAAGACAAAAATACACGAATAATATCGTGTATTTTTGTTTTGATTTTAAACCTTAACTTACTTAGTAAGTTGTTTTAAAGGTTGTGTTTGGATTCCAGACACTTACATTACCTGATGAATCTGTTGAGACAACCACATAATGATATGTTGTGTTTGATTGAAGTCCATTGATTGTAACTTGCTGTGAAGTGCGAGCAACACCATCGTTCACAGCAGTCCATCCATTAGTTGAACCAAATCCTACAGAATTAATATCACCTTCATTCATTTTGATCCAATCTGTGTAATAGAAGATTTTAGCAGTTGCATTTTCATCTGTTGTCCAAGAAAATGTTGCTGAATTAGATCCGATAGATTGATTAACAGCATAGAATTGTGGACCAGAAATATCTGCTGTTCCATTCCATCCACCATTTGCAATAAGATTATTAATCTTTGCCATTGTTAGTGGACCAACTCTACCTACTGAATCAATTCCATACTGACTTTGAAATCGTTTTATTGCCGCCTCTGTAAGAGGTCCGTAATACCCAGTTACCATTCCTTCTGGATAAATACTAGGATTTGCAGCTAGAAACATTTGAAGATTTGTAACATTTTCACCTCTACTTCCAAGATCAAGTTGAGATGTGATTTGAGAATAGTTTGCAGCTGAAGCAGACAATGTTGTTACAAGTGCAATAGAAAAAACTGTTAAACCAATAAACGTAAGAGGTGCTCGCCACGCACTAATTTTTAATAGAATCTTTTTCATAGTTTTATTAATTGTGATTACTTAATAAATATTTGAGAAAGTAGCGACTAATTACTCCCTATACTATATATAACAAGCAAGAAAGGATTTTGTGACAAAATTACTTTACAAAAAATAATTTAATTAGTGTTATAATGAGGTTATTAATAAAATATTTTGAACCACCTGTTCAATATTTCTTGTAAGAATCATGTTAAAAAATCTTTTTAAGACAATAGAACAAATTATTTATAATAATAAAAGAAGGTTCAGACCTCTTAAGAGAAAAAAATTATCTCTGATTTTAAAGCAGAAAAACAAAATTATGAGTTGTTCTCCTCTACAATGTATAAGCTAATCGAAGCGTTACTTGTTCAAGGTGGTTACAAATATCAACTCCATAGTAGAGTAAAAGATTTGACTAGATTAGAGGAAAAGATAAAACGTAAACAGGCACTTGGAAAAAGTTATAAAAGAATAAATGATATTGAAGACCTTGTAGGATTAAGAATTATATTCTATACAGAAAAAGATAAGACAAAATTTGTTAATGACCTTAAAAAAGAAATTACAGGGTTGTTTCGTCTTGAAGAAAAAGTAAACGGAAATGGATATTCTGCCGTACATATTATTGCTTCATTTGGTAAAAAAAGGTTAGCGTTAGCGGAATATAAACCATTTGCAGGACTAAAATGTGAAATACAGATTACTTCTGCTATTCATCATGCTTGGGCAGAAGTAGAGCATGATATTATTTATAAAGACATAAATGGGTTAGAAAAGATTAATTCGGAGAAATATAGACTAGCAAAAATAAAACTTTCTGAAATACTTGAAAAGCATATAAAAAAAGCATCTATTGAGTTCGAAGAAGTTATTAATGAAATCAAAAGATTAGAGTAGATGTTAACAAACCCTTTTGGCTTGAAAGGGTCTTTATGAAAGAAGAAAGGCTAGGATACAATTAACCTAGAATGTGTGTCTGAAGAAAGGGGTACCTTCCAGTTAATGATATAATATAAGTATGAAGAAAGATAATAAATATATTAATTTTATAATTATATTTTTGGTATTGTTTCTTGTTCTTTTTTGGAGAACTGGTAAAATAAATAACTATCTACCATTTTTTTTGACAACCGATGGTTGGAACAAAATAGAGAGAGAAATTAACACAGAAAATATTTTAATAAACATCACAGGAAACAAAGACTCCGTTTGGAATGCAAAAATTAAAGGTCTACATATAAATCAAGAAAATGTGTCCGTCGATGTTGTTTTAGTTCGGGAAAAAATGAATTTTGTTGGGGTATTAAGTAGAACATGGCAAGAAGATTACAGGGATAACTTCCAATACAGGGGTGATTTGGTTGAGTTATTGGATAACAATAGTACTGGAACTAAGAAAAATGTAATTTTGTATTTTGAAAAGAAAAACTGTATCGATGTGGATGGAAAAATCTATACATATATTGCAGAATTAAATTTTAACGGTGAAAAAATATATACTGGATGTGCAAGGATACTAGGTGGAATTGAATAATTCTCTGATGTCTAAAATTTAAATGTTTTTTAAAAGTACACAGGATGCATCGATTTTAACAAAGAAAAATAATTAAATAACATTACTTGGTTTACCAGTGAAAGGTTATAGTTCGAGATGGTAACCCTCTTAGAGGAAGAGCCTCCTTTGGCCAAAAATACCGAGTAACTGCTCTCTTTGTAATATATATGCCCAGACCGAGAGGGTTGAGTTTAGAACATCCAAAGTAGCTAAATAACCCTTGTGGAGATTGGCACCTACAATTCCGAGACCTACAGGGCACACTATAATAAAAGACCGAGACACTCCTCGGTCTTTTATTATAGTGTGCCCGAGAGAATGCCAACTGCTTGGCTTTCGTGCGGAATCGAACGAAAAACCGGTCTACGGAATTATATTCTACAAAAGTTTTCTTTCTGACTTTTGTAGAATGTAATTTTGTCGGTTTTTCTCGGGGTCGAGATTTTGAGTGTTTTATGAGTCACGAAGTGATGAAGTAAAATACCAAAATGGTGACCGAAAACGAAGTGATTCCCGCCGAAATTGAATAGAGGTCGCGGAACTTTATTGACGAATAAAGTGAGGAAAAGTTCCGTGACCGATTCCCGCCGAGAGTGTTAACATTAAACAGATAGCTGTATTTTTGTTATGTTCTTAAACGATAAATGTTACAATTACGAGTATGGAAAATACTCCTTGGAATGATAGAGGTATATCACTAGATAAAAAATCTCTAGATGTGAGTGAACTTGATAGCAGTATTAATAAAGAAGAAGTTCGTAGTGTTGTAACAAACAATGAAGAAGAAGCAAGAAGGGTGCTTCTGTCGATGCCAAGTATTGATAGAAGTGTAGTTTCATTTTTTGAAGAAAATACATTAGTGGACGGCTCTGTTGAGGTATCTAGTTTTAATTTTTCATCTCAATTTTTTAAAAAAGAAAGTGAAAGTGTCGGTGGTAAGTTGTTAACAACAAGAGGGTATGATTATATTTGTAGTTTGGATGCTGCTTTAACATCAGTTCAAAAAATTAAGAAATACCAAGACACTGTACATAGGATCATAGAGTCGCTGGAGGATAGTACACTTTCTAAATTAGAAAAACTTTTATTATTAGATTATCTAAAAAATAGTTTAATAACAATATTAAACACATTTATTTATCAAGAAAAAGTTGGGTTACAAGATATAGACACAACTAAGGAATATGAAGTTCTCAGAACTAAACTAATTGCGTGTGTAGAATCTGTTATTAGTTGTTCGGTAGATTTGATTTTAAATAGTGATTTGAACGATATAAAGACAATTGACTACACTCACATAGCTTCAGTTGTAGGCGAGGTGGTTACTAGGTTGATGGATTATCACGAAGAATATAAACTTCCCAGTTTTTATGTCACCAGACCAGAAGCAACACACCCGTTAACTATTATAGGATCGTCATTACTTTGTGCAGATAGATATAAAAATATTGATGTGGTTGTAGGGGTGCCATCTGGAGGAACAGAGTTTGCTGTGACCACTAAAGTATTTATGGATAAAATGAGTAAGAGCGGTACGAAGTTAGAATTGTTACCAGTTTCTTTACATTCATTTAAACAGTTTTCTAATGAAGAAGGTAGTAGTAATTTAACACAGTCAAATGCTATGAAATTTTCTGAAAATAGTATTAAATCTGTATTAATTTGTGATGATAACACGTCTACCGGAAGAACGTTGCAATTTTTAAAAGATTTAATTCATGACTTAAATCCTGAGGTTCAGATTTTTTGTGCTGTTGCCGAGGCGGACATAACTAGAAGTGAGATAGATAAATATAATGTTAAAAGAACACATGTTGCAAATAAAGATATTTATAAAGATGCAGTTAATATTTTACCGGTTTCAAAATCTATTGATCCTAAAGTTGATTTAAAGGAAATCGTTGAAAAGAGGAAGATAATAAGATACTATAAAGACATGGAAGAAAAATCTCTTAATATTATAGACCAAATATATGCTCGAGTAATGGCTCATGTGAACGAGTCAGGTGTCGACTATTCTTCATTGACAGAAGAAACTGCAGTGCTTAGTTTTCACGGAACTTTTTTATCTAACTTTTATGCTGTACCTGTTGTTTTGGAAGGTCGAACATATCCAACTGTGGAACATGCATATCAGGCAGCTAAGTTTTTTAATATTGATTGGAGTGTTGTAAATGAAGAAGCTAAGCAAGAAATTAAAGAATCTTTAAAATTAAGAGGGTACGCAGAGGATATTGTGTACTCTAATGATTTATTTACCGACACAAGAATGACAGCAGGGAATATCAAAATTATTGCTGATGTTTTACGTAAGTATGATCACGTTGATAAAAATTGGGAAGATAAACGTATAAAAATTATGATAGGTCTTCTTCTCCAAAAGTTTAGTACAAAAGATATGGCGTCTAAATTAAAAGAGACAAACGGCAAAGAACTCGTTGAAGGAAATACATGGAATGATACTCTTTGGGGTGTTTGTGAAGGAAAAGGGAGAAACATATTGGGGGTTATTTTGATGGAGGTTAGAAAAATGAGCGGAGAATGAGTCTTTACCGATTCCCGTCAAGAGTGTTAACATCAAACTAGTATTCTAACGATTTTTAAGACTGAATAACTTCACTACTTCTGTGTATTTTAATGCTATACTTACTATATGTTAGGAAAAAATATGACCAATGAAGAAAAGCTTGATGCTATTTATCAAATGACTCTTGAGAATCATGAGGTGTTGAAGACAATTAGGCGTCAGCAGTACATGGCAACAGCCTTTCGTCTTTTGTACTGGCTTGTAATTCTTGGAGTATTAGGTGGAACATATTACTATCTAAAACCAATACTAGATGTTGTTATGGGTAACGCTGCACACCTTCAGGATACTTTTATGCAGCTTAATCAGCTCAAAGATCAGCTCCCAGAAGCAAGAGTGATTAATCAAGTTTTACAAGGTTTGCAAGGTGGTAAAGTTGGGCAATAATGCACGAAAGACTTCGTTGAAAATCATTTTGTGCTGTGGTACAATAGCATGACCTTTCGAGGTAAAGAAATGCTGGGATAGCTCAGTTGGTAGAGCATTTGCCTGAAGAGCAAGGGGTCGGCAGTTCGAGCCTGCCTCCCAGCACCAAATAACAAAATCGCAACTGTGGTTGCGATTTTGTTATTTGGTGCTGGGAGAGAACATGACCTTCGTCATGTTCGTGCAGGCTCGAACGAAAAAGCGGTCTACAAAAATATCTTTAGAAAATTGAGAGAAGTATTTTCTAAAGATATTTTTGTCGCTTTTTCTCGGGGTCGAGGCTACGTGCCGAGATGAGAAAAGTATGACTTTTCGAAGCGAGCCGTAGCGGTGACCGAGCTTGCCTCTATCACAGTTGCGATTTTGTTATTTGGTGCTGGGAGAGAACATGACCTTCGTCATGTTCGTGCAGGCTCGAATGGGGGTCGCACATCTGCTTCGAGCGAAGCGAGGCAGATGAGTGACCGAGCCTGACCATGATCTTCGTCATGAGCGCAACCGCAGTTGCGATTTTGTTATTTTCGTAGTACTTATCCACCCCCCCCGTCACTTCTTATCGTGTTACACTTATTACTGTTATTAAAATAATTTGTTAATTTCATTCATGAGTAAAAAATATATTGGATTATTAGCGGTCGGAGCATTTTTTGTTGCAAACGCACTATCTACGTCAGATCTGCTTCCTTCTGGCGTTGGTGCTTACAGTGCTTGGACACCTTCAACCGGAACTACACACTATACTTTAGTGGATGAGAGTTCTTGTAACGGGGTAACTGATTACGTATATACCTCTACTGTTGGTAATCGTGATTCTTATTCCGTTTCTCTTTCGAGTGTTCCTAATGGTGCGACGATTACCGGTGTTGCGATTACTCCCTGTGCATCGAGGAATGTTTCTAATAAGTCTTCTGTCATGAATGTGTTTTATCGTCTTAATGGAGTGAACAGTGCTGATCAGGGATCATATAGTCTTACAGGGACGACACCTGTTAGTCTTGCTACAGCGTATTATTACCCATACACCACCAAGACCTCAACTACTACGCTTGAAGTGGGTGCTGTGCTTACTTCAGGAACCGGAGGTGCTCGTTTAAGTAGGGTTGCTGCAGTCGTTACGTATATGATTCCTGCACCAGCAACACCAAGTAACGCAGCAAGTTCCTATGTTAATGCGAGTGGTACCTCATATGTTCTTACAACGTGGACCGATAACTCTTCAAATGAGGATGGTTTTTACGTTGAAAGAGGAACTGACGGGGTGAATTTCTCTCGTATTGCTACTACCTCAGCAAACGTCACAGGATATTCTGACTTCTCTATTGTTTCTGGTTTGACGTACTACTATCAAGTAAAAGCATTTAACATTGGAGGAACCTCATCCTCTTCTAATGTGACTTCTGTAACTATTCCGTAAAGACTCTTTACTTTTACAGTATATCTACAACAAAAAGCACCGGAAGGGGCTTTTTGTTTTTCTTATCTTTTTCTGTTAGAGTAACAATAAGTGTTCTTACTTTACGAAAGGGAAAGAAATGGAACGTCGCTCGTACATTGGTGTCACAGATTTTACTTCTCGTGATCAAGTTCTTCTTGCGAAACAGTGGATTCATCCGGGTGTCAAAAGAGTTCTTCATATCGGCGCTATGATGAGTTACAAGACAATGCATGGTATCAAAACGCGGACTGGGTGGGAGAATATTTGGCTTAACGGAGATCAGTTACAGGCATTGTTTGTGGAAGATGATTCAGTATTTAATGTGCTCCATTATGCTGATTACGATAATCCTTCACCGACCCAGGTCCAAGATCTTCATTTTGCTTGTCTTCTTGCAGGGAATGGTATCTCTGGTCTTCAGCTTGATATGGTATGGCCTGACCCCAGGATGTTGCGAGAGTTTGTCTATGACAAACCTAAAAACCTCTCTCTTATTCTTCAAGTGAGTAAACCTGCTATTAGAGAAATACAAGAGGAAGATATCCCTCTTCGGTCCCAGTTAGAGGAATATAAAGGTCTTGTTTACTATATTCTCATTGATTATGGTATGGGGCGTGGCACCCCGTTTGACCCTCAAGAAATGCTTTCTCTTGTGGATATTGCTGTAGCAGTGTTCGGAGAATCAGGTGTTGCTGTTGGTGGAGGCCTCGGCCCAGACACGTATACGAACCTGCAACCGATACTTCAAAAGTATCCAGGCATTAGTTGGGATGCGCAAGGAAGATTACGAAAGAGTGGTAAAGCCACAGATCCTCTTGATATGGATCTTGTTAAGCTCTACCTGGAGAGGTCGTCAGCCCTTGGTGCTAGTTATCTTTAAGAGCAAAAGAGTGAGATCTTATGCAAAAACCGCAAGCGGTGCTTGCGGTTTTCTTTTTGGCATAGTTAGATACTCTTTACTTTCAACTTTGTCTGACGTGCCTTGTCTACCTTTGGAAGTCTGATGATAAGGAGACCGTGTTTTTCTACTGCTTCTGCTTCTTCGATCTCAACTTCATGTGGAAGGAGAATGGTGCGAGTAAAAGATCCCCAGTAAAGTTCTTTATAGAAATAATCGTCATGACTAATCTGAGTATTACCGTCACGACGACCTTTGACGGTTACCATATCACGAGTAATAGAAAGATGAAGATCTTCTGGCTTTACTCCTGCAACCATTGCTTCAATAATAATTTCGGATGGGGTTTGGTATACATCGACAGAAAGTTCCCCTTCTTCAAGATCTGGATCAACTTCTTCTCCATCATCTTCAACAACATGGTGCTTAGGACGTGCGGCAACAGTAGGCTGGTGTGCCGAAACTACTTTAGGCGTTGTATGCTTAATTGGCACTTCTTCCATTTCTTCCTCACTTTCATCAGGTGCGAAGTCGACAACGTCGTCTTCATCTTCCACACTAATCGATCCGGCGAGACGTTCGAAAAATGATTTTTTTTCTTTAAGCATAGCAATAGACAGTTAAGTTATGTATGAATACAGTATACAACCAAGGAAGTCAATAATTTACTACGATATCCACAGGTATAATAGTACAGACAACAGAACACAGATAGATAGACGACAGATACATACAAGGGCGGCCGCCCTTGTATTCTTTGTGTTTCTATATTCTGTCAGCGAAATGATCTGTTATCTGTATTCTTTTACTTCTCTACCACCTTGTCACCATAAGCAGGTCGTCGGTGTCTTTTTTGATATAACCCCAAATTTCTTCGGTGATAAATGGCATGAACGGATGTGTTGCGATTATAAGCTCTCGAAGCATAGTAAGGAGAAGGAGTTGCGCACTGGATTTATCCTTGTTTTCGAGTATTCTTGTTTTTCTCGTTTCGATAATTTCGTCACAGAACGTTTTCCAAAAATAGTCATAGATCTTTTCAGAAGCAAGGTGAAGGCGATAGTTTTCTAAGTCGCTTGTAATATCTGCCTGAACTACTCTCCACGCATCGTAGACTGCCTTATCTTCTTCGGTAAAGGTTGCAGGCGCATCATCTTCGAAGTCTGTAGTTTTCTCAAGCACGAAGCGAGTTGCATTCCAAATTTTGTTGGCGAACTTTTTGTAGGCGCCAACTTTTTTGACGTCAAGGTTCATGTCAACACCAGGTGCATTGTTAACAATAAGACCCATACGGAGCGCATCAGTACCGTATTCAGTTGAGACTTCAAGTGGAGAGATAACATTACCTTTACTTTTACTCATTTTCTTTCCATGAGCGTCGCGCACAAGGCCATGGAGATAGACATGACTAAATGGTGTTTTGCCTGTGATATAAATTCCAAGCATCATCATACGAACAACCCAAAAGAGAAGTATGTCTGCGGCAGTCTCCATGACTTGTGTAGGGTAGTAGGTTCTGAAATCATCAGGTTTTGTATTCATGAGCGTAGCAAACGGCCACTGTCCACTGGAGAACCATGTGTCAAATGAATCTGTTTCTTGTATAAGGGTGCCACCACATTTTTTACATGTTGTGAGTTTGTTATCAATATCAACAAAACCAGAGTCACATGCTGTACACAGTTTCGCAGGGATTGGGATACCCCAGACAATTTGTCTTGATATGTTCCAGTCTTGAATATTTTCCATCCAGTGGTAGAAAACTTTTTCGTGTTGCTCTGTAAGGATTTTTGTTTCTCCGTTTTTTACTGCCTGGATAGCTTTTTCAGCTAATGGCTTCATGGTGATAAACCACTGTGGTTTTACTTGTGGTTCAAGTTCTCGTTCGCACTTGTAACATACGGTAACATCATGAGAATAGTCATTATCAATCTTTACAAGAAGTCCTTTTGCGTCTAGTTTCTCTACAATTTTAGCGCGCGCATCTTTGATACTCATTTCTGCGAATTCTCCAGCAATGGGGAGTAGCTTACCTTTCTCATCTATGATTTGTTCAAAATCAAGGTCATACTTTTTTGCAATATCGAAGTCAACACTTGAATGCCATGGTGTGATAGTCATAACACCAGACCCAAATTCAGGGTCACTGGCTTCGTCTTTGATAATCGTTGCTTCTATTGGACCATTGATCCATTCTACGGTGAGTTTATCACCATGTTTGTATTGTCTGTAACGCTCGTCATCAGGATGCATCACTACGTACTTATCTCCAAATTTTGTCTCAGGACGTACGGTACCAATAGTAAACGGTCCATATTTAAAATAGTAAAATGGGTCCTTGCGTGTGACATGTTCTGTTTCAAGGTTAGAAAGTGATGTTTGATGCTTGGTACACCAGTTAACAATACGCTTTCCTCGATACAAAAGTTTGTCATCGTCTAATTTCTTGAAGGTTGTGTATACTGTTTTGATTATTTTTTCATCAAGGGTAAAAACTTCACGAGACCAGTCACAGCTGGCACCAAGTTGGCGTAGTTGGCCTTCCATGAAGGATTTATTGTAGAGAGTAAAGTCAAGAATCTCTTTGTAGAGATCATCTCTGTCCATTCCAAAACGAGAGCGTCCTTCTTTTTCTAG
The DNA here is from genome assembly GCA_964443675.1 of uncultured Candidatus Saccharibacteria bacterium. Classification (GTDB taxonomy): domain Bacteria; phylum Patescibacteriota; class Minisyncoccia; order Phycocordibacterales; family UBA5272; genus UBA11704. The sequence continues at coordinate 32,498 of CAYUDN010000004.1, read as the reverse complement.
TTTCTTTTCGTACACAGATTGAGTTTCGAATCCTGCGTGATCAGACCCTGGAAGCCAAAGAGTTTTCTTTCCATTCATTCTATTGAAGCGAATGAGGATATCTTGTACGGTAACAAAAAGCGCATGTCCTGCATGAAGGGATCCATTAGCATTTGGTGGTGGCATGATAATGGTATACGCTTCCTTTCTCTCCCCAGGAAGATTATCTGGATTGAAGTAGCCACTCTTCTCCCATGTACTATATATAGAAGCTTCTCCTTGTGGATCATAAGGTTTGGTAAGTTGTTCTGGGACTGTTTTCATATAATTCTATACTAGCAAACTTTAGTAAAAAAAGCACCGATAATGGAAAAGGAATTTGTGTGTAGTATTCTCTTTGTGTTAGTGTTAAGAGCGTGTAGTTCTTTTTGTTTTTTGTACAAAAGGAGAGTGCAATGCGACGAGGAATTAGATTAGGAGATCTTACTTTTGCAGAAGCAAGGGTTGGTGCCAGGATTAAGTGTGTTGTTCCGGCAGATATGTTTCTCTGGAGTTACTTTTGTCCTCTTCAAAGTTTTGAAGTTCCTGTGGTTGGAGGAATATATACCATCAAAACAAGTGGCAATACTTATGAAGGAGAGCAGAAGGTTTTGCGAGGAGTAACTCTTAAAGAAATAGATAATCCGCAAGTTAGTATTCCTATTCCAAACAGACCATACAGTTGGTCAGGAGAACCTTTCTTTCTTCTTCCGACATTTGTTCTTGTTACGCAATAAGTTGTTACGTGTACACAATTCACCTCTTGAAAAGCCCCCACGTGTGGGGCATTTCTTTTTGCTCATTTGCTACTTGATGGTATGCTTGTACATACCATGAAGAAAAAGCAGTCAATCATTTTGAAAAAGGGGAGCAGTGTCTCTAAGCAGAAGCTTGAATCACTTGCAAAAAAAGTTACTAAGCATACACCAAAAGATAGTAAAAAAGAAAAAGCTACTCGCACACTCCCAGATCATCACTTCAAAGCAGTGAAGGTCAAGCGTGGACTCGCAGGCCTTGGACTCTTCGCAGGAGAAGATATTAAGAAAGGGGAACTTATCATCGAATATATTGGTAACATTTTGAACAAAGAAGAAGCGGAGAAGGTGAACACCAATCAGTATCTCTTCGAGGTGCATCGTAATAAGACTATTGATGGTTCAGTGAGATGGAATATTGCGCGCTACTGTAATCATGCGTGTGAAGAAGTAGCGAACGCCGAGAGTGAAATTACTAAAGGTAGAGTATTCATCAAAGCAACAAAGTCTATTAAAGAGGGGGAAGAGATTGTATACGATTACGGAGAAGAGTTTGTGAATGAATATATCGCCCCTAAAGGATGTAAGTGTGTAGCAAAGGAGCATTCGTATAAGGCGAAGGTAGCAAAAGAAGTAGTTGGTAAATAGCAATAAGTAAATAGGGGGTAAACAAGCGACGCCTTCGGCGTCGCTTGTTTCAATATTATGTAAAACCCAAAGACAAGTGCAATCTAACTATCAACGACAAGTGCTCGTGAATTTTTCCTAGTATCCCTAGAGGTGTTGCTCTATTCATACACACACATTGATGACGCAAACGAGCTTGTGTGTTTAGGAAGTGTTATTGGTAAGTGTTTACTTCAGAAAACCAAAAAATCCACTGAAATATATAGTTTTAAGTCGTAGTTGATTGACTTTTACAGTTAAGTGTTATAGTGTGTTTGTAGTTCTTTGATATTCTAACTTGCGTATGGTCATAGCGAAAAGTATCCTATTTCTAGGACATTTCTCGCTATGACCATACGGTTATGGTTCCTCCTCGGACTACAGAGGATCTTTGTGAGTAACAAAGATTATGTAGGAGTTACGTCATGAGCAATGACAATGCAATCGTTCGTTGTTTCAAATTGTGGGCCAAAATCTCGATGATGGTCGTCGACGGTACGCGTGACGCAACAAGTGTTGCGGACGTGCTTCAGGGCATTCTGAATCAGCCGCAACAGAAGCCTGCGATCGACCTTGCTTCCTTTATCGGTGAAGGCTGGTCGTTTGCAGAAGCGCGCAACTCACGCTCGGCAGCTCTCGGCCTTCTCGACGACTACAGTAAGGTGAAGCTCACCACGGACTGGCTGGAAGGCAAGTCGAGTGTCGACGGCGAAACCCGTCGCATGCGAATCATCGCAGACACCGCAAGCACCCCGCTCAATGCCGACCACTTCTTCGACCTCTGGAACAATCAAGAAAAGATTCCCGAGGAATGGAAGAAGGTTCAGGGCGTGATCACCTTCGATGGTGATGTCCTTCGGAACCCGCGCAGTGACCGCTACGTCCTGTCCTTGTGCTGGCAGGGCGGCAAGTGGAGCTGGTACTGCTACTGGCTCGGCGATCGGCGGTACGCCAACTACCCCTCAGCCGTTCTCGTAAGTTAGGACTTGTTTTTGTCCACCTGGATCTCTTGGATCCTTTGGACTTAGTCCTTGGGCCCTGCATTTCGCAGGGCCCTTACTTTTTATATTTTGACAAGTGTTACAATTAACAACGAGAGTAGGTGAATACGTGAGTGATCAGTAAGATTTTTGGGTTGCTCGCTACCGAAATCAGTATCCATACACTGAGAGTATCTTAGATCACGGTTTAAGCTAGAGTGGTGTATGCAGAAACTTCACCCTAAACAAGTACAACTTGTCGGGTAACAAAAATGAAGATACTTGGTATAGAGTGCTAGGGCATTACTATGCCGAATACTATACAACCTTAAGAGCATTCAAGGGGTGGTGTAATGGAAGGCACTCTATACAATCCTTCGGAACCCGAACAGTAACCGCTACGTCCTGTACTTGTACTGGCAGAGCGGCAAGTGGAGCTGGAACTACAACTGGCTCGACAATCAGTGGAACGCCAACAACCCCTCAGCCGTTCTCGCAACTATCTCATTTCTAAAAGCCGATACATATCGGCTTTTAGTTTTTCTTTTCTGTCTGTTGTTTCGTGAGTTGCCCATGCCATCCACCCAGCATTCTCCCAACCTCATCAAACGGAAGAGAAAGAGCAATATACTTTTTGTCATCTATCGACTTACTCTCCCAAAGTATGAGTAACAATACTTTTACCGTATCCATCTTCCGTATTGCGATACGCACATACGGATGTTTTTCGTCTTTGGGCAGAAAGCTCGCTTGTGCCACTGCTTCTATTGTGTCAATCAGAAGTTGGTCTATCTTCTGACCAAGTGTATATTTATGATACTTGGGTAATGTTTGGTAGAGCTCTGTCCACACCAGATATCCACTTTTTAACTTCTCGAGTACTGGCAAAAGTGTTCGGGGGGGGGGTAGACTTCATAGGATGAGAATTACTTTTAATCATTCATATAATGATATCATTTCGCTTGAGAATTTACTGCTTGCTTGGAAGGAATTTAAGAAGGGTAAAAAGTCACGCATTGATGTGCAGATATTTGAGAGAAATCTCATGAGTAATATTTTATCGCTTCATCATGATTTACTTACTAAGACCTACAAGCATGGAGCATATTTTGCTTTCAACATCTCCGACCCAAAGCCACGAAATATTCATAAAGCGTCCGTACGAGACAGGTTACTTCATCATGCTATTTACCACGCACTGTATCCATTCTTTAGCAAGACGTTCATCACTGATTCATACTCATGCCGAGTGGGTAAAGGAACACATAGGGCACTCAGGCGATTCGAGCGCTTTGCAAGAAAAGTATCGAAAAATCATACGAAGACGTGCTGGGTACTCAAGTGCGACATACGAAAATTCTTTGCATCGATTGATCAAAAAATACTGCTTGATATTTTAAAGGGTTATGTCCGTGACAAAGATATTGTGTGGTTACTTGCTACCATCATTGAGAGCTTTCATTCCATAGAAGTAGGCAAAGGTCTACCGCTCGGTAATCTTACATCACAGCTCTTTGTGAATATTTATATGAATGAGTTTGATCAGTTTGTGAAGCATCGGGTGAAAGCAAAATACTACATCAGATACGCGGATGATTTTGTGATTCTTTTGGCTGATAGGAATAAGCTAGAAGTATTGCTTCAAAAAGTCGAAGACTTTTTGAAGCAGAGATTAAAACTTTCACTTCATCCAAACAAAGTATCCATTGAGACCTTTACTTCAGGTATAGACTTCTTGGGATGGGTGCATTTTCCAAAACATAGAGTGCTACGAACGGTAACAAAGAGAAAAATGTTTGGGAGGGTGAGTGAGAAAAATGTCACCTCCTACCTCGGTTTACTCTCGCACGGGAATGCATATGAACTTAGTGAGAATTTAAAAAAAGCATTTGTCTAGTTTTGTATTTTCTAACGTCTAATGTCTAACTTCTACTATCTAATAATGCGAATGCTTCGCATTTGCAAAAAGTATTTTTATAATGTAAGTGAGTTATCCACACCTTTTTACTTCACTACTATTGTGTGTATGTGTAGTAGTGTCATACTTATAGATAAGAGAGTACATTGATCAACGGTCGTGATCAAAATATTACAAGCGCTCTCGGTTTTGTATAATAAAAATATTTTTATGGCAGCAAAAAAGAAAGCAGCTAAGAAAGTTGCAAAGAAAGCAGTAAAGAAAGTTGCTAAGAAGGCAGCTAAGAAGACTGCAAAGAAGACAGCAAAGCGTGCATAGTCACACATCTGTCAGTTGTTCTTTCGAAAACAGGTATCGACTCCCATCGATACCTGTTTTCATTTGTTGAGTTTTCTTTTTGTTACTGTATTTATGGTGTGCTACATATTCTACGGAAACATTTTTTGTGATAGGAAAGTATGCATAATAACAAACCACCTCACCGTTACATGGGTGAGGTGGTTTGTTTCATGTAGAAAGAGAACGTTTCTCTTCGTTACTTGAGCGTTACTCCATTTCCATATTCATGGTTTCCATTTGGTGCACCTGATTTGGTTTGCTTTGTAGAGGAGTTTTTGGTGCAAGCATTCCAAAGATCATTGCGATGTGAGCAACGACGAGGAAGATAGCAACAAAGAGTGCATGCATCTTTTCTTTTTCTCTACTTGTTCTGTTACGGAGAATGATATTGAGTTCAAGAAGTGCAATGCCTCCGAGAGGAAAGACTCCAAGAAGATAGAAACCAACAGCAATCATATCTCCAAGACCTCTCCATGCATGAGCTTCTGTAATTGGAAGCACGGCGGTATAGAGTAGGTTAAGAGTGATACCAGTAAAGTAAACACCAGCAATGATACCTGCGTATACGCTAAGTGTTTTTACCCAAGTGGTTGTATTGCGAGTAAAGAGAAGATAGAGTTCGGTAATCGCGATGGTTTCTGCGAGGATCACAGGGATAGCCATATAGATGATAAGGTTCCAAGGTTGATTGGTAGCAAGAAGCTCCATGTAATGTGTCATTGTCATAAATGTACAGAGTCTTAAGATGTGTAATAGAAACGTATAAGAAGGTGTTATGGTTAGTAACGTTTGGTATGAAGTATTCCTTGAGCAAAGAGTAGTTGTAGTGGTGGAGGGAATGGGTAAAAAAATGTAAACAATGAGATCGTGTCGATCGGTTTCTCTTTTTTAGCTATAAAAACAAGACAAAGAAAAGTAGGAAGAAAGAAAAGAGTAAGTAACGGGAAGACAAAAGAAAAGAATGGAAGAGAGGTTGCTTCTTGCTGGGTGTGGTGTACGTGGTGGGTGTGTTGATTTGATCCAGGAAGAAGATGACTAAACGGGCAGTCATCTGATTGCATGGGTGTGAAGGTCATTTGTACCAAATGGTAGTACCCAAGAAAGATTGCCCCAACGTAACAGAGGAGTGCACTACAAGAAAGTAAGCGTTTCTTAAATGGTGACATGTTCTATGTATAGTAGTATAGCATTATTTGAGAGTAGGGTGCGCGAGATGTGCGCGAAGCCTTCGGCTTCGCGCACTCACTACACACGTCTTTCTCTTTCTCTATATCTTATTTCTTGCTAACATTCGTGATAATTATATGGTATAATCCCTCTACTATGTCTTTTCTTACAAAGCTTTTCCCAGATGAATCCAAAAAAACTATAAAGTCACTTACACCTCTTGTTGATAAGGTGTTTTCTTACGAAGAGACGCTCAAATCTCTTAGTTCCACCGAACTTAAAGCAAGAAGTCTGGCGCTTAAAGATCAGGTTATAAAGAAGCTTGAAGGTCTTTCTCATGACGAACTCAAGACAAAAGAAAAAGAAGTACTTGAAGAGGTGCTTCCTGAAGCTTTTGCATTAGTACGCGAGTCATCTCGTCGTACTCTTAAGATGATGCACTATCGCGTACAGGTGATCGGAGGTATTTTGCTCCATCGTGGCCATATCGCAGAAATGCGTACCGGTGAAGGAAAGACTCTCGTTGCTACACTTCCAGCATATCTTAATGCGCTCACTGGCCGTGGGGTACATATCGTTACAGTGAACGATTATCTCTCACGACGTGATGCGGTGTGGATGGGGCAAGTGTATGATGCGCTTGGTATCACCGTTTCGGTGATCAATCATCAGTCTTCATTCTTGTATGACAGTACCCACCTTTCTAAAGAAGAGGAGAAGGAAGACGATGCAACTCGCGATCAGGTCGGAGCGTATAAGGTGGTATATGACTTCCTTAATCCGTGTTCTCGTAAAGAAGCATATCGAGCAGATATTACCTATGGTACGAACAATGAGTTTGGCTTCGATTATCTTCGTGACAATATTGGGTACGACAAAGAAATGATTACTCAACACACGCATCACTATGCGATTGTGGACGAAATTGACTCCATCTTGATCGATGAAGCGCGTACTCCGCTTATTATTTCTTCACCATCACAAGAGTCAAGTGAGCTCTACAAGCGTTTCGCTTCTATTGCAAGCACTCTTATTGAAGCCGATGATTATACAGTTGACGAGAAGCAACGAGCTATCTCTCTTACAGAATCTGGTATTACTAAAGCCGAACAAGCGCTTGCAATTGATAACATGTATTCTCTTGAAAACATGAAGTATGTGCATCATCTTGAGATTGCGGTGAAGGCTAAAGCGCTTTTCCTTCGTGAACGTGAGTACGTGGTCAAAGATGGTGAAGTGATTATTGTGGATGAATTCACTGGCCGTATGCAGCCAGGTCGTCGTTGGTCAGATGGTATTCATCAAGCTGTTGAAGCAAAAGAATCAGTCAAGATCGAACAAGAGTCTCGCACCCTTGCATCAATTACATTCCAGAATTTCTTTAGATTTTATGAAAAGCTTGCTGGCATGACAGGAACCGCCGAGACTTCCAAAGAAGAGTTCTATAAAGTGTATGGACTTGTGGTGACACCAATACCTACACACAATCCTATTCACCGTATCGATCACACTGATTTTATTTTTCAAACAGAAAAGGGTAAATGGCAAGCACTCACCAAGAAGATCAAAGAACTTCATGAGAAAGGACAGCCGGTACTTATTGGTACTATTTCTATCGAAAAGAACGAAGCTATTTCTCACTATTTGGAGAAAGAGGGTATTCCTCATACCGTGCTTAATGCTAAGAATCATGAACGTGAAGGAGAAATCATCGCTGAAGCAGGTAAGCGTGGCGCGGTGACGATTGCAACCAACATGGCAGGTCGTGGAGTAGACATCAAGCTTGGTGGTCCTCAAGCAACAGACGCAGAAAAGGAAGAGGTGCTTGCACTCGGTGGACTTTTTGTGATTGGTACTGAGCGTCATGAGGCGCGTCGTATCGATAATCAGTTGCGTGGTCGTTCAGGTCGCCAGGGTGATGTTGGGGAGACGCAGTTCTTTGTGTCTCTTGAAGATGATCTTATGCGAGTGTTCGGTTCTCAGAATATTAAGAACATGATGGGGCGCTTCGGTATTCCAGAGGATGAACCGATTTCTTCTAAGCTTGTGTCTCGTGCACTTGAAGGTGCGCAAGAAAAGATCGAAGGATTCCATTTCGATACGCGAAAGCATACGCTTCAATACGACGATGTGCTTAACCAGCAACGAACGAGTATTTATGGAAGACGTCGCAGGATTCTTTTAGGTGATGAATCGTTTACTAAGAGTATGCTTGAAGAACTTGCGGAAGAGAAGGAAGGACTTGATAGTGTTATCAAAGAAAAAGAAGAGAAGTATGGCAAGGATGCAGTACATCACATTTTCCGTATTATGATGCTGCAGGTTATTGATACGTTGTGGATGGATCATCTTGATATGATGGAGCATCTTCGTTCAACGGTTAATTTGCGTGCGTATGGTCAACGTGATCCACTTGTGGAGTACAAAAAAGAAGGTTTGCGTATGTTTAGGACGCTTGAGGCAACACTTCGTAGTGAGCTTATTACTTTCCTTGAGAACTTAGATAACTTCTTTGCTGCGCAAGAAGCACAAAGACGTGCTGCAGAACAAGAGGAATTTGTACAAGTGATACCAGATGTAGCTTCTCCGTCTCAGGAGTCTGCTGTTTCTCATGGTGAGAAGTATGGCCGTAATGACCCATGTCCTTGTGGGAGCGGGAAGAAAGTGAAGAAGTGTGATTGTACAGAATACGCCCATTTGCGTAACTAAAATTTTCTAAATATTATTTTCTTTTTTAACTTTTCCTTTATAAAGCACGAAAATTTTTTGCTAAAAATTTTCTCTGCTTCGCGCCGCCGCGCTCCATAAGGTTTTATAAAGAAAAAGTTGGGAATAGTTCATGAAGATAGCAAAAAACGCCGACAGGGTACCTGGTCGGCGTTTTAGGAATCTGTTCGTCTACCAACTGTTGTGCATAAATGCTCAGTCTTCGATAGGTCGGTTGCGGTGAGCTTCTAATTGATTCCTATATGGCGGAAACAATGGATCATAACTTTGCCCACACTGCGCACAGGAACAACTCATTACTTCTTCTGTCGGATTTCTTCCACCAAACCTGACTTCGCGAGGTCTGCAGGCTAGTCTAAAGGAAGATTTGTAGATGATGGGTCCGCCACAACTTTCATGAGTACCAACAGTCAGCTCCACGTCTTCCGTTTGCTGTCTTTCCATTGCTTTTTGCCGTCTTTCCATTTCTCTTACTTCTTCTTGCATTTTTCTAATGATTTCTAGCGGAATAGCTATTGGACCAGGTTTAGATGGTTTACTTTGGTCTTGAGTTGACATTTCAATCTCCTTCTCTTTACGTTAAGGTTCAGTATCTTCAGCAACTCTAGCATATTTTTTCTAAAAATACACGGCGTTGGCATGTACTATGCTGTAGTACTACACTATACTATAGTATATGACTACAATTACCGTGCCTATTTCAAAAGAATTAGAAGACTTCATTCAAGAGGAAATTTCTTCAGGAACAAGCGAAACCAAAGCTGGCCTTATTCGTCTTGCGCTCACTCGTCTACAAGAAGAACGAGCCCTTTCTCGTCTAGATGAAGCTGAGAGAGATATACGAGAAGGAAAGGTATATCGTGGTTTGCTTAGGAATTTGCTCAAAAAAGTACAGTAATGTCAGAAGACTTTTTGTATACCGCGAAGTTCTTACGGTCACTGAGAAAGATGGACGAAGAAGTTAAGAATGATGTGATTACTGCAGTAGAAGCATTTAAGAAAAAACAAAATCACAAAAGGCTTAATCTGCGTAAATTGCAAGGAAGGATGAAGAAGTATCATGCTTTCTCGGCTAACTTTTACTATCGAGTTGTTATAAAAATGGAGGATTACCACTAGGCAATCTCACTTCACAACTCTTTATCAACGCATATCTACACGAGCTTGATTGGTATGTGAAGCATACATTGAGATGCAAACACTACCTTCGTTATGCGGATGATGTCATAATTGCTTCCCGTGACAAAGAAAGTCTCGAAAAACTCTATCAGAATATAGACTTTTTTGTAACCCAAGAACTTCATCTTACTTTGCATAAGCAAGTGATACGAAGTGTTTACTCCGGTGTTGATGTGCTTGGTGTAGTCTTCTTTGCGAAGTATGGAAGACTAAGGAGGAGTACAGAGAAAAGAGCACGAAAAAGGTCTAGTAAGTTATTGTAACTATTCATTTTCGCTATATGCTAAACTAATAACTAATTACCAATAACTAATTACCACCCCCCATGAAAAATTTCTTCAAAAAAACCATCCTCTTTGTGCTTACTTGGGAAGCGAAGGCGGCGCTTCTTAAGCATAAGCCTTTCATTATTGGTGTCACAGGTAACTTGGGTAAGACTTCTACCAAAGACGCAGTGTATGCAGTGATGAAGGATCACTTTCATGTCCGTCGTAGTGAGAAGAGTATGAATAGTGAGTTTGGGGTTCCACTTACTATTCTTGGAGAAAAGTCGGGTTGGGGTAATCCACTTAGGTGGGTGCTTATTCTTGTGCGGGGACTCTTTGTTCCTTTTGCGAAGGAGTATCCAACACATCTTGTGCTTGAGATTGGAGCTGATCGTCCCGGAGATATTAAGATGATCACTTCGTGGATTAAACCTGATATTACGATTGTCACGCAGTTTGGTCAGGTTCCGGTGCATATTGAATTTTTCCCTGACCGTGACGCGGTGATTGAAGAGAAAGGGCACCTTGTGTCTGCACTCAAAGAAGGGGGTCTTTTTATTTATAATGCAGATGATCATGATGCACAGAAGCTACTTCCAAAAACAAATGCGATGAAGATGAGCTTCGGTATTCATGAGGATGCAACAGCACGTGCTCAAGGGGTGCGACTCTACGGTCATCCACTCACCGGAACAGAAGCTGAGGTGACACTTGATGGTAACACCGAGCACTTGGTGCTTCCTGAGGTTGCAGGTAAGTCACCTGTGTACTGTGCACTCCCTGCACTTCTTGTTGCGAAGTACCTTGCGATTCCTCCTCAGATTGCTTGTGCATCTCTTCGTGATCAAACTAAACCACGTGGACGTATGCGTCTCCTTCGTGGAATGAATGGATCAGTGATTATTGATGACTCGTATAACGCATCACCAAAAGCAGTGGAGCATGGTCTCAAAACACTTGCCGACATTGATCTTTCCTCAACGAACGGTCGCAAGATTGCTGTGCTTGGAGATATGCTTGAACTTGGTGACCACACTCATGATGAGCATTATAAGATTGGTAAAGTTGTAGCGCAGTCATGTCACCTTCTTTATACTGTTGGTATTAGATCGCGCGTTACTGTAGAAGGTGCGCTTGACGAAAAGATGGACGATAACAACATCATGATGTGTGACACTTCTATCGATGCAGGTAAGGAGCTGGTGAAGATACTTACTGAAGGGGATGTGGTGTATGTAAAAGGGTCACAGAGCATGCGTATGGAACGAGCGATCAAAATGATCTTGCATAGCACACATGATCCGAAGTCGGTGCTGGTAAGGCAGGAGAAGGAGTGGACTAAAAGATAGATATTAGGTGTAAGGTAACAGGTGGTAGGTAAAAAGAAGAATGTGGACGGCAACGAAGTTGCCGTCCATATTCTTCTTTTCGTTATTCACAGCGTCTCTAGACTTAACACGGTCTTTATGATACTATCTTCGTTAACTCACACTTGGGACGGTCCTAAGAGGGTGAGTGAAATCACGAGGAGCAGGTATGAACTTGAGGATCGTGGGGCATAGCATCGTGGTGACTGAGGCGATGCGAGATGCCATTGAAAAAAATTTGGCACGACTCGGCAAAATGTTGATGGATGCCACGGAGGTCATCGTCCGACTCTCTGGAGCAAGGAAAAACGGCTGGTCTCAGAAGGTGCGCATTGAAGCGCATTTCAAGGGTGCAGTTGTTGCTGTCGATGAATTTCTGTCACGGGTTTCTCCGGTGGCGGACTTCTACGGTACCATCCAGGAAGCATTCCGAAAGGTTGCTCTCCAGATTTCCAACAAGAAGTTGGTACTCACCGGCGCAAGTGGCACTGCGAAGAAGCGCAACGTGGCCAAGATCTTTGCCATGAAGCGCAGCTACGTGTTCGAATAAGAAGTTTCAATTTCTTCTCGTGGGCACCCTGGTTAATCCGGCGGTGCCTTTTTGTTTTGTGTGATATCATAGATAATATGTCTATTCAGGTTATTACTGCTTCTTCACAAGAAGAAGCTTCTAAGAATGCAGGGGAACTTCTTGTGTCATTGTGTACTCCACCTACTACACCGATCCTCCTCCTCCTTTCTGGTGGTTCAGTGTGTTCTTTGCTTGATGCTTGTGAATTCACTACCTCTGCATCGCATATCACAATGACGATGCTTGATGAACGGTTCAGTGACAATCTTTTGCGCAATAATTATCACAAAGTATCCGAAACTCGTTTTGTACGATCTCTTGTTGCACACGGTGCGCACCCTGTTCCTACACTTCCGTATGAGAGATGGACGCTTGATGAATTCGTTGCTCGACTTAATACTGCAGTGGTTTCTTGGAAAAGAGAAAATCCTCACGGAAAGGTGTACGCAGTTCAAGGTATTGGATCAGATGGTCATACAGCAGGGATTATGCCTTTTGTAGAAAACAAAGAACAGTTCGATCAACTTTTTGTACATCATATGCTTCCTTACGTTGGTTACGATGCATGTGCAAAGAATGAGATTCCACTTCGAGTGACAGTTACTACTCTTTTCCTTACTACAAGCGTTGATCACTCCCTTGTGTTTGCGTGTGGAGAATCAAAACAAGAAGCACTACAAAAATCTCTTAGTAAAGAAAGTGCGCTCCATGAAGTTCCTGCTTCTGTACTTACTCACATGAAGCAGGTTACAGTATTTACTGATATACTACTATAATTATGTATAACAGTACTTCATCTACGCCGCCACTTTTTGCTCCTACCACTATTGTGATCTTTGGTATTACTGGAGATCTTGCAAAGAAAAAGTTGATTCCTGCACTTTGGAATCTTTATAAAAACAATCATCTTCCTAAGATGTTTGCTATTGTTGGCTTTGCGAGACGTGAATGGAGTGATGAACAACTACAGGCGTATGTGCGTGAAGTGTTAGAAGAAAAGGGGCTCACTATTGAAGCAGAAGACGAAGAACATTTTGTAAAAAGGATATCACTCGTGAATGGTGACTTCACTACCATCGAAGCCTATCAAGTTCTTTTGAAAAAATTAGAATCAATCGATGCCGTGATCGGTATGTGTAGTGATAAAGTGTTCCATCTTGCGGTGCCGCCAGAATTGTATGAGGGAATTTTCGATAATATCCATTCCTCAGGACTTGGCGATCTTTGTAGTGGTATTGGTGGATGGACAAGAATTCTTGTAGAGAAGCCTTTTGGTGATAATTGGGATTCTGCAGAGAAGCTCGACCAAAAGCTCGGACAACTTTTCAAAGAAGAACAAATTTTCCGTGTGGATCATTACATGAGTAAGGAGGCGGTGCAGAATATTCTTGTGTTTCGTTTTGCGAATTCACTTTTTGAACATCTATGGGATAACCGCTTCATCGAATCAGTATCTATTAAACTCTGGGAAAAGGATGGCATTAATGGAAGAGGTGCCTTTTATGATAAAGTTGGTGCACTTCGTGACGTTGGTCAGAACCATGTGCTCCAAATGCTTACCTTTATTGCAATGGAAGATCCTGGGGTTATGGACCCAAAGCGTATCAGAAGCGCTCGTGTGAAGGTGCTTGATGCGCTTCGTCCTGTTGCAGAAGATGATATGCTTCGTCGAGTGAAGCGTGGACAGTACAATGGGTATCTTGAAGAAAAAGATGTTCCCGAGAATTCCAAAACAGAAACATTCTTTAAAATAGAAGCATACATTGATAATGAAAGATGGCGAGATGTTCCTTTTGTACTAGAGAGTGGTAAAGGAATGCTTGAGAGTAAAACAGAAATTGAAATACTCTTTAAAGGTAAGACCTTCTGTCTTCTTCTTCCTAATCAAGAAGTACTCTGTCCTCAGAATAAACTCACATTTAGAATTCAACCCAACGAAGGTATCTCTGCTACCTTTTGGTCTAAGAAGCCAGGATTTGGTACTGATCTTGAGTCACGCACGCTTTCCTTTGAATATACACAAAGTGATGGCGTGATACCTGATGCATATGAGCGGGTAATCCATGATTGTATCGTGGGTGACCAGACACTCTTTACGAGCACGGAAGAAGTGTTCTCTTCATGGAAATATATTACACCAATTCTTGAACAGTTCGACAAAGTGCCTCTTGATATCTATGCCACCAGGCAAGAGTAATTAGTAATAACCTACACATTGTTATATATGCAAAAAGAACTTGGATACATTGGTCTAGGCAAAATGGGATTCGGAATGGTGGAGCATCTTCTTGAGAAGGGGTATAAGGTGACGGTGTCTGATATGAATACTCAAGCAGTTGAATCGCTTGTTGCAAAAGGTGCACGGGGCGCATCATCTCTTCAGGAACTTGTATCATCGCTTTCATCTCCACGATGTGTGTGGGTTATGGTACCTCATACTGCGGTGGATGCTGTGCTCACCGAGCTTACTCCATATCTGCAAGAAGGAGATGTTGTTATTGATGGAGGTAACTCACCATACTTAGATTCGGTACGAAGAGGGGAAGAGCTTGTGGCGCGAGGAATTCATTTTCTTGATGCAGGGATTTCGGGGGGACCAACCGGCGCTCGTAATGGAGCATGTGTAATGGTAGGAGGTGAAAAGGAAGTCTATACTAAGTGCGAAATGCTTTTTAGAGATATTGCAAGTGAGAACGCGTACGCGTACATGGGGCAATCCGGTGCAGGTCACTTCGTGAAGATGGTGCACAATGGTATCGAATACGGCATGATGCAAGCCCTTGCAGAAGGATTCGCAGTGCTTAAGCAGTCAGAGTTCAATCTTCCTCTTACGGAAGTGGCACGTATCTACAATACACAAAGTGTGATCACTTCTCGTTTGACAGGCTGGCTTGAAAAGGCATTCAAAGAGCATGGAGAAGATCTCACAGATATTACTGGAGAAGTTACAAGTACTGGAGAAGGTGCATGGACAGTAGAAGTTGCAAAAAGGCTCTCTGTGCCTACACCTATTATCGAAGGGTCGCTTCACTTTAGAGAAGCGTCTCATGGTAATCCGAGCTTCACTGGCAAAGTATTATCTGCACTTCGTAATCAATTCGGAGGACATTCTGTACAATAGCGATATACTTATATCATTACAAGAATAATTACTTTCATCATGGAACCATCACCACTTCATACTGTACAAACATTTACGCTTGAGAATATTCCTGATCTCGATACGGTTGTGCTCGCTGCGCTTGAACTTTTTATTTCTAAACAACTTCCACCACTTCCTACTATTCCATATTCTCGACCTCTTGTGGTTGGGTCCGGGAATGCAGAAGCAACAGGAAGAATTCTTTTTGAAGATGTTGATGCTGTCTTTGCGTCAGAAAGTAACTACGAAGCGAAGTTGAAGGCAATTCCTGCAATTGATGGTGTGGTGCTCATCTCAGCGTCAGGCGGTAAGCATGCGCCAATTATTGCGCGCCGCGCCAAAGAGCTTGGTAAGCGGGTAACGCTCATTACTACAAAAGAAGGAAGTGAGGCAAGTAAGGTTCTTTTGGAAGGTGAAGGAGATAGTGTGTATGTGATGCCAAAGAATCGAGAACCTTACACCTACAATACTTCAACGTATCTTAGTATGATACTTGCAAAAACTGGTGAGAGTCCAGAAGCGATTATGCAATTCATTAAAGAACGTATTGATACGATTGCGATGCCAGCCTTCGGATCCTACAATAAATTCTATCTTATTGTTCCTTCAGAATTCACTCAGGCAGTGAGAATGTTCCAAGTTAAGTTCATTGAACTTTTCGGAAGAATGGTGGCACGTGATGTGGAGACTGTAGAGTACGTTCGTCACGCCACGACAGTGGTACCCTCAGACGAGCTTTTTATTAGTTTTGGGTACGAGAATACTTCATGGGGAGAAGAAGGGAAGCGCCTTAACATTCCACTTCCGGAAGGGTGTGGGTATGGTGCTATGATTGCTATTGCGTATTATGTTATTGGTAAAATACAAAAAGCACATCCTCCATACTTCAAGCAACATATTGCTTCTTATACCGAATCAATCTCCAAAGTATTTGACGAGTCGATACTTCCAATAGTAGAGTAGTAGGTATGAAGCATACTTCTTTACCATCTGCACTTGTTGCTACAGACCTTGTTATTTTTTCTTTGATCGATAACATACTTCATGTATATCTTCGGCCAGTAGAGAACACTTTATATACAGGACTTTCTTGTCTTCCTGGGGCACTTATCCTGCTTCATGAGACAAGTGATGAGACCGCAGATCGAGTCCTACAAGACAAAACCATTCTTCCACACACCTCGGTGTACAAAGAGCAATTGTTTACTTTTTCTCGTATCGATCGCGACAAGAGAAGTCGTGTGGTGTCGCTTGCGTACCTTTGTGCGTATACAGGTGCTTTTCGCGAAGGATTCGTGCCAGTTACCTCTATCAAAAAGCTCGCCTATGATCATAAAGAAATTCTTGAATGCGCACTTGATCGTCTTGTGAGCAAGCTTGAATATACGACTATTATTCAGAAGCTTCTTCCTAAAGACTTTACCTTAGGAGAACTTCAACGTGCGTACGAAACAATACTTGTCAAGCCTCTTGATAAAAGAAACTTCCGAAAGAAAATTGAAAGCCTCTCAGTCATCGAAGAAACAGGGGGTAAAAAACAAGAAGGAAGAATGCGTCCTGCGGCACTGTATCGATTTAAAAAGTCTACCGTGTCGGTAATCCAAATTTTTAGTTAGGTCTAAAAAGTCTTTGTTTTGTAATAGTTTTTAGCTATCCACAGAGAGAAGTAGGGAATTTGCTATAAAATGCTTGCAATATTTTTCTACATAGTGTATAATATACACATAGTCAAAATGTGAAGTAAAATCTTAAAACATTTTGGCTAAAAAATAACCTATTACTTAGTGTATGTACTACACTAATAAATAGGGGGAAGTTCTTTGACAACACGAAAGGAATTATTATGTTTAGCGTAGTTGCTGCATCTATTCCTGGTTCTGATCATACACTGCCCGGTAAACCACTTTGGAAGAATAACCAGGACTCATTCTATTGCTCTAGCGATGATGAAGTAACTATCGCAATCGTAAGTGATGGATGTGGATCTGGCGCTTCTAGTGAAGTTGGCGCCAAAATCGCCGTCGCAATACTCGGTACACTGATTCGTTCATGTGTACTTCGAGGATCACTACTTTCGTTTGAACGTATTCGTATGCAGTTGCTTGGTTCACTAAGTGTTCTTGCAAGTAGTATGGGGGAAAGTTTTTCGAAGATTGTGAACGACTACTTCCTCTTCTCTCTCCTTGGTGTTGTGATTACCAAAAAAAAGACCTATATCTTTTCTTGTGGTGACGGCATGTACAGGATCAATGATGAAGAGGTGGTGCTTGGACCTTTCCCTAATAATGCTCCTCCTTACATTGCTTACGGACTGCTCGGAGAACTTGCTCCGTCTTTTCTGGTGACGACGTATGATACTGATTGTATCAAGAGTGTTGTACTTGCAACTGACGGCTTCAGTTATCTTAAAGAACATTCTTCACACTTTGCCTCTTGGGTAAAGGATGATGCGCTTTTTGAGAATAAAGATGCGCTCCGTCGAAGAATTTCTAGGATAAATATCGAGAGAGTAAGCGACGGGCTTCTTATTCCTGGTCCTTTGAAGGACGACTTCACGGTCGTACTTCTTCGGCCTAATGTAGAAAAGGAATGACCATGAATGTCATGATCTATGGCAAACAAGCCAATCTTAAACCTTCCTCAATCATTGGTGAAGGTGGCGAGGCACTGATTTATGACCTTCGGAATGGTGAAGTTGCAAAAGTATTTAAGCAGCCTAATCACTCCGATTTTGCACTTGATCGTCATGCACAAGCACAAGCAAAAGACCGCCTTAAGGAGCATCAGAAAAAGCTAAAGAAATATCCAAAAGACCTTCCTTCCTCTGTAGTGGGACCAACGAGTCTCATTACTGATGTTGGAGGAGTGACTATTCTTGGGTACACAATGCCTTTTCTTTCTTCCTCTGAAGTGCTTCTTAAGTATGAAGAGAGAAAGTATCGTGAACTTGCAGGGGTTACTCACCAGAACATGGTGCAAGTATTTCTTCGTCTTCACGAAATGGTTGCTGCGCTTCATGTACGTAATGTGGTCATTGGAGACTTCAATGACCTTAACATTATGATCGACAAAGCCCTTGCTCCTCATCTTATTGATGCGGACAGTATGCAGTTTGGAGGATTTTTAACAAAAGTCTTCACTGCACGGTTCGTTGATCCACTCTTGTGTGACAGGTCAGCATCAAGTGCAGCGCTTGTGCGTCCGCATACTGCACTTTCTGATTGGTATGCATTCAACGTCATGCTGATGCAGGCACTGCTTTATGCTGGTCCGTATAGTGGTATTCATACCCCACAAGATATCTCGAAGAAGTACAGGGAATGGGAACGTGTACAAAAGAGAGTAACAGTGTTTTCTCCTGATGTTCGCTACCCAAGACCCGCACTTCACTACTCCATGCTTCCTGATGAATTGCTCACGCAGTTCTCCCGTGTCTTCGAAAAGGATGAGCGTATCCCGTTCCCTTCTTCGCTACTTTCTTCGCTTACCTTTACGGAGTGCCCTCTTTGCAAAAAGATACACGCACGCAAGGTGTGCCCCGACTGCACCCCGCTTACTCCTTCTTTGGTGAAAGAGGTGGTGCTTGGGAATGTTGAAGCAACGAAGGTGTTTAGCACGCACGGTACTATCGTGTATGCGAAGCTCGAAAGTGGTATTCCAAAATATGTGTACC
Source organism: uncultured Candidatus Saccharibacteria bacterium (assembly GCA_964443675.1). GTDB lineage: Bacteria > Patescibacteriota > Minisyncoccia > Phycocordibacterales > UBA5272 > UBA11704. Next base: position 13,730 of record CAYUDN010000004.1, on the reverse strand, counting down.
ACGAGAATGGAACTTTCTTCCGTGAAGGAGGAAAGCAGCTTATTGAAGGTAAAGTAGATGCGTCGCTCCGATTCAGAATTCACAAGACTGGAACTTTGCTTACTCAAGATGGGTCTTGTGTTCTTTTAGAAGACAAGCAAGTGAGTTGGCGGTTTATGAGTGATCGGTTTCGTGCAGGTGCAACTATTCTAGATGCTAACGATCAAGGTATCTTTATGATTCAAGGAGGTGTGCTTAAGAAAGTCACTGAGACGACATTCGAGTATCCTAAACATATAGGAAGCGTGGTCTCATCACAGAGTCTTCTTTGGGTGGGGGATCGGTTTGGTTTTGTAACTTCGTTTGTGTCACAACTTACGCGTTCATATCTCTTCGATACTGAACACGGTGTGCTTGAAGCTGAAGTAAAACTCGACGACATTGCTTCTTGTTGTATTGATGCAACTGTAGTCTTTTCTTCTACTCATATGTGGTTTATTGGTACGTATCAAAAAGGAAAAGATCGTACCCACAAAGTCTACATGATAGATCGCACTGGTGTGTGTCTAGCAAAAAAAGAAGTAGAAGAAGTAAATCTTGAATGGCTTATGCGAATCCGAGGGAAGTGTGCCTACCGCGATCAGCTCTTTGTCCCAACAGACGATGGAGTGGTTCGTGTGGAATCACACAACGGAGACTTCCAGGTAACCAAAGTGTTCCCTAACACGTCTCGCTTCGTTGATAGTAGTTCGACACTCATGTTCGGAAGGGATGGGTTATACGCACTTACCTCCAACATGTTGTGGCGACTGGTTATCAAGTAGTGCGTTTCTCTAAGGCGCAAACATCCTGTTTGCATTTCTCAACTGCTCAACTCTATGGAGTCAATCATGGGCAATCAATCAATTCCCGCGTTCTATGACAAGAATAACGCAGGTGCGTGGTCGTATGACCCGAACCTGAGGCTTCTCGTTGAAAGTGCTTCGGCATTTCGCAAGGAGAACAAGATCCGCGCATCGTCTACGGACAAGAAGCGGGTTGCACTGCTTCTCATCGATGTGCAACGTGACTTCTGTCACAAGGAAGGAACGCTGTACGTCGGTGGAAGGTCAGGAACTGGTGCGATTGACGATAGTCGTCGCATTGCGGAATTCATCTATCGTGAAATGGGAAGTATCACTTCCATTATTCCCACGATGGATACGCACGAAGCATTCCAGATCTTCACGCCGAGCTTCTGGGTTGATCAAGACGGTGCGACGCTTTTGCCGCACGATATGATCGATGGTGACATGCGAGTGATCCGTGGTGGTCAGGCAACGCCTCTCCGCGCTTCGGTGAACCCGGCAATTACCAAGGATACTATCGGTGTCGATAACTATCCATGGCTTAGTAGTCAAGCCGCGTACTACACCAAAGAGCTTGTGAAGAAGGGCAAGTATATGCTCTACATCTGGCCCGAGCACTGCGTGCTTGGCTCTCTTGGACACACGCTTGTTGGTGTGGTGCAAGAGGCAAGGATGTTCCACAGCTATGTGCGGAATGCTCAGAACCAAGTTCAGGTAAAGGGTGGTAATCCTCTTACGGAGAATTACTCAGTCTTTGGACCTGAAGTGACTTCAAGCTTCAACGGAGCTGGTGTCATTGCCGAGAAGAACGCAGAATTTTTGCGCATCCTTCTTGACTATGATGCAGTCATCATTGCTGGTCAAGCATCTTCGCACTGCGTGAAGTCTTCGATTGATGACCTTCTTGGTGAGATTGCTTCTAAGGATGCGAGTCTTGCGAGTAAGGTGTACATCCTCGAGGATTGCACTTCAGCCGTCGTTGTTCCTGGTCTTGTCGATTTTACTGATGAGGCCAAGAAGGCGTTCGATCGTTACGCTTCTTCTGGTATGCGTATCGTGTCCTCAATGGATCCGATGGCAAGTTGGTTGAAGTAAGTAACAGCACACACACAAGGGGGGTAACTCCTCTTGTGTGCCCGCAACCCACCAACACACTTTCTGGAGTTCATCATGTCTAATGACATCAACAATGTGAAGTCGCTTTTTGTTGCCGCTAATCAAGGTGGCGATATCGGTTCTTCTGCACTTCAAGTGCTCGCCATCCCAGATCTTGGCAAACAAATCCAAGCAGGGCTTGGGGTGCCTGCGCAGAACGTGGACGCAAGTGAAGTGACACTTGTCACTCTCCTTGTTGACGATTCTACTTCTATCCGTTTTGCTTCAAACGAGCAGAACGTGCGAGACGGCGTCAACATCATCATCTCTTCTCTCAAAGAATCCAAACAAAGTGCAAGTGTTCTCTTTTCTGTGAGGACGCTTAACAATGGAGTCCTCACTCCTTATGCACCACTTGATCAAGTAGAAGATCTGACAGTCAAGAATTATCAAGCAACAGGAGGAACCCCACTCTACGATCAGTCGGTTGTGGTGTGTGGTCAAGCGGTTGCCAAGGTGCAACAGTTTGCAGATGGTGGTGTCGTGTGCCGGTCGGTCGTTGCATTCATCACTGACGGTGAGGATGCGGGATCGAGAACTTGTGATGCTAGTAGTGTTGCCAAGGTGGTGCATGACATGCTCCTCACTGAGGCACACATCGTGATCGGTATGGGTATCGATGACGGACACACAGACTTCCGTAAAGTTTTTTTGGAAATGGGTATCCTCCCTGAATGGATTCTTACTCCGAAGAACACTCCAAGCGAGATTCGTCGTGCGTTCGCAGTTGTGTCTCAGTCAGCGGTGCGTGCATCTCAAGGTGCACAAGGTTTCAGTCAGACTGTAGCAACAGGCTTTACAGGATAATTACTTCGTGTTGTTGTTATAAACAACTTTAGCGTCTCTTGGCGCTTCTGGAGATAGGTCTCCTATCTCCACTTTGTAAAGTATCTATATCGTTCTTGTTATAGAGATATAGGTATTTTTAGAGAAAATCCATTACTATATATGAACTCACTACCTTTTCACATCACTGTTGCACAAATCAATATTGAAAGCGGTAACATTAAGAAAAATCTTTCTACGATACTTGATGCGATTGCTTCTGCAAAAAAGAATACCTCAAAGATGATTGTCTTTCCTGAGCTTTCTACTTGTGGGTATCTTCTTGGAGATCGTTTTGAGTACGATGCATTCATTAAAGAAATCGAACAGGCAAATGAGACTATCAAGAAGCACAGCATAGGCATTGTTGTGGTGTTTGGTACTGTGGTTGCAGATTGGAATGCGATTGGCGAAGATGGTCGTGTTCGTAAGTACAATGCTGTGTGTATTGCACATGAAGGGAGGTGGGTAAGTAACGGTGTGCTTGATGGTTTTATTCCTAAGACCAATCTTCCTAAGTATCGCATCTTTGATGACGCAAGACATTTTTATCCTGCTCTTCTTCTTGCACAAGAAAAAGGAATTTCTCTTAACGAGCTTCTACAAGTATTTAGTGTTTCTCTCGATGATAAGAAGTATTCTTTTGCTCTTTCTGTATGTGAAGATCTTTGGGAAGATGAATACAACACAAAACCTTCTTTGGTATATAAAGATCAGCATCCTGATCTTCTTATTGATGTTTCGCAGTCTCCTTGGACACTCGGTAAGTGGAAGGCGCGATTGCGAATGCTTAAGAAAAGAGCAACCGAAAGTAATCTTCCTATTCTGTATGTGAACAGTGTTGGTCTTCAGAATAACGGAAAGAACCTAGTGCTCTTTGATGGTAGTTCTTGTCTTTTTAATGAAAAAGGGAATCAGGTATGGCAAGCAGATACTGTTAAAGACGGCCTCTATACCATCACCCCTTCAAAGCTTCGTACTCCAATCACTCCGTTTTCTTCTTCTCAAAAAGCAGAGATTAAAGAACTTCATGATGCACTCGTGTATGCGATGAAGCAGTTTTATGCTCCATTTAAGAAAGTAATTGTTGGTCTCTCTGGTGGTATTGATTCTGCGCTTGCACTCACTCTTTTGGTGGAGGCACTCGGAAGTGACAGAGTGCTTACGGTAAACATGCCAAGTGCGTATAACTCTTCAACAACCAAGTCACTTGCTAAGGAATGCGCAAAGCGTCTTAAGGTTACGTATACGGTATTCCCTATTACGACATTGTATGAAGAAGAGTTACGTCTCCTAGAAAGTTCATGTGCCACTTCAAAAGAGGTGATCCCAATGTTGGTAAAAGAAAATATTCAAGCACGTCTTCGTGGACACATCTTGGCAGCAATCGCTGGCAAGGAGGGTGGTGTTTTTACTAATAATGGTAATAAAACAGAAGTAGCGCTTAACTACTTTACTCTTTATGGCGATGCGGCAGGAGCTGCGGCGTTTCTTGGTGATATATGGAAAGGACAAGTGTATGCACTTGCTCGTTACTGTAATACAACCATGGGTAATCCTATTCCAAAAGGAATTCTCACTATCGTTCCAAGTGCTGAACTTTCGCCAGAGCAAAATGTTGATGAAGGTAAAGGTGATCCAATTTTTTATGAATATCATGATGCACTTCTTAGGTTGTTCACTGAGCGTCGCTGTGATCCAACGGTAGTACTAAGAGAAGCACTTTGTGGGTATGAATATGTAGAAGAGTTGCTCATGTGTAAGAAAGGGGTTATTGCTACACATTTCAAGAGTAAGGCAGTATTTGTTCAAAATCTTGAATGGGCTTGGCGACAATATAATACAGAGTTCAAACGTGTTCAGCTTCCTCCTGTCTTTCTCACTTCTCGTCGTGCTTTTGGGTTTGATAGACGAGATACGATTGCAGATGCCTACTTTACTAAGGAGTACGAGATGCTTAAGAAAAAGTTCTTACAAAAATAGTTGTCACTATCTGAAGCAGTGCAGTGTGGAGTGTTCCGATTCCTTACTGCACTGTTTCAGAAAAGAAACAGCGGTTGTTCTTTGTAACCCTTTACTACAGAAAGGTTCATCATGTCTATCAGTACTCTCGTTCGTTCTGTGCGCGAGGCATCCGTAAATAAGGAGCCAATTGTACGGTCACTTCTTGATATCGACTTCTACAAGTTCACCATGGGATTCTTCATCTGGCATTTCTACAAAGAGGTGACGGTGAAGTTTAGTTTTATCAATCGGCATGTACGCATTCCGGTTGCAAAGATTGTGGATGAACAGGATCTTCGTCGAGAACTGGATCATGTGCGTACGCTTATGCTTCGTCGTACAGATATCATCTGGTTGCGCGGGCAGGACTATTACGGTTCCAATCTCTTCCCGGACGCATACCTCAAGTTCCTTTCTGAACTTCGTATGTGTGAATACAAACTCATGCGAGTCGGTGATCAGTATGAATTGACTTTTGAAGGCCCGTGGTCCGTGGTTACTTTCTGGGAAACCATTGCACTTGCCATCATTAGTCAGTTGTTCTACGTGAAGCTCATGAAGAGTATGAGTGATGATGAACTCTTTGCACTTTATTCCAATGCATCACTTAAGCTCCGTAAGAAGTTACTTCTTCTTAAGGATCGTCCGTCGATTTTCTTTGCGGACTTTTCTCAACGGAGACGGCACAGCTTTTTGTGGCAAAGGTATGTGATCTCTCTTGCAAAAGAAGTGCTCGAGCGACGTTTTACTGGAACTTCTAATGCGTGGATGGCTTTTAACCTCGACCTTCCAACTATTGGTACGAATGCCCACGAGCTTCCTATGGTACTTACTGCTCTTGCTTCCACTGAAGAAGCAAGGAAGTATGCACAGTACCTTGTGCTTTCTGAATGGCAGTCACTTTTTGATCGTGGAGGCCTTCGTATTGTGCTTCCGGATACGTATGGGTCTTCACAGTTCTTTGAGAACATGCCTGAAGAACTTGCGTACGATGTGGCGTATAATTGGCGAGGGGTTCGTTTGGACTCCGGGGATCCGATTAAGGAAGCAGAATTGTATCTTTCGTGGCTTAAGCGCTATAACATTGATCCAATTGCTACGAACAAGATCGTGATTCCTTCAGACGGACTTGATGTGAAGAGCATGCTTGCGATCGACGATGCACTCGTCGGACGCATCGCGCATCCTTTTGGATGGGGTACGAACTTCGGCAATGACTTTGCTGGGTGTCATCCACGTGCGCAAGAGGAAGCGGTCATCTCTGGGGAACGCCTTGCTCTTTCTTGGGATGAACTTTTCTCTGGTCACTCGTTTGTGTGTAAAGTCACTTCAGCAAACGGTCGTCCTTGTGTGAAGCTTTCCAATAATACCAACAAGGCGACAGGGGATAAAGAAGAAGTACAACGGTATATCGAACTCTTTGGAGAGAAGAATCGTGCAGCGCAAGAAGTTTTTGTCTGATCTTCTCTTATAAGGTCGGTTATTTCACACAGCCAGGTTTTGCTTGGCTGTGTTTTCTTTTTTAATTATTACACCACTTGCTTTTTTACTAAATAGTGTGTATACTACACTAAGTAGTGTAGAGTACTATCTTACGCTATACTAGACACTACATATTTTCTTTTTTTATGTCTTCTGCTCCTCATAAAAAAGTTTCCATTGTCTCTGATTATTATGAACAAGCCAAAGCGTTACTTACACCCTTCGGTTCGTTTTTTGAAGTGGTTACAGAAGATCCAGAGATTGTTATTAGTTATGGAGGTGACGGAACTTTTTTTCGATCAGAGTTTTTGTACCCGGGGGTTCCTAAGGTATATCTTAAGCATAGTCGTATCGGTAAACTTGCTCACAAGAAGGACAACGAGGCAATTCTTCGTCATATAGTTCTTGGTGAGTACACCGTCGAATCTCGTACTAAGCTCGATGTTCTTGCTTCAGGTAAAGCGCTCACTGCATTTGGTGACATTCTTGTTCATAATAAAAATCCGCGAGCAGGGATCAGATGTATTGTTGAGATTGATGGAGAACGCCTTCAAGAAGAAGATATTATTGGTGATGGACTTCTTATTGCGACACAGGTTGGTTCGACAGGGTACTACAAGTCTATTACTCGTAGCTACTTCGAAAGTGATGAGCAGATCGGACTTGCATTCAATAATGCTATTGAACAGATTAATCATGTGGTACTTAAGAAAGAGAGAGTTATCACGGTTACTGTTACGAGGGGGCCTGTAGAAGTGTTTGCTGATAATCAGGAAGAATCGCTTCTTCTTGAGAAAGGAGAGGTAATGCTTGTTAAAGCATCTCAAGATAAAGCGTTGGTACTTGCTTTTCCTGATACGGCACCGTTTGTTAATTATTCATAATCTTTATTTTGTATGGCTTCAGCATCATATACGTATACTGTCGGAGTAGTTATTGGAAGATTTCAACTTCATGAACTTCATGAAGGCCATCTCTATCTTCTTGATACAGCACAAGAAGCAACAGATGTGCTTTGTGTGCTTCTTGGAAGTAGCGGAGGAGAACTGACGAAGCGCAACCCATTACCATTTGAAGTTCGTAAACGAATGATCGAAGATCGGTATCCAGAAGCACAGATATATGAGATCATGGATTCAACAACATGGTCAGAAGATCTTGATGCACTTCTTGAAGAAAAGTTCCCGACAGCAAAGATACGTTTATTTGGTTCGCGAGATTCTTTTGCCAAAGAATATTATGGGCGTAATGAAGTGGTTATTGTAGAACCAAAAGATGCTATCTCGGGTACGGAGATTCGTAACCGGGTGCATACACCGAAGGATCATACAAGTTTTAGACTTGGTATGGTTGAAAGTCAGAAGAGACGTTTTTCAATTTCTTACCAAACGGTGGATGCTGCTGTTGTAGATAGAGACCATAAAAAGATTCTTCTTGGGAGAAAAGAAAAAAGAAAGAGTTGGTGCTTCCCTGGCGGATTTGTTGATGCAACAGATGCTTCACTTGAAGATGCAGTACTGCGAGAACTTCATGAAGAGGTGCCTGGTCTTACTTCCTATAGTATGCCAAAATATCTTGGTTCTGTTCGTGTGCAAGACCACAGGTATCGTAATGAAGAAGATAAGATTCTTACCGCGCTTTTCTTGATGACTTATGAATCAGGCGCGCCAGTTGCTGGTGACGATCTTAAGGAAGTAGCGTGGTTTTCTTTTGAAGAAGCAAAAGAAGTACTACAAATAGAGCATCTTCCTCTTCTTGAAAGAGTTGTCTCCGCGTTACCTAGTGTGATTTTTTAGTAACAAGGTATACTGTACATTATGCGTTATCTTCTTATTCCGTCACGACATGTGATTTATAGTAAAGAGCAAGAGCAGGCACTTCGTGAGCATTTACAGGATCATGTGTATGACTATGTAGTGTTTGCAATTACTTCGTATAATCTTAATAATTGTAAATATTCTCCGGTCTCTATCTTCCATCGCATTAACATGGTAGATAGTCTTATCTATACTTTGCAGGAGGATAAAGCTTTTGCGTATAAGATACAAGTGATACCACATTTTTCTCAGAGTGATGATTTTCCACACAAGGTGGTAGAGTATTGCAACTACCATCTTCCGATAATGCTTACAAAAGAGAATACAGACATCTTTACTTTTGGTAGCTATGTTGGTGATATCTTTACAAGAGATGGATGGAGGGTTACTGTTCGGATGGGGGTAGACCATCTTCTTCTTTTTAAAGAGTTGTTTGTACACAACAATCAACAGTTCTTTGATGAGAATATTTCTATTTCTTCAAAAAGAGTAGTGATGTCTCAAGACGAAATTCTTCTTACTGCCAAAAAGATCTGGCTTGACTCTCTTCTTAAGGAGTATGGAAGTATTAGTGCAACGCGTAATTATCACACGTATACTGAGGACATGTCTAATGTTTCTGCGATTACCGCAAAGTATAATGACATAAAGGAATTTATCGTAGAAGGGAAGATTGTTGATGAAGGGTGTGCTGATGCGGCACTTTTTATACCTATTGCCAAAGACTTTCCAGACTCTGATCTTATTGGTGTTGATATTTCCAATGAGTTCATTGCTCGTGTCGAAGAAAGAATACGAGAGGGATACTTTGGTGATAGTTTTGTAACGGTACTTCAAGCGAACCTCATGGCTCCTATTTTTAAGGATCCAGTTGCTAATACTATTATTTGTAATTCTACTATGCACGAAATATGGTCGTATAATAATAAGGAAGCATCACTTCGAGAATATCTTTCCTATAAGTATGATCAGCTTCTTCCTGGAGGAAGACTTCTTATTCGTGATGTTGTTGGTCCGGAAAATCCTCATGCAATATGGTATATGCGTGACGCGTCAGATAACAATGCACGGTTCAAAAAGTTCGTACATGATTTTGCACATGTGCGCGATGAGGATGCTTATGAGATTTGTGTACATGAAGGAGTTGAGTATATTAAAGCAAATAGCAAAATTATTTCAGAGTATCTTCTTCATAAAGATTATATCAATAATTGGGATAGTGAAATGAAAGAAGAGTTCTGTCATCTTAACGGAACTTCGTGGGGGAAGTTGCTTGAAGATACCTCTTTTTCTGTTGTTGCATGTAAACCGTATACCAGTGAATGGATCAAAGAGCACCGGTTCTCTCCGTCGATTATTCTTCTTAATGAGTCACTGGAATCTATTGACTATCCGCATACTAATATTGTTGTGGTAGGAGAAAAGAAAGATTCATCCGCTCTCTAATCACAGGGTGTGATATGCTAGAGGTAAGTAGAGTTTATATGTCCTCTCTTAATCAATCTCTTGAAGTAACGCTTAACACTGTAGCTAACTCCTCCTCTTTTATGGAGATGCTTGTGATTTTTTTTGCTGACTACTACCAGTATGTTCTCCTTTTTATCGTCACTCTTTTTTTCTTTGTTGGTAAAAAAAGCAAACGTGAAGAAAAGGGTAAGCTTCTTCTTATTGCTTTTGTTGCAGGAGATTTAGCTCGATTTGTAATCAAACCTCTTCTTGTTATGTGGTATAGCGAGCCACGACCATTTGTGTCACTGATCGAAGTATCACCACTTATTGGCGTTGCTGAAAGTGAATACTTCCAATCGTTTCCTTCAGGGCATGCACTCTTTCTTTTTGCAGCATCGACAGCGCTTTTGTATAAGCATCGGCACCTTGGAACTTTTTGTCTCGTTTCTTCTCTTCTTATTGTTATTGCACGAGTAATGGCAGGAGTGCATTATCCGCTCGATATTATTGCAGGGGCATGTATCGGAGCTATAGTTGGGTACTTTTTTGCATATGTACTAGAAGCAAAGTCTAAATTATAGAGTATGTACCATCACTATCGTTCTAAGGTTTCAAAGAAAAAGGTGCTCCTTATTTGCGTTCTTGTTCTTTGTGTTGTTTATTTTTTTAAACAACCAACTAATACTGCAGATTGGTCTTTGGATCAACAAATATTACCATCTGTGACGATTTCGAATGAGAGAGTCACAATCGAGAATGTTCGTAATTTTAAGTATACAAGTACAAGTGAGTACATACCTGGCTATTACACCAAAACATACGATCTGACTAAGATTACAAGTGTTGATTATATTGTTGAACCTTTTGGTGACTTTAGTGGTGCTGCGCACACGTTCCTTTCGTTTGGATTTGAAGGTGGTGAATATGTTGCGATCTCAGTTGAGATTCGTAAAAAGAACGGACAGTCGTTTTCTCCATGGAAAGCATTACTCAAACACTACACTCTTGTGTATGTTGTAGCAGATGAAAAGGATGTGGTGAAGCTAAGAACCAATTACCGAAAAGATGCTGTGTATCTATATCCTACAAGGATTGATAAAGAACATGCAAGGAAGCTGTTTTTGAGTATGCTAGCGAGAGTAAATACGCTTCATGATACACCAGAGTTTTATAACACTATTACTAATACCTGTACAACAAATATTGTTCATCATGTGAATGAAATCTCAGAGGTGCAAGTACCATTTAGTTATAAGGTTCTTTTACCTGGGTACTCTGATAAGCTTGCGTACGACCTTGGGCTTCTTGATACTACACTTCCGTATGACAAGATACGAGAGAGGTACAAGATCAATGAAAAGGCGGAGAAGTATGCTGATGATCCTTTGTTTTCAATAAAGATACGGGAGTAGGGGGTGTTTAGTATACAATGTAAGCATAAAAAGAAAGACCACCGATAAGCAGTGGTGCTTTCGGTGGGGGTCAGGAGATCATCTGGTCCAGGTGGCAAGAACACCTGCCTGCCCATTGTTGGAAATCCAGAGTGGTGCGCACAGCCAATTTTCCAGTAATGAGTTTTTGTAGCGTGTGTCGAGCAGGACCAGCATTCCATCAGTGAACATACGCACCTGGTGAACCTTGCCGATGAGCAGCTCCCATTGACCAAGGAAACGAGCGGGAATCGCAAGTGTTTCGCCTGAGTGCAGAGATCTGTCGATCTGTTCACGTGACGGAAGACGTGCACGTTGGATGCCGATGAAGATGCTTCGCGGGTTGAGCGGGCGACCTTCGTTTGTGAATTTCAAGTGTTCAAACACGATTTCTCCTTGGTTGAGCTACTTGGTCCACCCAGGTAGCTTTTTTATTATATCATACTAAAACAGTAATGTCAAGTATAATGTAGGTGAGTTCAAGAAATAATCGCAACACTTTAATGTAGTATGAATAATTATGAAACAACAAGGTTTTGCAAGGATCTCTTACAAAGAACGGGTAATAATAGAAGAACGATATTGTGTAGATGAATGGTCTATGAGAAAAGTAGCGGAGGAGCTACAAAGACCTCCCTCTGCCATATCCCGAGAAATAGATGGAAGACCAAGAAAAGGTAGAGGTAGGTACAGAGCAGATCTTGCTCAGAAGAAGTGTGATGTAAAGAGAAAGAAGCAAGGGAGGAAGACTAAACTCTCCATAAACAAGAAGCTCCTTGATTATGTCACTTCAAAACTACAATTAGGTTGGTCACCTGAACAAATAGCTATTAGGTTATCACTTGATTTTGGTGACGTAGAAGGTATGAATATATCTTACGAAGCAATCTATCAGTTCGTCTACAAACAAGTACATAGAGACGGATATGGACATGTAAAGAAAGGATGTGTAGATCTCAGATCGTACTTACCAAGAAGACATAAACGAAGAGAAACAAAAGGACTACGAAAGACTGTAAAACAAACAAGGATTGATAGTCTTCCTTCGATTGAGACCAGACCAGAAGAAGCGCTAACAAGAACCGTTGTTGGTCACTGGGAAGGAGACACTCTTACATCGAGACAATCCCTTTCTCGTATTAAAAGTATGAATGAATTGGTGTCTGGTGTGGTTTTCTTTGAGAAGACTGTGGATGGATCAGCTTCTTCATGTAATTCTGCTCTTGTTACCCGACTACAATCTATACCAAGCACCTACAGAAAGACTATTACCCAAGATAGAGGTTCTGAAAACATGAACTGGAAAGATGTTGAACAAGCTCTCTGTGTCTTGTTACTTCGCACATCCATATTCATCACATGAACGAGGTGCTAACGAAAATGCTAATGGATTATTACGTAGATTCTTTCCTAAGAAGACAGACTTTGCTACAGTGTCTGATGAGGCTCTTAAACAAGCTGAGTACCTTATCAACTCAAGACCACGTAAACGACTTGGTGGTCGTACACCCTATGAGGTGTTTTATCAGAAGACAGGTGTTGCGTTAGATTCTTGAATGTAGCGTAGGCAAATTCAACTCTGAAGTGCAACACCAGCTAAGGAGAATGCACATAATTTATGTGATCACGAGTTACTAATTGTGTGCGCTACACTAACGTGTACCGTACTCATAAGTACTCTCGACCCCGCCTCGCTCACTGAAAAGAATTTAGAGGAACAACTTCTTTTCAGGAACCGCTATGGCCGTCACATCGGTGCGTACGCCAGAGCAGTTGGCGTACTAAGAAAAATGCCTCAAGCTTGGCGCTTGAGGCATTTTTCTTACCGATGTGACCTTAGGGTTAAAGAATTGGAAATCTTTGGTGGAGGATATAAGGTTGTTTAGTAAATTTCAAAGATTACTAGCAAAAAATTATCTAACACCACAATGACTAATACATATTATTGGTACCTCATTAGGCGACACTTTATTGTGATAATTAATAACAAAGTATGTAAAAGGAATTAACGCTAACAAAAAAAATAAAGAAATTTTAATAAAAACCTTAACATTTTTTAATGTTTCATGTTTATAAATTTTTTCCAAAATAATTAAAAAACAGTAAGAAATAGGTAAAACTATGAAAACAAAAAAATAAACCTAAATATATATGCAAGGTCCTTTCCATTCTGCGTTAAGTGTTGACCCGTTAAAGGAAATTTCATTAAAATAAATAGAGAAAATACAGAAGTTATAAAAAATAACACAATTCTTGCATAGTTACTTTTTTCAATATTCATTACATATGTTATTAAAACTGGAAAAGTATATATAAGTAAAATAAAAAATAATTTAATAATTTCAATAGTTTTAATTTTGTATTCTCTAAAAATAATAAGTAATAAAAAAATTATAAATTGAAAGGAAAAAATTACAAGAAATCTATATAGGATACCAACTCCGAAAGGCACATCACTAATAAACTTTGTGTTAACTGTTTTAGAATCTTCTTTTATTTCAACAGAGCTAATTAATTGATCATTATTCATAGATATTTATTATTCTTACAATTATATCATAACCTACAGAGAGTAGATCGCAAGACTACTTCCTCATTATGTTCGTCAAAGATAGATTCGCGACCCCTATTAACTCATGTGGTCACGAATATTTTCTCGTCGCCACTCGAAAATTTCTTGACCCCGGCTCGCTCGTTTTTCTTGCTAGAAAAACATAGCTCCGCCAGTCACATCGGCACGA
>CAYUDN010000003.1:0-58447 GCA_964443675.1 uncultured Candidatus Saccharibacteria bacterium | reverse complement strand
TGATACTGTTTAAGCCGCTCCCGAAGCGATAAATCTTTAACCTTGCGGTACCATCGTGTATTACTCTTCCTTTCGAAAGGCTATTCACGACTTCGGGGTGCGTTCCTAAATATTACTACCTCGTTTGCTACTAAACTGTCACGCTTCCATACTTCGCTTATTGCCGTATTGCTACTTTAACTTGCTTAGTACTTCCATGTGATTAGTTCCGTTCAACTTGCATGCCTTATCCACACCGCCAGCGTTCATCCTGAGCTAGGATCAAACTCTATTTATATAGAGTGTGACAAAAGAAAAACAAAAACGTCCTAATTACTTTTCCGAAAAAAAGTAACGGACAAGCACTTTATTGTGTAATGTAATTTGAAGCGTCACCTTTTGAAAAATAAACTGATGTATATTTTTCAAAAGTAGCTTCGTATTATTTTTTCAAATGACTACGATAACTACTTACTTTGCATAAAGTAAGAAGTAGCCCCTATTCTATACGAAAGAATATGCAAAGTCAAGGAATTTCTTGTCGAATCTTGTACGAGATTCCATAAAACAGAAAAAGCTTTCAACAGGAGCCGAAAAAGTACTATAAATAAAGGGTATTTTACTTTCTTTGTTTGAGGACACATATTCACCAAATTCTTTTTTGCTTCGCTATATCCACATGCATTTTGAATATAATTTTGTTAGAATGAGAGGTATATGAGCAGTAACCCCATTCCAATTGTCGCAATTGATGGGACCTCTTCCTCTGGTAAAGGCACGGTCGCAAGTCTTCTTGCAAAAAAGCTTGGCTACCACTATCTGAACTCTGGTGCACTCTATCGCCTCTCTGCACATCTCGCGATTGCACACAATATCGATATCAATGATCATACGGGAGACAACTTGGATAAAGTTGTCTCTCTTATTGTAAATGAAAGCGAGCATGTCTCTTTCGTGGGGAAGCAAGTAATTTATAAAGAAACCGACATCTGGCCAATCCTTGCTTCACAAGAAGCAGGCAACAATGCCGCACTCATTAGCTTCTATCCACCGCTACGCTATGCGATACGTGTATTCCAACGCGGTAGGATAAGAACTCCGGGACTTGTTGCAGAAGGGAGAGATATGGGAACAGAAGTCTTCCCGGACGCACAAGCAAAAATCTATCTCGATGCTTCTGTGGAAGCACGCGCTAAGAGACGACTCAAAGATGAAGAAAGACGCAACTCAGGCAAAACATTCGAAATGCTTTGTGAAGAGTTGCGCAAGCGAGACGAAACAGACAAAGGTCATGCAATAGGAGCACTCAAACTAGCAGACGATGCTTTCTTTATCGATACGAGTGATATGACTATTGATGAAGTACTTGATACATGTATTGAGTGGTGTACCCAGAAAGGGGTGAAGGGGGTGTAATTAGTAATTAGTAAAGTAAGTATACGTACGAGGTGTAGTAAAACAAAAGCGGTAGTCGTTTGAAGGTTTGAAAATATGTTTTGGACTTTAAAGATTGGTTAAAACAAATTTTATAACAAGTACAGAAAACAAAAAGCACAGCAACTGTAAGAGTAGCGCTGTGCAATTGAATCTTCGTTAAGAAGTAGTGCCTGTGTTTGGTGCAATGCTAGTAACTGCATCAAAGATCATTTTCCTTGCTCTGCATCGGCAAAGGTGCCGAACCCCAAAGGTATCGATATCGGGGTGTGGGTCTGTAGCAAAAGAAAGATCCTCTTCCAAAGAGGAATCATTCTTACAGAAAAGACGATCTAACCTAAACAAGAACCCTAAAGGATCTTCACTTTGTTGACACCTTTTGACCATCTCCTCAACAACCGTACAAGAAGAGTCAATAGGGTTACGGGCACCAAAAGATGCGAGATATACGAGGAAAAGATTTTCTGAGCTCTGAATAAGAGCTTTTAAGCAAGCCTTATGGGCTGAAGAAGGAAGCGCGTCATCTCTGTCAACCCAACACAAGGCAAGAAGTTCTCTATCTCCACCAACAACTTCAAGAAGTTTGCTTGTGAACAAATCAAAGACTTTTCTGTGATCAAAAGAATACTGACAGTTTATCTGCTTCAACTCCTCAACACTAGAAGCACACCGAATTGCTTGAATAGCCAACAAGTCATAGGCGTGTAGAAGATGATCTTCGTGACCGGTCTCCGGTGCTGTTACAGGCAACTGTCCAGTAAGGTGTAAAGATGCTTCTGGTTTCATCTCAATCTCCTTCGCGGAAGAAAAACGAACAACGAGAATTCTATTCAATCATTAAAATATAGGAAAGTCAACGAAACATAAAAGAGTGGTAACTCAGGTAGCATGGTTAGTGTACGTGTAAGGTGTAATAAAGCAAAAGCGGTAGTCTTTGTAGACTAACGCTTTTTAACTCGCGCCACTCAATGCTACTTTGACTGTTTTGCAAGTACCGTTGCAATAAACGATACAATAACCAAAATACTAAAAAGCACAAAAGACATCATAGGAAAAGTAATGAATCCGAATTCAACAAATGACGGCTTAGCACAATCAACTGCAAATGGAGCATCTGAGCAAGGCTTCATAAGATCGTACCCAATCTGAAGCATGTGATGATAGAGAGCAATACTAGCACCAACAATAGAGAGAACCGTGCTGTACCGTAGCACTGCGTAATCTTTTTTGTACCACGCATACAAGAACATAAATACTTGTGGGTACAAAAATATTCTCTGATACCAACAAAGATCACATGGTGCATACTTGAGTACTTCAGAATAAAAAAGTGATAGAGAAATACCCGCAAAAGAAAGTGCTGAACCAATCAAAAAAACATGATCGGTTACAAACGGTGCGATTGGACAACGCTTCTTAAAAACAATAAGATATGTTGCACGAACTACAAAAACAATAACAAAAAGAAGCCCAAGACCCGTAGCAAGTGATAAATAGTGAGTTAGCGAAGTTGCGTATGATGGTAACTGTTCCATTACAAAAGTATATCACGTCAACATCTCTAAGACCATAAAAAAGAAAGTGTACAAATTTCCGAAGGGAATTTGCACACCAACCAAAAAACAATTTACTTACACAGTAGTGACCTCATCAGTTAATTTGACGATCTCTGGTGGAATACTTTTGCCCCGTAAGATAATCTGATAGGTACCATGCTCGCCCGCTAGTAGATTTGCAAAAAGCACACGATCAGCAGGCATCATTTCGTCATAAGGAATCCTATCGTGGGTGAAAAATTCTGGTGGACCCATTTCTTTGGTTTCTGTTGGATCACCAGACCACTCTCTTACCACAAAAAAGAACACATCAAGAAAGGGTATCACTTCATCATCTTTGGTAAGATAGAAATAGACACGAAGAGCACGTGTAAGCGAAGTTTCGTCTATTGTCACACCGCACTCATCTTTTACTTCTCGGATTGCAGTTGCTTCAATTGAGACATCGTAGTCTTCTCTCTTGCCACCATATCCGTTATACATACCAAGGCTATATGAAATCGCCTCACCTTCAGTGTGAATAGCTTGCTTTTTCCTTGCAAGACACACTTTCCCTTCTTGATCAACAAGAAGTGCTACGGTTGCTTGTTTGTTCGGTCGTTCCATGATGTTTTGTCTCCTCTTAAGGATGATGGATCTTTAGGAAGTATATCACTAAAACTTCTTTCTAGAATTAAAGGTATGCTAGCCGAAACAACAGCAGTAAGATCTTTTTGATGTACTCCTAACCAATCAGTTAAAGGGTGTGTCGCTTCTTTACAAAGAACAATTCCTCTTCTGTATGCACTTGTTGCGTGAGTATATATTCCTTCCACCACACCTTCAGGTATAATCTGGTCCTTTTCTGCTTGTATAATCAGAAGGTTTCCTGTGAAAGAAGCAATATACTCCCATGCATCTGTAGTCATCCAACTATTTTGTTTCCGTAATATCGAAGAAAATAATGGACCAAATGGAACAAGAAAAGCTTCTTTAGCGTATACAGCGGGTGCCACTAAAATAAGCGTAGTGACTTTAATACGAGCAAGAGAAGCTAAAGCTATATAACCACCCATACTTGATGCAACAAGAGTCACTCCGCGATCAGGTGATATCTGCTTTACGATCTGAACAAGCTGATCTACTCTCCCTGCAAGGTTGGTTGTAGTAATGTCACCACCTGTTTCTCCATGACCAACAAAGTCAAAAGCGTATGACGAAATTCCTTTCATAGCAAATTCCTCCCTTACTTTTTTCCAACCGAGACGTCCACGTAGACCTCCGCCGTGAATAAAAATAACATCCGAGGAATTTTCCTTCTTCGCTGCGTGATACATATCACCAGCAAGATTTCCGTATGAAGTGGATACCGTGTAATTTTCTACTTGCATTACTCTTTTGAAAGAAAAGAAAAGATAGTAGAAGCGGTGTCTCTCACACTCTTATTATCAATTACATTTTTTGTTTCCTCTACCCCTATCTTCCTAAAGTTATGTGCCACACCAGGGATAGTAATTACCTCTATCTTTCCTCCTTTTTCTGAAAGTTCGTTTGCAAATTTTTTACAAAACTCCTGCATACGAAGAGGAATTGGAGGATCATCATTCTCAAAAAAACTTATGAGCACACTTCCCCCTTCCAAAACATACGCCCTCAAGTCACTAAATAGTGGGGACAACTCCAAATCCCACGATGACGAGATTATTTCTTTAAACTTTTCTCCATAAGGAACATTCTCAACATGGTCAGGGTAAAATGCTGGAGAAATTAAAGTAACCCTAGAAGGAGTATATCCTTTTTCTTTTAACATACGCAGAGACCTGACCGTCATGTACGCGCCGGCACTGGTACCAATAAGAGCAATATCCTTTGTGTGTATCTTGTTTGCGAAGTAATCAGTTATTTCTGTGACAACACGTGCCCGTGTTGCTAATGTTTCTTCTTCCCAAGAACCATCTGACTTACCTGTTGCCGGCTGATTATACATGACACTTGATTCTTTAACCTTTAAAAGCTTAAGCGCAATATGTCCGTAAAGTTTGTTGATAAGCGGCAACTTTTTTCTCCTTTCTTTGTCACGAGGAATACCTCCAACCATAGTCACAAGACGAGAGCTGTCACCACCATTTGAAAAAGCACTTCGTATGGTATTATTACCAACCATGACATCTTCGACTTTAAAGTGTCCAGTAGAAAGCCATTCCTCTTCTGTTTGTGGTAAGTAGTGGTCGAGATTCTTTTTTGTTGTTGTTTCATTCTTTACAACTTTTTCCATGTCTTTAGGAGAGTATACCACAGCATTTGCATGCAGATAGAACAATGATACAGACCTACAAAGAGTGGCCGCGAAGCGGCCACTCTTTCTTGTGCCCCAACACCAACTCTACATTTTTTTAATTATTTTCTTGTAGTATGCAATCGCAAGATTACCGGGTGATCCGAGAGACTTCTTTGATGCAATATTTTTCTCTACATCAAAATCTTTTACTTGATTAAGTGATTGACCAACTCTAACATATGCATCCCTAAAAGAGAGACCTTCGTTTTCAACCATTTCATTTGCCATATCTGCTGCAAAAATATCAGCTTTAATAGCCTTTCTCACATTATCTTCATTAACTTCTGCCCCTTTAACAAACTCACACGCAACACGTAACGAGTCTTCAATGATATGCAAACTTTCTATAAGTGGTTTTTTAATAAGCTGAAGATCCCTATTATACCCAGAGATAACACCTTTGGGAATATTTTTTATAGCAAGTTGATGAGAAAATACAACGGAAGCATTCCCTCGCATTAATTCCATTGAATCAAGATTCTTTTTTTGAGGCATAATACTTGATCCTGTTGTTAAACTCTCTTGAACTTTTATAAATGAAGTTTCTCTTGCTGTAAAAAAAAGCATATCAGTAGCAAATCGTGACAAGGTAAGCATTATCTGCGACAACGCTTCGAGTGTCATAGACTCAAACTTTCCCCTACTAGCCTGAGCAAACAAACTGTTTACTATATTTTTATTAAACCCCATTCTTTTTCTTGTATAGTCTCTATCGAGTGGAAAAGAAACACCAAACCCAGCAGCGGTCCCAAGTGGATTCTGACTATTTAATTCTATAGCATTTTTTAAAAGCTCTTGATCGTTAACAAGACCCTCAACAAAAGAAAGGCTCCAGTGTCCAAAACTAGAAAGCATCGCTTGTTGTGTATGTGTGTATCCTGGAAGTGGTGAATTCTTATGTTTTTCTGCGAACTCAATAAATAATCCCGCTAACTCTTTATTGAGAGAAGAAATAACATTCAGTGTATGAAGTGTAAACAACCTTACAGCAGTTAAAACTTGATCATTCCTGCTTCTACCTGTATGAATTTTCTTTCCCACATCCCCTAACTTTTTTATAAGTAGATTTTCTATAACCGTATGACAATCCTCATCTTCTACACGAATTTTGATTTTTCCTTCATTGAAACTTTTACGTATACGACTAAGTTCTTCCACGATACTTACAACTTCTCCCTTAGTAAGTACACCAATTGAACCAAGCATTTCAGCATGAGCAATAGAAGCAACAATATCAAAAGGAAAAATCTCCATGTCGATCTTGTAATCATCTCCAGTATTATACATTTCGACAACCTTATTGCTTTTTGTTTTTGTTTTCTGCCAAATTTTAGTCATGTGTTTCGATTGTATATATAAAATCTGCACTTCCGAACTTAAATGGATCATCTCCGTGTAAAAATGGAATACTATAAGAGACCTTAGTGACATTATTACTGCTATCCCTGCTTACAATTGAAGTTACAATACCTATATACTTTTTTCCTTGTATCTCAACAATAATCTCATTACCCTCAGCAACAAACGGATGTGATCGTGATAAAAAAGCCCTCGCTCCTCCTGTCTGAAAAGATTTATTTTCAAATTGTAAAACTTGAGACCTCTCCCCTTCTTCACCATTTCTCTTTTTCTCTTCATTTTTATTTACAGAACTTGGAAACTTTACTATTTCTCCCATTAACTTATTATAACACAGATTATAGAATAGTACAGTTTTTCACAATAAAGATACAAAAGAGTGGCCGCTTCGCGGCCACTCTTTTGTATCTTGTATTCTGTTTTTCTGTTGTTAGCACATTCGCACTGCTGTACTCAGTATCTCGAAGCCAAGCTTCTCGATCTGCGTGGTCTGCATCAGTCTGCGTAGTCTGCGTTTGGCTACTTCCCCTTCTTCACAAAATACGTAAGCATTGGAGATGCTACGAAGATTGATGAATAGGTTCCAACAACCATTCCCGCGATAAGCGTAAGTGAGAAAAACTTAGTAGAAGTTGGCCCCATAAAGTAGAGCGCAAGAAGCGAGAGGATCACTGTAACTGAGGTATTCACTGAACGAGTAAATGTCTGCACAAGACTCTCTCCGACCACCTGATCAAAATCACGCTTTGCAGATCCAGATTTTAAATTCTCACGGATTCTATCGAATACCACAATCTTGTCAGAAATAGTCACCGCCATCACCGTAAGGAGTGCAACCACAAAGAGAGTATCGATCTCAGCGCCATACTTAGCGGAGAGGAATGCATACACCCCTGTTGGCACAATAATATCATGCACGATAGTGATCATTGCAACAAGACCATACTTCCATGACGCAACAGGATACGATACTTCACGGAATGCAAAAGCAATAAAAGAAAGAATCGCAAGAGCAACAAGTGTGATCGCAATCATTGCCTTCTTGGTCATTTCCTTACCCATTGTTGGCCCCACAGTGCTTACCTGTGTTTCTATGTAAGGGTTACTGGTCTTATTAATGAGTTCAACAAGTGACTTACTTGTCTCTTCGTATGACTTTTGAGAAATGAACTTGTAGGTCACACTTCCTGTCTGAAACATCTTAACACCTTTGGCATGGAATACTTCTGGTGCAGGCATTTCACCCTTTCCTTGATAAGTAATTTCGATTACTGTTCCTCCGGTAAAATCAATGCCTTTTTTGATCCCGTAGTAGTGAACAAGAAGTCCTGAGAAAAGTACCATAAAGACAGCGATGCCTATAAAAATGGTTTTGTATTTGACGATAAACATAGTAGTAGTAATTGGTAATTGGTAATTAGTAATTAGTAATTAGTACATTCAAATACTAATTTGAAAAGCCACTACCGAAAAGGAATCGACCAACTTTCCCTGGAGCTTTCATAACGATGGCACGCAAGAATACTCGTGTCACAATCTGTGCAGAGAAAAGTGATACCACTGCCCCCAAAAAGAAAGTGAACGCAAATCCTTTGACAATAGAAGATCCGAACCAGAAGAGAATAATCGAAACAATAATCGCTGCAATGTGTGAGTCACGAATAGAAGTCCACGCACGCACGAACCCTGTCTCGACTGCATCTTTGATACCTTTACTACGGTGAAGTTCTTCTTTCATACGTTCGAAGGTAAGCACGTTAGCATCCACCGCAAGACCAAGTGAGATAATGAGCCCCGCGATACCAGACGCGGTAAGAGTAACAGGAATGAGTTTGAAGAGAGTGAGCATAATCGCAAGATACGAAACAAGTGCAAGAGATGCCATGACACCAGGAAGTCTATACCAATAGATCATAAAGAGTACAATGAGTGCAAATCCAAGCACTGCTGACTTAGTACCAGCACCAACCGCTTTTGCTCCAAGTGATGGCTCAACAAGGGTCTTCCCTGCAAGAGTAATTGGTACAGGAAGTGCACCTGAGTTAAGTCTTCCTACGAGTGTCTTTGCTTCTTGTACAGAAAATGATCCAGAAATCACTGCCTTACCAAGAGTAATTTCTTCGTTAACAGTTGGTGAAGAAATTGGCACACCATCTAAGAAGATAGCAACCTGCTTACCAACATTTTCTTTAGTTATCTTTGCAAAAAGTTGTGCACCAGTATCATCAAAAGTAAGTTCTACCATCGGACGATTGCTTGTTTTGTCGAACACGAGAGAAGACTTCTTAAGATACGTTCCTGTTAATGGTGTGCTTTCGTAATTACCAATCATGTCAGCAAGTGTTGAAGATGCAGTAAGATCCTTTGCGTCTTTTTTCTGTGTCTTGAACTCAAGCACAGGGGTTTCGCCGATAAGCTTTGCTGCTTGATCGATATCTGCAACACCAGGAAGTTCCACGACAAGTCGCCATTCATTAGCGAGACGACTGTAAGATGTAGTCACTGTTGGTTCTCGAACACCAAAAAGGTTCACACGACGCTCGATCACATCACGAAGTGCTTCCACACTTTCCTCAACATTGGTTCCTTCAGGAAGAGCTTTCGTATCTACAGTATACGTAAGTGCTGCGCCTCCTGCGAGATCAAGACCAAGTACAAAATCTTTTTTAAAATTACCATTAAGTAATACATCTCCCTTCCAGAGCCAGCCAGAAAGAAGTGCCACAATTACAATTACCCAAAATGCTTTTATTTTCTCCTTCATAATACCCGGGATTCTACCATATTTACGAATAGACCGCTATTATTGTAGACAAGAGACCGCTTCGCTGACAGATAACAGAGTACAGATCGCTACGCTTACAGAATACAGACAAATGCAGAGGGGCGGCCGCTTCGCGGCCGTCCCTTGTCTTTATCTGTATGTCTGTACTCTGTTGTCTGTAAGCGGAGCGATCTGTTATCTACCTCCTGCCGCATGTGCAACCGGTATCAATGATCCGTCAAGCTTCTTAGAATATGCACCTGCAAAACTCTTTGCTTTGTTGAGAAGTTGTCCGAAGTTAAGATTGACTGTTGGCGTTGCGTCGACAACATCGAAAGTTACATTCCCTGTCTGGCTATCGGTTGTCCATCTTGAACCCCCGCGCCATGCCTCAACAATTGTACGCGTCCCGAGATAATGACTACCTATACCAACAGGAGCGCTGAGCGTTGCCTGTCCTGTGTTTTCAAGAACAGTGATGGTGTCCAAAAAAGCACCACTTGTTTGTGCAAAATTATAAGAAGCACCAGAAGTTACATCGAAAGAGCTAAAGTAAGAAAGATAACAATACCCAGTATCCCCGCTGTCTGCTCCAGCATCCCTTGAAAGAGAGACAGTTCCTGTGACGATCATAGACTCTCCGGGAGAGTAAGTAGCCTTGTCTGAGGTAACACTTACGTTACACATAAACGCAATTTCCGCCATTGACAAAGGAGGGCCCCAGACTCTGACGAAATACGACGCCGCATACCCCCTCCCCACTCCACTCACCACCATCATCAAAAAGAGTGCTGATACTACTACTGATTTTGCAGAATATTTTTTGAACATCATAAAGGCAATACTAATAAGCACAAGAATAATGAGAATTCCAACTGCAAGCCTTGCTGGCGTCATAGCAGACTGTGTTCCTTTCGGCGCAAGTACAATAGTAGAGAAGTCTTCTGTCTTCTGGTCTAGCAACGTACCATCTTGTCCAAAGAGTGAAAGCGTTACTACTCCCTCCTTGCAAGAGGTGTTGAATTCTTCTTCAAGTGCAAGATCTGTGATTGGACGCACTGCTTCACCACAAAGACTTCCATCATGTGCTTTTAGTGAGTAGGCAATCTTAGAACCCTTAAAAGGGCTTACACGAACATATGCTATAAGAGCAATCTTACCTGGACCCTTGCTTACCACGGTAGCATTTTTGATTTGTCCATAAGAACCTGCAATTGCTGTTGGCACTACAACCATTTCTTTAGTTGCTACGTTAGTAGCTACAAAAATATACCTGCCTGGTTTGTCGACAAGTGGGAATGTTTTGGTCTCTCCTTTTTTCACTATCACAGAGGAAGGCATACCAATCGTTGGACCAAAGAGTGCTGTGTACTGGCCAATAGATATCGTCGCTGATTCTTTAAAAGTACACGATGCAACCTCTTCTTTGTTTACTGCACACGTAATAGTTGGTGAAGCGGCAGTAACAGAGCGATCTTTTGCAAGAATGCGAGTACTAAGACGAAGACCTTCTTCATTTTCTGCAACAAGAAGTACGTCGACTTTACTTTCTTTGAGCGGAGGAAGTCTATACGTGAATGACTTAGTGAGAAGCTCACCTTGCTGGAGGGAAGGAACAGTGCCAAGCTTTTCAAAAGAAAGCACTTGGCCTTTACTTCCCATTACCACCACACCATAGGCGATATTGTTCTGCTTACCCATCTTTGCTTGAAGTGCGAAGGATCCTGAATACGTGTTATCTTTTTCCGAAAAAATAAGATTCACCAAGTTAACATCAGCAACAACAGATACCTTGGTAACAGATACCGGTGAAGTTGGAGCTGGTTGCACCGCATCAAGAGCAGAAGCAAGTGATAGCGTTGTACACGTGAGTAAAGGGAACAAAATATATGCTACTTTTTTCATACTATCTAGTATACCTCGAGTACGAGCAGTACCAAGGAAGTAGTACACAGCCCGCTGTGCTGAAAGACTACAGAGTACAGATAGACAGACAACAGAGTACAGATCGCTTCGCTGAAAGAATACAGATAGACAACAGAGTACAGACCCGCTTTGCTGACAGAGTACAGATAAATACAGAGGAGCGGTCTGTCGTCTGTATTCTGTCAGCGTAGCGATCTGTCATCTGTAAGCGAAGCGGTCTGTTATCTGTCATCTGTGCTCTGCTCCCTTCATGATACACTTGTTGTTATGAAATCGCGTAAAGAAAACAACCTCGCCTTCATCGATGGACAAAACCTACACCTTGGTACTACTATCAATAATTGGAAAACAGATCATTATCGACTTCGAACTTACCTGCGAGACAAATATCACGTCGTAGAAGCGTACTACTTTTTTGGATATATCGACGAAGACCAACAAAATCTTTACACAAAACTACAAAAAGCTGGTTTTATAGTCTTGTTTAAAGAGCATAACACTGCACTACAATCACAGAAGAAAGGGAACGTGGATACTGATATCGTCTTTGAAATAATGAAGAACATAATTGATAACAGCGAAAATTTCAACAAAGTTCTTCTTGTTTCTGGAGACGGTGACTATAAAAAGGTTGTTGACTACTTAGTGAAGAAAGAAAGATTCCGGAAAATATTGTTCCCTAATAAAAAATTTAAATCTTCTCTTTATAACGAACTCTCCAACAAATATTTCGCCTATCTTGATGATAGTGCAGTACAAGAAAAAATAGCAATGAAAAATGACAAAAAGAAAAGGGTGCCTTAGGCACCTTCACCTTTTGGACCCCTTTTCGTGTGGATATGTACACAGTATAAAGAGATAAAAAAAAATGTCAATCGCGGATAGACAACAGAGTACAGATAAATACAGAGGAGCGGTCTGTCGTCTGTATTCTGTCAGCGTAGCGATCTGTCATCTGTAAGCGAAGCGGTCTGTTATCTGTCATCTGTGCTCTACTCCCTTCATGATACACTTGTTGTTATGAAATCGCGTAAAGAAAACAACTATGCATACATAGATGGTGCCAACTTGCACCAAGGAATGAACAGTCTTAGTTGGGAGCTTGACTACAAGAAACTAAGGGTCTGGCTTACAGAAAAGTTCAACATCACTACTGCATACCTTTTTATAGGAAATGTCCCTAAGTATGGCAAGCTGTATAGCCATCTACAAGAGTGTGGTTATGTTTTGATTTTTAAAGAAGTGGTATACGATAACAACGGCAAACCAAAAGGCAATTGCGATGCTGACCTTGTTCTTAAGGCTACACAAGATTTCTACACTCACACATACGATAAGATGCTACTTGTTTCGAGTGACGGTGATTATGCTCCACTTGTTGCTTTCGTTGCTTCAGAAAAAAGACTACTTGGTGTCATCTCCCCAGCAAGAGAAAAGAAATGCTCCATCTTACTAAAGAGGACAGCAGCAAAAATATTTTATATCAACGATCAGAAAAATAACCTACAATAAAAAAGCCCCCAATGAAGACGGAACTTCATAAGGGTCTCTTTCGTGGTGATGATTACAGTATACATCTTGCTTGAATGCTGTCAATACTATCGCAGATTAGACAACAAAACACAGATCAAGAAGCTTGGCTTCGAGATACTGAGCACAGCAGTGCGAATGTACTAACGCAGACTACGCAGAAAATATATCCAGGGAGCAGTCGCTTCGCGACCGCCCAAACAAAAAACAATGAACCTAAGAACTAACCACAAAAGAATATTCAAATCATTCTCAGCTGTCCTTCTGTATGTTTTCCGCGTTTTGTCTGCGTTTCGTCCGCGTCTTTTCCGCCTTTCGCCTGTATTTTTCCGCGTCACTTCCGCGTCTGTCCGCGTTTTGTCCGCAACCAGAAGGAGAGTTGACAAGTCAACAAATTTCCTGTATAATAGTATAAGCCGTCTGTTGTCCCCTGTCACCACTATGGTACACTGGATACGGACAAAAAAATCGCGGAAAATGTCCACAAAACATACTCCGCACCAAGCTCTTTCAACATTCAACCATTCAAAGGAGGTCACTACCATGACCACGATCAACCGCGCTCGCTTCGCTCGCGCTCTTCCTCCCGCTCTCATCCTTGCGGCAGCCCTCGTGCTCACCGCTTGCGGTGGCGGCGGTGACGTCACCCAACAGACCGTCCAGTCTCTCGGTGGCAACACCGACACGACTGGCACGGCCGCAACGGGTCCTGTGACTGTGCAGAACTTCGCGATCGCCCCGATCGCGTTGACTGCTCCGCAGGCGACCGCAGACGCGAAGAAGTTCGCGCTCGCAGCGACACAGACGTCCACCGGTCCGGCGTCCCCTTACGGGGCCGCCTCCCCCGCTGACGCCATCGAGCAACTCCTCAACTTTGGGGAAGCATCCTATGCGATGTACTTCCCGAAGCACACGGACACGCTCACATTCCAGCAGTATCGCTATCGGTACTACCCGGACACCGGTGTGTACCTTGGCGTTGCTGATGGAACTGGCGGCACCACAGACGGTGGTGTCTATGTGATGGGTGGTCCCTTCGGGACCACCCCCACCTACGTCGGCCAACTCACCTCGTACATCACCCCGTACGCAGTGTTGCACTACCAAGATGTGATCCTTGCCAACACCGACCTCTACGGTTGGTACCCGATGAAGCTTGTGCTCACTTCTGGCGCAACCACAGGAACAGTGACATTCACTGCCGAAAAGGCAGTCAACATGACAAAGTTCCAGACAGGCGAATGGCCTCTCTTCAACTGTGGCTTCAACCGGGTCAAGCTTGCAACCGGGGCCATCAAGCTCTCGTGTCAGGATCGTGTAAGCGGAGCAAGGCAAAACCTCGTCTGGAGTCCGGTCACGAACCAGATTACCGAGTACGACGATTCCGAGGGTGCTTACCCGGTACTCTCGGATACGACTTGGGTTTTTGCACCGACGGACGTCCCACCCGTCGCCGGGTGGAGCAGATTCGCTGAGATTGGCGCCGGATGGGTCTGGAATAGTACCACGGATTGGGGGACACAGCATTTCAAGCGGAAGAGTGATGGAACAGACACGATTTTGCCACTCTCAATCGGCCTTGTCAAGGCATTCGGTGTATTCTCCAACTGATCTAGTCAACCATTAAGAACCCAAGAGAGATTCTCGTGGCATGCTAGTGCGTCGGATACTTTTTTGGCTTCATCAACATACCCTGTTGATGAAGCCCTTTTTCTTTTGCATAACTAGACTATACTTAAAAATATGATACGATATTTTTCTTTACAAGCTCTTATTTTTATTTCGTTTTTCTTAGTAACGGTTACTAATATTCCACATACGTACGCTGGTAACCCTGTGACCAGGACACGTGGTGAGACCGCAACACTCACATGGAATGTAGCAGGAGCACTATTTTGTACTCCTTCATATAGCGGTACACAGTACCCTGATAACAGCGCTTCAGGTGACACTCTTGCAACTCAATGGGCGAGCACAAATGACGTTTCTGGCAGCATCAGTTCTCCTGTTTACGGAAACTCTGCACAGTCTTTTCCTCAATCGTATACATTTAAATGTGCAGCAGATTCAACTCACTTCGATACAGCAACACTTACTATTAATGACTGCTCTGGCGCAACACCAACCTGGAATGGTACTGCCTGTGTCGCTAGTGGCGGAGGAAGCACCCCAACCGCATCTCTATCTGCAACCCCTCGTGGTGGGAACAATGGTGACACTTTCACCTACACGATTTCATCTTCCGGTGCAACAAGTTGTTCGACAACACAAAATCCTGGAGGAACTGTTGTTTCTTCTTTAATGAACGACTCTCTTTCGGCACAAACAAGCACCGGAGATTGGACATTTACCACCACTTGCACCAATGCAAGTGGAAGCACTTCCACATCCGCACAAGTAACTGTGTGTGACGGAACAACTACTACATGGAATGGCTCATCTTGTGTCGCGGTAGCACCATCAATCACTTGTGGATCATCAGACCAGACCGTTACTTCTTCTGCGCCAGTTTCGGGACTATGTTCCAGCGGATCGGCAAGCAGTGTCACTACCAACGCAAGCACTTATGATTGGACCTGTAACAGTGGATCCCTCTCATGTCAGGCATACCGCCAAGCATCATGTGGAACATCTAATGGTCAAAGTTTTGCATCAGCACCTTCATCTAATCTTTGTACCATAGGAACACCAAGTAGTGTCACCACAAGTGCAAGTAATTATACTTGGACTTGTGCAGGAGGAGGAACCTCTAACACGGCATCATGTTCTGCAACAAGACCACCTACTTCAACATGTTCTTCAAAACTAGTTCTTTGGGGAACAGGTGCTAATCTTGATAGATGTATGTCACTTTCTGGTGTCACCAACGACACACAATCCACAGCATCACTTCGTAACGATACTACCTATAGTGCAGGACAAGATGGATATGCATCGTTTACCTGTAACGCAACTACTGACACCTACACCGTCAACCCGGGAAGTACTTGTTTTTCTTTCACCTGTCCTGCTGGACAATACGACCCAGGAACCTATAGTTGTAGCACCTGCCCCGCTAATAGCTACTGCCCTGGTGATTACAAAAAGTACGACTGTCCAACTAACTACACCTCCCCTTCCGGCTCAACAAGTGTAGGACAATGTATCGCACCAAGTAGTGGTAGTTGTGGTACCGCACACAATGGCTCTCCGGTATCAAGCCAACCAACAAATGCAAGCGAGCGATGTTCTTCTGGCGCTTACTCAGACACATCAGACTCTGGCGGTTACTTCCGTTGGTCGTGTGATTCCGCATCATGTCAGGTAGCACAACTTTGTGGAAGCACTCAATACTGGGACGGATCCTCATGTGCTTCTTGTGGCGCAACAGGATGTGGTGGATGTCTTGCAAGTGTTCTCTCTCCTTATAACAGTTGTACCTGTAATAACGGTGGTACGGTGCCTACTTGTGTCACAAGTGGAAACAACTGTCCTTCACAACTTATCAACTGGGGAACTTCATGTCTTGGGACTATTGCTGCAACCACTAATGGCGCATCTAACTCCGTCACCAACACTCAAAGTGGTTATACAGGGTCTGCAACATTTATCTGTTCCAATGGCACCTACGGCGTTACTTCTCAATCATGTACCCAAGATAACAGTGGGACCTGTAGCAATGGTGCAACTAATTATCCAACCTGTGACTTCTGTCCTATTCATACATACTATAGCGGAGGATCTTGCTACTCATGTCCTGCTAATTCAAGCGCGCCTGCTGGATCAGTTGGTGTTGGAAGTTGTACCTGTACGTCAGGATATAGCATGAGTGGTGGTGTATGTGTGCAAGATCAAGGTATTTATGTAAGCGCAACAGACAGAACAAACATTACCCCTGGGTCAACTATTACTATCGGGTATTCTATAACCACAGACAGCATGATCGAAGTATGGTGTCGACTCCTCGATAACAATGGAGCCACCTTACATAATTGGTCATACTTTGGAACAGGGTACGGATCTTTAGGACAAAAAAATTATACCGTAACTATTCCAGGAGCTTCAGGAGCTTACCTTTATCGTGGAGAGTGTAGAAACAACAGCAACCAAACTCAATCTTCTGGCGCAGATCTAACCGTCTACACTACAGGCCTCTACCCTGACCTTAGTGCAGGAGCAGTATCACCTTCTTCTGCAATCACAGGAAACGCAACCACCTTCGCTGCAACCATCTCAAATGGCGGTCTTGTAAGTACTGGAGCATCGTTCGATACATTCTTCCAATACTCAACATTACCAAATGGCGGAGGAACAGTTACCGATATTCCTTCAGTTACAGTAAGCACGCTTGGTGCTTCAGCAAGTGCGCAAGCATCCAAGTCCTACACATTCTCTTCCCCTGGTACTTATTACATGCGAGCATGTGCAGATAAAGCAAATTCAAGCGACACAGGGTCTATTGACGAAGGAAGTAATGAAGGGAACAATTGCAGTCCAACATGGACCACGGTAACTGTAAGTGCAGCATCCCCTGATCTTATTGCTTCTCCGGTTCTCAAGCAAGGCTCTGCTACACTTCCTATTACCACCTCAGTTAACCAATCCACCAATCTCACAACAACCCTCACTAATCAAGGAACAGCAGGAACAGGAGCCTCCTTCCCTGTCTTCTATCAAGTAGCAACAGGAGATAGCGGTTCCGGAACAGTAACTGACTACGCTTTGGTAAACAACCATCAAGCAATGAATGCGGGACAAAGTCTTAGTATCTCATTCACACATACGTTCACTGGTTCTGCAGTGCAATCAATACGTGTTTGTGGGGACAAACTAAATAGCGGCAACAGTGGTGTGATCACAGAATCTGATGAAACTAATAACTGTAGTGTCTGGTCTACTGTAAATGTATCTGGAGGGTCTGGTGTTTGTACAGAAGGAAACTATGACAATGGTGGAGTTTGTACCCCTTGCCCTCTAGGAAATTATTGTACTGGTTTTGACCCCCCAACTCTTTGTCTTGCGAACACCTACTGTGATGGTGGTAACACTCCTCCCGGAGGAACATCGAAACCTCCTGTTGCTTGTCCGAACGGCACCACCGCTCCAGCGGGATCAGGAAGTGCGGCCTCATGTGTCTGCCCTTCTGGATACACGTACGATACAACCAATAGTGTCTGTGCGAATCCTCAAGTAGTGTCTGCGGTAGTCTCTGGTGACTACTACTATACCTCTCCTGAAGCAATTACACTCACCTGTTCCAATTCTCTTAAGTACAGTGTCTACAAAGATGGCACTGCATATGTTGCAACAAGTACCTATTCAGGAGTAACTAGTATTCCAGTAGCAGTAACAGGAAACTACAAAGTATACTGTATCCATGGTTCCGTGAGCGACTCAGTAACTAAGTCCTACCATTCCCCTCCACCAGATGGAGCAACTGTCTCAGTCGAAGCATATCCAAAAACAATTACCTCAGGAGGTAAGTCAACAATCTCTTGGAGTATTGCCAACCCTTCGATTACTGCACCATTCTGCACCATCTCTGCTGCAGCAGTGTGTACTAACGGAGTATGCACCACTCCAACCTCTGCAGGTACTAATGGAGGTCGTGACACTCAACACGAAGCAAAAGAAGATCAAACAACTGCGATTAATAGAATAAAAACAATACTTGCCTCTGGGTACACCGATGACGGAAGACCAATCGCAAACGCAGTAAAATATATCGCAACAGGTCAAACAGGATCAGGTGCAAAAGCTATTGGCAAGAAAACACTTCAGATCTCTTACACTACAGACTTCACTGTTGATTGCGGTAATGGAAAACGAGCAACTGCACGTGTACGTATTGCAAATAGTAACGAACAATAGTAGACGCGGACAAATGCTGAACTAACGCGGACTGAAGCAGAAAATATACTCAAAGAAACCCTGCTTCGAAATGGTAATCACAGTAGAGTGAATAGATACCTGATACTACAGGGGGCGGCCGCTTCGCGGCCGCCCCCTGTATTTGTCTGTTGTCTGTCTATCTGTTGTCTGTGTTCTGCCGCCCACGCTCTGTTATCTGTTATCTATCTCTATGGTATACTTTTTTTATGTTTAACATTTGGCCCTATCTTCTTAGACTTGCAGTTGCGCTTTACTTCATCTATCCTCATGCGCAAGCACTTTCGCTTGGGGTAAAGAAGGCTCGCATGGCGCTCTTTGAGTGCATCAACCAATCAATGCAACTTTCAGAAACTGTCACCTTCACCTTGTGGCACTCTTTCTTCATCTTCCTTGGCATCCTTATTCTTGTGTGGCCACGACCAATACTCCCTCTCATCGTAGTGCTTCTCATTCTTTCTGCGTCACTGTATATCAACTTCTCTGTCGGTGCCTACGCAGGCACCAACATGCTTCTCTTTGTGCTCATCCTAGTTACCCTTGCGCTCATCATCTATCACTCACGACCACAGTTTAGATAAAAACCTCACCCCTACACTTCATCTAGTATCTCAACTCGTTTGTTGACGACATTCTTCATTAACGGTAGTATCACAAGCAGAAGCACTTCACCACTAAGGAGAAAGGTAATGAAACAGAACACAAACACCGACGCCATAAAGAGAAAAAAACTTGCTCGCGACGTTACTCGTATCAAAAGAACTCTAGCAAATATCCTCACTCGATCCGAAACATCCATCCAAAAACTACAAAAGGAGGTTACCGACCTCTTGCTAAACAGCCAGATGTCCGCATGTGAAGAAAAACGAGAACTTTTCGCACTAGTCCTTGATCTTCACAGACTAACAACACAGATAGCAGCAAGAAGAGCAGCTCTTTCGCAAAAGAAAAGTCCATTCTCTTCTGAGAAACCTCCGTCGAAAATAGGATTCCTGTGATATCTGCAACACGACGACGATCAACAACAAAGCCACCTGCTTATACACCGAGTGGCTTTTCCTTTTATTGACACACACATCGCCAAAGCGTAGTATCAAAAGTAGTTGACCTTTAGGAGCTCACAATGATAGCGCCAACACCAGACTTTACCTTCTGGACGGTACTACAAAAAGCAAAGGAAGCTATCGATCTCTTTGGTGAAAAAACACTGCAAACCATACGACAGCAACTTCAAGAACAGCGTGACAGACACATAAAAAAGGGAGAGCTCGACGCTGCCAATCAACTGAACAAGCTTATCGAGCAGTTGTTTGCTCACCAAGAAAGAACATTTGCACTTTCTTTGGCAATCACAGGAAGAGTACAGAGTAACTATCAAGAGACAAATCTCTCCCTTGCGACCGGGGTACAGTCTGTGGATACACACCGTACCACCTGGGAAGCAATCGATGGCGAGAAAACCGAGGTGTATAATTTGCTTCTAGAAGAAATTGTTGTACTCTACGAAAGACGTGCACGAGTTACCGATCTTCTTCTTGATCACGAAAAAACCTTAACAAGATCCCAGCGCAAGGAAATCAACACAATACTTGATGTTCTCGACAAGACAATTGCCTTTACGAGAGAGCAGCGTGAAAGAGTTGCACACACCCCTCACCAAGCAAGACTTATTGCCGTCCCCTCTGACCGCCCACAATAGACCGGGGCGGTCTTTCATTTGCATAGCATATGCATATTTTTTAGAAAAAGGTATACTTTCCTCATATGCCAATGGAACAACCAAAAATCAATACAACTACTTTTGAAAACATGAGTCAGGAAGAAATAACCAGTAGAAGAAATACTCTATTGGAAGAACTTAAAGATATTCGACCTTTACTGGTTAAACTACGAAAAGAAACAGACTCTGCAAACACCCCAGAAGAAAGAGCTTCTTCTGAATTTTGGTTACAGAAAAAAACTAACCGACTGGAAGAAATTGAAAAAGAGCTTGATGCGATACAGGAAGAACTAGTGCGTCGAACACAACAAAAACCTAAATCTCCTTACAATGAACCTGGAAATGGTTTCGACAGATTCAGTAAAAGAAATGCACGCTAATACTTTTCATGTCCCCTCTTCATGAGAACATTACTACTCTTGCAAAAATAGACAAAGATCACGCAGCTGGTCTTCATCGTCTTTCTATTACCACCATAGAAGATCTTCTCTTTCACTTCCCTTTTCGCTATGCGGACCTTCGTGAAATCGCAGGCACCGGGTCACTCACCAAAGGTCAGTCTGTCACCATTTATGGTGTGATGGAAAAAGTAGTAGTACGAAGAAGTTTCCGCGGACACATACCACTTACCGAGGCACGTATCGTAGACAACACCGGCTTCATTCGGGCGATATGGTTCAACCAAGCCTACATTGGCAAAATGTATCAAGAAGGCACCAAAGTAAAAGTCATGGGAGTGGTACAAGAAGACAGCAAAGGTTTCCTTCTTTCTAATCCAAGCATCGAAAAAGTAACGGGTGAGATCCCCGCTGCACAAGAGACACTTCTTGCTCACGTCGAAACATCACAAGAACAGAAAGAAGAAAAAGGAGCTTCGAACGATACTTCATTCCTCACTCCGATCTACCCCGAGACCAAAGGTGTCTCTTCGCTGTATCTCTACACGCTTATCAAAAAAGCTGTTGCAAAAGGAGTCCTCGATCACATCATTGATCCAATACCAGAAGCAACTCTTAAGCGACTTCATCTTCCGTACCTCAAAGACGCGCTTCTTTATCTTCACTTCCCTAAGAACGAAGCGCTCACTATCGCGGCGCGCAAACGCTTCGCCTTCGAAGAAATTTTTTATCTCAAACTACAACAAGAGAAAGAGCGCGCAGAGCTCAGTCATACTGTTGCACACGAAGTTACTATCACCAAAAAGTCATTAAATGACTTCATGAAGCGCTTCCCTTTTACCCCAACGAATGCCCAGAAGAATGCGATCGCAACTATTCTTGATGACATGAAAGCACATAAGCCGATGGGAAGGCTTCTTGAGGGTGATGTAGGAAGTGGCAAGACGTTCGTTGCTGCGGTGGTAGCATATGCAACTATTTCTAATAGCGAAGAAGAGCACGGCACACCACTTCAGGTTGCCTACATGGCACCAACAGAAATTCTTGCCAAGCAACACTTCGAAAGCTTCATCGAATACTTCAAGGGTACCGGTATCGAGATCGGTCTCTTAACAGGAAGTGGTTGCAAGAAGTACCCGAGCAAAACAAGTGATGAGCCTACTTCGATCTCACGCGCGCAGCTCATCAAATGGCTGACTGATGGTCGTATCTCCATCGTGATCGGAACACACGCACTCATCCAGAAGTCTGTCGCATTCAAAGATCTCGCACTCATTATCATCGACGAACAACACCGCTTCGGCGTCAAACAGAGAGCAGAGCTCTCTCGCAGACCACGCAGACTTAATGCAGACCACGCAGACAACACAGATGAGTTTTTGTATAAAGAATTATCGTACACACTTCGAGGAATTTGTTTTGATCTAAAGAAACAACTAGGACTCGGGCATAAAGAACTTGTGTACCAGAATGCATTTGAAATTGAGTTACAAAAGCGTTCTATTCCTTACACAAGGGAGAGACAACTACCTGTCGTATACCACAATAAAAAAGTTGGTGTCTACCAACCTGATTTTATCATTGACGAAAAAGTTATTATTGAATTCAAGTCAATTAAGTTTCTTGGAAACATAGAAGAGAGACAACTTCTTACGTATTTACAAGGAAGTGATTACTCCGTTGGTTTTCTTGTTAACTTTGGTGGTAGTGACATAGAAATAAAACGTGTCGTGTACGAAACCGCACGGATAGGTCTGCGAGGTCTGCCTCAGTCTGCGAGGTCTGCGAACAAGTTACCTCACTTGTTGTCGATGACTGCCACCCCTATCCCTCGAACTCTTGCACTTACTATTTTTGGTGATCTTGATCTTACGGTAATTGACGAAGTACCGAAAGAACGCAAAAAAATTATCACGGAGGTTGTGAAGGCTTCGAAACGTCACGAAATGTACGAAGCAATACGCCAAGAACTGCAAGCAGGAAGACAGGTATATGTCATCTGCCCTCGCATTGATGAACAAGATGAAGAGGAGAGACAGAAGCGAATCCTAAAAAGTGTCAAAGAAGAAGCGAAGCGTCTAAGTGAAGAAGTCTTCCCTGAATTCGTTGTCGACATTCTTCACAGCAAAATGAAAAAAGAAGAGAAGGAAGAAGTAATGCAAGATTTTTTGGATAAAAAGTCAGACATATTAGTTGCTACCTCTGTGGTTGAAGTCGGTGTGAATGTTCCTAATGCTACTGTTATTATTATTGAACATGCGGATAGATTTGGTCTTGCGCAACTCCACCAGTTGCGTGGCCGTGTCGGAAGATCTTCACACCAATCCTACTGTTATCTCTTCACAGAAAGCTTTGGTGAAACAACCTTCACTCGCTTGAAGGGATTAGTCAAAGCAAAAAATGGTTTTGAGCTCGCAGAACAAGATATGCTCACACGTGGCATCGGCACATTAACAGAAGGCAAGCAGTGGGGAATAAGTGACCTTGCAATGGAGGCAATCAAAAATCCAAAATTAGTCGAAGTTGCACAACAAGAAGCACATGCACTTATCAAAGAAGATGAGCGATTAGAGAATCACCCCACCCTTCTCGAAACAATTAAGAAAAAAGAACAGGTGCATATGGAGTAAGTACAAGACAACGGATAACAGAGTACAGATAACAGACAGGAATACGAGGGGCGGCCGCGAAGCGGCCGCCCCTCGTATTTTGTCTTTCCCTTTTTACTTTTTACTGTTTACTTTCCCAACAGGTACCGACTCTATCAAAAAGGTAATAAGTTCTTTCATCGAGATACCGGAAGCTTGTGCTTGTGCCGGAAGGAAGGATGTCTTTGTCATTCCTGGTATGGTATTTGTTTCTAATACATACAATGTATCGTGAGCAAGAATCATATCCGTTCGTGAAAGAGACCTACAACCAAGAAGCTTATAACATCTGATCGCAGTGTCTTGTATTCTTTGCATAAGCACCTCATCAACTTCTGCAGGGGTTACTTTTTGACAACCACCTTTTGTGTATTTAGCGTCATAATCAAGAAGTGTACTATTTGTTAGAATCACTTCACTTGCAAGAAGAGGAACTACTTCACTTCCCTTTTGAATCACCGCACAAGTGAACTCTCGTCCAGCAATATACTCTTGCGCAAGAAGTGTGTCATACGAAGCAAAAAGACTCTCTTGTGCATCCAAAAATTCTCTCTCGGACGCAATAATCGAAAGACCAACACTCGACCCCTCGTCTATCGGTTTACAAATAATTGGATACCGTAAAGAATGAGTATACTCCTCCTTCGTGATCACTTTTTCTTGTGGCACAGTAAGACCACCAAGCACAAATACTTCACTTGCTTTATGTTTATCCATTGCACACGCAGATACTTCGCTTGATGAACCAACAAAAGGAACACTGCGATGTTCGAGCTTGGCTTGCAATATTCCCCCTTCCCCATACTTACCGTGAAGCACTGGAAATACCAGATCAGCATGTTGAGAAAGAAAAGTAAGCGCATCATCTTCTTGGTATTCTTTTCCTTCAATTTCGTAGACACAGGTCTTCGTGATGTGTGCCGGTAGCACCCGATAACACTCTCGATCAATATATTCAATCACATCCACCCCAGAACGCACCGAAACTTCATACTCACTTGACGGACCCCCATAAAGAATAGCAACTGTTTTCATACTATATCTTCTCAGCATAGCAAACAAAAAGGTTACCAAGCAAAGAACTTTATACTTAGCTCTTTTTTTGGTATAGTAGACTACAGTTTTGCACCTGGTGTGCAAAACTGGCTTAGTTAGCAAAAGGAACGTCTTATCAAAACAAAAGAAGAAAAAATGGATTAAGTGCGCCTAAGCTTCGGTTGGTAGAGCCGTCGTCTTATCAAATGGAATGAGGGAAAAATGAGACAAGTACTCTTGTATCATTTTGAAACGAATGAACATTTGCTACGATTAGTATTTTTGACAACGAATGGATTTATAAATAAAGTGCGCCTAAGCTTCGGTTGGTAGAGCCGTCGTCTTATTTTTAGAAATGAGTAGATTATGAAAAAGGTGCATCCATAGCTCAGTTGGTAGAGCGGACGTCTTATACACGTCTGGTCCCAGGTTCGAGTCCTGGTGGATGCACCTTGAGCATAATCTGCGAATGAACTAAAAATACGTCTTAGTATACACGACTGGTCCACAGGTTCCTGGTCCAGGTGGGCGCACTTTGAATACAAAGACTGAACGAACCTAAAATACGATTCAGTATACACGACTGGTCCTCAAGTTCCTGGTCCCGGTAGACGAACTTTGTTTGCAATACAATAATAGTCATTGTATGAATAAAGAAGCGGGGCGCCGTAGGCGCCCCGCTTCTTTATTCTCTTTTCTGTTATCTGTAGCGAAGCGGTCTGTTATCTCATATCTACCCCACAACCCCTTCCTCTTTTTTCTTTGGTGCAATACCGTGAAGAACAAGTATTTTTTCGAAATCTTCGCGTTCAATATTTTCAACACGCATTAGTTCTTCCGCAATCGCAGCAAGCACATGACGCTTATCAGTAATAATAAGTCGTGCCCTATTCCATGCATCGTCCATAATACGCTTCACCTCATCATCAATCTTTTGTGCATACAGCTCACTATGTTCTTTACCAACAAAAAATCTTGATCCTTCGCTATCAGCAACGAATGCCACCGGCCCAAGAGTGCTCATACCATATCTCGTCACCATCTGACGTGCCATAGCAGTTGCAACCTCCAAATCATTTGATGGTCCTGTGGTAATATCACCAAAGATTTCTTTTTCTGCAACATACCCACCAAGTGACATAGCGATATCATCTAAGAATGCCGACCTGCTCATAAGACGCCTTTCATCAAGAGGAAGCTTGAGTGTATATCCTCCTGCATGACCTCGTGCAATAATGGAAATCTTGTGTACTGGGTCCGCATCCGGAAGACATGATGCAACAAGTGCGTGCCCTGCTTCATGGTATGCAGTCAACTTTTTCTCTTTTGTAGAAAGCACATGACTCTTACGCTCTGGCCCAAGCATCACCTTCTCAATAGAACGAATGAGGTCATACTGTCCTACGGTTTTGCGTCCTTCACGAGCTGCTAAGATTGCACTTTCGTTCATCAGCGAATAAAGATCAGCACCAGAAAATCCAGGAGTACGTTCTGCAACCACAGTAAGATTCACATCTTCTGCAAGTGGCTTGTTCTTCACATGTACCGCAAGTATCGCTTCACGATCTGCTCGGTCAGGAAGATCAAGTGTTACACGACGATCGAATCGTCCTGGTCGAAGCAGAGCCTTATCAAGCACATCAGGTCTATTAGTTGCAGCCATAACAATCAAGTTCATAGTTGGCTCGAATCCATCCATTTCAACCAAAATCTGATTGAGCGTCTGTTCTCTTCCTTCGCCTTGCCCAGAAATAGAAGTAGCACGAGTGCGTCCCACTGCATCAATTTCGTCAATAAAAATAATCGCAGGAGCTGCTTGCTTAGCCATGTCGAAGAGATCACGAACACGAGAAGCTCCAACTCCCACGAACATCTCTTCGAACTCTGAACCAGAAAGATGAAAGAATGGTACACCTGCCTCCCCTGCAACAGCACGAGCAAGCATTGTCTTCCCTGTTCCTGGTGCTCCCATGAGAAGCACACCTTTTGGTATTTCTGCACCAATGTCGGTAAACTTCTTCGGAGCTCTTAAGAACTCTACAATTTCTTCAAGCTCTGCCTTCGCTTCTTTAGCACCAGCGACATCCTTAAAAGTAACTTTTTCTTTTGCGTCATCTGGATAGATAATCTTCGCTCGCGACTGTCCAAATGAAAGTGCTTGCATGTTTGCACCTTTAATCCCTCGGCCAAGCCACCAAATCATAAGCGCCAAGAATACTACAGGAAGAAGGATTGGAACAATAGATCCCCAGAAGGCAAGACCTTTCTCACTTTCGATGGTAATCGTTGTGCTCGCAAGAGTGCTTGAACTCACACCATACACAGTAAGAGTGGTAAGCACTGAGGCACCTTGTTCTTTTTTACTTTCAACTTTGCTTGCGTCAGTCTTAGTACCAGTAAGCACATCACCTTTTACTACAATAGAGGTGATTGTGCGATTAGTAACAAGCGCAGCAAACTCTGACAAAGGAACTTCTGTACTTGTTGCACGCTCTGTAAAAAGAGAATATCCCCACGTAAGACACATAAGAATAATGAAAGCACCAAGAAGCTGTTGAGAGAAACTTGCCGGTAATTTTGTTTTATCTCCTTTTGGAGAAGAGGAGGTGAGCGGATTATCACTTTTCCCACGCTTTGTTTTCGTAATAGTTGGTAATTTCATCTTTTTCATAAAGACCATTCTATCATGATACACTAGAGATAGATATAGTCACCAACGAGTACACTATGCGTCTTATAGAAAACAAAAAACTACACCTCACACACGTTATTGACGATACAAAAGAAGCCGGAATCGAGCTTTTTGGTTTTGAAGTAAAAGCACTCCGCAATAAGCTTGGGTCTCTTGAGGGTGCCAAAGTAATTGTTCGCGGAGGAGAAGCTTTTGTAGTAGGTATATATATTCCACCATACCAGCCAGCCAATACCCCCAAAGGGTACGACCCCTATCGTACGCGACGACTTCTTCTTACCAAAGCAGAGATTATTGACCTCTACAAAGAAGAACAAGCAAAGACCTTGACAGCAGTCCCTCATTCGTTATATCTTAAAAATACTCTCGTGAAGTGTGAAGTTGCTCTTTGTAGAAAAAAGCAAGTACACGATAGACGAGAAGATATCAAAAAAGATATTTCAAGAAGAGAAATGCGAGATAGATAACAGAGCACAGACCGCAGGCTTACAGATAACAGACGATTCAGTTGCTTTGCAACCGAATTCTGTGTCCTTCTGTACTCTGTCGTCTGTCTGTCTGTCGTCTTAACTAGGGGGGTGTACTTTGGCATCGATAATAAGATCATGAACTATGTGCTATGCCGAGAGTTCTCAAGCACTCGTTAACGTTTGAGAAACCATGTTGCAAAGTCAACTGGCAAGGCTATCCCTTCACCTTATATGGCAGGGCTAGTTCCAGCATTCGCGTAATCTACGCCAATCTGGTGTCCACTTCTTTCGTATCTCCGGGAAGATACTGGGCAATATAACAGAAGATGTAGAATGATGTGTTGCATAGCACACCATTCGAAAGAATAATGCTTAGCATGAAGTTATTTTGTTTGCTCATAAGACTTCATGCGAACATCAACCAAGCAAACTACGCACAGTAGATGCATACTTCATACCTTGTTACACGGGAGTTCGAATCTCCCCACCTCCACTGATAACACAATATCCCTTTAGGTACTCCTAATGGGATATTGTGTTATCAGTGAGTACTTGGAGTATGACACCTGCGTGTCATACGTGGAGATTCGAACGAAAAAGCGGTCTACGAAATCTTATAAAGAAAAGCTTTCTTCCTGACTTTTCTTTATAAGATTTTGACGCTTTTTCTTTAGGCTAAGTTCACGAGTGTTGTATGAATCACGAAGTGATAAAATAAAACACCTTAACAATCGCCGAATCTCTCCACCAGTCTAACAACTAGAGTAGATATAGTTACGAAATAAGCAAAAAAAGACCCCGCCGAAACGGGATCCCGTTGGCGGGGTTGTGTTGCTTCCTTCAAGCCGTAGCAACTCGGCGAATGCGAGTGGCACGAGACACACGAACGGTGTCCCCATGAGCACCAGATGTCACCACCACTTCAGAGTGGTTCCAGTTGCTGTCTTGCACCGGGACGTCCGCATTTTTCTTGCGGTCCGACTTTGCTGCGTAGTAGCCGATGTCACCGAGGATCATCTTGCGGTTCTGTTCGGTGAACGCCGTGAAGTCGACCAAGTTCCAGCACTTGCTGACGATCGACCTCCACGCTTCGACGAGTTGGCTCTTGCGCAGAGTTACTCCCGTCTTGTTGAGGATCCAGACCAGAATTTCTGCCGCCGAATGGCGATAGATTGGGGGCTCGAACTCGTCGTCATCAACATCTCTGTCAGCTTCAATCGAGAAATCGACGATGTGTCGTTGCAGCCCCTTCTTGAACTGCTTGAAATTTGCAGCACGCATCTGTTATCTCCTTGAAATGAGCTTCTTCATTGCCCTTAAAGCCAAAAGTTAGCTCGGGTTTATGATATATACAATATATCATATTTACGCTAGTTTGTCAAGCAACTTTCGCCTTTATTTACTTACTTTTTTTACCGTCCTCCACCCTTTACCTTTCCAAAAAACAAAAGTGCCCCGATAGTCTCCGGGGCACCCTTCTTTTTTCATTATTCCCACAGAAAATCACATACTTCCTGCACATATTCATCTCGTGATCGCCACGCATACCCAGACGCAGGAAAGATGACACATAACCCAATCAAAAAGTCATGTGTAAGGTGTTCAAGCAGCAAACTCTTGAAGTTCTTTTTTCCTTCTTCTCCCTGCTCCTTAATTTCAGTGATTCTTTGGTGTATTTTTTGTAAGCTAACCAACAAATAGAAAGCAACATGTCGTGGTAAAAGAGAAACAAGTATCACTTCACCGAAAGAGACAAGCTCTCCTTCTTCTTCCCAAAAAAGCCCATGTTGTTCTTCGCTTACTTCTCTTATGATGTAGATACTAGAATCATTCCCCTTCCTGTGCACCTTGTCGCCAGCACGAAGTACTAATGAAATCATAGCAAAGTCCTTTCATCTCTACTGAGAACAATCTCTCTGCATCCTACCGTTTCTTCTTTTGGGTTGCAAGTGTCACACAAAAAGAAACTGCGGTGCAACAGCACCGCAGTACAGCAAACATTACAACATCATCAAAGAGCAAGAACTTCTTGACTAAGGTCGATGACTTGCGTAGCACGCCGTCTTCCTGATCTTGTGATGATAGTGTGAGCAAGTCCAACATTATCCGCAAGATACCGTCTTGCTTGCTCAAGCTGAAGTGTTGCTTCTCTACGCAACACAGCAAGATTGCGACGTACCCCCTCATACATACTTTTTTCTTCTTCTAGTGTAAAGAAATTATCCTGCCCATCGAGTTCTGTGCGCAATGACTCACAGAAACTTCTCACTTCTTTCAAAGTGCTTCTACTAGCAACTGCATGAAAGATGTACCCAAGAAGCATCTCTTCCTTGATGTGAACATCCTTCTTCAGTGCATATTCATACAACTTCGCAAATTCAAGAAGCACATGATACGGCACCCCTTTCGGAGCCTTGTCTCCCTTGTACACAAGAAGAGATTGTATCGAAAGTGGGAGCTCTGCAAAGCGCAGCGCATCACGAACCCATTCAGGACGACGATGCACCTTTTCAGAAAAAGCTTTAAGGGTAAGCGAAGGATTCTCTGTCTTCATCATTACCCAGTACGCGTGCGTGCTACGGATAAGATCACTAAGCGGAACAGCTTCGTGGAAGTTTTCTTCCAACTGCACCATAATTGCCTTCTGAAAAGTTCCACCGAAGACAATCTCACACAGGTACTCAACCTGCGCAAGTTTGCACGCACGCAACCTTCGGTGTCCAGCAACCACAAAAAGGTAAAAAGGTTTCTTATGCTTTTCTTTGAAAAGAACCGGATGCATATCAAGAAGTGAGTGCTTTGATCCCCACAATGTATTAATGCTAGCGAGGTACTTTTCTGCATCACCTTTCTCAAAAGCATACACAACTCC
Source organism: uncultured Candidatus Saccharibacteria bacterium (assembly GCA_964443675.1). GTDB lineage: Bacteria > Patescibacteriota > Minisyncoccia > Phycocordibacterales > UBA5272 > UBA11704. The sequence goes on along the minus strand of CAYUDN010000003.1, from coordinate 27,879 downwards.
TGGGTACATTTGACCGTTCTTTTTGATAGATGAAGCAAGTTGTTCAACTGCCTCACCATTCATAGCGCTCCGCTGTTGCGAAAGCGTTATAATCACTTGTGGAGAAATACAGACACGGAACACGTCAGATGGAACTGGTGCCGCCATGCCTTTAAGAGAAAGAGCTTTGGAAGTATTCATGATTTCCTCTTCAGTCACGGCGACCGATCTATGTACGAGTAAAACATTTTTATACCAACAAAAATAGTCTAGACGACTTACACAAAATGTACTGCAAAGTAAGTAGCCTTTATACGTATCGTTCCTCTTTTGTGATTTGCTGTATACAAAAAAGTGAAGTAAGATAACAACTAGTCCTAAAGCAGCGCGAGGACTTATATTTGGCTAAACCATTCGTAATAACCAAGACGAATGGTCGCCTGAACATTTTGTTGACAAAATGTTTTAAGGAGAAGTGAAAGAGAAGTGGCTGAATATCAAATTCTTAACAGACACAAAAGTGTTTATATAATGTTACACTTAACAGTATGCTGGTGACACATACCAAAAAAATAATAGCTGCAAAGATTGGTGGAAAGCGTCGAATAGAGTTATATGGAAACCCTGGAACAAAAGAAGGAAGAGCAAAGGGAGGGAGAAATTCTTTACTTACGCAAAAAATCCAAAAAAGTTCAAATTTTAAAACTTTAACTATTACCCCTTTCCCTAAAAAAGATGAAGAATTAGCAGAAATTGTTGGTATCTTCTTCGGTGATGGACATTTATCTTATTACCAATCTTCTATCACTCTTAACAGTGAAAAGGATGAGGTGTACGCTCATTTTGTAACAGAACTACTTGAGAAAAAGTTAAAAATACAAACCAGAAAGAGGCTACGTCGCACAGCAAAAGCAATAGATATTGTTATCTCGTCACGAATGATAACTGAACACCTCTCGAAACTTGGGATACCTGTTGGCAATAAGCTTAAAAAGGGGTTAGTAATACCATTTTGGATCCTAGCGAAGAAAAAACTTCTATCAGCCTTTCTTCGTGGCCTTTTTGATACTGATGGATCAATATATCTTGAGAAAAAAATTGTAAAACAAAAAACTTATCACTATCCTTGCATATCTATAAGCTCCGCTTCCGACGATTTTCTTAAAGAAGTTAAAAATTCACTTCTACTACTCGCTATTCATTCCACTTCGACAAGTAAGAATAAGATCCTTATCAGAACACATACAGGGGTAATCTCTTTTATGAAATTAATTGGAACACACAATATGAAACATTTGACAAAGTATCATAACATCTTACAATTAAAACTTGGAAACGTCGCATAGTTGGTCTAGTGCGCCGCACTCGAAACGCGGTAAGGTGAAAGCCTTCGAGGGTTCGAATCCCTCCGTTTCCGCATATACAAAAGTTCCGAGATTCTTTCTCGGAACTTTTGTATACAGTGGAGAGTTAGAAGCACATGACCTGCGTCATGTGCGTGGGATGAGAATAGGGGTCGCGAATCTGCTTCGAACAAAGTGAGGCAGATTTGTGACCGAGTATCCATTCTTCTCCATAAAAGAAAAAGTCAGCTCTTTGGCTGACGTTTTCGAGGAAAATGAAATTGAAGCGCTCACTTGTTATCAATTAACCTCACACCTTTAATCAGCCTCATGTTACTTGCATAAACAAGCACAATTCGATTAACCTTTTTGACTATTGCTGTACCATACCACAAAGCATTGCCATTTTGACTACAAAGATTTACTCTTGTTCCTTTTGGCAGAAGCTCAATATCCTGTTCATCTGCAATGAGTTCCACAAGATCACCTCTTTGGAACACAAGCAGATCTCCATGAGTCAACAAAGAGCTTTCCATCACCATCCCCTTACTTGATAAGGTTTATTGAAGAGAAACACCTGCTTGAAACTCTACCATAAAAGGATACACCTGTCATTTGAAATCTTGGACTACTACCAAGAGACTCTGGTTATAAAAAACCGGCCATCCTCAGATGACCGGAGTAACAACAACTTCGTTGTTACTTGAAAGACTAAACACAAACCCCTTGTAAGGAGAATGACCGATCTCTGCCCAATCTCTTACTTCCTTAAAGATATCTTTACAATCTTTGTTACTAAAACCTTCCATTCGAAGGGTTTTCATAAGATGTGGATGACAGTCATTATCTTCAGAAAGAATCACAAGATGACAATGACGACTGTTAGACCCTCTTGCGTCAAAAGTAATTTCTATAATACCCACCACAACACTTCATTGCAACAACCTTCTTACTTCAAACGAAGTGATTGCTGGGGGATGAGATACTATTTGTTTGATCCAAAAAAACCACGTCTTCCAGAACAAAAAAGAAATCTCTGTTACAAATCTGGTCAACTTCCTTCTTTCATCAAACCACACCCTTTTGAAAACATTTCTATTCCACCTCTTTGTAATCGCCTCCGCAGAATCAAAAGGCTTCCTCATGGCAGGATCTCCTTGTAAAGTCTTTTACCACTCTACCATAACACCAAGTAACCTTCCAACTACACCCTACTACTCGACATCTAGCATAAAATCGCTTCTTGTGGTACTATAGAACAACAAAAAAACCTTGGCAGAAAAAGTAAACATCAACAACAACATCCGCTCACCTAAACTCCGTGTCATTGGACCAAAAGGAGATAACTTAGGTATCCTCACAAAAGAAGAGGCTCTTCTTGAAGCAAAAAAATCAAACCTTGACCTCATAGAAGTCTCCCCTCAAGCAGACCCTCCTGTTGCACGTATCGCTGACTACGGTAAGTATATTTATGAGCTTTCCAAAAAATTAAAAGAGGTTAAAGCAAAGGCACACATAACCGAAACCAAAACTATCCAGATTAGTGTTGCAATAGGTGAGAACGATATTATGATTAAGGCAAAACAAGCTGCTGAATGGATCAAAGAAGGTCACCGTGTCAAAATCGAACTTCAGCTAAAAGGTAGAACCAAATATATGGATGAGAAGTTTTTGCGTGAAAGAATGGACAGAATTATGGCAGTTATCCCTGCTGAATACAAAATTGCAGAACCGCTCAAAAAGATACCGAAATCTATGATGGTGGTAATTGAAAAAAGCAGATAGCAGAAAATAGACAATACAGGGTAGAGGAAAATAAGGGGGTGACCGCAAAGTGGCCACCCCTTCTGTATTTTCTTCTTAATTCTTGTTTCTTTTTCACCTCTTACTTCTTATATTTCCCTCGTTGCTATTTGCTTTTTTCTATGTTATAATAGCCCAACTATCCGCAAGGAGAGAATAATTCTCTGAAAATTGTATGAAGACAAACAAATCATTTCTCAAGCGACTCAAGGTCACGAAAAATGGCAAGATCATAGCTAGAAAGCCTGGTCTTAACCATTTCAACGCCAAAGCTCCTCGTCGCAAGCAATTGGCCGGCAAGCGCGGACAAGAGTTCGTGATGACAGGAAAAGAAAAATCTCGTTTCCTTCCAGGACTTCTATAATCCTTGCAATACCAAGATAATTTTAAGTAATCAACTACTATGTCACGAGTAAAAAGAAGCATCATCGCAATGAAGCATCGCCGTAATGTTCTCAAGAGAGCAAAAGGATATCGCTTCGGACGCAGCAAAAAAGAAATTGAAGCAAAAGTAGCACTTCGTCATGCAGGAGCACACGCTTTTGCACACCGTAAAGACAAGAAGACCGATATGCGTCGTCTCTTCACTGTACGTCTTAACGCAGGACTTCGAGCGCTCGGTGTTACCTACAGTGTCTTCATTGATAAACTCACCAAGAAGAACATTATCATCAACCGCAAAATGCTTGCTGATCTTGCAGCTAACAACCCAGAGACCTTCTCTCGTATTGTTACACAAGTGAATGGATAAATAGAACACAGATAGACAGATAACAGACCACTTTGTTAACAGATAACAAAGAAGAGCGGCGCCGTAGGCGCCGCTCTTTCTATTTCTTTATTTCTGTACTCTGTCATCTATAGCAAAGCGTATCTGTTATCTGTTATAACCTCATCTCCCTTTCTCCGGTATCTCGTTGCTTTTCTACTAGGTCTATCATTTTTTCTACGAGCTTCTTTGGATCTTTTTCAAAGACTACATTAGGATTAGTACGATTGCTATTCTTGATGATATCTCTAATCACTTCATCAGTTGCCCACTCTCCTTCAAGAATTCCAAGTGGCATATTTGCTTCCCATGCAACAGTGAACTCGTGAATCGTACCAATACGTCCACAACCAATAACAATTGCATCAGAAGATCTCACAAGCATCAGATCTCTCCCGGGAAAACCAAACCCTGTGTATACGACGGTGTCCATCGCTTTAAGTGGAAGTCGATACACTTCAAGATGCTCCTTTCTGCTTGCTGCAGGAGAAAGCCCAAAAGAAAAACCGCCTGCTTCCTTCGCCCCTTCTGCGGCATACATAGGGAAGCCACTCGTTGCCCCGGTAATAATCTGCGCACCTTGACGTGCTATCTCTCTCCCAAGCTCTTTGGCAATCGGAATCACAGAGGGGCCACAATGGGCAATTTCTGCGGCACCAGAGACACTAATAGTAATACGTTCTTTACTCATATATCAGCTAGTATATAGAGATTCGTGAGGAGATGCTAGGGAAAAGATGGACAGACTAGGTATAAGAACTTTTCGTAGAAAAATCAGAAGCGGCGCCTACGGCGCCGCTTAGTATCTTCTCTTGTCTGTCTCTCTATTCTCTCTACTCTACTCCAATTCTACCTTATCCCCTCGTTCAGGAACAGTGACAGGTACACCATACATTTCATGAAGTCTTTGTCCAAGAAAATAAGTACTCTTTGGTTCACCCAACACCACAAAAACTTTCTTTAAAGAATCTTGTGTCGAACCAACAAATTCAATCAAATGATCTGAATCTTTGTGTGCAGAAAAACCGTGAATGTTGACCACTCGTGCACGCACAGGAACCGAAGCTCCGTGTATCATTACCTGCTTTTCACCTTCAACAATATGACGACCTATGGTATTCACCGCCTGGAAACCAACAATAATAATTGTACTGTTTGGATCTGGAAGATACTGGGCTTCATGGTGAAGTATCCTACCCCCATTACTCATACCACTGCCTGCAATAATTACCTTTGGCCTAGTATCATGATTAATCATCTTACTTTCTTCAGGAGAAGCAGTTTGCAACAAGCCCTTGAAAGCAAAAATATCATCCCCGCTTGTAATAATCTCTTCAGCATTTTCATTGAACCAGTGCTCGTACTTTTTATACACCTTGGTAATATTAATCCCTAAAGGAGAATTGAGGTACACGGGTATTTCTGGTATTTGTTTACTTTCTACAAGCTCATTAAATGCCATGAGAAGCTCTTGTGTACGTTCAATTGAAAATGCGGGAATAAGCACAGTTCCCTGTTTCTTCACAGTAGAAATAACTGCTTCCTTAAAAATTTCAACACGACGATCTTTATCGGTATGATTACGATCACCGTACACACTTTCCATCACCAAATAATCAACATCCTTAAGAAGCGTGGTGTCTTTCATAAGTGGTGACGGGGTATTGCCAAGATCTCCAGTAAATGCAATTTTCTTCCCTTTATACGCAATCTCGACAATAGAACTTCCCAAAATGTGACCAGCGTCATGAAGAGTAATAGTAGCATCTCCTTGATTTGTAGAAATCACATACTTTTCTTCATACGGAATAACAGTATTCCAATATCGCATACTTTCGAGCACATCTTTTTCTTCATACAAAGGCGTTGTTCCTGATTGTATCGCTTCCTTATAAAGAATCTTAAACGAGTCGAGCATAACAAGCTCTGCCATGTCACGTGTTGGCGCTGTACTTATAATCGCACCCCTAAAGCCCTCTTTAACAAGTTTTGGAATACGGCCCACATGATCAAGATGAGCATGTGTCACCACAAGATAATCAATACTTTTTGGATCGTAACTAAAAGGTTCATGGTTGATTGGAATAGAATACTTCTCCCCTTGCACAAGCCCACAATCAACGAGGAGTTTTTTATCACCAAATTCAACAAGAAAGTTAGAACCTGTTGGCATTTGAGCACCTCCTGCAAACGTAACAGTAAAAGTAGACATGCGTAAATTGCTAATTATTCGTTAATACTTCTTAGTATATATGACGATGCTATTTTTTAAGAATATAATAGGCAATAGTTGCACCAATTGCACCATTTACTACATCAGAAAAAGTATCCACCGCATCTCCTAACCACTTACTTGCAAGAAGGAGATCGTGTGTATATTCATACAACTCCCAAACACATGCAACAAGAAGATATACAAGCAAAGTTGCAACAAGAGAAAAGGATTGTTTTCGGTATGAAGCAAAAGAGACAACCAGAGAGCCAACACCAAAACCACCAAGTATATGCATAGGAATATCTAACCACGGAAGCTCATAGTAGAGATTCGTTGGATTAAACACAAATGTCGAAAGAGAAAAAATAAACAAAAGGTATAATGATGAGCTTATCAATAACTTCATATCAAAAGTATACCATGAAAAAAGAACGCAATTACAACGAAAAAACCGCCTTTCGGCGGATTCTTTCGTAGGGTGTGGGGACATCTTCCTGATCATTGTGTCAGGTGGGTAGAGAAACGGGAGAGCCACAGCTCAAGCGCAATATCTCATAACCCTAAAGATGTACATCCAGAAAAATACCCGAACACCCTACTTTTAGTATAGACCTAACAAAAAAAATGTCAAAAAGAAAAACCGCGCACCTCTTTACTCTGGTTCGCGGTTTCTCTCCTTCATAATACTTACCTATTCTGCAATCCCATCAAGGTTAACATCATAAAGCATTGCCTCAGTAACAAGACGATAGCTCATAATCTCTTCCTTGGTGAACCAAAGATCAACCTCTCGTTGATATGCCCCTTCCCCGTCCGCTGGATCAGTGCAGTGAATAAGGTTACGCATACCACGGGAACCATCAGTATCACAAAGAAGGTATGAATCGATCGCATAGTCGCCACGAATAGTACCTGTATCTGCAGTTGCTGGTTCAGTACCACCAACAAGACGCTTCACTACTGCTTGCGCATTGTTCCCCTCAATCACCATCGAAACCACTGGCCCTGCACACATGTAGTGAGCCATAGCACGAATAATATCCTTACCGTACTCAATAGCTTCTTTATCAACAGGAAGACCAAGGGACTTTTTGTTTTCTACAATTCTCTCACCTTTCTTTGTGTACCATGCATCATCTTTGTTGTAATGCTTCCAGAGAATTTCTTCATCTACCATATGCATTTTCATCGCAACAAGCTTAAGGCCGATACGTTCAAAACGCTTAGTAATTTCGCCAACAAGTCCTCGCTGAACTGCGTCTGGCTTAAGGATTACAAATGTTCTTTCTTTTTTTGGATGCATAATGAATAGTGGACAATTAATGGTTAATAGTTAATGGTTACTAGTTGCAATAACCATCTTAACACCTATCATACTAGCAGAAATTTGTTTTATAGACAAAGTATAAAAAACAGAACTATACAAACAAAAAATGATCACTTTGTAGTGGTCATTTTTTGTACTTTTCTGCATTGGTACATTCGCACTACCGTGCTCAGTATCTCAAAGCCAAGCTTCTTGGCCTGCATCTCTGTCCGCGCAGTCTGCGTCTAGTTAGTGTGCAACGTATGGAAGAAGCCCCATATAACGAGCTCTTTTAATTGCGTTAGCAAGAGCGCGCTGATTCTTAGCGGTAAGACCAGTCTTACGGCGGTTAAGAATACGTGCATGTGGGTTGAGGAACTTTACAAGAATTTCTGTATCCTTGTAATCGATAAACTTAATATTGTTTTGGTTAAAGTGATCTTGTTTTTTCATAATAATAGGCGTTAATCTTTAATAATTTTCATTTATTCACTAGTTTAAAACTGAGAAAATTGTTTTAGATACGAGGAGCATAGAGATTTTTCAAAGAAGACGTACATACGAGTACGGCGACTGAGAAAAATCTCGTAGCGACAAAGTAGATGAAAAAATTTTGTCTGTTTAAAACGGAATATCTTCGAGATTTACATCAGCATCTCCGTAATCAATAGTATCAAGTGGTGGCACCTGATCATTCTTTGGTGTAACCGGAGCTGGGTTACCAGCAAACCCTTCTTGTGGAGCAGAGACTCCTGACTTAGGACCAAACTGTACTGCGTCAGCAATAATTTCGGTACGGTACTTCTTTTCTCCAGTTGTTTTATCATCCCATGAACGAGTAGTGATACGACCTTCAATCATCACACCTTGTCCTTTTTTAAGGTACTGAGCACTAGTTTCTGCTTGGCGTCCAAATACCACAACGTTGTGATACTCTACCTGTTCCTGTCGAGAACCATTTGCATCTTTATAGATACGATTAGTTGCGAGCGAGAAGTTGGTGACGGGAGTTCCGTTAGGAAGCGTCCTTTGTTCTGGATCGCGAGTAAGATTGCCGTAAAGAAATGCTTTGTTTAAATACATAAGATTAATTATCAGTAACTAGTTTAATAATTATACACCCCTACTAGATACCCCTAAGTATAATCTTTATTTTACTTCTTCACTAGCGGTAACTTCGGTTGGAACAACATCTGGATCAGAAGTTGTATCAATATCTACCACACCTTCAGTACTATCACTCTCAACAAGAGTTTCTGCTTTAATAACAGGTGCACGCTTAGTGTACACAGTATTCTCACGAACTGTCTTTACCACCATATGACGTACCACTTCTTCATCAAGCTTAATACCCTTTTCGAGATCTTTAAGCTTATCAGCATCAAGTTCGAACTTAATCCATCCGAAGTAGCCAACATTAAAACGAACATTCTGATTATTAACAACGCGAGTCATTTCGTAAGCAAGCTCTCGCATATACGGAGCTTCCTCTGAAATGAAGCTACCTCCTAGAGTAGCGATAGATTGCTTGATTGCGTTACTTTTTGCAAGCGCCGTTTCTTCATCTAGTTTGTTATCAAAGATGAAAGAAATTTCGTATACACGGCTATCTACCATGGTTTCATTTTCATTAGTCATAGGTCCCTACTCTACCACAAAAACAAAGAAAAGACAACAAAGTAATCGACCACCGGACATGTGTCCGGTGGCTTTGGGTTTGCCCGCTAGTCGCGGGCGTATTGATGTTAGTTAATACAACTCTATTGTGCATGACAGGAATGCTAAAGAATAACATTATGTATTCCAATATATTATTATGTGATTACTTCGCACCCGTTGTTTAATTCTTGTACTGACGTGACACTGTCGTGTCCACGTCAGTGTACGGCTTCGCCATCAAACGTACACTCCGGCTAAAGCCGGAGGTTTTTAGAGATAAGAAAAAGTCCGGAAAATCCGGACTTAGACACCTTCTCACGCGTGACACGACACAGTGTTGAGCATGGTATAGATCTGCCAAAGGTCTCCTTTTCGTAATGTGCTTACCCTCACTGCCTGCAAATGACCGCAACCAAGCTCCGAACCAACAAAACAAGCGAGTCGGCCTATTTGCAGCTTTTCAGAACCGATAACTCCTTCTACAAGAATTCTTCTGCTTCCCGTTACCGCTACCAATGGGCATCCTTCTTGGTTTACTTCTATCTTTGCCACTTCTGCAATATGAGTTGTGTGACTCATGGTCACTCCTTATAAAAGTCTAAAAGAAGCATACCTTTTCTACAAAAAAAAAGCAAAGGACTTGCCAGAGTTTCCTCTAGCAAGTCTCTTTCTTATGATTCTTTTCTTTGCATATCCGGACGATAAAAATACTTCGGTCGCAGAGATACAAGGAATTCATCAGTGATATCTTCTCCTCTACCAAGAGCGAGGAAAAGTTTGATGCGCGGTCTTATATACACCGCAAGGATTTCGTGGTTACGGACCACGACAAGGCGACGCTTGCCAATAGGAATAAAAGCGATGCCTTTATCCTTTTCTCTTGCAAAGATGCAAGCATCGCGAATGCCGATCTTAACAAGAGACTTATCGGTCTTTAGTTCCACAATCTTCCCATACAGGTGGACTGTGGCAACAGCTGTTCTTCGTGCCATTTTGTCACCCCTTTAAGGAAGTTGAACATCTACCACAAGAATACAATGTTTCTGCTTAAAGTGTCAAATCAAATACCCTCTTAACATTTTCAAGGACCTGTGTTCTTACTTCCTCAAAAGGCTCATTACGAATCACCGCAAGCTTAGCTACTACCTCTTGTACATACATCGGAGTGTTGCGTTCCCCTCTAAAAGGAGATGGGGTTGCATATGGACTGTCTGTTTCTGCGAGAAGCATTGTCTTAGGAACATATCTCACCACGTCATCGTAATCTCGAGAAAAGGTAATCACTCCAGAGAAGCTCACCGTAAAGCCAATATCGATGAAGCGCTTCGCAATATCAATCGTCCCTACGAAAAAATGCGCATTGCCTCGCAACTTTGTACCATACTCTTTTTTGAGATTCTCCAAAATATACAGCATGTCCTCATACGCATCCATGCTTCCTTTGCTCGGACGGCCGTGAAGCATGAGCGGTAAGTTATGGGAACATGCAAAATGAACCTGCTGTTCAAAAATTTCCTGCTGTCGATCCGCTTCTCTATCTTTATTATGAGAAATCCCTTTCCCTTCTTTGTCTTTTTCAAAAAATGTATCAATGTAGTAATAGTCGAGCCCGCACTCACCAATCGCCACAACTTTCTTACTCGCAAGAAGCGCTTCGAATGCTTTTTCATCAAAAGTCTCAAGCACGTTATCTGCTGGATGAAGTCCGATGGTTGCATAGAGATGATCATGCTTCTCTGCAAGAGCAACTGCTTCTTTGCTTAATGCAAGATCGGTACCAACAGTAATTGCTCCAACACCGTACGCCTTCATCTTGGCAAGCTCAGCTTCTACATCCTCACGATAGGCACGATCATGCATATGTGCATGAGCATCAAAAAAAGCGTATGTCATGTAGATAATAATAACGCACAATAGAAGAAAAACAAAAGGCGCTTCTACCGAAGCGCCTCCATCAAGAAGTCCAGGTTCCAAAGCGACAATGCGCTCTAGCGCCCATCAAAATTCTTCCCAGAATGTTTTCCCCTATTTCATTCCCCTGTTCATCAACGTGAACACCCCAGTAGGTATCACCCCACCAGTTAGCTTTCACAAGAAGACAACCCTCTGTTGCAAGAAGTAACCGAGAAAGCTCTTTGTTGTGCCGGAACTTACTCTGTACTACTTGAGCCATAACTTTTCTTTTATCGTGAAGGAAAAAAGAACAGTAACCGATCGTTTGTTTAAGTTCACGAGCTCTTACTTTTGCCTCTGAAGGACTGCATGTCGAAAAATATCCCCTATCCTTATCAAGAAATTTTGCTGCCTGATAGGCATTCTCAGCAGAAGGATAGACTCGCCGGTCATATGATGTCTCTACAAGATAAAAGTTCGAGAGGAAAAGATATTCTCCAAAGAACCCAAAGATCTCCCTATCATTGTGACGAGCAATACGTCGCCACCTTGCTACATCATTCTCATCACCTATAATCATAGCATTACTCCTAAAACATGCCTTACTAAACACTACAACAAAACAAAGTGCTACACAAGTCTTCCAAAAAGAGGCTTTTCTGGCATTTTATTGTCTCTAATACACTCAATAATTTTTGCTGAAGTCTTCGGCATAAAAATTGATAAATCTGTAGCAATCTGAAGAAGTTCAAGAAGTAGCTGATGAATCATTACCTTCCCTTTCTCTTCGTCCACTTTGATCACTTTAAATGGTGCCTCATCTTGAATCCTTTTATCAAGCGCTATGGACCTAGCCACTACATACTCGAGTGCCTTTTTGACATCAAATTGATTAAGTAAAAAGCTAAGTTTAGTAGAGACCTTCTCTTCTTCAGAGAGAGTAACATCGGCATTCTGTGCCATCTTGATCACACGGTTAGTAAGATTACCGATACCGTTTACAAGATGCGCAGTATACACTGACTTTAGCGACTCTACAGTAATATCACCATCGTCAAAGGAAGGGATCTCATGAAGTAGTACGAAGCGCAGTGCTTCACCTGCATACTCATCACATACAGGAGTAAAGAGGTCAAGTATGTCATACGGACTAATCACATTACCAAGTGATTTACTCATCTTCTGTCCACCGGAGGTAATAAATCCGTGTACCAAAATTCTCTTTGGTAATGGAAGCCCGGAAGCCAAAAGCATACCAGGCCAAATCGCTGCATGGAAACGTACAATATCCTTCCCTACCACGTGTGTCATATGAAGCGCATAGTCACTTGCGAAAGAAGGTGTCCCATACCCGAGCGCAGTAATATAATTAGAAAGTGCATCACACCACACATACATCACTTGTGATGGATCGTTGGGAACAGGGATACCCCATGAAACTTTTTCTTTTGGTCTAGAGAAAGACACATCTTCAAGTCCGCGATCAAGAAGTGCAAGCACTTCATTGCGACGAGTATCAGGAATTATCTCCAACTCTCCGGAATGAATTTTTGCTTTAATCATTTCAGTATACTGTGAAAGTGTAAAGAACCAGTTCTCTTCTTTGACCTCTTCTGGTTTTTTGAGATGTGCAGGACATTCACCTTGTTCGTTTAAATCTTTTTCTGTTTTAAACTCCTCACATCCAACACAATACAGCGCGCTGTATTCTTTTTTCTGAAGCGCTCCAGCTTCCAACAATTTATTCCAAAGGTACATTGCGCCTATATGATGTTTCTCTTTATCACTCGTTCGGACAAAAAAATCATACGCGACGGAAAGTTCCTCATCAAGCATCTTAAAAAGCGTTGCATTACCATCAACGAACGCTTGGGTTGCAATACCTGCTTCACGAGCCTTTCCTTCAATCTTCTGACCATGTTCATCCATTCCGGTTACAAAGAAAAGATCCACTCCTTGTGTACGTAAAAATCTCGCAATCGTATCGGTCATAACAAACTCAAACGCATGACCAATATGAGGGCCAGCATTTGCATACGCAATTGCAGTAGAAAGAAGTGCTTTATTACTCTGCATGTGATTTTCGTTTATTAAGGTCATCAGCAAGTTCCATAAGAATAGAAGCAAGGGGTACCGCAAGAAGCACTCCCCAAATACCCGCAACCTTTGCACCGACCACAATCGCAATAATAACCACAACCGATGGAACCCCTACCATCTTGTTCATCACTTTTGGATACAACACATGGCTCTCGAGTTGACTGATAACAAAATAAATAAGCGCAACAACACCAAGAAGAGAAAGACCTCCGTGAGTCCACGCAATAAAGAATGCAGGAACCATAGCAAGAGTAAGACCAACCATTGGGATAAGCTCTCCAACAAATGCAAGTATCGCAAGGAGTGCTGCATAAGGAAGGTTTAAGATAAGTGAAGGAACATACACAAGAAGTGCAACAAGAAGCGAAAGCAGAAGTTGTCCTTGCATCCACAACCCAATCTTACGCTGTGACCTAGCCCAAAGATCAGTAATGTATTCTTCTTTATGTTTTGGCACCACAAGACGAAGAAACTTCTGAACTCCATTTTCTTCAAGCGCAAGATAGAAAGCAAGAACAAAGGTAAGAATGAGATTAACAACACCAGATAACACCACCGTTGTAGTAGCAAAGAAACCACTAGCTCCAAAAAGAGTGTTCTTAATAATGGTTAGGATTTGACCTTTAGAAATATCACGAGAAAGTTCTGCGATCGCAACCGACAAATCCTTGAACCCCATATCTTTACCAAAGATTCGCACAGACTCAAGAATCTTTGGTAGTGTCTTGATAAAAAGGGCAATATCGTCCGCAAGCGGAGGAATAAAAATAAACACTGTAGCAACAATAAGTGCAATAAGAGTGAGAAAAATTCCTGCGACTGATGCAGTGCGCGGAATCTTCCATTTTGCAAGTGCTTTTACTGGCACCTCGATACTTGACGCAAGCACAACCGCAACCAAAAGCGCAACCAAAAAATCACGAACATACACAAGAAATGCAGCAACTGCAACCCATGCAAGAACCTTAATAATTGTACCTGAAGCAATAGATATAGTAGTAGTTTCCTTCATGTTCGCATTCTATCATATTTTAGAAAATATCTAAGAAGATGAAGCGATACCGTCTATCTACCGCTAACCACAAGGGCTGGATTTTCTACCCAAGACTCATTATTAACAGAGGTAGTAAGAGCAGAAAGAACACTTTTTACTACAGCTTTAGAAACTTCTTCTTCTGCTTCAAAAACTATTTTTGAAGTAATTGATGGAGAAGTTCCAACATGACTTTGAGAAGGTTTGACAGAGAGGCCGATATCAGTAAATACTTTAACACCTTCTTGAACTTTTGGAATATTCCATGTTACTGTTCTTGTTCTTTCCTCGTATGTAACCGATGACCCTTCGCGGACAACGTTTCTCCATGTTACATACGCAGGAAGAACAAAAGATGCTTTCCCGGAGGCAATCGCATTATCTGCTGTCATAACCAGGTGCACTGTGTATGTAGTTTCTCTGTTAGGTTGAGGGGGAATTGGTCCACTGTTTTCAAAAGGAGAGTTTTTATACTGAGTAAAACCAACCAACGTTGCAGATCCACGAACACCCCAGGTCTTTGAAGCGCTAGCAGTCACCTCTTCCCTTGCTTTTGTTAAAGCAACACCTTTAACAGAGGCCTGCAGTGAAGGAGAATGGTCACTTTTACTTACAACAGGCATAGTTATCTGAAACACACCTTTCGCACCAGGAGCAAGAACAGCAAGATCTGGATGCGAAGCCTTATTCCAAGTTATTGTTTTTTGGACAGAATCATAGTACCCACTAGAACCTGGATCAATAGATGTGTATACGACAGCTTCCCCGGCAAGTGATAAAGTTATAGAAACATCTTCGAGAACCTGGTTACTACTATTATTATACGTAACCTCAAGAGCAGTGTTCATATCACCGTAGTGCAGCGACTGTGTATCAGTATTTTGTAAAGAGAGTTTAACCTCAACAGTAAGAGGAGAAGTGTGAAGCACGGTATCTGATGACTGCGAAGAATAGACGATCCCGACAGAACCCTCACTTTCTCCTCTTGACCCAACCTTTACCCCAAATGTTGCAACTTCTTCCTCTTTTCCAGAAAACACCCCTGTGAGTTTTACTGATGTAGACTCTCCAGACTTAAGAGAAGCAACCTTCCATGAAGTTGTTCGTGGCACCGACTCTGGAGAAGATCTTTGAAGGGAAAAACTTGATGGAATGGTTGCCATAAGCACAGAAGGTGCCGATGTTGTTGCTGAATTATTTTTTACCGTAAAAATAACATCGGTATTTTGCCCTACTGAAATTTTGTTAGGGGCTTCAATCACAACAGAAATTGGTGGAGTTCGAAGCACGACATGTGCAGCAACAACTTTAGTAAAAAGCGCATTAGACCCACGCACCTTGTATTCAAGTTTTACAACAAGATCCCTTGCTTCACCTTCACTACCATATAAGATAACAGAAAAATCTTGCCGTTTATATTCATTTTGCTTAATAGTTCCAAGAGATCTTTTTTCTTGAATCTTTTCTTGCTCATCCTGAGAACCATTACCTTGTTTGTAGAACAAGGTAATAGCGCCTTCTTCTAAAGCAGAAGCGTTGGTGTTACGAAGTGTTACTACAAGAGGGTTAGTTTCCCCTCCCTCGATATATGGTGTAATTTCTGCAGACATCTCTATCTTTTCTGGTGAGACAATATTACGAAGAGAAAACACTCTCCATGCTGTAAAAGAAAGTGAGGCAAGTAGTACAAATGTTGAAAGTAAAAGAAGTTTTGCGCCAAAAGAAATACCTTCTTTTTCTTCTGCTTTTATGAGCACAGGAGAATCATCTCCCCATGTTGTAGGAAGATCAAAACGTTTATTCGCATGCACTTTATGAAGCTGCCCCTGGCCACGAACAGCCTTTGGGTTATACAACTCATGCTCAATAGCATCAAGTGCACTATGTTCTTCTTTTTCAGGTAAACTCATAAAAACAGTATAGCAGATGAAAGGAGGAGTGAGGAGAGAAGTATGAAGGAGAAGAAAGGTGCGACACCGAAGGCGTCACACCTTTCTTCTTCATTCCTCATACCTCTCGCAAAGCTGTCCACCTATAACTGTATCTCCTTCAACACCTTTTGCACATGTGTACGTGCCACATCTTTAGTAAGCATGAGATAAGTATACATATCATGCATACTACTTGTGGTATACATTTCTTTCGAGGTAATCCCTATCACCGTCTTGTCTGCATACCCAAGATCAATTAAGATAATAAGATAAAGAAGCAACCGTGCACTTGCTTCATCAAACGAAGAAGCGGTAGTAACGAACTCCATCAATCGATCATACAACTCTTTGTGTTCTCCTTCTCCACGAACAAAACGTTTAAGAAGTGCCACAACTTCGTGAATATACCCCATCTCTACCGTTTCTTTTTCTGCACCCACCAATCTCCAAACCTCGCGCCCTTTCACTAACGTTACAAGACTAATCGATCGCGGAAGAAGATGAGCACGAAGCTTGCTTTCTAGTTTGCGAACACTTTTTGCATGACAAAGAAGAAGACCGAATTCACGAGTAAATATCTTATACACCTTATCATGCTCTCCTTGATCATAAGATTCAAGAATAATGCCACTAGTTACATATTTTTCGATAGCCATTAGGGTTAAACGTTAGAGAAAAGTATACTCGTGTTGTAGCACATAATGCAAGAAAAATACTGAAAAAAGAGTGGAGCCTTACGGCGCCACTCTTTTTGCTTCTTCTATTGTCTGTCCGTCTCTTATCTGTGTTCTAATTCTTTATTGCAACCGTAACCACAGAAGAAGACAATTCTACCTGTGTCCCAACAGTAGAAGAGTCAACGACTACACCACCCACTTTACAAGCAACAAGAAGTGTCGACATATCACCGAGACCTTCTTGTGAAGAAATCATAAGCGTGATTATGTCACTTGGCTGTAACCCTTTTTCTTTACGTAACTCTTGCACTGCACGGATAAGCTTACGCATATCCCCTTCTTGTTGTAACTCTTTGGTAATTGTCATATCAAGCACCACTTCTTCTTGTTGGACAACATCACACTTAACCTCTTTCACATTAAGCTCATCAAGAATAAGTGGCACAAGCTCCTTCTTCACTTGACAGGTAAAGGTAACTGACTGTAGTGGCTGCTTCACAGTAACCTTGTGTTCTGTACGCTTCATAAGACCAAGTGACACAAGTTCTCGAACTACCTTCATATCTTGTATAAGCTCTCTATCCACGAACCCTGCTACTGGCCATGCATCAAGATGTACTGACAACTTCTCCCCTTTTACACTTTGATATGTACGCTCTGCTATAAACGGCATCACTGGTGCCATCACCTTCGCAAGAGTAAGTAATACGTAGCGAAGTGTTCCATATGCATAAGCTTCATCATCTTTTCCAGTAAGTCCTTTTAATCGATCACGAGACCTTCTTGTATACCATACCGAAAGATCATCAATCACTCCTTCGATACCCTTCGTCGCTTCATCAAGCTTATAAGCGTCATACCCTCTTGTTGTTTCTTCAACAAGTTCATGCACGCGACTTATCATCCAACGATCAAGTGGTAAAGGAGAAGAACTTGATGGTGCATATGAACCCTCACCCATTCGATAAAGAGAGACCACATTATCAAGTCGCATAATATTCTTTTTATACACTTCATCAAGATCTTTATCGCTAAAGTTCACACCTTCCCCTTTCACCACAGGAGATGCCATAAGGTAATATCGGAAAGCATCGGCTCCGTAACGATCAACAAGAAGTAGTGGATCAGTGTAATTATTAAGACTTTTACTTAACTTCTTACCATCAGCTGCATTAATAAGACCAGTACATATCACATGCTTATATGGCGCGCCGTCGAAAAGTCCAACACCAAGGTTGATAAGCGAATAGAACCATCCGCGGGTCTGATCCATTCCTTCTGCAATAAAGTCAGCAGGATAACGTTCCTTGAAAAGATCGTTATTCTCAAATGGTACATGAAGTGACGCAAACGGCATTGACCCCGACTCGAACCAACAATCAAAAACATCACCAATACGATGATACTCCTCCCCGTCAACAGAAAGAACAACCTCATCAATAAAAGGGCGATGGAGATTAACTGCACCTGTCTCATCGCGTGGCACAAGGAGAGGAGTAAAGTGAAGTACTTGGCCATTGTAAATGTTAAGTCCTTCTTCTTTATGTTTCTTACCAATAATCTCTTCATCGGTTGCAAGTTCTGCTTCATGCACCCCCATATACGAAAGTGAACCATGAGTCACGAACAAAATCGTTTTGCCTTCATACTTTTCTTCACAGGAAAGCACTGTCTGCATGAAGCGATGCGCGACATCTTTAAAAGATTCACCATGTGGTACTCGCTCCTCAAGATGTTCATGAATACTTTTAATAGCCCTAAACTCTGTTGCCTTCATTCCTTCGTAGTCCCCAAAGCTAAATTCTGCAAGTCGTTCGTCAACAACAATAGGAATATCTGTGACACTTCTAATGACTGTCGCTGTTTCTTGTGTGCGAAGAAGTGGTGAAGTGATAATAAGGTCAACGCCATATTCCTTCACTTTCTGTGCAGCCAGTTTTGCTTGTTCGATACCTTTTTCAGTTAGACCATTTGTTGGATCCCCTGATCGATCAAGTCGGTCAAGGGTATTAAAAACTGACTCACCGTGACGCATTGCGTAATAGGTATTCTTTGGTTTCTTAACAGAGTACTTCGCAAGTTCTTTAAGAGACCCGACCACGAACACTTTCGACCCATCGTGATTTTTCCAAACAGGAAGTGGTGCACCCCAATATCTCGATCGAGACACCGCCCACTCACGAGCACCTTCTAGCCACTTACCAAATCTTCCATCACGAATATGTTCCGGAGTCCATCCAATCAGACTGTTTTCTTTGAGTAACTTTGCTTTCATCTTCGGTACATCTACGAACCATGATGACGTAGCATAGTTAAGGAGCGGTGTTTTGCATCTCCAACAAAGTGGATAGGAGTGAATAATCTTATGCTTCTCAAAAAGCTTCCCATTATGCGCAAGCCACTTAATAATCTCCACATCTGTTGATTGTGTATCCCCCGCTTTCTTCACCTTAAGTCCTACAAAATCAGTAACCTCATCAGTAAAAGTTCCATCCATCTTCACATGCTTAATCACTGGAATGTTGTGAAGTTTTGCAAGTTGCATATCTTCATCACCAAATGCTGGTGCTTCATGCGCAATGCCAGTACCTGCATCTTCGGTAATAAAATCCGCATGCCAGATCTTCCAAATATTTTCCTTATGTTCAAGTTCTTTTGTGACGAAGTATGGGAAAAGTGGTGTATACGTTAATCCGACAAGCTTCTCGCCTTTGAATTCTTCGATAACTTCCACCGACTCACTATCTTTAAAGTACTCCTCAACCTTACTCTTTGCAAGAATAAAATAATTCACCTTTCCTTCAAAAGTGCTTTTTACTTTCACATAGGTGTGCTCTTTATGTAATGCAAGCGCAGTATTGCCAGGAAGTGTCCATGGAGTCGTTGTCCATGCAAGTACGTACGTTCCTGGTTCGTCAACAAGTTCAAATTCAGCAGTCACGGAGAGATCTGTTACATCAGTATACTCAAGACCAACTTCTGATTGTGCAAGCGGTGTCTCACAACGAGGACAAATATGCATCATTTTATTCCCTTCATATGCGTACCCTTTTTCGTATAACGTCTTCCATGCCCACCAAATACTTTCTGTATAGGTCGCATCCATTGTCTTATACGGGTGACTCATATCAACCCATCTTCCAAGACGAGGAATAATCTTCTTCCATTCTGTTTCGAACTCAAGCACACTACAATATGCGTCATGGTTGAACTTGTCGATACCATACTCTTCGATGTCTTTTTTACTCTTGAGACCTAGCTTCTTTTCAATCAAATTCTCAATCGGAAGCCCGTGACAATCCCATCCCCACTTACGATCCACTAACATTCCCTTCATGGTGTGATACCGAGGAATGAGATCTTTTACTGTCCCCGCCATAAGAGAACCGTGATGAGGAAGCCCTGTTGCAAACGGAGGCCCATCATAAAAAGAAAATGTTCCTTTTGGTGTACCCCCTCCTGGAGTCTTGAGAGACTTTTCAAAAACAGCATTCTCTTCCCAGAAACGAAGTGTTGCTAATTCTTTCTCATTAACAGAAAGATCTTTTGGTTGATTATTATTAGAAGATGACATAGAAGATAAGTATAGTAGTGAAGCAAGATACAATGACGGTCATTGTAGATACGTAATAAAAGAAAAATCGCCCTAAAGAAAATCATCGCTGATTTTCTAAGGACGATCTTTGTCGTGGTACCACCTTAGATTCGCACAAGCTTGTGCCTCGTTATTATGGGTTCTACTTACTTGCACCTACGTGAGACAAGTGTTCTTCCCATGCTCCGGAGTGATTAGTTCCTTCATCGCACTTTCTATAACACTCATAGTACCAGAATAGTAAAAGAATGCAACCTTATGCCACAACAGGGAACGAAAGCACTGTTTGGTTAATGAAAGAACTTCCACTTGCGGCAAGCTTCCCTTCCTTAACCAAAGAAGTGATTGCTTCATGCATAATTCGTTCACGAAGTGCATCTGGTAACCGTACCACCAAAGAAGTTCTTTTACACAAATAATTTCTTGCATCACACACGGTTACAGGACTTGTACGAACAAGGTCAAGAATAAGAACTTTTGCTTCGCTAAGATCCTTGTCGTCGGAATCAATTCTTGAATAATCCATAGACATGTCTCCTTAAAGTAAAGAACAGGTACTCCTCCAGGATACCTGTTCTAAGAACAAAAAACGAGTTGACACATTATAAAAAACTGCCAAAGCTACATTCTCTTCGGCGCCACAATCCCAAGCACACGAAGTCCGTGGGCAAGAATATTTCTAGTTACTAGAGCAAGTAGCACATAGTACTTACTCTCATCACGATGCGATTCATCAACTATCTGTACACGACTGTACAGATTGTTAAAAAGCCTCGTCATTTGAAGAAGATATTGCACGACATGGTGAGGACCTACTTCTGTGTGTGCCTTCGTGATAATGTAGGGATACTTTGCAAGTATCGCCTCAAGGGATCGCTCTGGGTGCTCTACCACATATCCATCGACACCGGTGATACCTAACCCTTCCGCTTTATCAAGAAGTGCACAAAGTCTCGCATGAGTATACTGAAGATAAGGACCGGAATCCCCTTCAAAAGAAAGTGACTTATCAAAATCAAAAACCATATCTTTTCCTGGGGCACTTTTAAGAATTGAGAACTTGATCGCCCCTACCGCAACGTCATTAAGAAGAGTTGCTTTGTCTTCTTCTTGAACCTTCATACTACTGACTCGATCTTGCAGTTTTTCTTTCACCATATCAATCAACTCTTCTGCTGGAATAATGTTACCGGTACGTGATGACATTTTGCCTTCTGGGAGGCGAAGAAAGCCGTGAGAGATGTGCACCAATCGATCTGCAAGAGGAGCGTCGATTTCATGAAGTACTGCTTTGATTACTTTAAAATACTCATCAATCTCGTTTGCGGTTACTACAAAAGACGCAAGAGATTGGGGAACGAGTGCTTCTTTTTTGTAGGTGTTACCAAGTTCTTTTGCTTCATATGTTGGCAAACCCTCTTTGTTCACGAAGACACGAGTATGAAGCCCAACCCTCTCTCCTTTATACACAAGTGCACCGTCTGATTCCTCAAAGACCGTTCCTAAGTGCTTCGTAACAATAGCTTTACCACTCTCCCCAACTTCACTTTCAAAAATGTAGTAATCAAATGAAGTCCCCAACTTTTTATACACTGTTTCAAAGTATTCCAGGCTCCACTTTTTTCCAAGATCATAGAAGGTGTTTAATTGCTCATCACTCCTAACGAAGATTGCTTTGTTGGTCGCCACAATAGCATCTTTATGTACTTCTTCTTCGTAGAGAGTGTTACCGTAGGCATAGGCACGACCAAGGTAAGCAACCTTCTTGCGAAGCGAGGAGGATTCTTCGGGAAGAGGTTCAAAATTTTGCACCATCGCATACAACGTCTTCGCTACATGTATCCCCACATCTCCTTGATAGCAAATACGTGTCACTGTGTTACCTGTTGCTTCGAGAAGTCGAGCGATCGCTTCTCCAATTGTATTAGGAACCAAGTGTCCAATGTGAAAAAGTTTGAAAGGATTAGGATCGGTGTACTCAACTATAACCCTCCCTTCTTGGGGAGAAGTAAACATTACTTCATTTGCGAATACCTCTATCTCTTCTGTTCGTATGTCATCCTTCAAGAAGAAATTAACGAACCCTGGACCTGCAACTTCTATCTTCTCTACATACTCACAAAGAGCATCACCTAGTTCCTGCACAATCTGAGTAGCACACTCCTTTGATGAAACACCTCTATGCTTTGCAAGAGCAAAGGCAACATTCGTCGCATAGTCACCGAATACACTTTCTTCATTGTGTGAAAGCGTACAAGTAACAAAAGCACCATAATGATCATTGAGCACCTTTACAATATAATCGTATGAATTCATTTCTCTATACTACCCTATTTCTGCTCGTAATGTAAGAGCAGAAAGCCGATCATGCACATACGCATGATCGGCTCAACTACAAGCATTTACCCAACCCTTCCCCAATGTGAAAAAGTAATCGAAAGAGGTGAACCGGTTCTTCTATCCACATCGCTTTCTATCCTCTCTGACACAAGAGAAAACTTAGGAAATATGGAAGCGAATGATGAGAGAAAAAGTGCTAAGTATATAGACCCACCAGGTTCTGGAAATAAGACAACCTGTGCCCCTGTTTCTTTATCATAAGAAACAATAGTACTCAGATACACATTATCAACAGGGAACTTCTGGAGAGCTTCGAACCAAACATCGTGCCCACCAATAAAAAATATCTTTTGACAAGTTGCCACCTCAATTGCTTCTCCAAGAGTGGCGACGACTTTCACATCAGAAGAAAGACCTTCTAAGGACCTTGAGAGAACAATGTTTTCTCTCCCCGGAAGAGGTTTGTTTGCGTCCGGCAAAGAATCCCATGTCCCCCTCCCCATAACGAGAGAGCATCCAAGAGTAAGCTCTCTGAAGTGAAGCAAATCTTTTTTTGAATCCCATGGAAGAGTGCCGTTTCGAGCAAAAACACCATCCTGAGAAATTGCAGCAATCACTGCAAGATTTTTTCTGTCCATGATAAACCTCTCATAAGAACAAGAACCGAGCACATAGTACCGCATTCTATACAAGAACACAAACAAAAAAAGCTGCCTAGGCAGCTGTTCCAAGTTCTTTTGCGATCAAAAAAAGACATTCTTGTATCACTTGGTCAAGAGGCTGATTCGCATCTACCACCTCAACACGAGATACTCCGCTTAAACGAACCATTCCAAGGAATGCATCGTAGGCAACACTTCTTCTTTCCTGTTCTTCAAGTTGCGCGTTATCGAAATGGTTAGCGTCTTGACCAGAAGCAGTAGAGCGACGGCGCGCACCAACTCCTGGGTCTACTTGAAGATAGATATAGAGCGATGGTTCTTTGCCAGCAACCACATTGTTTCGCAAACTCATAAAAAATTCTATGAGTTCATGGTTACCTGATCCATCTCTTTCGACACACTTCTGGAAGGCAAAAGTACTCCCATCGAAACGATCGCTTACGACCGGAACCCCTTCTTGCCGCTTCGATTCAATTACCTCATGGAGGTGTATTTGTCTTGCGGCAAAAAAGAGTGTCATTTGTTCTTGTGGTGAAAGCAACGCTCCTTTTGGCGAAAGGAGAAGGCTTCTTATCTGCTCCGCCACAAAAGTTCCACCCGGTTCTCTGGTACAAAACAAAAAAGGATATCTTCTCTTAATAGCAGCGATAACAGAGGTTTTACCACAACCATCAATTCCTTCGAACACGATAAAAGGTGCTTTTGACATATATGTTCCTCGGAAAATATTGTTAACCTGTTGTAAGGATACACAAAATATAAGCATCGCACAAACCAACAAAAAAAGAGATGCGTAAATATTGTGCAAAAGAACTATATCAAGTACAGTTACTTATAGATCAACCTCACCTCTTAGGAGATGAAATGAACACCGTTAACCGTAACGAACAACAGTACCTTGACGCACTTCGTCGAACACTTTCTTCTGGTGACGTGCGCTCCACAAGAAATGGTGTCACAAAAGCAATCTTTGCACATCAGATGCGATTTAACCTACAAGAAGGATTCCCTGCGATTACCACGAAGTTTCTCGCTTTCCGTGTAGTTGCCGCCGAACTACTTTGGTTCCTTGATGCCGGCAAAGAAACAGGAAATCGTCTGAACATAGTCACACTCAATCGATTTATCGGCAAACCAGATAACGAAAAAAATATCTGGACGAACGATCAGGCGCGTTTTGCACGAGAAGGTAAAGCATTGTCCCTTGGCGACTGTGGTCGTATCTACGGAGCACAGTGGCGTGACTGGAAAAAGAATGACGGAACATCCGTTGATCAGATCGCAAAAGTGATCAACCAGCTGCGCGAAGACCCGTACTCGAGGTACCACATCGTTATCGCCTGGAATCCAGGCGAGCTTAACGATATGTGCCTGCCTCCGTGTCATATGAAGATGCAGTTCTTCGTACGAAGTGGTAACGGGAAGAAATATCTCGACCTTTCCATGGATCAACGTTCATGTGACATGTTCCTGGGGGTGCCTTTCAATATTGCATCCTATGCACTCTTGCTTCACATGGTTGCACAATGTGTGGACATGATTCCTGGTGAACTCATCATTACCCTTGAAGATTGCCACATCTACGTCGCTAGTATTACTCCAAGTGGAGAGATTGATGCGACTAAAGGACACCTCCAACAAGTGGAAGAGCAGCTACAAAGAAAACCATCAGAGCCTCCCTCTTTATGGATTGACCCTGCAGTCACCGATATTGATGGATTCACCATGGAAAGCTTCAGGCTCGATAATTATCGCCATCTTGGCAAGATTGAAGCGTGCTTGCTTTAAAAAGTTCAGTGCGCACCACTCCTGTGGTGCGCACTTTTCATTTCCCTGTACTTCCAAACCCTCCTTCACCTCGTGGAGAGCTTTCGAGTTCTGCCATCTCTTCCACTTCAGGAAGTTCGACTTTTTGAATAAGCATTTGTGCTACTTTTTGTCCATGTTCAAAAGTAATCGAAGCATTAGAGAGATTGTGTACAATTATTTTTATTTCCCCACGATACCCTGCATCAATCACACCACCTAATGTCTTGATTCCTTTTGCACCAACCGATGACTTGTCCCAAATAAGCCCAACACATCCTTCTTCTATTGCACATGCAACACCTGTTGGAAGTATCACCGTCTCATGAAACGGCACCGTGTGTACTCCGTAACTAAAAAAATCAACCCCCGCATCGTCCTTGTGTGCACGAAAAGGAGTTACGGCATCTTCATAAAGTTTTTTAACTTATAGCTTCATATCTTCGTAGTATACCAAAAGAAAAGCGACACCGGTGCGGAGTCGCTTCACAGAAACAGCTTAAGCTTTTGGTAATGTGACACCTGTTTGACCTTGATATTTACCACCACGATCTTTATAACTTGTCCCACATATCTCATCGGATTCAAAAAAGAGCACTTGTGCACACCCTTCACCCGCATAAATCTTTGCAGGTAAAGGTGTCGTATTTGAGAACTCCAAAGTCACATACCCTTCCCATTCTGGCTCGAAGGGAGTAACGTTAACAATAATCCCGCAACGTGCATATGTGCTCTTTCCAAGACAGACAGTGAGAACATTTCTTGGAATGCGAAAATATTCAACTGTTCTAGCAAGAGCAAAGCTGTTTGGCGGAATTACACACACATCACTTTCGATGTCCACAAAACTCTTTGCATCAAAACTCTTCGGGTCAACAACCGCAGAATACACGTTAGTAAATACCTTAAATTCACGAGCACAACGAACATCATACCCATAACTAGAGGTACCGTAACTTATGATCTTTCCCCCATTTTCTTGTGAAAAACGAACTTGACCTGGTTCAAAAGGTTCGATCATGCCATGATTGGTAGCCATACGCCTGATCCAATTATCGCTTTTGATACTCATGTAATATCTCCTGATGATATAACACCATTTCTGGGCTATTAACAATACTACCGGACAAAACAAAAAACCGCAAGCAGCGGTTTTTTTGTTTTTAAAAAATGTGCTCTACATTAGACCACCGCGATACCTGCTGATTTTGCAGTTCCTTCGATAATCTTCATTGCTTGGTCAACGGTGTGTGCAGTAAGATCAGGAAGCTTAAGCTCTGCGATTTCACGGATCTTATCCTTAGTGATAGTTCCAGCACGACCCTTTGAGTTACCTTTGGAAACTGAAGCCCCCTTCATAACAAGAGAGGTTGCAGTAGGAGTCTTAATCACAAAATCGTAGGTACGATCTTCGTACACGTAGATTTTTACTGAAAGACGACCCTGCTTTCCTTGGGTTGCAGCGTTGAACTTGTTCACGAAATCACCGATCTGCACACCTGCCTGACCGAGCGCAGGACCAAGTGGAGGTGCAGGGGTTGCTTTCCCTGCTTCAATTTGTACTTTTACGTATTTTGTAATTTTTTTAGCTGCCATAACGAGAATATTGCGTTAAATAAGTTGTCCGATAATCCTACCACATTTCTTCTTTCTCTTCAATAGAGACCTTTTTACACCTTTTTAACTTGAAGAAAATCAAGTTCTACCGGTGTCTCTCGACCAAACATGTTCACCAAGACCTTTAGTTTGCCACGAGCCTTGTCAACCTCTGAAACCTTACCTTCGAAATCTTTAAAAGGACCATCGGTAATACCCACAAGCTCCCCTTCTACTATCTCAATATCATGTTCCACTTCACCTGTATTCATACGACTAAAGAGATAGTCAATTTCTTTTTGTGAAAGAGGAACAGGAGTAGTTCCCGCACCCACGAACCCTGTTACCCGAGGAGTATTACGTACCACATACCAACTATTGTCGTCTACTATCATCTCAACGAGAATATATCCAGGATAGATCTTTTCTTCTACCTCAACGCGCTTGGTACCTTTTACTTTAATCTTTTTCTCAAGAGGAACAACCACGTTAAAAATTTTATCCTGCATTCCAAGAGACTCAATGCGTTGCTTTAGATTACGAAGCACTGCATTTTCGTAGCCACTATAGGTGTGGATTGCATACCAATGACGCTCTCCGGTGAATTCTTGTTTAGCCATAAAGAAATATAATTACAATGTTACTAAATACTCGCCTACGGGGTAATAACCTTCTCGAGAAGTGAACGAAGTCCAAAGTCAACACCACTAAGAGATACCGCTACCACTACAGAGATGACAATCACAAGCATAGTGAAAGTAATGGTCTGGGTACGAGTAGGAAAAACGACTTCCTTGAGTTCACTTTTGGTTTCTTTGAGATATTGTGTGAGTTTCATAATTGCTCTAATAGTTTAGTATACGCAAGGGTTTTCTGCCCTTATTCTAAAAAACACCCCGCGGGCGTTTAATAGGTTAATGATACCAAAAAGAAGAATTTTTGTCAACAAGAAAAATTTTACGGCACCTCATGTACCTCACACCTTGAATATACAACTTTATTGCTTACTATTACGCAAAAACCGCGAACAGATACTGTTCGCGGTTTTTATGCCTACACAATACGTTACTTGATCGTATACGTAATGGTAACACGAGATTTAATAACACTCTCTCCGACAGGTAGTGATACTTTGGCGTCAGCCATTCCCGAAGAAAGCGAAACAGCTTCGG
>CAYUDN010000002.1:0-73392 GCA_964443675.1 uncultured Candidatus Saccharibacteria bacterium | reverse complement strand
TTTTCATGACTCAAGTGTAATTACCTGAGTGTCCTAATTCAAAGGTGCTTCAACGTGAGCCGTGTTTGGCTCAAGACTGAACATTCACAACTGAAAAACCGAAAGGAGAACCGAATGAAAACGACCCTTAATACAGTTGTTGCCGTCATTCTGTTGCTTGTTGCGACAGCGACGGCCTACGCGCAACAGTACCCAAAGCCGACCGGCTACGTAAACGACTTCGCCAATTTGCTCACTCGTGAGCAAGGGGCGTCGCTGAACGAGGAGCTGGCCGCATTCGAGAAGAAGACCACGATCGAGATCGCTGTCGTCACGGTGCCTTGGCTCAACAACCAGAGCATCGAGGATTACACGCGAGGACTCGCGCAAGAATGGGGTGTTGGAAAACGCGGCCAGAACAATGGCGTCGCTTTTCTCATCGCTCCCAAGGAACGCAAGATGCGGATCGAAACCGCGTCGGGCGCTCGCGCGATCCTTACCGACAGCCGTGCTGACCAGATTCGTGACAACGAGGTACTCCCTCGTTTCCGTTCTGGAAACATGGCGCAAGGAATCATCGACGGCACGCATGCAATCATGCGGACTCTCGATGCAAGCGCCGCTCCGACAACCGTGGAAAGAGATGCTTCTCAAGCGCCGCAACCGGCTCCGAGAGAGTGGACATCCGAAGACACGAAAGTTCTCGGCTACGTCCTCGGCAGCATCGCGGGAGTAGTACTGATGCTGTTTCTCATCGTACCACCCGTTCGGCGTTCGAGGGCGCGTAAGTACGTGCTCGAAACCAAAGGCGGAGTCGCTTCGCGATTCGCCGAGGCAGAGAGAACGGCCAGAAGTTCCGACGTGAAAGAAGAAACACGCAAGAAGCTCGCGAAGCTGAAGGGAGAGTTTTCTTCAATCGATCGGCTGACTGTCGCAAGCGAAGGTGTCAAGTGGATCGAGGTTCGTGAGAAGCTCGACTCGATGGGCTACCCGCTCAGTCAGATCGTTTCCGACATGAAGCGCGAGATCGCTTTCGCCGAGAAGGCGCGGAAAGAGGGTCCGGAGTTGCTCAAGAAGATTCCGGGCATGATCGAAG
The DNA here is from genome assembly GCA_964443675.1 of uncultured Candidatus Saccharibacteria bacterium. Classification (GTDB taxonomy): domain Bacteria; phylum Patescibacteriota; class Minisyncoccia; order Phycocordibacterales; family UBA5272; genus UBA11704. Next base: position 72,317 of record CAYUDN010000002.1, on the reverse strand, counting down.
CGGCCGAGAAGAAACTTGCCGAAGGCAAGTCATCTCCAAAGGCCGCGAAGTATCTCGAAGAGGCTCGGACGCAGTACGCGCAAGTGCAAGCTCAACAATCCGGCATGACGATCACTGACTGGGTCATCCTGTACCTGATCCTGACGAGCATCCAGTCGAATACAGCGAACGCCGAGTCGGCGCATCAGTACGCGAACACCGATCACTCGAACGACTACTCCTCGCGATCAAGCTCAAGCGATTCCAGTCCGTCCTACGGATTCGGCGACAGTGGCGGATTCGGAGGCGGAGGAGGCTTCAGTGGTGGTTCTTCGGGAAGTTGGTAAGTTCAACATCAGTGGGTGTGCGTGGAGTAATCTGCGCACACCCTTTTTCTTTTTGCAAAATTTCAAAGAGCAAGTTTTATTGCGAAAACAAATTTTTTCAGCTATCCTTTATTTGTATTTGTTTTCGCAATTGTCGGCGCGAATTTTTCCGAAGCGAGGGTGCGGCGGAATTCCCCCCCCCAACCCCCTCCTTCCGCCGCACCCGAGCGTTTCGCCGGAGCGAAGCGGAGGCGACAGATTTCGTCAGGAATTTTTCAGAAAATGATTTCGAGCCGTACAGTAAAGATACACAGCAAAAAGAAAGCGCGACCGAAGTCGTGCTTTCTTTTTGCTGTGCCCCCAGAGAAAGTGACCTGCGTCACTTTCGTAAGGGATCGAATGCGGGTCGGGAACCTGCTTCGAGCCTGCCTTGCCGCCAGGCAGGTAAAGCGAGGCAGGTTTGTGACCGATCCCTTCTAGAGGTCGCGAGTACTTATGAGCAACTCACACATAGTGTGATTAGCGCAGTTAGTAACTCGTGACCACAAGAACAAAGAAGACACTTGATTATAGGAAGGCATTTTATATACACTAAACGCTATGAAATTCATCTTAATCTATACCACACACAAAACCATAAAAGAATGGTTGGGTTGACCCTTGGTACAACTTACCGAGCATTGATAATGTTCATGCTGGGTTAAGAAGAAAACTACCAAATAATCCATGGTATGTTTTATATCCATCTAGCAGTCTTGATTAAAGTGTAACGTGGTTAGGAACTTTTTAATCTATTAACACCATTCTTTCCCCTCTTTTTCTTCTTCTCTCCTGGTATACTTGTCTTATGAATAAAACTTTTCTTTTTATTGGTATCGGAGTAGTGCTACTTCTTGGTGTTAGTGTTGGTTCTTACTATTACATCACCCACCCCAAGAAACCTCTTCCTCCACCTTGTCCGACTGACGTTATGATGTGCCCTGATGGAAGCTCTGTTCCACGAAGTGGTCCTGATTGTGGTTTTGGAATATGTGCACAAGAACTTCCAAGTTACATAGAAACACCGCCACAAGTAATAAACATTGCTACAACAACAGAAACAACTGCTACACCTACCGTATTCCAAAAAGTCTCTCGCACCACCTCTTCTGTCATTCGCAAAGTAACCTCCCTGGTCACCGGTACCACCTCTTCACCAACACCTTCTTCCACGTCAACACAAGAAACAAAACCAACAATCGCTCTCCCGGAAGGAAAAACAACTCCAACACCACCACAAACAACACTTAATGAAACAAGGTACCATATAAAAAATAATACCATTGTTGATGACAACAACGTTGTGCTCTATACAATACCAAAGGTTTCTAATAGCTCAACAGTAGGAGGAATGGAAAACCATATTGTTAACGCGGTCGAAGTAGGAACCACCCCTCCTATTATTGGTGCTATTCCAGTAGATGGCACTCCTGGTAAATATTACTTAAGTGAAAATGCGTTTGGCGATATAACAAAATGTGAGTTCTCTAACCGTGTCTATATTCTTGATACAAAAACAAACACTAAAACACTTATGTATGAAGAAAACAGCACAACCCTTTCTTCCGATGATCCTCGTGCATGTAATAGTGAAATCTATCTTCTTGCCACCAACGCTGAAAAATTAGTCTTCAAGTATCATACTGTACAAACCAACATGACGTGCGATAGCACCTGGAGTGAACCAGATAAAACATGGTATCTTGATGTTACCAAACTCGACACTGGTTCAAAGCGTTACTACATTGCTCCCGCACTCTACACCGAAGCAGAACAAAAAGAAGAAGCATGTCGTGCACAAATGGCCACCTCTACACCGCAAACAGACACCTCATCATCCACAATAAATGGTTAGTTTTTAAAGTGAGAGAATAATCCTCTCAAGTTCCACTTTAAGATCTAACTCTCCTCTGTGCGCTTTGATCGGTGCCTCCAGCAACCTTTTACCAATACGTTCACACTCTTCTTTGGTAAAAAGCGAACGTTTACCATCAAGTACTTTTTGCCATTCTGTTTGGAACTTCCACCACAATGCTCCTTGTACAGCTTCCGCTTCACTGGAAGTTAAAAGTTCTCGCAAAAGCACCCAAGCACTCTTCTTGTCTTTTTGCACAAAGAGATCACAAAGCATAAACACCTTTGTGTCTTTTTTCTTTTCTTCTCGCGCATCAAAAAACTGATCTGCGACTTTTTGTAATTTATTCACCAAGTGAATATCAGCGAACGGTTCATCTACCACAAACACTGTTCTAGATTCTTTCATTTTTGGAAGATGCGCGAGAAGTGTTTCTTTTGAATCAGAAAAGGTTCCTAACTGCACACAACTTACCACAGTCGTATCACCAAAAAGACTGTTCGCGTCCACAAGAAAACGTAACTGATCCGCGTGTTCCTGATAAAGTACTGCGCTTGGCATCCCCATCTTCGCAACGATAGAGGTAGCCTTTTCTCGTACAACTTGTCCTGTTCCAACAATAACGTATAACATATTATAGTGCTTCTAAGGTGTGACCAATAGATGATGACACTGTAAGTGGTAATGAGGAGAGATTACGCTTCGCAAGCACTTGTTCAAGTATCGCAACAAGAGTTACTGTAGCATCTTGTGCAATCTCTTCATCAAGTTCAAAAATAAGTTCATCGTGAATTTGAAGCAATAATTTTATTTTCCCTTTATACTCCCCTTCTTGCGCATACTGATACGCATCGAGCATAGCAAGTTTCAAAATATCTGCACTTGTTCCTTGTATAGGAGCATTGATAGCGATACGCTCCCCTTGTGCACGGAGAAAAGGAAGAGGACTCTTAAGGAGTGGCACCTCTCGCCTTCTTCCAAGAAGCGTGGAAGTGTAACCATGTTTCCAAGCATACGCTTTAACTTCTTCAAGATACTCCATAAGACGAGTAAACGTTGCTTTGTATTGATCGTAAAACTCCTGTGCCTCTTTACGTTCAACACCCATGCCCTCCTTAAGAGAGGTTACCCCCATTCCATACAAAATACCGAAGTTAATCGCCTTTGCTTTGCGTCTCATTTCTGGGGTCACTTCTTCCTCTTGTACACCGAACACACGAGCTGCAGTTCCAGTGTGTACATCAATTCCCTTTTCAAAAATTTCCACCAAATGTGTATCACCGGAAAGTATCGCCGCAGCACGAAGATCAATCTGCGCATAGTCACACGACAAAAGCACAGTACCTTTACTTGCAACAAACGCACCTCGTACATGTTGTCCAAGCTCACTCTTTACCGGAAGATTCTGCAGATTAGGGTCCTCACAACTAAAGCGCCCGGTCCCCGCTCCTGTTTGAATAAAGTTAGCATGAATCTTTCCGTCCTCTTGTACAAACGTAGGGAGCAGATCAATGTATGTTGAAAGAAGTTTAGTAAGTTCTCGATACTCAATAATACAAGGAACAATCGCATGCTCCTCTTTAATCTTTTCGAGTTCAGTGACATTGGTACTCTTTTGTCCTGTTTTTGTTTTTCTAATTTTGGAACCTAACCCAAGCGTTTCGTAAAGTACTTCTCCTAGTTGTTTTGGGGAAGCGATATTAAACGTTACTCCAGCAAGTGCATAGATTTTTTCTTCAAGCACCTTAACCTCTTTGTGAAGCTTTTCACTCATTGTAGCAAGCTTGTTTACATCAAGAGTGATACCGTTCTCATGCATACTTATCAACACTTTTGAAAGTGGCTTCTCCACCTCCTCATATAAAGAAAGTAAGCCTTCTTTTTCAAGCTGATCAGTGAGATACTTCACCACCTCTTCTTCTTTATTTGTCTTTGCAAGTCCAAAAATTGCATTACTATCAGCGTTTGTCATCTCACTATGAAGAAGGTTAGTCATGATCTTGCACTGTGTCAACACTTCAGGAGAAAGCTCCTCTTCTTTTTCTTCTACAACTCCTTTTACAACATGAAGTTTGTTGCGCAAGGAACGGAATTCATATCGATCACACATTTCTTGATACTTCTCTAGAGAAATATCTTCCTTCCATTCGTGAGGAGGAAAGGTATACTCAACAGGCGCATCTTTTCTAATGGTTGCAAGAGTCTTCGAAAAGAGTGCTTCTTCTTCACCTTCCTCAAGAAGCTTCACAATTCTTTCCTTAAAACCATCACGAAGAAGAATGTCTCTATCTTTGTGAAGCACTTGATACATCGCTTCGATTGTTCCGTAGTGAATAATCAGTTCAGTTGCAGTTTTGTCACCAATACCTTTGATGCCAATAATGTTATCAGAAGTATCTCCTGCAAGTCCTTTGTAGTCAGGAATATACAAAGGAGAAAAACCAAACTTCTTTTCGACGTCTTCTTTTTTAAAAAGCGCCGCATCGCTACCTTTACGTAAAGTGTACACAGTTACCACATCGTCATCAATAAGCTGAAAAGTATCCATGTCACCACTTGCAATAATTACACGAGTATTCTCTTTCTTTTTAAGCTGTTCACTTAGTGTTCCAAGTAAATCATCCGCCTCAAACCCCTCTTTAGTATATACAGGTATTGCGAGCACCTCACACAATGAATATGCTTCTTTGATCTGCTCTACAAGCGCATCATCACTTTTCGTGCGACCAGCCTTATAGGCATCATAACTAAGGTGACGAAAAGTTGGTTTAGGAAGATCAAAACATGCCGCAATGTAGTCTGGCTGAATCTCATCATAAATACGAAGTACCATAGTAACAAAACCATATAGTGCCCCGGTTGGTTTACCATCACGTGTCGCGAACCCTCCCATTGCATGATACGCGCGATGAAGTATTGCATGAGCGTCGAGTAACACAACGGTAGTGCGAGAACTTTTTTTCATACCATCTATCTTTGTGCAAAATTAACCATAAGTTCCCTTCTCGTATCATCAATAACCTCAAAAGAAATTGTCATATCTTCATCAATCATTCCTCCTAATTTAGAAGGCCACTCAATTACAAGTACCGCATCGCCCTTTTCTACATCAGAAGCAAGTTTGAGAACTTTTGCTTCATGTGGGGAATCGAAACGATACGCATCCACATGAATAAGCTTTCTAATGACAGGGTGATTAGTTTTGTATTCTTTTTTTAAAATAAACGTAGGACTATGAACCTCTTCTTTGTCCACACCAAATGATTCTGCGAGTGCTTTTGTAAAAGTAGTTTTCCCTGCTCCGAGATCGCCTTCCAAAAAAAGCACTTTTGATGTTGCGGTATTCATTGCGAGAAGTGTTTCTCGTATTTTTGTAGCAATCTCTGGGAGGTTTTCTTCGGTGACAGTAAAAGGTTCTTTCATGTGCTTATGATACCACAAAGAAAACCTCGAACAAACAACACAAAACCGCCTCTTTCGAGACGGTTTTGTAAATCTTTACGCGCTCACATAAGGCATTACTTCTTTGGGGCACGCGGATGACTAATGGTGTTTATCACCCTCATCATCCTTATAAGAAGCATAGATACTTCTTCCTAAAATAAAGATGATAAAGAGTATAGCGATAAGCGCAAGCCATTCAATAAGACTATTTGGCATAAAGCTATGTGCAGAAGCAACACCAACAACTTTCTTTGCTCCTGTATCCTGATTGTTGATTGTGGTATCAGGAACAATTGAACCGACAACATAGGCGCTCACCTCATCTTGGGTAGGAGTTCCAGGAACGGTGTATTGTGTATATACATTTGCAACGATTGTTTTTCCAAGGGGAGCATCTTTTGTAACTACTCCTGTGATAAGAATTGCATTGTCAGTGTAAGGATCAACGCCTTCTTGGTTAAGAGTAAGGGTTCTTGTTCCTTCATCGAAGTTACCTGCGGTTGCACCACCAAATGACACCTCTTGAGGAAGAGTTACTTTTACTACCACATTATGCACACGAACTTCTGAAAGGTTTCGGTACATCACTTTATAGTGAACAGTGTTACCTTGTGCAAGTTTACCGTCAACTTTTTCAATTTGAAGAGCGATAAGTTTCTGACCTTCAGCAAGAAGTGTTGCTGTTGCTTCATTCTTTACTACAACAGTACTTCCATCAGAACAGGTAATGTCATTCTTTTTTGTAACTACTTTTTTAGTAGTTGTGGTTGTTACAGGTTTTACCACAACAGGTTGCACGTACTTCACCTCTTTAGTTGTGGTAACAAAACTTACAATTTCACCTTTTACAAGACCATGTTCATTCTGCATAACCGCACGACAATAATATCTTGTTGAAGGTTTAAGGTTAGCGAGCACATTTGAGAAAGGAGAAGTTGGGGCAGAACCAATAACAGCAGAAGCGGTTGTTTTACCAAGAGAAGGAGAATCTCCATACTCAAACCATCCTGTTGAGCGGGCGTTGTTTGCAACAAGACCGATTCCATTACAGCGACCACTGGTTGAAGTAATTTGGGTAGCAATACTAGTTACCACATTGTTAAAGGTAATCACTGTTGGGGTAACAAAGGTTGGTGTCGATACTGGTGTGGTATAACATGGTTGATGCACAGGAACACTTGTACCGTTGGCGCACATTTTGTACTGAGGTGCACAGGTTGCCGAAGCAGAAATTACTGAACCATCCCAACAGGTCTGGTTAACCACTACTGGAGGGTTAACAATCTGCTGACAAGATCCGTTGCGATATACGGTGTTAAAAGGACAGTTAGTAACAGTTGTTACTGGTGGGGTGATTGTAGTGATACATTGACCGTTCACAAGAGAAGATCCAGAAGGACATACTGTAGTAGTAACCACAGCCCCGGTAATTGTGTTAAGACACTGACCATTAGTAAGAGTTGACCCAGAAGGGCAGATGATATTAGTAACCACTGTTCCGTTAACATTGTTAACACATTGACCGTTGGTAAGCGTGGTTCCTGTTGGACAGTTGATGTTAGTAACAACGGTACCGTTAATATTGTTGATACACTGATTGCCGCTAAGAGTGGTACCTGATGGACAATTGGTTACTGTAACTACGGTGCCGTTCACATTATTAATACACTGACCGTTAGTAAGAGTTGATCCAGAAGGACAGATGATATTAGTAACCACTGTTCCGTTAACATTGTTAACACATTGACCATTCGTAAGAGTGGTTCCTGTTGGACAGTTAACACGAGTCACCACAGTACCATTCACATTACTAATACAATTAGTACCACTGAGTGTTGTCCCTGTTGGACAACTAGTAACCGTAACCATTGTTCCAGTTACTGTACTGATACACTTATCATTCACAAGAGAAGATCCAGAAGGACAAATAATCTGTGTAACAACAGTACCACTCACTGTTTTAATACAAGAGTTACCATTAAGTGTTGTTCCTGAAGGGCAACTAATACGAGTAACAATAGTTCCATTAACAGTGCTCACACAATTTGAACCATTCACCACTGTTCCTGAAGGACAAGAAGTAACGGTAACAATATTACCTGTAACAGTATTAACACACTGACCGTTCACAAGAGTTCCTGTTGAACATACAATATTAGTAACAGTGTTTCCGTATGTGGTACCAGAAAAACCAAAAGGTGTGTAGGAGTAAGAAGGAGTATAAGAATATGAAGGAATAGTGGTATTACCCCATCCACTTGTGTTGATTGTAGTATTCCCCCAACCGTTATTAGATGTATCAACAGTAGAAACACCCCATCCGTTGTTGTTGGTGTCGACGGTAGAAATACCCCATCCGTTATTAGAAGTATCAACAGTAGAGATCCCCCAACCATTGTTAGATGTATCAACAGTAGAAACACCCCATCCATTGTTGTTGGTGTCGACGGTAGAAATACCCCATCCGTTATTAGAAGTGTCAACGGTAGAGATTCCCCAACCATTGTTAGATGTATCAACAGTAGAAATACCCCATCCGTTGTTGTTGGTGTCGACTACATCGGTTCCCCAGCCGTCATACTCGGCATTTACAAGAAAAGTACCCTGAACAAACAAAACTCCTACAAAGAGGGTTGCTGTGACAAAATATTTGTTAATAATTTTTTTCATATTCTTAATACTACTTTTTACAATAAAGTCTCTATATTATACTATAAATACTACCCACTTGTCAAGTGCTGTTTTTAGAAAAAAGAAGACGCCTTTTTAAGGGCGTCTTTTCACCCCAACAAAGGGGTTTAATACAGGAAAATGTAACGATTCTCCTGAATGAAGCGTTCACGCGCTTCCTTGCATTGAATGTCTGTCTTCGCCACCAAACCGTATGGGTTGGCATTCTTGTCAAGAAAATCAGCGAGAACTTTCTTGTTCTTATCAACCACCTTACAAGGGTAGTTCAGGGGTTGTGGTTGAATGGTCGGAGTAGGCGTCGTTTGTGACACCACTGCAACACCACCGAGTTGGTGGATGTTCGCTGGTTGAACTACGACCACGTGCGGAGCTGGGACCGGTGCTGGAGGAGGGGCACGAAAGATTTCGTCTGCGGTTCCTTTACAGGTCGCATACATCTGTCCGTCGTTGCCGACATACACAATTCGCGACTGGGTCCCGCACTCAACCAGTTTGTCACCGGTCGCGGAAACCAACCCTTTGACCTTTTGAGACTCCTGCTCGTCAGTTTTCGTCTTCAAAGCCAATGCTTCGCGAGCCTGCTGAAGGTCCAACCGAAGCTGTGCAAGCACCGCAGCGTTGTCCGAGGAAGGGTGTGGTTTTGCTGCCGCTTTCCCGCTACCAGAACAAGAGAGTCCAAGACGGCGCTCGGATTCCAATGCTTCTTGCAAAAGAGGCCCCTTGTCGACCACCGCAACCTTGTCACTTTTTGCGGTATCGCGCAGTTTTTTGATCTTGAGACAAACCTCCATGACAGAGTCACGAGCCTCTGCTGCAGCGGAAAGCGTTGGAGCACTTGCCGCTGCCAAAGGCGGAACCACGGCGTTAGCGTGGATGTTTGCCGAAACGGCAACAAGTGCAGCAAGAATCAGGGTTTTGAAAATGCTCATGGATTCCTCCGATTTTGAGCGGTTATAGAGAACTTCGTTTTCCTTAAGTATTAAACTTTAGGAAACTTATATATAAGTATACACGAAATATTAAAAAAGTCAAGACCCTGCTTTGTGGCAGGGTCTGGGTGTCGTCGATAGGTTTTATCGAAAACTGTTGGAGAAGTTTTCCCTCTCCTCTTTACATCTCTCATCGGAAGTAACCATTATCCCTTTTGGGTTGCGGTTCTTGTCGAGAAAGTCAGCAAGGACACGCTGTTTCTCGTCGAGAACCGCGCAAGTGTGATCGTTCACAACCTTTGGTGGACCATCGTAGGTCTTCTGAGAGGAATTTTTGGTCAAACGCTTCCTGATACGGAGACAAGTCTCCTCAGAGGTGTTACCAATGTTCTCTCCACCAACCACACAAGAACCTTGACCGATGACAGGTTTTTGGTCGTCAACCTTAGGACAAATCACCGTGTACTGCTCCCTGGACCCTTGAAGGAATCCAACCGCGAGTCCAGAATGAAGACCGATATTGGTCCAGTGTCCACCTGTGCGGTTGATGCGATCAGAGACCGCACCTGTAAGCCCTCCCACCAATGAATCCAAGAATGCTTCCTTGGCACCATTAGCAATACGACTCCAAAGATCCGCTCGTACCAGTTGGCATCCAGGTTGGATACCACCCTGTCCCCAAAGTTGAGGCATTTGTCGCTGGTACAAGAACGGGAGTTGTGGTTGAATCTCTCGAATCAGTGTCACTTGGGAAACCGAAGGTCCAGGCGACGTCTGCCAGTAGTAAATCCCCCCATTCCCGCTCGGCACAGATTGGAAATTCTGAGCGAAAGTCGCCACAGAAACCAAAGAAAGGAGAGTGGTGAAAAGCAAACGGGTTGCAAACATGGTGATGTTCCTTTGTAAAGTTTTTGCTAACACCCATGTGTCAGCTCTAACTACTATTATATCAAAAAATATAGATTTGTCAATACTCTTTTCTTTACAGGTTTCCACTCTTTGTATTGTGTTCTTTGAGCTATACTACAAACATGACAATACTCTTTGATGATGAAAAACAAAATGAGAAACTCCTTGCTCTTCATAAAGAAGAGGAGGAGGAATTAATAAAAGTTCTTTCTGATAAATATAACCTCCCCTACATCGATCTTCGTGGTATTGCACCAGAACCAGACGCAATGCAGTATCTTCACGAAGAAGAAGCGCGTGATGCGGGTGTGGTTGCTTTTAAACTTGTTGGTCGCAAACTTTATATCGCAACCGTCTCCCCTTCTCTTGAAAAACTAGAACCTGTTCTTAAACCAATAGAAGATAAAGGAACAAAGCTTCTTCTTTTCCTTTGTTCTCATGCATCTTTAGACCATGTGCTTGCACGCTATCAAGATCTTACTCATGCTTCAAAAGTAGAAAGTGGCATGCTTGAGCTTACTGAAGAAAAAATGCATGAACTCATGCAACATTTCGAAACAACGCAAGAACTCACTGCTTTTTTTGATCAAATGGTTGGTGCACAGATTCTTTACAAAACCACAAGACTTATTGAGCTTATTATGGCTGGGGCGCTTAAGTTTTCGGCAAGTGACATTCATATCGAACCAGAAGAAGATAAGGTGCGTTTACGATATCGCATCAACGGAGCACTTGAAGATATTGCTTTTATTACTACTTCCCTTCAAAAAAATATTACCAGCCGACTCAAACTTCTCTCTGGTCTTAAACTTTCAAATTCTTCACAAGCTCAAGACGGAAGGTTCAGTGTTAACCTTGGTGAAGTGGAGGTTGATATCCGTGTTTCTCTTGTGCCTGGTAACTACGGGGAAAGTTTTGTAATGCGTATTCTTGATCCACGTAACACAGTAAGCGATCTTGGTAAAATCGCCTTTCCTGACACCTTGCGTGAAGCGGTTATGTATGCACTTGGTAAACCACACGGTATTATTCTCACCACAGGCCCAACAGGATCAGGTAAAACAACCACTCTTTATGCATTCCTTCATCATGTCTACAACCCTGAAGTAAAAATTATTACCATTGAAGATCCTGTTGAGTATCATCTTGAAGGACTAACCCAAACACAAGTAGAAGAAGATAAAGGGTATACCTTTGTGGCCGGACTTCGTGCAGCACTTCGACAAGATCCTGATGTGATTATGGTTGGTGAAATCCGTGACGAAGACACCGCAAAAGTCGCAGTGAACGCTGCCCTTACTGGTCACTTAGTGTTCTCCACTCTTCACACCAATAACGCAGCAGGCACCATTCCAAGACTTATCGATCTTGGAGTTAATCCAAAAGTAATCGCTGGGGCTCTTTCTATTGCACTTGCACAACGTCTTGTGCGTAAACTTTGCACTGAGTGTAAAGAAGTGTATGAATCCAACGAAAAAGAATCTCGTGTTATCACCACAATACTAGGAGATATGAAAACATCTGGTAAGTCTAGTTCTATGAACGGACACACACCTTCACCGGTATACACCCTCTACCACTCACCTGGATGTGATGCCTGTGGTGGTACTGGATACAAAGGCCGCATTGGAATATTTGAGGCGGTAGTAATGACACCAGAAATAGAAATGACACTTGTATCTAACCCTAGTGAAAGAGAGGTTCGTACTGCTGCAAAAAATCAAAAAATTCCATCACTTCGTGAAGATGCTATACTAAAAATGTTAGACGGGGTGACTTCTTTCGATGAGATTAGTCACGTAGTTGATCTTTACGGCTCAGAATAGTGTTACTTTTAATAAAGACTTGTGGTGCTTTTATAAAAACAACATAATAAAGCTTTATACAAAAAGAAAAACCCATATACCTCTAAGCAACCCCTTGGTGAAGATCTTTCCTTTGTAAGGATAGACACAGAGACAACGAGTGCAACCAGATCGTCCTTCAAATTAGAAAGTGAGGAAAGCCTCGGCTGTTTAGAGATATATAGGTTCTTATTGTTTCAACAGAGTAGCACTTTCACAAGCGATGAGACGATTATAGCATACTATAAACTTTTGTCAACACCTCTCTATTTTCCTTTCCATGAAAGACACACCTCATACTATTTCTCTTGAAGAAACAAGACATCTCGATAGCGCACTCCGACCGGAGTCTTTTGTTGATTATATTGGTCAGGAAGTTATCAAAAAAAACCTCCATATTCTTCTTACTGCAGCAAAGGAGCGCAAAACTCCACCAGAGCACATTCTTCTTTATGGTCCACCAGGACTTGGTAAAACAACTCTTGCTCATCTTATTGCAAAAGAGCTTGGAAGTAATCTAAAGCTTTCTAGTGGGCCTGCGATTATGAAGGTTGGAGACCTTGCAGCAATACTCACCAATCTTTCTCCTGGTGATGTGTTGTTCATTGATGAAATTCATCGTCTTAATAAAATGATTGAAGAGGTGCTTTACCCTGCGATGGAGTCAGGTAAGCTTGATATTGTAATTGGTAAAGGTCCAACAGCAAGAACAATACAACTAGATCTTCCTCCTTTTACTTTAATCGGCGCCACAACTCGCATATCGTTACTCTCTGCACCGCTTCGATCACGTTTTTCTGGTGGAGTATATCGTTTGCAATACTACACAGAACAAGAAATAGCTACCATTGTTACCAATAACGCGAAACTTCTCGGAACAGATCTTCCTGTAGATGCGGCTCACGAAATCGCAAAACGTTCTCGCTTCACTCCACGTATTGCTAACTATTATCTCAAACGTGCTCGAGATTATGCACAAGTACATAAAGCAGAAATAGATAAGGAGGTTGTTGATATAGCTCTCTCTTTGCTTGAAATTGATGAATTTGGTGTTGGTATTTCTGAAAGAATTATTCTTGAGTGTCTTGTAAATGTGTTCAATGGGGGACCTGTTGGACTTAATACTCTTGCTGCAGCAACAGGAGAAGAGGAAGCAACTATTGCGGATGTTACAGAACCATACCTTCTCCAAATTGGAATGATTGAAAGAACGCCACGAGGAAGAAAAGCTACATCAAAAGCAATGGAAAAGTTTAAAAAATAACATGTCACCTCTTCGTATTATTGGTATTGATCCTGGTTTTGACCGTCTTGGTATCGCAATTATCGACAAAGAAGGAACTCAAGAGACTTTAGTGTATTCTACTTGTATTATCACTACACGAACCAATTCCTTTGAAGAGCGTCTTCTACATATTGGTAAAGAACTTACTTCTATACTCAAAAAATACCAACCACACGATATTGCTATTGAGACACTTTTTTTTACAAAAAACCAAAAGACTGTTATTACTGTTGCCGAAGTTCGTGGACTTTGTATCTACCTTGCACACATTCATCAAGCAAAACTTCATGAATATTCCCCTCCGCAAATTAAACTAGCGATTACAGGAAACGGACGCGCATCAAAAGAAGATGTTGCCCTTATGGTTGAAAGAATTCTTAAACAAAAAATTGTCTCAAAAACACTTGATGATGAAATAGATGCAATCGCAATAGCGCTTACCCATAGCGCAAATAAGAAAAATAGTCTTGTTTTACAAGGACTTTTATAGGTGTTTATAGCTACACTTGCATAGATTTTTATTAGATGATATCTTTTTGATACATTTAGAGTAATATTTCTACAGTACGTATGCTTATCGAAGAAGAAGAACCAAAAGGAGGAGATTTAAATCCAGACGCACTCGAGGCGGTCTTTGAAGAAGAAGATGTGTTTATTGAAGTCGAAGAAGAGGATGATTTTTCTGCATCAAAAGATGAAGAAGATGAAGAAGCAGATGAGATCGATATCGCATTCGCTGCAAACGATGAGGGGTACTGGTAAGACAAGATGTTAGGTATTAGACTTTAGATATTAGAAACAGAAAATGCACGACCATAAAGTGGTCGCGCATTTTTTGTATTCCTAACACCTGTAACCTGTTATCTAACACCTAACTTACAACTATTTTTACAAATCTTTTTTTACCAATTTTAAAGATTCCATTGTAAGCAATCACTTTATTGTCAGTAATAACACCTTTTTCCATATCAGTAACTGCAGTATCTTGTACAAGGCGACGCCAGTCTGTTTTTGAAGAAACAACCCCCTCTCCAACAAGAATATCACCAAGCTCTTTTCCATCTTCCACAGTAATCGTTGGAACCTCATCAGGGATACCACCTTTTTCAAAAGCCTCTACCCAAGAATGTTTAGCGAGTGCTGCTTCTTTTTCATTATGATAAAGAGTTACTAATTCAAGAGCGAGGCGCATTTTAATTTCTTTAGGATTAACTCCTTTTTGTAAATCAAGTTCTATGTTTTGGATTTCTTCAAGAGAAAGATCTGTGCAAAGTAAAAAGTACTTGATCAATAACTCATCATTAACCGCCATCACTTTTCCAAATATAGTAGAAGGGTCATCAACGATCGAAATAATATTCCCCCATGAAGTGGACATTTTTCTTCCATCTGTTCCTTCAAGCATTTGAAAGGTAACAATATTTTGCTTTTCCATGCCATAATATTCCTGAATCACTCTTCCTGCTTTTAAGTTAAACAACTGATCAAAACCACCAACTTCAACATCTGCTTTAACTGCAACAGAATCATACCCTTGCATAATCGGGTATAAGAATTCACGAAGAGATATTTCTACACCATTATCGTAACGATCTTTAAAATTACGACGTGCAAGCATTTGTTGTACAGAAAAACATTCCGCAAGAGTAGTAAGATCACCAAAAGTTAATTTAGAGAGCCAGTCATTATTGTACACAAACTCTGTTTTTGTAATATCAAGAATTTTAGAAATCTGACTCTTGTAATCTTTAAGATTTTCATCGATTTGTGCCCTTGTAAGCATTGGACGTTTATCGGTTTTATCGGAAGCGTCACCAACTTGCGCCGTAAAATCACCAATAATTAAAACAATTTGATGACCTAATCTTTGAAATTCTCGAAGTTTACGAAGTGGAACAGCTCTCCCTATATGAATACGAGCTCCGGTTGGATCAATACCAAATTTAATACGAAGTTGTTTACCAGAAAGAAGAGCTTTTTTTAGGTCCTCTTTTACAAAAATATCTTCAACACCTCTTGTGAGAAGTTCTTCTATACGTTTTTCATCAGTGATTATTTTTTCCATATTGTTATACTACCATAGAGGTATCTTTTATTTAAGTTTATGGTACTATAGACAAATGTCGGATTATCATGTGCAGAGAAAAAAACGAGCGGTTAGAAGACTTTTTAAGGAGTTATTTTTAGTACTTTTTTCTTTTGTAGTAGTTGCTGTTGCTTTGTTTGTTGCATGGCTTGCCTCTATACAACTTCCTGATTTTAACAATTTCGAAAACCGAAATATTGCAAATTCAACAAAAATTTACGACAGAACAGGAAAAACAGTGTTATACAACATACATGACAATGTACGAAGAACAGTAGTCCCTATTGAAGATATTAACAGTTATATACAACAAGCAACTATCTCTATTGAAGATGCTCACTTTTATGAACATTACGGTTTTAGACCAACTTCTTTTATTAGAGCAATATTTGTAAACATTACTTCTGGTGGTTACAGTCAAGGAGGTTCAACAATAGATCAACAAGTTATCAAAAATGCACTTCTCACAAGAGAAAAAACTGTTTCTCGTAAAATAAAAGAGATTCTTTTGTCTATAAAATTAGACCGTGAACTTTCTAAAGACACAATTCTACAAATCTATCTCAACGAAAGTCCATACGGTGGAACAATTTATGGTGTAGAAGAAGCTTCTCTTACCTATTTTGGTAAACACGCAAAAGAAGTCACTTTAACAGAAGCTGCGTATTTAGCAGCACTTCCACAAGCTCCAACATATTATTCACCATACGGAAAACATAAAGACGCTTTAGAAAAAAGAAAAAATCTTGTTCTTGAGCGTATGTACGAACTTGGGTATATCACCAAAGAACAAAAAGATATTTCACAAAAAGAGCAGGTAACTTTTTCAAAAGATGTTTCAAATAGTGGAAAAGCGATGCATTTTGTTATGTATATAAGAGAATATTTAGAGGATAAGTATGGGGTAGATATGGTACAAAATGGAGGGTTAAAAGTAATTACTACTATTGATTATGATTTACAGAAAAAACTTGAAGATATTGTAAAAGAAGGAGCTTTAGAAAATGAAAAAAAATATAAAGCTCGTAACTCTGCCCTTGTGGCAATAGATCCAAGAACAGGACAAATCCTTGCTATGGTTGGGTCAAGGGATTTTTTTGATACAGAAATACCAGGACAATTCAATATTGCAACAGCACCACGACAACCAGGTTCTTCCTTTAAACCCATTGTCTACGCACAAGCATTTTCTCAAGGATATACACCAGAAACAGTTCTTTTTGATATCCCTACACAATTCAGTTCACTGTGTGACGCATACGGAAAACCTTTACAAGGAACAGATGATTCCATGTGTTACATGCCAGAAAATTATGACGGTAAATTTAGAGGGCCTATATCACTTCGAGATGCTCTTGCACAATCACTTAACATACCAGCAGTAAAACTACTCTATCTGACAGGTCTATCTTCTACTGTTTCTCTTGCGCAATCAATGGGGCTTACCACTATTAATGATCCAGCTCGATACGGTTTATCATTAGTGCTTGGTGGAGGAGAAGTAACTCTTCTTGAACTCACTAACGCATATGGAGTTTTTGCTAATAATGGAATTTATCACAAACAGCAAGGGATTCTTGAAATCCGTGATCAAGATGATAGTATTTTGCAAAAGTTCACTCTTTCAGAAACGGAAGTTCTTCCAGAAAACACTACTTCTTTAATTTCTAGTGTACTAAGTGACAATGTAGCAAGAACACCTTCCTATGGGGCAAATTCTGCCCTATACTTCAAAGATAGACCTGTTGCTGTTAAGACTGGTACCACTAACGATTATCGTGATGTGTGGGTTATTGGATACACACCTTCTCTAGTTATCGGTATGTGGGCTGGTAACAATGATAATACTCCGATAGACAAAAGAACTGCAGGGTTTGTTCTTGCTCCTGTATGGAGAAAAGCAATGAATGAAGCATTATCAGGAACACAAATAGAATACTTTCCAGAACCTCTTCCTAACACCGCAACAAAACCAATCCTAAGAGGTGTTTATTGTTCAGAAAATGGAGTGCATACTATTCTTGCTTCTGTAATAAAAGACTCACCTAATGGAAACTACCCATTATCACCTACCTCTGATTCTCAGTACTATTTATGGGAAAACGCGTTACAGAAATGGATGACTACTAATTCACTTCCTTGTAATCAAACATTACAACAAAACACCATACAATCACCGGTAGTAGAAATAGCAACCACTACAGTTCAGTAAATAATAATTGAACTGTAGTTAATTTTTATAACGAATATCCAAGAGAAATAAGAAGTTCTTCTAATTTTCTTTGTAGTAAAATACTTCTTTTAACAGAAGATATTCTTAAGGTTACTTTTTTCTTTTGTAACTGAATCTCTTCTGGAGTAATATCTACTCCAGTTTTTTTACAAATCTCGTCACATAGTGCCTTTTTTTCTTTTTCTGAAGCATGTATATAAGTAAGATATTTTGTAAAAAGATTGTTTTCCATGATTATCTAAGCGGCATTAAAAGATATGTAAATGTAATATCTTTATTGCCTTGTATAAACATTGGACGGTTCGATGTTGTAAATGAACAGGTAATCATGTCCCCTTCTATATAAGGAAAAACCTCTAAGAAAAAACGGTTATTATACTTCACTTCAATATCTTCACCCTCTTTAGTAATAGAAACAGAGTGGGTAACTTGTCCAACTTTTTCACTTTTACTATGTACTGTACATACATCCCCTGTAAACATACACTCCACTTCAGAATACTGATCATTAAAAAATGTTGTTAGAGTGAGTGCTTTTTGTAGATCCTCTTTTGGTATAGTTACTGTGGTTGTAAATTCTTTTGGAAAAAGTTGTTTATAATCAGGGAAATGACCTGTAATAGTATGAATAGATAATGTTACTGTTTGTCCTGTTAACGTTACAATATTATTACTTCTTGAAAGAGTTATATCACCCTCTTCTTCGTTAATAATTTGAAGAACTTCCCCTATATGCTTTTCTGGTAAAAGAAACGAGAAATCAAGATCTTTTTCATTAGGAACAACCTTTTCTGCTAAACGATATGAATCAGTTGAAACACTAATAATAGAGGTATCCTTTGTGTACACAAACACAGAAGAAATTTCTGGCTTAATATCTGTTGTCGCGGAACAAAAAGAAACTTCTTTAATAAGAGAGATAATTGTTTCTTTTGGAAGTGTTCCAATAAGTTCACCTTGTGATGGAAGTGTTGGAAAATCTTCGTAAGGGGTTGTTTTGATCTCAATAACACCTTTTTCAGTAGTAATAACAAAAACACCTCCAACAATCTCGCAAGTAAATGTTGTATCTCTTGTACTAAAGGTAGAAAGAATACGGAGTAATGTTTCTCCTTGCAGTAAACAAGCTCCGTTCACAACCCCTTTTACAGGAATACTCTTTTCGCAAAATAATTCCAAGTTAGTTGCACGAAGAGTGAGAAGATGGTTTGTTATTTCTAAATGTATATCTTGAAGTGATTGTTGTGACTGTGTTTTACTACGTGCACGTGCTACTTGCTGTACCGCTTTAATAAATACCTCTCCTTTGCATTCGAATTTCATAGTTACTAGTATATATAAAATATAATACTAAGTATAGGTCTGTGGATGGTGTGGAAATAGTATAAAAGTATTATTATATAAGGATTTTTTTATTAATTCATATTAACTGGAACCTTTATTACCTAGTCTTAGTTGTGTACAAGGTGGGTTTTTTACTAAAGGTGCTGTGAATAAAAAAAGAGTTATTCATATACTGTTCTTTATTTATCCACATAGTTATTCACATACCTATAAAAGAGTCTACAATACAAAGATGTTAAGCTTTGCCATATAAGGTAGTAAAATAATAATAATTATTCTTTATCGTGGTGTAGTAAAGATATTTTTACACCAACATTGCTCTAATGTCTTCTATTTCTCTACTAAGTTGTGGGTTTTCTTTAACCATCCCTTTAATTTTTTCATACGAGTGTATTACTGTGGTGTGGTCTCTTCCTCCTAATCTGTCTCCAATCATTGGGTATGAGATATCAAAATCTTCACGCAAGATGTACATTACAATTTGTCGTGGTTTTACTACATCCTTTCGTCTTGTTTTGTTGTAAATATATACATCAGGAATATGGTAATAATCAGAAATAATCTTTACTATTTCAGGAATAGAAATACTTTTCTTAGCACGTACTGAGTTTTTGAGAAGGTTTTTTACATCAAGAAGGGTGACTACTTGTTGTTTTACTTGAATATGTCCAAGGATAGAAGTCATAACTCCTTCTAGTTCACGAATGTTACCTTGAATTGACTCAGCGATATATTGCAATACTTCGTGTGGAATTTTTTCTCGATATTCTTTTGTTTTTATTTGAAGAATAGCAAGTCTTGATTCCATGGAAGGGATATTCACGTCAACAATCATTCCGTGATTAAAACGTGATCTAAGACGATCCTCAAGTCCTTGAATAAGATTAGGGTGTTTATCTGAAGAAAAGATAATCTGTTTATTCATCTCATAAAGAGAGTTAAAAAGATGGAATAATTCATCTTGTGTTCTTTCTTTTCCATTAATAAACTGAATATCATCCATTATAAAAACATCAAATTTACGATATTTTTCTTTAAAGCTATTTATTTTATTAAGATTTGTAGCGTTTACATAATCCATGTAGTACTTCTCAAGAGAGGTATAGAAAATTTTTCGTTCAGGATATTTTTTCTTTATTGTATTCCCTACTGCTTGAAGAAGGTGAGTTTTTCCAAGCCCGGTGTTTCCATAAATAAAGAGAGGGTTATAAATAATACCAAGTCCATTAATTACTGCTTGTGAACAAGCGTAAGCAACTTCGTTAAAAGAGCCAACAATGAAATTTTCAAAGGTGTATCGTGGGTTAAGGCCGTCATCTTTATTAATATAAAGATCATTAAGAGGAAGTGGTTGTCCTACTATAGAAATAGTTTGAGATTTTTTCTGCAAGGTTTCTGGTTTGACGACAGTAAACACAACAGAACGAACACCTTCGTGTATGGTGCGTAAAATACGAAGAATAAATTTGTGATATTTTTGATTAAGCCAATCCTTTACGAACTCATTAGGAACACCAATAGTTACCTCCCCTTCTTTATAGTCAATGATTCTTGTGTTTTTGAACCATGTATTAAAATTAACTCGAGAAAGTTCTATCTCGATCTGAGATAAAGCACTATTCCAAAGTTGTGAGTAGTCCATAGGTATCTGTTAGTATACACGTCAAATAAATCAAAACAACTTGACGATATAGTTAAGGTGCTGTAAAAAGATTTGTTTGCTTTTAAAGTTTTTTTGTTGTAGAATGGCGCCATGTCAATTACATACAATCCAAAGAAAAAGAAACGAGCAACAACACATGGTTTCCTTGTTCGTATGGCATCAAAAGGAGGTCGTAAAACGCTTTCTCGACGTCGAACCATAGGAAGAAAGAAACTTTCCGTGTAATCTCTATTAGTAAAGAGATACGTTTTTGCGTATATGGTACCAAAAACAAAAAGACTTACGAAACAAGACTTTTCTGGACAACGTCCTAAAGTCTTTTTTCGTGGTACAGTATGTGACGTGGCGTATATACAAGGTAATGAAGTTAAATACGCTTGTGTTATTTCTAAAAAAACAATAAAAAAAGCAGTACTACGTTCAAAAATAAGAAGAAGGGTGTATAGTGTTCTTGAGCGAGTACAACCGTCTAAAATAGGACACTTTTTAATATACCCAAAAAGTACTTGTCTAACTTCTTCTTATGAACAACTACAGTATCAACTAATGCAGGCATTTGCTACACTACAGTAATTATGTTCCATACTTTTTTCTACGAACCAATTTATAATCTTATTGTTATTGTCCTTACAGTGGTCCCTCTTCATGATATTGGTACCGCTATTGTACTGGTTACTCTTATTGTAAAAGGAATACTTCTTCCTCTTAATTTGTCAGCGCTTCGTACACAGTACATGATGAAGAAAATACAACCAGAGTTTGAAAAAATAAAAGAAGTGCAAAAAAAGGATCCAGCCCTTGCTTCTAAACAAATGGTGGAGATATATAAAAAAAATAGCATTAATCCTTTTTCTAGTATTTTTGTAGTGGTGTTACAAATACCAATATTTTTCGCACTTTACTTTGTGTTTTCTAAAGGGTTATTTAATGACCCACAGTCAATATATTCTTTTGTTAGTTTCCCTGAAACACTACATACTCATGCGTTTGGTCTTTTTGATGTTACTCAAAAAAATACCATCATTGCTATTTTGTCTGGTGTTTCAGCGTTCATGCTTGCAAAGCGTCAAACAGTTGATATAGGTTCGAAGACAGAAGGAAAAGAGGAATCTTTCCAGGATCACTTTATGAAATCTATGAAAGTTCAGATGGTGTATGTGCTTCCTGCTATTTTAACTATTTCAGCACTCTTCCTTCCCGCTGCACTAGCACTTTACTGGACAGTGAGTAATATAATAAGTTATGTTCTTGATGTGTATATGAAGAACAAATTAGCACATCTCAGATAGCTATAACTGCTCCATACATTTTACAAGGTCACAGGTGTAATTTTTTACGGTGCACATATTAAATTGTCCATCCCCAGGATTAATAGGACAACCCCATTTAGGAACACTTCCAGGAAAACCAGAAGATGTGTTGCAATCATTACTTGCACTGTTCGGTGCTGTTCCATTACTACAGCAATTATATGAAGCAAAAACACCTCCCCACCGTGGAAAACCAGGATATGTCTGGTTTGTATTATTTTTAAGAGAACGTAGTTTATTAATTCCTTGTTGAATATTAGCATCTACATCATACGAAGCAGGACAAGGATCTTTTTGGTTGATTTGCATAACACCACAATCATAGGTTCCGTCAGGGTTTTTATTATTTGCTGTTAGTACACCTTTTGATTCTTTACAAAGTGTTACAATTGCCATTTTTCTTAACTCTTGATCACCAGATGTATATTTTTCTATGGTTGCTAAATAGGAAGAATAATTACAACCAAATAACGCAGAACAGCTTACCCCTTTACACGCATCATTGTTTTGAATATTTTGAATTACTATTTCTTTGCTCTGACACCCTGCATTAACTGCTCCAGAGGTAGATTTGGAAGAAGTTGTTACCTCTTTAGTGGTGAGGTTGTTTGTTGTTATAGCATCACCAGACCCCACCCTTAACTTACCCAAATCAATATCTCCAGTAATTAACCCACTATTAATAGTGGTAATAATAATAAACAAACTAAAAACACCAAGAACACCAAATACCACACGTCTAAACACTTCGTTAGAAGAACGTATTGACTCTTCCGAAGCCTTCATACGCAACATTCCCCCTTTTACTATCATGATAGAAGCAACACCAACAACCGCAATAAAAGAAAGCATCATTAAAAAACTAATAACAGAAAAGAAAGAAGTATTACCACTATTAAAAGAAACTGACTGTATTCCTAGTGTGGTGAGTGAAGATTGTTCGAGGGCTTTGTATTCAATCATTTTAGTCACCAAGTAAGTTAGAGTTAAGAAGCCAGAGATTTTGATCTGTTTGATTAATAAAACTATACAATGTGTTATCGATATTTGTTTCTATAGAAGAAATATCAAAATCTCCATCCTCTTGTGAGAAAGAATATAACATGTACTTTTCATTATTGTTTTGGTTAACAATAAAAAGATCATCAGAAAAAGAGTATCTTCCTTGATACCAATCATCAGGAAGACCTTCTGTGTATCCAGGAAGTTCTCTTGGTACTGCGCATACAACAAACGAGGTGCGACCCCAAACACATTTAGTAGCAAGTGTTTTTATTGGAAGCACAGAAATATTCCCATGAGAAGAAAAGAAAGTACGTAACCCGTCATCTGTCCACATACTACTAAGCAGTACACCAAAAACACCAGGGTTAGACAGAAGACCTGTTTTATTGTTTATTTCAGAGGTAAAATACGGAAGAGAAAAAGTACTTCCTTCTACATACGCAGAAGGTTTTGGTGTTACGTAAAGTGTATTACCACCATAAGAAAGATCCCATTCTTTAAAAGGAGAAGAAACAACAAAACGAGAAGTGTCGCCGTCTGTGGTATACACAGAACTTCCTTTTTCTGTGCTTACCATATATGATGCTTCTGTTTTTGTTTTATTAACCGCAACAGAAGTAACTTCTGAGTTAAGGTATTTGATATTTTGTAAAGGTAAAGGTTCTGTGTTTTGATTAATAGTCCCAATAGTTGCAATAACTCCGACAATATTATTTTTTTCTTGATCTATATAACGTAGAATTATTTTTCTACCACTGTTCCAAATGTACGCATCAGATATTCCAGGAAGAGAAGTGTTGGTAATTTGGAATATTTTCCCTGTATCTAATACATATCCATACACATACCCTGTTAATGTGTCCACAAACATAAGAACGCTTGATGTTGCGTGAATTGTTTTCTTTACAGTAATTGTTGTTGTACCTTCTGTTGTTGTGGCGTTAATTTCTTGAAGTATTGGAATGGAGGTGAAGTACATTCCTGTTGCTCCACGATCCCATACATGAATAAGTGGTTTACTGAGAGGATCTATGATTTCTGTTTTTGTTGTTGTGGTTTGATCACCTTTCCAGATTTTTTCTATAAACTGAAAACCAGGAGGTAGATCTTTAACTTTCTTTACATCTCTTGTGGTGTTGTTTGTTGGGTCTATTACTGGTTTTGCATAGAAAAAATACCAAACGAGAACAATGATAACAAAAAAAAGAGTAAAACCAACCAAAATAAGAATCCTTTTATTACTAGAACTTTCCATACTAGTAAGTATAGCAGGTTATTATATAGCTGTAATGTTGTTACTTATACACATGCCAGTGCGGTGTTGCACTATTCTCGTCACAAAAAATATATCCAAAAGAGGTAAAGGTTCTTTTACACCAAGTTCCAACATTTGGACCGGTTGAAAACTTTTCAATACAAGCATTCAGTGTTCCATCCTTTATACTAAGATCAACAGGTGTTTTATCAATACCGTGAGACCTGTGTCCATTTTCTGTTCCCCCTGTTATTTCTATTTCTCCGCTACAAGATTTCCTTAAAGAAATAAGCATATCTATTGTGTCTTTATGTAACCCTCCAACAGTTGTACAACTAGAAGCTCCTTCACTCGTGCATGCTGGTTTGTTAACAGAGATGGAGTTATTTTTTAGCTGCGCTCTTATTTCTGGGTCTTGCTGAATTGCTTTTGTCCAACTTGCTGAACCTGTGCTCGGTGCATTTGCGGCTTTTGCTGGAGGTTGAGCAGCTTCTTTAGTCGCAGTAGATGGTGTTCCGACTGACGACCCCACCCTTAACTTACCCAAGTCAATATCTCCAGTAATTAACCCACTATTAATAGTGGTAATAATAATAAACAAACTAAAAACACCAAGAACACCAAATACCACACGTCTAAACACTTCGTTAGAAGAACGTATTGACTCTTCCGAAGCCTTCATACGCAACATTCCCCCTTTTACTATCATGATAGAAGCAACACCAACAACCGCAATAAAAGAAAGCATCATTAAAAAACTAATAACAGAAAAGAAAGAAGTATTACCACTATTAAAAGAAACTGACTGTATTCCTAGTGTGGTGAGTGAAGATTGTTCGAGGGCTGTATAAGAAACGTTTATCATAAAGATATAAAGTGTTATTTTCTTGTATCAAAAAGAATCTCAGTTTCTAATTCTGTTTGTTGAAGTCTTCTATCAGCACCATACACTTTAATAGTTAAATTTTTTATTCCGTAACTATTTTCTTTTGGGTGGAACCCAAGAACCCTCCCATCACTTGGTGTAGAAAGTAGTCCATCCAAAAACCATGTATATTCCGATGAGTCACCCTCATCTTCCTGTGTTACATAAAAAGGTTCAAGAGATAGAGTAAAATCTTTTATTGTTTCGAAACGTTTTCCTACAAGTTGTGTAAACATGGAACCAAAAATCGGATCATAAAGATAAAGAAGAGGCATTGGTTCATGTGGTTGTACAGTAATTGTTTTTGAAGCAATATTTCCTTTTTGACTACGAACAATAACACGTACAGTATTTTTTGATCTTAAGTAATCAATACGAAGTTCTGCAGACTGTTTACCTACCCCAGAGTAACTTTGCATTATGGAGTCATTTAGATACCAGGTGTATGCTAAAGAAGAAGGTGGAACAATAGTATTATTTTCACTTATTTGAGGAAAGGCGGTAACAGTAAAAAGAGCTCCGTCACCAGGAAGAGATCTTCCTTTATATAAAAGAGGTGTATAACTTTTTGGTGCTTCGTATAAAAGAGAAACAGAAGACGGAGTAACTACTACTTCTTGTTCTATTGCACTACCGTCCCCTGTTATTGCGCTCACGGTAACTTTTGTAGATTGACCAACAGAACCTGTTGGTAGTGAGTAAGAATCAACACCCTGCCCTTGCGCAACAATCTTATTGTTTACTTTCCAAGTAATCATAGCTGTTCCTGTGTCAAAGGAGTAACTTTCAAGAGTGAGTTCTACAGTACTATTTGGTTCTGGGTTTTCTGGTGATAATGATATTGTTGATGATATTTGAGCAAAAACAAAAAGAAAAGAAGTTGAGGTGGTTAAAAAAACAAAAAGTAATTTTTTTTTTATTTTCATACTGATTTTGACTGAGCAACTTCGTCTTTCATTTGTTGAATCTTAAGGAGTTGTGAAGGATCACTTGTAATAATCTGGTCTTCGGTATAAGAAGCAACCACTTTGATGGCTACGTGTTTAAGACCTGCAAAGAAAATTCCTTCCCCTACTCCAGATTCTAGAAGGAGGAACTTTTCTTCATCGGTTAAGTTGAAGGTTTTTTGAACAATATCAATAGAAGAAGGAGATTGTTTAAGAAGGATTTGAATAGAAGAGTTGGTAATAATTGGAAGTCCGTATGGAGATTTAAGAAAGTCTCCTACGTCTTGAGTAATAGTTGCAAGTCCAAGATAATATTTACGACCACGTTTTGCGAGACCAAAAAGGAATGATGCTGTGTCGTCATTTTTCATCATGATCCACGCTTCATCTACCACAAGAAGACGTTTACGTAATGTTTTACGTACTGCGTTCCAAATAAAGTGAGTAATAAGATACATTGCAACAGGCTTAAGTTCATCTTCCATGTCTCGAATAGAAAAACAAACAAGTTTTTTATTGATATCAACATTAGATGGCTGGTTAAGAAATCCAGACCAAGTACCTTTGGTGTATTTGCTTAGTCTTTGAACAAGACTTTCTGAGCCGTCTATACCAGTAAGCACCATTTCAAAATCAGAAAGAAGGGGTGGTTCGAGTTGTGTGAAGTCTGTATCCCCATTAATATCTTTGAGTGCGTACGTTTCGGTAATAGCTTGATCAATAATTGCATCTTCTTCAGGGGTAAGACCTCCAAGCATGACACGGAAGAGTCCTACAAGGTTTACAATATTTGAACGAAGCACCTCAGAAGGTGATTCATCTTCTGTTGGGTGAGGAAGATCAAATGGGTTAATGTGGTGTTCACCGACCAAAGAGATGTCAAAATATCGACCACCAACAGATTCTGCAAGGAACTCGTACTCACGTTCAGGGTCGATGATGATTACCTCTGTGTCGAACATGAGTGTACGTAAGATTTCTAGTTTAGTGAAGTAGCTTTTTCCAGAACCCGACTTTGCGAACACTATAGAGTTATAGTTTTCAAGAGAGAATCGATCAAAAAGAATAAGACTTCCGTTGTGGCGGTTTAGTCCGTACAAAATACCCCTATCAGATGAAAGATCAAAAGAAACAAACGGAAAGAAAGAAGAAAGTGGTGAAGTGTTAAGTTTGTTTTTTATTTGAACAGTATCTACACCAAGAGGAAGTGTGGAGAGAAATGTTGTGTCTTGTTGGAAAAGGGCTGGTTTTACATATACAAGTCTACTTTCGAGAATATTTTTTATTTCATTTTCAGCTTTATCAAGCTCTTCGTTAGTTGTTCCATAGAGAGTTATGTATAAAGAAACTTCAAACATTTTTTCTTGCGCTTGAATAAGTCCGTCACGAAGATCTTCAAGGTCTTGATACGCAACATCTAAAGAAGGGTCACGAACAAGACCTTTTTCGTCTCTAGACATGATCTGGCTTTCTACTTCTGCAACTTTACGTTGAAAAGTTTTCATAACCTCCCCTGTGTTAAGTGGGGTAACATGAATAGCTATATCAAAAACTTTATCCAAGTTAATTATAGGACTTAGCCAGCTATCGGTAAGAAAACGAGGATACGAGATAACAAAAAAAGAACGAACAATAGTAGTGCCAAGGTTAAGAGATTTTGATTGTATTTCAAGAGCGCTTGGTGCAATAATATCCTTTAATTGCATTTCTGCGATTTTGTACACCTGCTCAGGAAGAACGGGAGTTACAGGAGAAGCTGATGGTGTTGTTGTTTTTGGTGATAAAAAATCAAAGAGTCCCATATATTATACTTTAGGTGCATTATGTGTACCTTCGCTTGGATTAAAAAGTTTATAAAAAAGCTCTATAACTTCCTCTGTACCAAGACGTTGTGCTCGTATACCAAAACGAGAAAGTCCTTGTATTACCGTGAGAGTTCTTTGCTCTAGTTGTGTTCTTGCTGTTTCAAAAACGTCACTTTTACCCATATTGTTTTTGAGTGTTCCAGAAAACACAGAAGTAGGAGAAATGTCTTGTGCAGAAGGGTTGAAGTAAGGAACAACAATAAAAAAGTGTTTTGTCATAATATTGCTTTCCTCGGTAAACTTGGTAATAAATCCCATGTACTCATGTATTTGAATTTTAAGAAGATCCTCTTTTACCTCCTTACTTCTTTCTTGAAGCATTTCTATATAAGGTTTTATGTTAAGTTTTCTTGATTCAATAAAAAATTGAACAGGAAAATCAAGAGAGTTGAGAAAGTTTTGGAACTGAACAAGTACCGCCTGTTGCTCGTCTTCACTTTTTAGTCCAAGGTTAAGAGAGTTGGTAATAAGAACCGAACGAAGTTCTCCGGTTTTTAAGACGACTACCCCATCACGAACACGTTCTATTGGTACGAATTGTTGACTTGATGCTCCTTGTGCCATACTTGTTGTAGTATACAAGAGAAAAGAGGAAAGAAGAAGAATAAGATGGTAGATATATAGAACACAGATAAAAGACCGCTTCGCTTACAGAATACACAGGGTGGCCGCGAAGCGGCCACCCTGTGTATTTGTCTGTATTCTGTTGTCTGTAATGAAGTGTATCTATTTTCTACCCCCTACTCTTCTTTTGCATTACTTTTTTCGAACACATCAAGACCAAGAGAAATGTCATGTATTCTATCCCTATTTGTTTTTTCTATAATCATTTCTTTTTGTGTGGATGCGATCACGTGATCAACAGAAGTTTCCATTTTTTCTGGTTCAGGTTGTTTCCATGTGTATATTTTTGCACTAGTAAAATAAGAGAAAGCGCTTTCAAGAAGAGCACCAAAAGGCCTGTTATTAAATTGCACAAAAGCAAGAGCAAGAAAGAGTCCTGCTACTGGAATAATAAAAATAACCGCCAAAAAATGAATAGGGATAAAGGTCCAAATAAGGAATGAGAAACCTCCTGCACCTAAAGTGTACCCAAACTGCTTTAGAGTTAAAGGTCCGATTACTTTATCTTCAATATCAATGAATTGTGGTACTCGAAATTGCATAAAGTAAGTATATCATGGACAGATAACAGATAAATAGATACCAGAACATAGGTGATAGACTTACTTCGCTAATAGAATACAGACTACAGACAAATACATAGGGTGGCCGCGAAGCGGTCATCCTTTATCTGTGCTCTTTAGAGAAGCGAGTCTTTCATCTGTTGTCTAATAGCGAAGCGTACCTGTTTTTAACCCTTACTCTTCTGCTATTTCTCTGTAAGGATCAACATTATAATGTGTTGGTGCAACACTGTAGGTAGCTCTTTTGATTGTTGGGTCTGCAATTTCTTTACCTTTTTCTCCAAACATAAAGCTTTTGAGGGCTATTTGTGAATTAAGACTATTATCCTCCTCTTGTTTTTTTATGGTTTCTATTTGTTCTTGAATATGGGAAAGACGTGCAGCGATTTCTTCATCGTTAGGGATAGAGCTAAGCACTTGAAGTTGTTCGAGAAGTTGGGAGCGTGACCCTGGAGCAATGACTGTTGTTTTTTTTGCGCTTGGGTTAGGCGTTGCTTGGTTATTCTTAAGGCCAGAGTCACGTTTAGTAGTATCAAGAATTTCTTTTCGTAGTTCATCTTTTGTTTTTTCTCCTTGATACTCAAGTACTTTTACATCACCTTGTGGTTTAAAAAGAGAAAGACGTGCTTTTTCTAAGATAGAATGTTCTAGGTCTTCTGCGATATGAAGTGCTGTTTCTGGAGTTGTTTCAACCATATCTTGTAGTGCTTCTACAACGTTACCAGGCTCTATTGCTCCAATCAAAATAAAACTAATAATATCTGAAAGTTTTGCTTGTTCTGTAACAGTTAGCTTGTAGTTGTTTGCAAGAGTAAGCACAACAGCGTCAACTTCTCCGTTAAGGATAAGGTTTTGTATATAACTAGGAGCTTTGTCAAAAAGTTCCTCAGTATTTTTAGCAATATAGGAAGGAGTATCCATAAGAGTAAGTATAACGTACCGCTCACAATTGTACACAAAACACTACACAACTTCCTCCTCTACCGGTTCCGCCTCTGTATTAGGATTATTTTTTGGAGGAGTGGTAGTTGTTACTGTCGAAGGCGACCCCTGGCCTCCTCGTTTTTGCATTCGTGAAGCAAAAGTTTGTGGTGGGGTAAAAGTAACTGTCGTTGCACCATATCCACCAGAAGAAGTAGAAGCAAAGCTTACAGGTTTTCCAACAGGTTCTTCCTCTTTTTTGCCACTAACACGCGCTTCCGCAGCACGTTCTGTTTCTAAGGTCATTCCACTTGTATCGAAGTTAGGGTTGTCCCTTCTTGTGTCTTTATCAGAAGGTGTTGTTCCTCCTGCTTCCTCGTTTTGTTTATTATTAAGCGCCTCAGTGAGCTTTCTTTGTACTTCTGTTGATTCTCTTTGTGCTTGTACCGCATCTCGTTGGTTTTGTAGAGTTGCTTCTCTGTAAGCCTTGTCTTCGTTTTGTTTTGTTATTTTTTCGTTATCTTTTAACGCTTCACCATGATCTTTTGCAAGAATGTAATCTTGCACTTCTTTTGGTTGGTTGCCAAAGAATTCTCGCATCTTTCTGCCACCATCCCCAAGGTCTTCTAGGTTTTTGTATTCGTTATACGCTTCACGGTAAGCAGCCCCAGAATCAAGCTTGTCTTTTTCTTGTTTGGTAAGTTTTTGAAGTACACTTACGACAGTTCGTGCATCAACAGAAGTAAGGTTTTCTTCTCCTTTTGTTTTTTTTATTTTTTCTAGTTCTTGAGAAAGGTTGGCGATGTAAGCTGCTTTCTGTTCTTTTGTTTTTAGTTTTCCATATTCTTCCATCCTCTCTTTTTCTTTTTGATCGATGAGTTTTTGATCCATTTCCTCTTTTTGTTTTGCAGTGAGACCACTAAGACCAAAAAGTGAACCCTTGTTTTCTACATAACGGTCTCGTGCTTCAACACCAGCTTGATCAACATCCCCCTTTCTGTGTTTCATTTTTGGAAGGCCGTTTGCATCATAGACAATTTTTCCTTTGTCATCCTTTTCATATTCGTCGCGCTCATGTCTTGTTTGGATTCTTGTAAGACGTGCATCGATTTTTTCTTGTCGTTTTTTGGAAGTGTCATCAAAGTTTGTTTTTGCGCCCTGCCCCATTCCACCCTTAAAGAGTCCACCTTGTGAACCAAGCATACCAGCACCTTTTGCAACCACAGAAGAGTTACGAAGATCAAAGCTACTCTTCGCAACGGAGTTACTAAGGTCGTACGCTCGTCTTCCAATAAACGAATTCTGATTCCTTTCTACCCACTTGCTGTCACGTAACTTGGCAGCCGCTCTTCCAAGTGTTTGTCGGCCAAGCGCCCCAACACCCCCTGTTGCAAACCCTCCAACCTTTCCCATCCATTCCGTTGCTTGTTCCCCAAGAGAGCCGGCGGTACTTTTTGTTACTTTTACTGTAATAGTGAGCATTACGAGCATGATCAAGATATTGAAGAAGGTAACTATTGAGCTTTCCCCGGAACCTTTTGCTGCTCCTGTTAATGAAGTGTTAAGTGTACTAAAGACCTGCATAAAACTAAGAGTTATCGAAAGTAAAATAACAAACACTGGAGCCACAAAAAGTTGTGAAACAAACAATCCTCGAACAGTTTTTGCTTTATCACCAAGAAGAGGAATAACAGAATCAATAAGAAGTATTGGAGAGGCGATGGTAATAAACACAAGAGCAACAGTTCTCATAACAAGAAGTGCTGTTACCATAAAAAAGACATATGCGGTATAGAACACAAACACTACCGCAATAAGTGCACCAGGAATAGAGTCTATAGAATTATAGAGATTCGTTCCCGCTTTTGATGCACTGTCTGCTGTTGCGCTTGTAATAAGATTATCAAGACCGAGTCGTTGTAGGATCAAAAAACCCGCAGTATCTTTGGAGGTAATACTAGCAGATAACGCTTGTTCTCCCATTGTTGCTGCATACATTTTGAGTGTTACGATATTAGAAATATCAATAGCTGTTCTTGTAAGAGGGTAGGAGAAGTTAACAAATAAAGCAAAGATAACAAACCAAGGAAGATAACGCTCAAAATTACCACGGTTATCTCCAGTGATATACAAAATCCCCACATAGATACCAATAAAAAGTAAGACCAAGGAAATGGTTTGCCTTACTATCATCCATATTGGATAAAGAGTATTAGGTGCCCATTTTGCAAATTCAAGCACCCCGAATTGCATGGCGTAGTTGAACATGTTGGCGGTGAGCCATACAAGATATCCGGCGATTTGAAGGAAAACAACTTTAATAATCCAAGTTACTCCTTCAGAAATACAATCAGAGATGGTCCAGTTCCAAAAAGTACATTTTCCTTTATCGGATTTTTCTTTAATAGCAGCAACTGTTTTCGCAGCATTCTCTACAGAAGTTGTGCTTGAAGTTAGGTTTCCACTTCCTTCCCCTCTTTCTACGGCTTTCGCTATCTCTAATTCAGTCCTTATGTTACCTTTAAAGGTTTCAGTGACCGCAAGAAGTCCAGCAGCTTTAGATGTTACTCGTAAATTTGCAAAACCGGGACCAAAAAAAGCTTGTAATTTTGATATTGCGTTTATTTGTGCTGTCCAAGGCGGTAAGGATTTATCATAGTTTTCTAAATAAATATTTTTAGATTGTAAAATAAGCGCAGTAAGTTTTGGTTTGAGTTCCTCAAGCGCCTTCGCCTCCGCCATTCCTTGTTGCGAAGTAAATCCTTTTGTCTGTTCTATTAAAAAGTTTATTGCATTATTTTGGTAAGAATCAAACAAGTTTAGAACTTGTTGTTGTGCGATTTCGTGTGTATAAGTAGATTTATTTAAGTTTTCTCTTGTTTGAGCTGAAACAACACCAGATGTTTTTATTGTAGAAAACCCACCAAAAAGAGCGATAGAAAGAGTTATGATACAAAGAAAAACCGAGAATTTTCGCATGATTGTAGTGTAGCATGAATAGGTGATAGGTAATAGGTAGCAGGTGTTGGGTGAAAGACGGAAAAAGAAATAATAGAGCGTAGATATATAGAATACAGACAACAAACATGCTTCGCTATAGACAACAGATCGCTTCGCTTATAGAATACAGAAAGGGTGGCCGCGAAGCGGCCACCCTTTCTTTTATCTTTAGCGAAGCGTGTCTGTTATCTATTGTCTTACCCTATGCTCCACCTGCCCCGCCATTATCATTACTATTACCTCCCATCTGGTTACAAGTTGTTTGATAAGTGTCGACATCTTTATCGTTTTTAATATCCGCTTTTGTTTTTGAGTACTCCCCCTTTCTTTTTCCTAAAGTCTCTATCGTTGGATACTCCCCTTTTTCTACTTCTTTAGTGTAGTTGTTATAAAGGGTGTTAATTTCTTCAGAAGAGTTGGTTTCTTTGAGCTTTGTTTTTGTAGTGGTTATAAGCTGTGTTGCATTTGCTAACTTTTTTAATTCTTGAGTGAGAGCGCTTTTAACAATATCGATTCTATTTTGACGGTCTTCATAAAATGAGTATGCTGCAACAACTTGCGGGTTATCAGGAGTAACTGTTTTGTTTTCGATGAGAGAATCATAACAAGACTTTCCTGATGCTATCTTTGTGGCATAGGTGTTCACTTCTGCTAGGTACTCTGTATCAACAGACTCCAAGCTGTCAAAAGTGCTTTGAGAATTTTCAAGCATTTTAAAAACAGGAGAAGTTATTGCTGTTTTTGTGTCTTCGTCTCCAGCAAGGTCTTGAGTCGGAGGAGATTTAGAGGTTACAGTAGTTGTTTGGTTGTTGTTAGAACCAGAAGATGATCCACCTTGACTTCCATTAAAAGCAGAGTTAAGTCCGCTTACTAAGCTGGACATAGCTTTTTCCATTATAAACGCAGCAAGACCCTCTCCTTGGAGACGAGTAAGACGGTCAATACCAGAGTTTGCCGATCTATCAAGTGAGCTTGCAACAGTTTTACCTGGTGTTAGGGTGACCTTTTGTCCAGGTTCACAAATAGGAGTTTCGCCTGTTTTGGTTACTGTAGAAGTTTTAAGACATTTGGTTTGACTTACAGGACCTGCTCCTTGGTAGATTTCTTTTTGTGCCTTATCTTTTTCTGCTGCTGCTTTTGCATTGATTTCGTTAGTCGCAAGAACTTTTTTGGTGTATGCGTTATCTCCACCGGTCTTTGCAAGCCAGGAGTCCCATCCACCAACAGAAGCGTTTTGTGATTGAATATCAGTCAGACGTGCAGCAAGCTTCTGATCAGTGTTCGGGTTTCCGTTACAAGCATAGTCTTTTAACTCCTTCTTTTTTTGTTGAAGAGCTTTCGGATCAATAGAAGCCATATCTCCCCCAAGAGATGCTACCGCGTTTTCTGTAAGAGAGCTATCAGTACAAAAGTTTTTTTGGACAAGGGAAGGAATATTTGATTGCGTGATAGAGTTTATTTTTGCACCAAGATCTTCAGAGTCTTTGTATTGTCCGACCAGGCTATTAAAAATACTATCTGAATATGGGCTGTTTTTTGGAAGGCTTCCTAATCCAAGCTTAACTTGAGCGAGAGCTGCGTCACCAATATATTTACCAGGGTCACTTATAATAAGAGGATCACCCTTAAAACCACCGTTTGCCCAACTAACAATATCTTTTGCTGCTTTTTGTTGAGCGGTGTTTATCATCATGGTAACAAGAGGTCTTCCGATGGTGGCATCCACAGCAGAGATATTTGAAGAAATTGCTGTTGCTCCAGAAGATACGTTGACACCAAGAAGCTCCCCGTTATTTAGTAGTTGGGTAATTTCTGTAGCTCCAGCAATCGCGCCAGATGCAAAAACTTGTCCTATGAAAGAAGAGATTAGTCCTAAAACAAGGAAGACGTTTAAATATTTTTTCATACAGATGTATTATTTAGAAGTATACCCTTTCATAAGAATTGCACCAGGATCGCTCGGTGTAAAGGTGATCTTTTGGTTAATAAAATACTCAACAATTGCAATAAAAGAACCATTCACGCTTTTCAGTGCCGGAAAATATTCTCTAGTTGCTATTGCTGCGCGCATAGGATCGATTTCTGCTGTGGAAAGATTTTCTACAACACTTTTATACTTTGAGAGTTCGTTTAGCATACGAAGATGGTAAATTGCTGCAGAGTACGGTACATCAAGAGTGATAAGTTTAGAAATCATTGTCTCTAAACTATTCTTTTTTACTACGAGCGCTTCCAAAACAGAAGAGTCTTGGTTTGTTGTGTACGCTTTAAGTATTACGGTATCGTCCGAGTTAAGTTTCTCATCAACAGCTTTTTTGTAGAGAACGCCAAGATTGTTACCGTAAGAAGTGATGAATGTTTCTGATTCGTTCTTTACAAGATGAAGATCCTTCAGTGTGTACACCTTCACAGTTATTTTGGCACCCTCCCCCTCAATTAACTGACTTGCAAGCGCTGCTTGTTCATCTTCGGTGAGTCCACCATTTTGGCTAGCATAGGTGGCTGCAGTATATAGGTTCTTAGCGAAAGATGCGGTGAGATTGTTGGGGTCATCAAGTTCTTTTTGGGTGGCGGGGTCTATTGGTGTTTGGGCTGTAAGAGGTTCTTGGATATTTGTGTTATCTTTTAGTAAATCTCTCCAATCAGGGTTTCCGTTACGGTTCTTGTCTTTGGCTAAAGCGGTAATCGCTCCATCATCCAAAAGAATAATCCCTGTTGTTTTTTGAGGGGTAACCCCAATGTATTTGGCAGGAATCACCATTGTTGTAAGTAATAAAAAGATAAGCACCCCGACCACAAGAAGCGCTTTTTTAGTTGTCATTGCATTTGGTTCCATATACTTTGTAGTATATCGCAAGAAGACTATAGGCACTCATCCATTCTTTTTAAAAGAGTGGATTACTTACAGTTACTATTTGATGGTGTAGAGCGTTGCAGAGAAACCGGGAGGCAAACTATCAATAATAGTTCCGTGCGGTGAAATAAAATAGGAAGGAGCGCCGTTAGAACTGCTTACCATTGTGGTACGAAGTTGCGCTGCGGCAACTTTTGAAAAAGATCTCAAGTGCATTACAAACCAAGGGTTGTTATGGAAAATTTGTAGTCTAGATTGATAGAGAACAATATCAGGACGTTCTTGTTTTAGAGAAGACAACACTTCATAAGAAAGTAGTTCAGAGCAAATAAGTGTTGCTACTCGAAGACCGTTAACGGTAATTACTTTTGTTGTATGAAGTGGGATAAAGGTATGTTTTGCTTTGTAGGTAGCTATCTCCTTTTGAGGAATAAAGAGAGTGATAAGGTGCGAGAAAAAGTAAGGAATGTATTCATTGAATGGCATAAGGAACTCTTTGCCACGAGCAACAAACTTCTCTTTGGTTGGATACATAAATACCGATACATTAGAAAACTTACCTGAGTGTGGATATACAGAACCATCAACAAAAAGCGTTGTCGGGAATACCCCCCTGATTTCTTTGCTGGTTTCTTTTGGAAGGGTGTCAATGAAGCGTGTATCTTCTGGATACACTATGATTGTTGGAGATGAAGAAGCAAAAAGGTTTGTGAGTTCATAGACACGAGAGATGCTCTTTGTGTAAGAAAGAAAAACTTTTTCTTCAGTTGCCTCGTCTGGTGTGTCAACAGTGATAACCCCCACAGTGATCTTTTGTGGAGGGGTGGTTACTGGAATAAGATAGTGGGTGACTGCAAGAAAAATCGCAACTGCAAAAATATGCCACACATAGAAGACGTACCTTTTTTTATCACAAAGACAATAGACTAAGTATCCAAGTGTGAAAGTGAGCGCAAAGGTTCCTCCAAAGTATGCGAATTCCACAAGAGGTGTACTCGAGAGCGCATTCCCAATGGTGCCGGCATTAAAATGAAAACCAACAGTTGTTCCTTCTCCGAGATATAGTAATGATAAAAGAAGTGAACGTATCCCTTCCGCAACGGTAAGGAGTCCACCAAACACAAAAGGAAGAAATGTTTGTGGGTACGGTTTGTTCAAAAGCGCAAGGAGTGCATACGCAGGAGTAACACTTATCGAAAGAATCATATGAAGAGTAAAGATTCCTGTAAGTTGTAGTACCCACCCTTCCGGTAGCCACGATATTGGGTAGGTTGTATACAACCAAGAGAGACCAAAAGCATTCACTAAGAACCCAAAGAGTACCCAATGGAGAACAAGTCGTTTGCCAAAGTAGTGAGTGCTTTTTTTTAGAAAAAAATACACAAGTAGAATAACTACTATTGTGTAGAAAGCTTCAAAGAAAGAGAAAGCCATACAGGGAGTGTAACATCTTCAGCACGAACTTTCTCGCTAAGAGATAGTTGTTGGAATAGTGTGCGAATATCTCGTCCCTTAAATACTACTTCAATATTAGAAAGCGCGAACTTGCGTTTGTGTGCGAATGCTGCATGGATAAGACGGAAAAATGTTGCTTCATGAGTGTTGTTGTGGAAGTTGTTCGAAGAAATGTCTTTAATCTGGAGAATTGCTGAGTCGACTTTTGGAATAGGATTGAAGCTTCCTTTGTTCACTTTATAAAAAAGTTTTGGGGTACCGTACACTTTGACAGAAAGAGAAAGAAGGGACTCTTTGTTGTTGTGAGCGCAGATACGTTCTGCCACTTCTTTTTGTACAAGCACTGCCATACATGTTGGTTTGTGTTTGTGTGCAAGAAAATGAGAGAGGATTGCACCTGTTATGTAGTAAGGAATATTAGCAACAACTTTGTAGGTCGAAGTGAGCTGCCTTTCATTGTTTGGGTCAAAAGTAAGCACGTCGCCATGAAGTAAAGAGAAGTTACTGCTACTCTTAAACTTTTCTTGAAGAAAAGGAATAAGTTCCTGATCCTTTTCAAGTGCTACCACATTTGCACCAGTAAGAAGAATCTCCTCAGTAAGAAATCCCTTTCCTGGACCAATTTCAAGCACTGTGTCACGCGAAGTAACTTCCCCCGCTTCTATCATTTTTTTGCGTGCAGGAATTGAGGTTAAGAAGTTCTGACCAAGGGACTTTTTTGGACGAGGAGAATACATGTAAGGAGTGTAGCACAGTCATTGACTTTTATCAAGTTTTGTGATATAATAGATATTGATTGTTGTTTGTTTTTACCCATTCTTTTAGATAGAGGAGATGTTGTGAACATTCGCAATTACGCCCTGCACCTTCTTCTTGTTGTGGTGACCTTGGTTGGTTGCTCAAAACAAGAAGGTTCTACTGTTTCGTCGCCATCCATACCTTCGTCGACCGCTTCTCGTCCTCAAACACGAGACGAGATGCGTGAGGCAGCTTCAGCTGCCGCCAACGGAGTGAAGGAGGCCACAAAGAATCAAAAGGTGCATATCGACCTTGCGCCACTCCTTCAGGTTCGTTCCAAGGTTAGTGACTTCTATGCCACACACCTCGGACTTCCCAAACAAGGAGCTGTGCTTCCCCGCTTTGTTGATGTGTCCTTTGATGCTGTCATGGCATCAATGTGGAACGACAAGGTTCTTCGCAAGAACGTGTCGGATTCGACTCTTGGGAAGACTTCTTACGTCCTTGACCGGTACATGCAAAGTGACAGGAAGAAGAGCACTCTTTCTGAATTTATCTTTGTTACCGACAGTGTTGTAAAGGATGCTAAGAAGTCCATTGATTGGCAGAAGCTCTGTGCACGGTACGCAAAGAATAAGAAGCACCCCGTTGATGCACGCCGCTGCGAACTCGCAAAGCAGATTGTGAGGAACCTTACAGGGAAGGACTTCATTGCGTACGGCATGACAGAGCTTTTGCCCGGTGACGCACGACTCAATGTTCCTTACCTGGACATGCTGCTTCGGAATGCTGGGGTTTCGTACCTGATGCATACCCCTGCCAAGCATGACGATATGCTGTCGCTTGGGTTCTATCAGTTCACCTCCTTTGCTCTTCGGAAAGATGAAGAAGCAACAGAAGGTGCCTCTATTGTGAACGGATTCGTTCGTGATGGTGGTGTTAAGATCCCGGACTCGGTGGTGTATCTCGAAGGAGATCAGCATCATGTTGCTGCGGTGTACTTTGCGGTGCACAACATTCTGCGAATGACAGGGTTCTTGAGTGACAAAGGTGTTACCACTCTTCTTGCGAAGCACAACAGCTTCCAGGACGAAATGGTGATGTTTGTTGCCGCTGCCCACCACTCCCCAGGGCATGCATACAAAGCAACTGCCAGATGGGTTAATACTGGTATGCGGGGAGGGATGACCCGTGCATACCCAAAGAACATCAGGTTCTATGCGGATAAGACGCACGTGAACCTGGTTGCTCTTTATGAGTTCGGAAAGAGGAAGATGTAAGTACTCTTTCCGGACAATATCGCTCCACTTCGGTGGGGCGATGTTTGTTTTGACTTCTGCCATACTCTGGTATAGAGTGTGAAAGGTTGAACTTCTGTTTGGAGGATACGATATGTGGCGTACCACGAAAAACATTCTTGCGGTGTTGTTCTTGTGTATGGTGAGTTTGTTGCTATACAGAGCTGTTCTTACTCAGCTTGAAAAGTTGCACCCGTTTTTTTCGATAGAAAACCACATCACTGTGACGTTGCTTGTGGTATCTCTTGGGGTATTTTCACTCTTCTTTCGTCACTGGATTATTGGAGAAGTGCTACATACTGACCTAAAGGTGCAAGTACCAGAAGGGTTTTTCTCCAGCATTATTCTAGTGATTGCTGAGAGTATCAAGGATACCCAGCCATCGATAAAAAGTTTTTTTGTTAGAAGGATGTATATGTTTTTGTCTGTAATGTTCCTTTTGTTTTTTGCATGGTTTCTCATCTTTGATCTTCCTGCATCATGTTACCTTCTTATGAAGGTGTGGTGGAAGAAGAGGAAAGGATAAGTGAACAGGCGGACGTCGGTAGACGTCCGCCCTTGTTGTTTTAAATATACACTACTGCGCCACCGCCTTCTTTGTAATACAAATCGTGATGTTCACTAATTGCTTCATCAACGTCTTCTAAGAATTCACTCGGTGCATTAATTTGTTTTTGTCCAAAAATAGTACGAAGTTCAGCGTATGAAAGAGTGAGATGGGTTCGTGCACGAGTAACTGCAACATAGAAAAGTCTGCGCTCTTCTTCCTCCTCTTCTTTACTTCTTTTACGATTGCCAATATTTTTGTGAGGGAAAAGATCTTGCTCAAGTCCTGTCACAAAGACATAGTTGAACTCAAGTCCTTTGCTTGCGTGGATGGTCATGAGACGCACACCGTTCTTTTCTTTGGTATCATTGTCTTGATCGGACTGAAGAGAGGTTTCTTCTAAGAATTCAGTGAGCGCTTCCATACCATCTCGTCCATCATAACGAACAGTAAGTGATACAAGCTCTCGAGCGTTTTCGAGTCGTTCCCTATCTTCACTTGACCCTTCAAGCATTTCTTTTTCCATACCAGAATCAACAATAATCATAGAAATAACATGGGAAAGTGGTTCTGTTTTTAGTCGTTCGATAATAGTATCAAGAAAAGTGAAGACGTGGTTGATTTTTTCGCTCACTTTGCCAGAGAGCTCTTCTCCTGCAAAAAGCTTCGCGATGGTTACTTTACCAATACCACGTTTAGGGGTTTCGAATACTCGACGAAGGTCTGCTTGTGATTCTCGATTAAGTGCAGCACGAAGATAACTCATTACATCTTTGATCTCCTTACGCTCGAAGAATTTGGTACCAAGAAGATTGTAAGGAACATTTTCTTTTAGAAATCCTTCCTCTAGAATACGTGACTGGAAGTTAGCTCTATAGAGTATTGCGATTTCTTCTGGATTAACACCTTCTTTTATGAGTGACTTACAAGAACGTGCGAGCATTTGCGCTTCGCTTTCTTCGTCCCAACATGGTTTGATGTCTATCTTGTCCCCTTCTCCTTGTGAGGTGAAAAGATTTTTTTCGGTGCGTACGGTGTTCTTTTTGATTGCGGTATTTGCAAGTGCTAAGATGTTACCTGTTGAGCGGTAGTTCTCTTCGAGAAGCACTACCTTACTCCCAGGAAAGTCTTTTTCGAAGTTAAGAATGTTGCGAATGTTTGCGCCACGCCAACTATAAATATTCTGATCCGTATCCCCCACTACACAGATATTGTTAGTGTCATTGTTCACGAGAAGTTTTATGAAGGCATATTGTGCACCGTTGGTATCTTGGTACTCATCAACATGAATATATTTGAAGCGGTGCTGATAGTATTTTCTGATTTCTTCGTATTCTTCAAGCATGTACACTGCTCGTACAATAAGATCATCAAAATCAACTGCTCGTTGACGCTTTAGCTCTTCTTCGTAGATACGCCATACTGTTGCTACAATATCCATTTGTGCTGTTGCAACTTTTTTCTGATATTCAGATTGGCTTACGAAGTCTCCTTTTTCTCTACTAATAATAGTGCGAATCTTAGAAGGGTCATTGATCTTTGGATCAAGGCCGAGTTGTTCTACTGCGCGTTTGATAATAGACAAAGAGTCGCTTTGATCCAAAATAGTTGGATGCCGAAGAAGACCAAGCTTGTCTGACTGTTCAGAAAGCATCATAAGACCAAGGGAGTGAAAAGTTTTAATCACCGGAGTGTGATGATAAGGATTTTCTTTTTCAATCACATGCTCCTCTTCTAATCTTCCGATAATACGTTCACGCATTTCTTTGGCGGCCTTGTTGGTAAAAGTAACCGCAAGAATGTTGCGAGGGTCAGCGCCCTTCTTGATAATGGTTACAATACGCTCGGTGAGGGTTTTTGTTTTGCCTGCACCAGCACCAGCTACGATAAGAAGCGGCCCTTCAGTACAAAGAACCGCGTCTTGTTGTGCTTGGTTAAGAGATACAGATTTGGGCATGGTAGGAGTAGTGTAGCATGAAGGAATAAAGAATGAGGAGTAAGGAATACAAGAGGGGCACCGTAGGTGCCCCTCTTGTATTCCAACCTCTACTTACTAAATGTGAAGTATCTACTCCTTATTGAACGCTTCCACTACTTTCTTTCTTGATTCTTGGAACACCTCTTCGTAGTTAGGAAGGATATGCTTAAGGGTTGTGGCATAGAATTCTTCTCCCATCGTTGCTGACGCTTGTAGTGCGTCAAAAGACTTTTCTCCTATAATTTCGTACACATCAAAAAGAAACTGCTTCTGTATCGCTTTTGCAATCTCAAGAAGCATCTCCTCTTTATCTGCTTCTTCAAGGTCAGAGAGGTTAAAGTCTTGTACAAGTTGTTGGTAGAGTTCATCGAAGTTCATAGTGTAATGTTATACTTTTTTAAGTTTTTCTTCCTCAAGATCCTTTTTGGTTCCGACTTCTTTTGCCCCCGCAACAAAATCTCGTAATGTCATTAAAGGTGAGGTAAAGTAGAACTTGTTAGGAACGAATCCTGGTTTTGTTACTTTGTCTGCGTCAACATTTTGTGCAATAGTCTGTGCCAGTATCACAATAGAGCAAAGCTCGTTCCTCTGTTCTTTAGAAAGATGTTGCAGGTAGTTCTGGTCTTTAAGGAGCTTGTCGACATCTATTGACTCTATTGCACTCATTTCGCTCGGATTGTTTGGGTTAAGATTAATCCCTGGTGCATGTTTTTTAATAATTTCAGCAAAGGAAAGATTATTATCAAGAAGATCCTTTTGAAAATCTTTTATAAGAGGTCCTTGTGCAAGATCTCTCCAAGAAGTAAGACCTGCAATAGTTTTTGTTTGTTCTTGTTTAGTTTTTGTTATATCTTGATATGTTTTTACTCCTAAGGCGCTAGACCCTGTAATAACAGCAAATGCAAGAGCTCTCAGTACTGCACCTCGTTCTTTAATGGTGGAAGTGATACGGGTAAGACGGGTGTTGAGGAGTTTTTCTACCTTCTCTCTCATTGTCTTAAGAGTCTCAGGACTTTTTGGTTTTTGTTCCGACTCAACAGTAGGTACCTCTTGTGGTTTTTCTTGTGCTACTCCTTGCACCCCCTCTTGTGATTTTGTTATTGTGGTTGCCTCTGGGGCTTGGTGCTCTTTGTTCGGTGTAGCGTCTGCTTGTGTTAGTGTAGAGTTCGAAGAGGCTTCTTCGGTAACAGGAACAGAAGATGCGGGTGTTGCAGGATTCTCTTGAATAAGTTCTTTTACTTCTTCTTTTGCAATAACAAGCTCTGCCGCTATATATTTTTGTTTTTCT
This sequence comes from uncultured Candidatus Saccharibacteria bacterium, assembly GCA_964443675.1. Taxonomy (GTDB): domain Bacteria; phylum Patescibacteriota; class Minisyncoccia; order Phycocordibacterales; family UBA5272; genus UBA11704. The sequence continues at coordinate 29,117 of CAYUDN010000002.1, read as the reverse complement.
AGCGGGAGTTTTTTGGCAAGACGAAGAATTTCTGCGCTAAGTTCTTTTATTTTTTTGTTAAACCCTTCTATCTTGAGTTGTGCTTGAGGAATAAGTTCTTTGGTTCCATTTTTCTCTTCTTCAATCTCTTTCTTTTCATGAATAAAAAGCTTACTTCTTTCCGAAAGGTCTTGAATAAAACGAATCAGTGCTTCATTGATTGCTTCTTTCTGTTCTTCTGTGTATTCACCTCTTCTTTCAATGTAGGTAGCTTCGAATTCCTGAGGACTCTTTTTATATTTGTCAAAATAAGCATCACTTAACTTAAGTGATTTGCGAACCTCTGCACCTTTGTTATAGAAAGAATCCCCAGAAAGTTGTGAGAACATTGCTTCTGTTTCTCTTTTTTGTGTAGCAAGGTGTCTGTAAGGATTTGCTTGGAGTGCTTGTTTATAGATAAGTGTCGGGTCTTTGGTTTCTACTCGAGCAGCATTACCTTCTTTCGGTCGCAATACTGCTTTTTTGGAAGAAGTGTTTGGATTTTGAGGTGCAACCGGAGAGGTCTCTGCGTTTTCTTTTTTAAGCTCTTTTGAGTTTTTTATTTCTTCTGACAAAGAAGAGAGAAGACTGCGTAGTTCTTGAACAGCTTTTTCGTAAGAAGCAACAAGATGCTCTTCTTTGGCTCCTTTTTGTGTTACAGATGATCGTAATGTAAAACATTCTTCAAGTTGGCGACGTAGAGTAGCTTGACTCTCTTTGGTAAGAACTGGAAGCGTTGATTGAATTTGTGGAATAAGTGAAGCAAACAAAGAAGAGGTTTCCCTTACTTGCTTCTGTACAATCTGTTCTTGTGGTGGTTGTGCGGCGGTTTTGTTTGGTGTAGCGGTTACGTCGCTTGCAGCATCTCCTCCTTGTTGAGGGGTTTTAGGTTCTCCTTCTACAAAAGTAGGCACTTCTTTAGTCGGTAAATCTTGCTCTTTTGGTTGCTTTGCTACAGTAGAAGGATCTTGTGTCTGTGGTGCGCTGTCTCTTGTTGTTTGTGATGGCTCGTCTTGCGGAGGGGTGTTACGGAGTGCCGCTTTTTCTTCAGCAGTTACGCTTGTACTTTTTTGTAGTACATCAGCAGGAGGTGTGGCTATTTTTTTGTCTCCACTCACGTCTTCGGATTCTCCCTTTTCTAGTCTTTTTTTAAGAGTCGTCATTCGTGAATCAAACTCCTCGAGATGTTCTTTGAACGCAACTAAGGTTTGATGATCTGGCTCTTTGTCGAGTTGTGCAAGAAGTGAAGTAAGTTGTTCTTGAAGACCGTCTAGTTTATCACCCTCACGTAGATGAGGAAGTAACGAGGTGTAGGTTGTTGAAAGAGTGTAAAACTTTCTCGAAAGAGGGAGAAGTGCTTGCAGTATCTCAAGCTTTTCCTTCTCTTTGTTGTTTATTTGTCCAGGTTCTAAGGAAGCAACTCTGTCTTTGATTGTAGCTATGTCTTTTGGTGTTATTTTTTCACGAAGTTCAAGAAGTGGTGTTAGATTGCTAAGGAGTTTTTCTCCGTTGAGTGGGTATTCGCCAAGAATTGATTCAATATTTTTTCCTCGAGCAATTGCTTCTTTGTAAGTATCTTCTTTGATTTCCCCTTTTTGGTAGGAAGAAGTAATACCAGTAATAGCTGTATTTAGGGTAACAAAAATCTGGGCTATTGCTGCACGCTCAAGAGAAGAAAGGGTATTTTCTACTTCTTCTACAAAGAGGGCAACGATTCTTGGAGCTGTTTCTTCAAGGGGTGATTCGATATAGTGAGCGATTCTGTCTACCTTTCCTTGAAGCTCTTCATGGTCAGGAATAGTTATATCACTTAATCCTGACAAGGTTTCTAGTATAGATACTCTTTCAATAACTCGTGCCGCGGCCTTTCTTAACATCGGAGAACCGACAAGAAGAGATGTTTTTGTATAAATATCCTCAATGTCACTTTTTAGAGCATCAACTTTTTTTTGAACAGTTTGAATATCTTCACGTGTTGAGTTTGTGTTAAGTACATGAAGAAGACCTTTAATTTCTCCAAGAATTTCGTTAGAAACATGGTTAAAGGTCTCATCTATTTCTTCGGGGGTGTTATCATTAAGCATTTGGATCGAAGTAGAAAGTCTCGATGCCAGTGCGTTAAGTGTTGTACGGAGACTATTTTTTGTTTTTTGGAGCTCTTTATCTTGTTCACGGTTTGGTCGGATACCGTCTACACGAAGAGGAGCCCCCCTTTTTTCTGTGTTACTACGAAATGTTCCTGGTTGCCTTTCATTCCGTCCTCTGTCAGTGTGTCCAGCGGTTTGTTGCTGTTGAGGAGCGGTGGTTGCCACTGGTTCTGTTGTGGTTTTTCCCGGCACCACTTTATCATGGTTGTGGTTTTGTGGTATCTGGTCTGGTGATGGTTCCGATGTTGGAATTGAAGGAGTTTGTTCGTTTGTATTTAGTGGACCAGAACCAAAAACATCACCAGGCCCTCCTCTAGGGAATGACTTTTTTGGTTTTCTTCCGTTCGGAAGTTCTTCTTCTTGTGATCTCCCTCGACCTCCTTTTCTTATATGGCGAGCATTATCACGAGCATTATCAAAACGCCCATCTTCTCCATCTCCTTGATATCTCATATACCAAAGTATACCTTACTATATAAGTATTTTATCTGACTTCTCCACATGTTTAGCGAATTTGGTTTCTTGAACCATGCTCATTATTTTGGTATTATAGAGAAGTCCTCCCAAAGGGAGAAAATTCTTGAAATAAGACTTATTTTGTTTACTGCTCTTATTTCTTCTTAAAGGTACTAAGAATTTGGTTTCTTTAATCTTTACCTGCTATCGTAGTAGATCCTCAAAAACGCTTACTTAAAGCGTCACAGATGTTTCTTGGTGTTATGGGTGTGTTTGTGCTTCTTTCTCCGTTCTCACTTCATGCGGGAGTTATCGCAACATTTACTGATAAATTCAAGACCATTTTTATTTCTTCTAAAGAAAAAGAAGACAATCAGAAGGTTTTTGCGACAACTCAGACCATGGATCTCTTCAAACCAACTGTTGTTGACGGCACAACAACAGAAGGAGCTGATGTGCCTCTTACACAAGACCAAGAATCTCTTCAGGCGGTGTCTGGAGCTCTTCGTGTTTCGACGGAAGACGTTGACTTCCCTGTTTCGGACACTATTAGTGTGTATGAGGTGAAAAAAGGTGACACCATTGAAGAGGTTGCGAGACTTTTTAGTGTTTCTGTGAATACAATTATGTGGGCGAACAACCTTACGTCACGTTCAATTGCTAAAGGCGACACTCTTATTATCCTTCCTATTACCGGTATTAAGCACACAGTACGTAAAGGTGATACAATGCTTTCTGTTGCGAAGCGATATAAAGCAGATGTTGCTGATATGGCAACATACAACGGTATTGATGTAGATGCAAAACTCGCAGTCGGCGATGTAGTGATTGTTCCAGACGGAGAAATAGAAATTATTCCTTCTTCTACAAAGACTACCAAGAGTACAAAAACTAAAAAATCTAAGATTCTTGATGTATATACACAAAGTACACCAAGCGGGTTCTTAACACGTCCTGTTAACGGTGGTATAAGAACACAGGGAATACACGGGCACAACGGAATTGATATTGCCGCAACTCCAGGCACTCCTATTTTTGCAGCAGCACAAGGAAAAGTAATCGTTGCTAAAGCTAGTGGTTATAATGGTGGATACGGTGGGTTGATTATTATTACTCATGAGAAAGGAATACAAACAGTCTACGCCCACCTGCGCGCAGTGTATGTAACTTCTGGACAAACCGTTGCTCAGGGTGAACAAATTGGAGAACTTGGTAATACTGGACGATCCACTGGCCCACACCTTCACTTCGAAGTTCGTGGAGCGAAGAATCCGTTCTAAAGTTAGATCGCAGAACACAGACTACAGATACCAGACACAACACAAGAGCGACGCCGTAGGCGTCGCTCTTGTACGATTTACCCTCTGTAAGCTTGTAGCCTAGTATCTAGATTACAGTCTATCTTGATATAACTTAGGACGATACTGAAAAGCTTCTAAAATATCCACTTCTTCTACTTGTGGTGATTCGCGATAATCCGCTATTGTTCTTGCAAGCCTAAGAACACGGTGATATGCACGAGGGGAAAGTGTGTACGAGGTTGCAAGTTGTTGCATAAGCGCTAAGGTTTTCCCCTCCAAAACAACATGTTTTGCAATATCTTTTGCCGACATGTCTTTGTTTTTGGTAAGCGTATGATTTCCTTCTTTAATAAAACGTTGTTGTGCGAAGTTTCGCGCCTTCATTACTTTTGTTTTAATATCTTTACTTTCCTCTCCTTCTTCACTTTCAGAAAGTGTTTTGTACTCAACATGAAGTACAGGAACCCACATATCAATACGATCCATGATTGGACCAGAGAGTTTGCGGGCATAACGGTCGATATCGGAAGGTTTACACACACAGCGTTTGTGTTTGCTTCCAAGATACCCACAAGGACAAGGGTTCATTGATGCAATAAGAGTACAAGAAGCAGGAAAAGTGTAAGAGCCTTTTGCACGAGAAACAGTAATATGCCCTTCTTCTAATGGTTCACGAAGTGACTCTATAACCTGTTTATCAAATTCAGGAAACTCATCAAGGAAAAGCACACCTTTGTGTGCGAGTGTTACTTCCCCTGGTCGTGGTGTTGTTCCTCCCCCAACAAGAGATACATACGATGCGGTGTGGTGAGGACTGCGTAGTGGTGGATGGGTAATAATTGTTGTTTCTTTTCCAGACAGAGAATGAATGCGGGTAACCTCAAGTGCCTCTTCTTTGTTAAGTGGTGGCAGAATGCCGGTGAAGGCGCGTGCAAGCATTGTTTTGCCTGTTCCTGGTGGTCCATAGAGCGCAATGTTGTGGCCACCGGAAGCTGCGATTGCAAGCGCTCGTTTTGCTGTTTCTTGTCCTTTAATATCCTTAAAATCAGTTACGTACTGAGGGGTTGTGTATGTTACAGGAGTCGGTGGTGTTTTGGAGAGACTTACCACTTTTTGGTTTTTTTCTAATGTTCCCCCAAGATGAAGCACGAGATCGCTTAGATGTTTGCATCCGTACACATTAAGATCTTCAATAAGCGCAGCCTCTTCTTGGTTTGCTTCTGGTACGTAGAGAGCAGAGATACCTGTCCTTTTTGCTAACTCTGCAACAAGAAGCACCCCTTTCATGGGAAGTATTTCTCCAGTTAAAGAAAGTTCACCAACGAACCATTCTGTTTTGTGTCGTGGAGCAAGTTGTTTAGATGCAACAAGATATGCAAGAGCAATTGGAATATCAAAATGAGAACCTTCTTTTTTGGTATTCGCTGGACTAAGCGAGACAATAACTTTTTGGTTTTCTGTTTTTGGGTTCTTTGCGCCACTATTTTTAAGAGCAGCAATAATCCGATCCTTACTTTCGTCAATTGCCTTGTCAGGAAGTCCTACAATAGAAAAAGCATATAACCCAGAAGATACATCGACCTCAACCGCTACTTTCTCTGCGTGAAGTCCGACAATGTGGGCACAGCCTATTGTTGCAACACTCATTATTTGAGTATAGCACCTTTGAGAGCAAGTATCCCCTCTGGTGTGTCTGAGATAAGAAGGGCGGTAATGCCAACAAAAGCATACACAACTTGCTTGTCCCCCTTGTTCCATACACGCATATTTTGGTTAGCGATAGTAAGATCAGAATAGGAAGAAGTTGCCGCCAAGGGGAGGTCTATAACAGGTTGTTCTTGTTGTGGTGTTTGTGTCGCAGTTGTTATTGTTGACACTGATGTTGAGGTACTTGAAGGTTGTTTTTTGATTATTTTTATAGAAGAAGTAGCTGTGGTGGTTGTTGCTTTTGTTGTTGAGGTGCCGGCAGTAACATTTGCAGGCTGTTTTGGTGTCTCTTTTGGTTGTTGGAGTGCTTGTTTTTGTGGAGGAAAAAGTGACGCAAGTTCTTCAATAAAAGAGTCTTCATTTCTTGTCACGTAGGCAAATACATGTGTGTAGGAAGTAAGGGTAATTACATAGCCACGATCTTTTTTGTCGACGTTTTTTGTGTAACTTCCAATGGCTTCGTCTAGTGTTTTTGAGAGAGAAGCGAGTGAACCTGAGGACTTTGTCTGACTTGGTGTTGTTTGGGTTTGAGGTGTTTCTTTTGATGCTGTCGTGTCTTGTAGATATATATATCCAAGTGCACCAAATCCAAAAATAGTAACTATAAGCACAGTAAGAGATCCTATAATGATAATCTTATTTCTTTTTATGGAATCAAGTTCTGTTTGGTTGTTACCAACATCATTAGAGGCCGCAGAAATTTCTGTAAGAGAGGCCTCTCTGTGTTTTATTTCTTCTGCAATATTGTGTTCGAAGGTTTCTACTTTTGGTACCATGATAGTTAGTAGTGTATCAGAAAAAACTGTGCAACATGAGGATGTGTGCACAGTTTTGTCTTTAGTTATTCAAGTGTCTCTGGTGGTGGTGTTTCTCCGCTAAAAATACCAAGATCTTCATCAGAGAACTCTTTTGTTACCCTTTTTGTAATCTTTTTTGGATGAGGTCGTTGTTTTTTTGCAACGCTCCCCTGTCTTCGTACACGATAGCCGATGAGGTACTTTTCTGGATGGTCACACATATCAATGAAGTCTTCACAGGTTTCGCGGAGTTTTGTGGAAGAGGATCGTCCAAAAGAAATGACTTCTACTTGCACTCCAAAGTGTTCTTTGAGGAATGTAACAAGAGGCACGAAGTCCCCATCCCCTGTTGCAAGTACTATAGTGTCAACTTTTGGTGCAAGACGTATTGCGTCCACCGCAAGTCCAACGTCCCAGTCTGCCTTTTTGGCGCCACCATAAAAGATTTGAAGATCTTTGGTTTTGGTTTCGATGCCAAGTTTAGTAAGTGCTTCGAAAAATTGGGTCTCGTCCCCTGCTTCTGTAGTAATTACATACGCGATAGAGCGGATGAGCTTACGCTTTGCGAGCGCGGTTTCCATGATGGCACCGAAGTTTACTTTTGTATTATATAAATTTTTTGCACTGTGATAGAGATTTTGTGTATCGATAAAAATAGCAACACGCTGATCGCTGTGTTTTATAACTGACATATAAAGTATTTTATGGACGTTACCCTTTAGGTTTTAGAATATATAGCTGTGTTGTATCTAATGCCAACACTAAGAACATAAAAGTTGCTAGAGGTATATTCAGAAAAATATATAAGAAGACGTCCTTTGCTCACAAAAGAGCGATAATTATTAAAAAAAGAAACTATAGTTTAGTATACTATACCCCTTTAGAGAAAGGGTGTTTAAAAGTAGTATGCGCTGCCTCGTAAGAGGCAGCGCATACAAAGTAATTACTTAAGACCAAGTTTGGTAACAAGTGCGTTATAACGCTTCTTGTTGGTGCCTTCGAGATACTTGAGATGTGATCGTCGGTCAGCAACCATTTGGATAAGTCCTCGACGTGAGTGATTATCCTTTGCATGTGTCTTAAGGTGACCAGTAAGTTCGTTGATTCTTTTTGTCAAAATAGAAACCTGTACTTCAGGAGAACCGGTGTCTTTTTCGTGAATCTGAACGTTTTTGATGGCAATAGCCTTTTTCTTCGGTGTAAGCATACTATTAATAACTATGGGGTATATTCTATCATACTTTTTTGAAAAAAGCAAGCCCTTTTTGGTTGATGATTTTGACCGGACCACCACCTTCTTTTTCACCCTATTTTTGTATTTTCTTGTACAAAAGTATTTTTGATATGTGTTATATAAAAAATGCCAGATCCTTTTATAATAAAGGAAATCCGGCATTTCTAGGCACTCGCTGCTGTTTAAACGGATGCCATGTCTTCTTCACTGAAAGTAAGCCAGGACCATCTTACCTTACCTTGGCGAACCAGGTTAAGGATCTTTTCAGGTGAAGAAGTAACCCCACTTTTCATGGCAGAAAAGTGATCTTCTGCAATTCTGGTGTAGGCACACCGTTCTTGTTTGTAGAGATCTTTTTCTGTGAAAGGAAGGTCTCCCCATGTTACGAGGTCATGATCAAAGAGTGATCGGATTGCCAACAGATGACGTTCCGGACTCTGAGTTCTTTTCAGTGACTCAAAGTGACGAGTTGCATAGTGGACAGCCCTCTTCAAAACCTCTTTGCTAAGTGCCTCTTTTGTGGTGTCAATGTCCTCCCAGCCGAATTTCCCCTCATTGACCATTCCACAAATACGTTTTTCAAGCTCCTTCGCCCTAAACGGTTCCGCTCGAGTGATTTGTGTTACAAGAGAGCTCCCCACACGGGAAGGTTTCTTGTTTGTTTTTGCTTGGAAAACAGCCTCGAAGTCTTTCTTGGAAAACGGCAAATCTCCCCAATTAAGGACTCCGCCATCAACAAGGTTCCTGACCTTGAGCATTGTTGTGTAATGCTTAAGGGTTTCGTACCCGTTACTTTTTGCATCGTTATAGACAGGAACAATCAGTTCAAGGTGAGCAGCCCTTTCCTCCTTTAGGAAGTCTTTTTCTGTGAAAGAGAGCATTGGCCATGTTATGACCTGCTCCTTAATCATTCCACGAAGAAGGTTGATATGCTCTTGAACAGACTTTCGTTGTTGTAGCTTCGCAAAGAAACGCTCCGCTCTTCTTACATGAACAGACTGTTGTTCATGTGCGAGTTCTTCCTGTGAAAACGACAACATGGCCCAAGAAATTGCACCCTTTCCGATGAGTTTTTGGATCTCGGTGGCAGGAAAGATGGTAACACCCGTCTTAAGTTTTTCGAAGCACTTTTCTGCTTCAGCTAGGTAGATACTAAGAACTTTCTGTTCAAGTTCTTTTTCTCCAAAAGAAAGGTCTTTCCATTCAACGTCACCAGTATTAACCATTCTGTAAATAACATCAGCGTTATAAAGACTGCGAACGCTAAGGATTTTTTTGAAACACTGTTCCGCCTTCTTTGCAAAAGGTTTGTCACTCGACATGGTCTATCTCCGTAGTTAAGAACACTTACTTTTTACACTAACACACTGGTAAAGTTTTGTAAACCGTTCCACGGATTGGTATACAGCTTAAAAAATAACTATACGTTACTCTTTTTCATTGTGTATTATTAGGTATCTTGAGCGATGTTTACTTTCTTTCAGGAAGTAATATCTTTTTGTTTTGAGAAGGAGAGTGTTTGGTGTAGTATATCTCTTGCACTCTCTTTGGTGTTTTTTTGAATACAAAGGAGAAGTTATGGGTACCTTTAAAGCTATCAGAAGGCACAGGTTAGGTCTTACAGTTCGAGAACTGTCTGCTCTTCTTGGTTGCACTGGTTCTAGTGTGAGTCATAACGAATCAGATGTTGCTGGACATAAGGCCTCAACGCAAGCTTTGTACTGTCTTCTTGATGTATTTGGAGATGAGGCAATTAAAGTTCTTTTGTTTAACCATACTCTTTCGAGAAAGGAAATTACCAAAGAAGACCTACAAGCACTTGTGTGTATTGCACAAAAGAAGCTTCACAGAAGCGAAGATGGCGAAGTGTCTTCAGAGGAAGGGTCTAAGCATTCCTTTGAACGATGGGTTCTTCTTATGAAAAGGCAATTTCCTAACGAAGACTGGAACCACCTTCTTCATCAAAAGGAGAAAGTAAAAAGAAAATAATAGTTATACTAAACCGTCCTCAACAAGGACGGTTTGTTTGACTTTTTGTTTATTTGTGGTAGGGTTGCGTTAGGGTAAGAAAGAGTTCTTTTACAAGGAGATTTATTGTGACAAACGCACGCCAAGAGACGTCCATTGAGACGTCAATTTTTGAAGGGTTGTTTTTGCTACAAAAAGCACTTACACCAGACCAACTTCTTTTGTTCGCTAAGGCTGTAGGTATTCATAGATACCGTCTTGTTAAGATCATTGAAAAAGAAGAGACGGCAGTAATGTCGACTCTTTTGAGGATTGCGATCTTTCTTGACTTCTGTGGTATTCCTGTTCCTTTTGGAGTGGTTGCAAAAGAAGAAGTTTCAATGGAACTCCTCCAACTCTTTGCTGTTTCTGGTAAAGGGCTTGAGTTTTTCGTTGATACAGCAACCGTACGAGAAAGCTTTTTGCTCCATGTTCGCGGTGTCCGTTTCCTTCCTGATAGACATAGAGAAGAACTCAAGCTTATCGTTGATACTGTTCCGGATAGTGTTCGGAACATGATAAAGAAGAAGAAAGACTCTTTGTTTGAGCTTAGAGGTGTTGTGGAGAGGTATCTTCAAGACTCTCTAGCAGTACAACAACCTGAACCAGAAACTGTTAGTGTTACAAACACAGAGGTTCCTGAGAAAAGTGTTACTCAAGAAGAGGCAAGAAAAAGAGCAGAAAGGTTTGCTTCTTTGGTTTCAAATTTGACTGACTTTGCACAGTTCTACTGTGATGCTTCAACAACAGAAGAGGATAGAAGGTTTCTTCGTGAAGTAGCAGGACAAAAGAGTATCTTTGACTTGAAGAACCTTCTTGCAAGGTTGTGCAGTGAACGTGCCTATCGAGAACTTAACTAAGAGGAGTTAGTAATGGTGGCTGAAAAGTCTGGGAAGAAGGTGATCTTTGCAAAGGGTCATCGTGGAGGATTGTTGGAACGAGCACTTGAGGTGTACCCGACAGCGGTACCGGTGTACAAGGAGTTGTTGCAAAACGCCGTTGATCTTGAGTCAGGAGGTGCAACAAGTATTTTGCTGATTGTTGACCTTGACTCCGGTGAAGTGTCGTTTTTTGACAACGGTGCTGGCATGTCCAGCAAAATCGTTCACGAAGCGCTTGAGTCGATTGGGAGGTCGGTAAAAGGCGGTAGAGGTGATCGTTATGGACGGTTTGGTCTTGGGATGGTTAGTCCGCTCTCTATTCATGCATCTTTTGAAATCATTACTGCTTCGACTGGGCATGTGTACCAGTCGTATGAGTTTGATCGTAAGAAGATGTTTGAGACAAAAGAAGAAGGGTGGCCTTTTTACAACCAACCAGAACCTTCTTTTGCTCACGAAGATGGAAGGACCCCAAAACAAAAAGGCACCTCCTACCGTGAGTCTGTGTGGTGGCGTACTCAAGTAAAGATGTACGGATTGACTACTGACAAGGTGAAGCGTCGCTTTGACTTCGATCAGTTTAAGTCTGAAGTGCAGATTGAGTATGGTGCAAAACTCGCTTCTCTGGGAACTTCCATAAAGGTTGTTGTCATTGAAGAAGGAAAACGCACAGAACAGACCTTCAAAGCAAAAAAGTTCGAAGGGAAAGAGCTCCCCGTGTGGGTGTTTGACGACGAAGCAGCAGGAAAAGTCGAGGTGATGTTCTATCTTGCTCCTGTAGGCCATAAGGGGCCACTTCGTATCGGTGTCGGTTCCCAGTCGAACCCGTTCCGTCTCCCTCTTCGTGCTGACCGGCTTAACGAGGGATCGTTTTATCGGATGCTCGACGAGAAGACAAAAACGGCGATTGCTTCTGGAATGTTCCAGGGTGAAATCTTGGCAGAGAATCTCGTCCTTCGGTCCTCTCGTAAAGGATTTGAAGAAGGTGATGCTCAGCTTGCGCTTGCGTGTGCTGTCGACACTTGGTACAAAACCATCGGGTCGACGTACTACAACGATGAGAAGGCAAAACGAGAAGCTGTTCGTCACCAGGTTCTGGTCGAAGAAGCTCTTCTTAAGATTGGTGACTTTCTGAAAAAAGACACCTCACCTTTTGCTTCGTTGTTTGTGAACGCAAAGTTCGGTAGTGTTGGCATCGGACACGTAGATCTCCCAGGAACCGATGTTACTGGTTTTGGAATGACTGGCAAAAACGTTACTCCTATTCGTAGGGGTAAAAGTGCTGCAAAGAAGTCAGAACCAGGAACAAAAGACGAGAAAAAGGCACATCATCCCGTTGTTGTGGTTGGGAAAGGTAGCGAGCGAAAAGTTGTTCGCGGACATTCTTCTGGTCTCCACGTGGTGTCTGATGACCTTGGTTCGAAGCTTTGGTTCTTTAACCCAGAATCGGTGTGTTTGAAAATCAATCCAACACATCCTCTTGTGGAAATGGTAGACACTTCTGACGCAAAGGTTCGAGACCTCTATCAGAAGATTATCATTTCCGCTCTTCGTGTTGCGCTCATGTCTCCCAACCAACAAGAGACGGCACAAGCTTTTGCAGAGTTGGCAGTTGACGACTTTGTGAAGATGATGCTGATGAAGCGATAACATGAAAGAGTAACAAACCGAAGGCTTTGCCTTCGGTTTCTTTTTTTATATAGTTTAATTGTATACTTAGATTGTATTGATAAATCTTTTTTATTTTAGTCTTTAGCCATGCCCTCCCTCTTTTCTCTTAAACAAGATTTTTTACAATATATCGAAATCGAAAAAGGTAGAAGCGCGCTCACGGTACGTAACTACGACCATTACTTAACAAGGTTTCTTGAGTTTGCAGAGACGAAGTATAGCGTAGTAACACCACACGCAATTACTGAACAAATGATGCGTGAATATCGTATCTTTCTTAACCGTTTCCCTGCACGAGAGATGAAGAAAGGTCAAGCACAAGAAACTCTCGACAAAAAAACACAGAATTACCACCTTATCGCTCTTCGTGCCTTTCTAAAATATATTCGAAAACGTGGAGTGGAAGGCTATGATCCAGAGAAGATCGAACTCGCCAAAACTTCCCAAAGAGAACTCGATCTTATTTCTGAGAAAGAGCTTCTATCGCTTCTTTCTGCTCCAGATGTGGGTACTATTGCGGGACTTCGAGATAAGGCGATGCTAGAACTTCTCTTTTCTACCGGGCTTCGTGTTTCGGAGCTTTGTTCGCTTGATCGAGATTGTGATCTTTCTTCTGGTGAAATTTCTATTCGAGGAAAAGGTGGGAAGATTCGCGTAGTGTTTATTTCTGGCAGTGCACTTGCAACAGTAAAAGCATACCTGAAAGAGCGTGTTGATATTGATGAAGCGATGTTTGTGGATCATTCCCCTCGTGCACATGCTCGTATTGAAAAAGAAGAGTCAATACGTCTCACTCCTCGCAGTGTTGAGCGTACTGTAGAGAAGTATGCAGAACGTGTTGGTATTGCAAAGAAATGTACTCCGCACGTAATTCGTCACTCGTTCGCAACCGACCTTCTTTACAATGGTGCTGACCTCCGCACCGTGCAGATGATGCTTGGACATGCGTCTATCGCAACAACACAAATTTATACCAATGTAACGAATAAGTTCTTAAGAGATCAGTATGAGAAGTTTCATCGTAAGAAAAAAGAAGAATAGAGTATTGTTGCTTCCGTTGTTATCCCCTGTTATGTTCGGTGAGAAGTATGCAGTATTGTTATACTTGTCAATATGAACAAGTTGATCGTGTGGTTTTCTCTTGGCGGTATAGTACTCGTAGCTTTCTTGTTGTACATATCTTCTTTTGTAATAACAAAGGAAGATATGATTACCACTTCTTTGGAAGCTACAAGTAGCACAATTGATCGATTTTTACTTTCTCACTATCACTATTCGTTGGGGCTTACAAAAGAGTTCGACAACACCGTTCGAGTGTATTGTGGAGAAAAAGGTGATACTGAAGAGTCTGTTGCATATGTGTGCGAAAACCAAAACCCAGCACATAGAATTATTTTTGCCGAAGTGACACAAAGTGCCACCAAAGCAGAGGTGTTACAAAACCTTGCAAATTACCAGATCCTTCTTAGGGAGTACCCTTTTAGTGAAGCAACAAAAGGAGATCTTACTTGTACACAGAGAGTGGATGTCCCTTTTTATGAAGAGGTTGAGGATGGTTTCGACTGTAAGATTGTTTTTAAGAATACAACAAGCGAAGAGTTGTACTCATCGGTCTTCTTTGTAACCCCAAAAGGGTACACAAAAGGGTCGCTCATGTTTGTAGTTGCTAACATTACCAAGACAACTTCTCCACAAGAAGTAGAAAGAGAACTATTGCGTCTTTTTAAAAACAAAAAAAGCAAAGAATCTCGTTTTGCTGCCTGGTTTGCCCAGACACCGTTACGTACCAAAGAAGGAGAAGGTGTTTATTCTGTTGGTGGTGAGCAGGTTGTGGTAACTAACGACTTTCTCTCTTCTGTAAATACTTTTACTTCAAATAAATCAAATAGTTCTTCTGTTAGTGCTACTGTGTGTGACGCCGTTGATGTTACTAATTGTTACCCTGTGTACTGCACTTCTCCAACTGCGGTATGGAATTATTCTCTTAATAGATGTATTGAGCCAGATATTACTGCAACATCAACCGTTAAAGCTCTTTGTCAGGGTGATAAGCCTATCTGGGATGGAAGTAAATGTCGTCAACTTTTTGGTAATGTGGTGCTTAGTCGATCTTGTAGTATTGAGGGAGATAAAAAGTCTTGCCCGATACATATTGCTTGGTCAGCAAAACAAAGTGTAGGACAAGTGGAAGCGCGTATGCCTCTTAACGATATGGTTGTTGTTCTTGGCTCAGGACAGTCTGGTGGTTTACAGAAAGAGCTTCGGTACAGAGAAGAACCTTATGTGGTTGAGTTATATGATTCTACCGGAAAAATCGCTGAAGGAACTTTTGGAACAACGTGCGCACCAGGTGTTTGGAGTGAGAGTCTTCAGGTGTGTGTAATGCCAGAAGTTAAACATGTTCATCTTGTTGGTGAATATTATTCGACACAAGGCGCGATGGAGCTTGAGTGTTCTGGTTCGGATGCATATAAAGTGGTAAACACAGATACCGGTGTAGCAGTTGCTACTGGTGTATACAAAGAAATTGTTCGAGTGCCTCTTTCTATAACAGGAAATTATAGTGCTACTTGTTTACGAAGCGACAGGGTAAGTTCTCCTGTGGTTAAATATTTTCATGCAACGAATCTTCCTTCACCAGAGGTGTTCCTTCTTATTTCTCCAAGAACACTTCTTCCTAACCAAAAGACAGTAATCAACTGGTCCATACACTTCCCTACCTCAACGTGTACCCTTTTTGCTTCTCCTGTGTGTTCAAAGTCAGGATGTTCGGCGGTGCAGCGTGAGGCGGTGAACGATCTCAATGCGATTTTTGAGGAACAAAAAGTTGATATAGAGGATGGTGTTAAATCAAGAACAATAAAAGAATCCCTTACCACTCTCACGAAAGAGCATGAAGGAGGTGATTGGATGACATCAGGACAAAAGACCGTTGAGGTAGGGAGCACACTTGATGTTCATCTTTCTTGTGGAGAGAAGGAAGCGAAGAAGAGAATTTATGTAGAGACCGGAACTTCAATTACTAATGAACGATAAGAATTAAGAAGTTTGTTGACAAAGTGATAGTTGTACTGTAGTGTTGATCTTGTTTGGTCTTTTGAGGAGTTTTGCTATGGCAAAAGTAAATGAGGGTGGCGGACTTCCTGTTACACTTCCGCCGGAGTCTGATTTTTCATCTGGTTTTGCAGGACAGGTAGGCGACTTTGTTCGGCCGAGTATAGAGAAAGAATCACCATACTCTAAGGTGGTTAGGGTCCCTATTGTAAGTCCCTTTGTTCCTCGTGCCCTCAAACTTGTTTGTGGAACGGTTACAGTGACAAAGATCTGTGAGAAGGGTGAACCTCTAGAAAATCCAGTAGCGTACTCCTTGTGGTACGATCAATACCCTGGGTTTTTTGTTAACGGACGCATTCCACATCCTATCAAGGATCTTAAGACAGGAGTTGTTGCACATATCCTTGAAGTTAAGGAAGGTGAACATTATCTTGTCTTTACAAAGAACGGTTCCTTGTACGATATTGTGTACACCTTATGAGGTGTACCTATGGCGTGGCATCAATTGCCCCGCCTTTTTCTTTTGCCTGCAAGAAGTTATACTTATACTAATCACGGTTACATACTTCTTGTCTTTTTTTTATAAACTTCGTTTTACATATTTTTCCTCATGAAAATTCTTTCTTACAATGTAAACGGCATTCGTGCTTGTTACAAAAAAGGTGCATTTGATAGACTTCTTGCGCTTAATGCAGATATTGTTGCTATTCAAGAAACCAAAGCAAACAAGGAGCAACTGGACGAGGCGCTTACCTCCCCTTACTCGTATCATGCGTACTTCGATAGTGCAAAAGAACGCAAAGGGTATTCTGGTGTTGCTGTGTATACAAAGAAGGAGCCGAAGAAGGTTGTGTACGGTTTAGGAAAAGAAGCTTTTGACACAGAAGGAAGATGTCTCACGCTTTACTTTGATGACTTTATTTTTGTTACTGCATATTTCCCAAACGGTGGTCGTGATGAAGAGCACTTTAAGTTTAAACTTGCTTACTATGATGAGTTTCTTGTCTATGTAAAGCGTCTTGAGAAAAAAAATCCACGTGTTATTTTTTGTGGCGATCTTAATGTTGCCCATAACGAAATCGACCTTGCGCGACCAAAAGAAAATAGCACACATATAGGATTCCTTCCTGTTGAGCGTTCTTGGGTTGACCGTGTGATACAAGAAGGTTTTATTGATACCTTTAGAACACTTCATCCTACCGAGGTGCGATATAGTTGGTGGGACCAAAAGACGCGAGCGAGAGAAAGGAATGTTGGGTGGAGAATAGATTATATTTTTGTGAGTAAGTCACTTAGTGGGCTGCTTCAAGAAAAACAAACCAACGCAGCAATTCTCGATACTTTTGAAGGGAGTGATCATGCACCAACAGAGCTTGTACTTGCGATATAATACCATCTCCAACTAACCATTCCGAACAAGTGGTTATACTTTTTGCTGCAAAACCTCGTCTCACACTCTTCATATATCTATATGATTCGTGTTCCGACTTGTTTTTCGCTAAAAAGTATAGACACCTATATACTCGGAAGCCTTAGTTGGAGATGGTATAATCAGAAGGTTGTGTTTTTTAAGACAATAAAACGAAGGGTTTACCCTTCGTTTTATTGTCTGAGTGCGTAGTATTGATTTAGTTGAAAAGAGATTTTATGGTGTTCAAAATGGTATCTTTTATGGTATCTTCTTTTAGGGTATTTGTTTCTCCTCCTTGCACGTCTTCATCTGCTTGCTTGTCTTTAGGATTTTGTAAAGTTCTACATGCTTCGAGGTTATCTTCAAAGTTTTTCCAGGCTTCTTTTCTTGCGGAAGTGAGACTACTTTGAGCTGATTTTGCAAGTGTTTTGTAGGATTCTACAGATTTTTTGATTGCAGACTTTTTTTCATCGTCTTGTTTAATAGCTACCGCAAGCTTTTCGTTACGTTTGCGTTCCTGAAGCGCGTTGTTCATTGCTTGATTGTAGAGGGTTCTTGAGGCAGCGATTCTCGTGTCCCTTTCTTCTATTGCTTGTTGGGAACACAAAGTAAAGTCTTGCATCTCATCAGAGGGTGATGCTTCTGTAGTTTCTTCTTGTACCTCAACTACTTCTTGGTCATTCTTCAAAAAGAGTTTTTCTTTTTTCTCCTTTTTTATTTCTTTTTGTGATGGTTGAAGTGTTGTCTGATCATCAAGTGCGTATCCGGAAAGAGGAAATACGAGCAACAAAGAGATGATGATTTTTTTGGTGTGTAATTTCATAGGCAGTAGTTGTTATAAGGAGTAATCAACAAGGTTTTTGAGAGTATCTTCGTTATCTATTTGCTGCTCAAAGGCTTCTATTTGCTTATCGGTTTCGTAGTACGGATTGTTATATGCGTCACGGATTTCTCCGATTGAAGCAGGAAGCACTGCAACTATGATAGCAAAAAGTGTTGCAACTTGTGTAATGGCTAGCCATCTATACGGGGAACGTACCGCACGTCCCTCTTTAAGGTTTTGTTGCTCTGGTATTTGAGAAAGTATTACTTGAAGACGTTG
The DNA here is from genome assembly GCA_964443675.1 of uncultured Candidatus Saccharibacteria bacterium. Taxonomy (GTDB): domain Bacteria; phylum Patescibacteriota; class Minisyncoccia; order Phycocordibacterales; family UBA5272; genus UBA11704. The sequence continues at coordinate 11,331 of CAYUDN010000002.1, read as the reverse complement.
TTCTGACGGCGATACGTTCTCCTTATACATAGCTAAAGCCATTTCGATATGTGATTGTCCGTGATTAGTGGTTGTCATAGAGATGTTTGGTGAGAATGCGGAGTTTTTTGAGTGCTCGCTCTTTGATTTTTCGAATGTAGACCTCTTCTTTTTCGATAATGTCACTTATTTCTTTATAGGTAAACTCTGAGAAATAGTAGAGCCGGATAACATCTTGTTCATCCGTCGATAGTGATGGCAAGAATTCGATAACTTTGTCTGAAAGGTGTTTGATATCAATGGTTTCAAGGATATCTTCCTTATCATCGCTAAAAGTCTCAAGAAGTGCTTCGTCAAAGGGTTCAAACGTTTTTTTCTCTCCATGATTGATGAGCAGTCTTTTTGCTATTGTAAAAAGATACGCAAGAGGAGATTTTTCTGGTTCGTAGTATGCAAGAGCCTGAAAAAATTGGAGAAACGTTTGCTGACAAACATCATTAGCAAGCTCACTGTCATGACTTTTGGAGATGACATATCTGTACAGAGGAACATAAAGCGTTGTGTACACCTGACTAAAAGCACCAGAGTCACCCTTTTTTGCTTGTAAAATAAGCTTTTTGAGTGCTTCATGATCCCCTGCACTTACTATAACAGATGAGGAGTTATTTTGTGACAGCATCTATACCAGGTAGTGTACCAGATGAAAGGAAATCAAGCATTGCCCCTCCACCAAGCGAGACGAAAGTGAAGTTGTTAAGAAGGTGAAGCGAATTAGCGACAGTCACAGTGTCCCCTCCTCCGATGTATGATGCAACTTTTGCATGAGCAAGGTCTGTCAAAATAAGTTCGCTTCCATGAAGCCACCCTTTTTCATAAAGACCAAGAGGTCCATTTGCAATAACAGTATTTGAAAGTGTTATGATTCCGTGGAGCATCTCTGCAGTTTTTTTACCACAATCAACAATCATTTCTTCCTTTGGAACTTTTGTTACCTCTACTGTTTCTCCACTAGAAAGCACAACATCTACTGGGGTAAGGAGAAGCGGGTGATTACTAAAACCTTCTGGAAGTTTGTATGTTGAGTCATAAAGACTTTTGCCTATTTCTATACCTTTTTCTTTCCAAATATTATGAACCATAGCACCACCAACAAATACTTTAACCCCTTTATCGAGATAGCGCTTGATAAGGGATATTTTTGTAGAAATTTTTGCTCCACCAACAATAAGAAGCGCTGGTTGTACGGGGTCTAAAATTCTAGAAAGATGCTCAAGCTCACGCATACATGTTGGGCCAAAATAAGAAAGCTTGCGTGTAGCAACACCAACAACACTCGCATGTTTTCTGTGAGAGACAGAGAAAGCGTCGTTAATAAACACATCACCTAAAGAAGAAAAAGCTTCAGCAAGGGAAGGGTCATTCTCGGTTTCTCCAGGAAAAAGACGAACATTTTCAAGGAGCATTCCCTCACCTTCTTTAAGAGTATTAGAAAGTGCATGCAATTCAGTAAGGTCAAATGATGGTGTGAAAGTGATAGAGGGGAATGTTTTGGTTGCATGTTCAGCAACAGGCTGAAGTGTTCCTCCTTTTTCTCCAAAGTGGGTCATGAGGATAATTTTTGCACCTACTGCTATGAGTTTTTGGATAAATGGTGTTGTGGCATCGAATCTGCTTAGGTCAACGATTTTTCCATCTTGTACTGGCATATTCCAGTCAACACGTATAAGCACTCGCTTACCTTTAAGGGTATGAAGTTCGGGCACACTGTGTTCATTCCAAGAAGTGTTCATGGTTAGGTAAGAAAAATAAAAGTATCTGTTAGTTGTTACGATGTACGTCTTCAATAATCGACAAGAAAGAAGAAAGTTCTTGAGATGATCTTCCTATGAGAAGACCATCCACTCCACCTTCTTCAATAAATACTTTTGCGTTGTCATCTTTTACTGTGCCACCATAAAGGATTTGTACTTTTTTTGCGTAGTCGATTCCTGCAAGTGATGCAAGAGCTCTTCTGAGTGCGATTACTGCTTCAAAGCACTCATTTGCTGTTGCCGGAACTGATGCCCCTATTGCCCATATTGGTTCGTAGGCAATCATAAGATAAGAGAATCTTTCTCGTGGAATATCTTGAAGAATTTCTTTTACATCATTTTCAAGAGCCTCGAGATATTTGCCGTTTTTGTCACGAGTAAGCTCCCCAACACAAAGAATGGTAGTGAGTTTGGAGGTGAGCGCTTTTAGTACTTTTTCTTTGCGTTCTTCTTGGGTTTCCCCTCTTTTCCTTACTTCGCTATGGCCAACAAGGGTGAAGGAGGCCCCGGCAGACTTTAGTTGTTCTGGTGTGGTACCACCGGTAGTTTGACCAAGTGTTGTTCCGTGTAATGTTTGTGCACCAATATGCCCAGAAAGAGCCTCTTCACCAAGAGGTGTAATGAATACTTCGGGAACTGCTAAGTAGTAAGACTTTTTTGGGAGTTTTATTTTTGTTTTTGAAAGTTTTTTCTCGAGCTGTTTGATGAATTTGAGACCTTCATCGAGAGTTTTTGGTGTCGCTTTCCAGTTGCCGACAATACTCGGCGTCATTTTTTTTGCCATAATATAAGCAAGTATATCACGACTTAAGAACACGCCTCAAATTACATCTTGTGCGATATGATTGTTCTGCAACGACGGGATTAGAACTCAGGTGACACAGAAGTAACTTACCCTACTCTTGTTTAGATTGTATTATTTAACCCCAATTTTCCAAACCCCTTTTTCTCGAAAAGCTTCGATTGTTTGACGTTTGCCCTGATTAATAAGATTGGCTAACGGTACTTTCTTTTTCTTGGAATACTCTGAGAGGGTTACTATTTTTCTACTTTCTAAATATGCAATTCTTTTATTCAACCCTTCAGAAAGAGCAAGGTAGATAATTTGCTCCATTTCTTTTGTAGATTTCTTGTCTCTAAAATAAGAAAAGGTTTTGTAATATAAATGTTTCTCTTTATCTCGAATAATAATATTTGGATATCCAAATTCCTGAAGTTGTAAATTTATAAGCACGCGACCAATACGACCATTACCATCTACAAATGGATGTATTGTTTCAAATTGAAGATGAAAATATGCGATTTTTGAAAAAATATTTGTAGTATGATCTGATTTGTATTCGTTAAGTAAAACCTCTGTCATTCGTAGTACATGCTCGGGTGCGGGTGCAACATGTTTTCCAACTCGCACATATTCGTTCTCTTTTCTAAACCTTCCAGCAATATCGTCATTAATACCACCTAGTAATAATGAGTGAATAAACAATATTGTTTCTTGATTAAGAATGATTGAATCTTTCTTCTTTCGTATATATTCATATACCCTCGCTAAGTTTTTTGCTTCAAAGACTTCACGGAGTGAATAGTTCTTTGACACTTCAAGGTCCAAAAGAATTTTTTCTGTATCTGGTAAAGTTAGTGTCGAATTTTCTATAGCATTTGAATTATACACAGACTCAGCAAGTTCAACTTCTTCGATAATGTTTAAAAGTGAATCCTTCCCTTTTTTAAGAGAGTCATACTTCTGTTTTAAATCAAGTATTTTTTGAAGCTTTTTAGTATTTTTTTTCATAACTTACACCATGTATTATAGCAAATTTATGTAAATATGTCAACAAAATCGTAAATTACACTTAGTTTTGTGTTAAGTTAACGTTTATTTCATGTATGAATCTGTGTTTGTATACCTTAATGCAAATGATGTGCAAAATATGAAGCAGTTCCAACTTTACATGTTATTCGCTAAAGGGTACATAAATATGTAACCTGCCTTGTAGGACAGGCAGGCTAAAACCCCCTCTTTAATAAGGGAACTTTTAGTTTTTATTGATTGGTGTACTGTCGTAGACGGGATTAGAACTAATCTCCGTAGTAATTCCTTACTCTCTTTATAAACTCTTCAAGGTCATCAACGTGCACTTTCATATCTGAATAATTTCCTGAAGATCCTTTAAATCTTATTCCGTTACCTAAATTTATATCTGGTTCCGTTCCTTCTTCTCCATCCAAAAATGAAGCAATACTTTTTGATTGTCGTTTTAATTCTTGAGTTGAAAAATCACCGACATATACGAAACCTTCTTTATCGACTTTTGATAAATACTTTTCTCTTACAGAAAGCGGATTTTGGTTTGGTGATTCTAATGACATATATTCAATTATATCATTCTGGTTCCAACCTAGCGATCATTCTCGATTAGGTACAAAAAATAACCACTGATTTTATTACTCTATTTACGTGGTGTACTGTCGTAGACGGGGTTAGAACTCAGATGATGCAAAAGTAATTTACTCTACCCTTGTTTACACTATATTAAAATGAGCATTTTTAAATGTTGAATTTACTTTTTCAAAAAACTTACTCAAATCATGTTCCTCGACATCTAATTCTCGTATATCAATAGTAACAACCTCATTACTCATTCCCTTTGGGTATGAGTCTGGAATAACACTCCTAACCCCCGATTTCAAAAATTGATTTATTATCCACCTTATTTCTTCTGCATTATTTTCCTCAGTTTTAAAATTGTAATTTACAATACTAGGATTTTCAGAAATAATTTCTTCCAAGAATTCTTCAGGATTTCTGCTAGTTGTCACCCCTAAACTCCTAGCAAGACTATGCCATTCGTTAATAGCTCTATTTCTGACCTCTGCATCTTTAAGGAATAAAATCTTTGGTAGTGGAGAAGCCCAAGTGTACTTACTTTTCTTTAAAAAATCTAGATTATCTTGATAAAGAGAAAGTTTATGTGCTTTATGTCTTAGAAGGTAAGCTAATGCCCTATAAAACCCCTTGCCCGTAACAAATATTTTTCCATCTTCTAAGGCCATAGAATCTGGATTAAAAAGGGTTTCATCTTTTTCAATAAAACGAAGCTCTCCTGTCGTATTATCTTGTAAAGCGTTTTCAGTATACAAAAGCTCCCCTTTATAAATTAATGCTTGGTTGATTGTGCATTCAACGGTCTGGTAATACGCTTTCAAATACTCTTCTAGGTCTCCAACGACCCTTGTGCCAGCAATACCTGATTTATATTTATTACCTACATTCTTGTCATCCACAATAACGTCAACATCATTTATTGGTAATTCAGAATCAATCAAACGAAAATCATAACTAGGATTACTTTGTGAAGCGTGTAACTTAAGAGCAAGTCGAGCGATTCCACCATAGATTGCAGTGTGTTCATCACTAAAGATGTCACCACCTTCAAAATTTCTATTTATGTAATCTTTAAATAACGAACCATCTGGCAACTCTAAATTATCCACGGGAATACTCTGCAACTTAACATCTTTTTCAAATTCAGTATTATGTTTAAAATTCTTCCTCGAAAACTCAAGTAAATGATACCTCACAGAAAGCACATCTGATTGATCTACTCCATTATCTTTCACATATTTCGACCACTTTCTAACCAATCCTAAAAGCTCTTTTCTTTGTTCAAAGGTTAAATCATTTGCAGTTCTAATTTCTTTAGCAACAATAAGAGCCAAATCTTCAAGTTCAGTATTTGTGTTTTTTACAGCTTCTGATATTTTTTCTAACATTACGAAAGTATACCATTTCCAACCTAAGTGTTTTTCTCGAAAGGGGAGCAAAATGTTGTAACCTGCCTTGTAGGACAGGCAGGCTAAAAATCTCCTCATTTACAAGGAGATTTTTAGTTATCATTCATCGGTGTACTGTCGTAGACGGGATTAGAACTCAGATTCAGTAAAATACATTACTTTGTTAAATTTTCTAACTTGGTTAAAAGTTCTACTGGTATGTTTGCTATAGCAGCAACATCTGGCCCCACACTATTAAAGAGTTCAATACTTTGATACCCCCACGAAACTAAAATAGTTGCTATATCAACTGAAGAAGATTCAGCAACATCACCAATTGTATCTGTAATAAAAATACAATCTTTTGCTTCACAATTATGTTTGCTAAAAATAACTTTAAATTTCTCAACCTTACTTCTAGAGGTTTCTGAACCATAAATTCCACTGAAGTAGTCTAGGTTATTTTCTAGTAGAAACTTTTCTGCTACTTCTTTTTCAGAAGCAGTATTAATAACAAGCAAAAAATCTTTATTTAGTTTTTCAATAATTTCTTTTATTCCTTCTACCAACGGTGGACGAACATTTTGCAATGAAATAATATTCTTCCATTCCGTTTGCAAATCCTCGATTGATATTTGAGGATTGCCAAACTTTTGTAATTCTGAAAATATATTTCCACTAAATAAACTTTCGAATTGAACTTGATTTAAATCAGGGTATGCCTTTTTTAATAACTTATAAGCCTCTTTTGAGCTATCAATAATCACTCCGTCAAAATCAAAAATGATAATTTTTTTCATATCTATAGTGTATCATTTCCAACCTAATCGTTTTTTGCGAAAGGCTAGAAAAAATAACCCTTGATTTTATTGATGTTATCGATTGGTGTACTGTCGTAGACAGTATTAGAACTTAGGTGTCACAGAAATAATTCACCCTACTCTTGTTTAGACTATTTTTCTGCATACTTGCTTGTATAGTCTAAAAACTTTTCAACATCAACTTCAACGATTGAAATATCAGTGAAAGTACCTTTAAACTGCTCAAAACTCATTTCTATTGGTTTTGATGTGTCCCAGGGGTTAACCACTTTCACAGTTTGCTGTTGTGGATTGACTCGAGAAATAGAATAGGCATGACCCGTAACAAAATATTTCTGGATTCCATTACCTTGATAAAAATGAAATCCGGCTGTTTTTTTAACAAATGAATCACCCCGTCGGCTTGCCGTGGGGTGATTCATTTACATCCCAATGTTACGACGAGTAAGGGTTATGAAAAGGAGGTGGTATACTCTTTAATACTATGACTTCAGCATTATTTGTACGTATTCATCAATTTTATCAGAACACTATTACTTTTTTTGCACGACATAAGACTTACACGGCATTTTTGTTTGTAATTCTTGTTGTTATTTTGGGTGTTGTGGTGTTTTCTTCCCCAAAAACAATCGGCGATACCCATCAGGTTGAGTATCAGACGGTGAAGCAGTATGTTCGTGTATCTGGACAGGTTCAGTCTTCAAAAGATGCAAGCCTTGCTTTTCAGACACTGGGAACTGTTGCCTATGTTGGGGTAAAAGCTGGAGACTCGGTGTATCAAGGGCAAACCTTGGCAACTCTTTCTTCTGGTGACGCGCAAGCTTCTTTGCTTCAGGCAGAGGCAAGTCTTTCTAATGCGCAAGCAAAACTTGAGCAGTTACAGCAAGGTGCACGAAAAGAAGAAATTGCACTCAAAGAACAGGTGGCAATGAACGCAAAGAGTTCGCTCGATCAGGCGTACAGCTCTCTTCCTGACACTATTCAGAACGTTGATGCAATAACAGCGGATGTGGTTAAGAATAAATTTGCCTCAGTATTTATGCTTAACAATGGGAGATATCAACTTTCTTTCACCTCTTGTGACCAGCGTCTTCAGGGGGAGTTAGAAGAAAAGAGAACACGTCTTGAAGATGTACTTGCTACATTCCAAACAAAAAGTACAACAATTACTTCTATTTCTTCTAATGATTCTATTGACAAAGCTTTTGATCTTGCGTATCAATCTGCACTTGCCACTAATGATTTGGTGAATACGATCTCTAACCTCCTCCTCCTTTCTTGCAGTGTAAGCAATCCTTCACTTGATGGTGTTCGTACAACCCTTTCGACGGTTAAGTCTTCTATGACTTCTATGTTTTCCGACATTACTCTTAAACGAAGCTCTCTTATCACCGCAAAAAATACTTACAATCAGTCCATGAGAGATCTTGAACTTACTAAAGCAGGAACCGATCCGTATGTGATAAAAGCACAACAGGCTCTTGTTGCTCAGGCAGAAGCTCAGGTTGCGCAAGCAAGATCTGGCCTTAGTAAAACCATGATTGTTGCACCGTTTGCGGGTGTGGTGAGCGATGTTGCGCTTTCTATCGGAGAGACGGTAACAAGTGGAAAGACAGTCATCTCTATGCTTGCAACAGATGGTTTTGAGGTAGAGGCAAAGGTTCCCGAAGTTGACATTGTAAAAGTAAAAGTCGGTGCACCTGTAGATATTACTCTCGATGCGTATGGGAAAAGTGTGCTCTTTCCTGCAAAAGTAACTAGAATGTCCCCTGGTGCTACAGTAGAAGGCACGGTACCAATGTATAAAGTGGTTATTACTTTTGTTGGTAAAGATGATCGTGTACGTCAAGGAATGACCGCGAATGTTTCTATTATTACTGAATCTAAATCCCACGTACTTGCTATCCCTGCGCGATATGTAAAAGTTATCACCCAAGAAGTTGGTTCTGTAAGTATTCTTGGTGAAGGTAAGGAAGTCCCAACAGAAGTAGGGCTTGGTGTTCGTGGTGGTGATGGGCTTATTGAGATTACAAGAGGTCTTATTGGAAATGAAATCCTTGTGCCTCCTACAACGACAGTACGACAAGCACAAAAGCAAACTAACTAACTATTTATATGAAGCGATTTTTAAACACTGCATCACTTGGGTTCTTCCTTGCGGTAAGACAGGTTACGCGGTCAAGTCGTTATGCAACAGGGCTTATCGTGTTTATTATGATGCTCACCTTTCTTAATCTTGTTGCGACGAGTGGTTTTCTGGTGGGAATTATAGAAGGTTCTTCTCGTGCTTTTAAACAACAGTGGACAGGTGATCTTATGATTGTTAACCGCAATGAAAAAGATTTTATTGAACGTACCGCTGATATCGAAAGTATGCTCTCTTCTTTTCCGCAAGTGACAAGTTATACAAAACGAGTGGTAACGGGAGCAAAAGTGGAAGCGAATTGGTGGGAGAAAAGAAAAGAAGAAGATGCAAATGTGGTTTCTAACCAAATCGCAGGCATTGATCCAGAAAAAGAAGACGCAACAACACATCTTTCTGAAGCAATTGTAGAAGGAGAGTGGTTGCGTGCAGGAGATTCACGAGGTATCGTGCTTGGTTCTGGTTACTTAGCAAAGTATAGTCGCGTTGCCGACCTTGTGTCACTTCTTCGCGATGTAAAACCAGGAGACACGGTTCGTGTTACAGTGAGTGGATCGAAGACGACGTCCTCAGGCAGTCCTCGTCCAGAAGATAATCTTCCTACGAATGATACTACAGAATCTTCTGGCTCTGTGACTGGAGATTTTATTGTGCGAGGAATTCTCGACTCTAAGGTTTCTTTTGTTTCTGGTCGTGCCTATATCTTAGAGAGTGAACTTAAGAAGATGCTTGGAAAAGTTGATAGTGATGTTTCAGAAATATCAGTCACTCTAGTAAAAGGAACAGATCCGTATGTGGTGAAGACACCTCTTATGAATAATGGTTTTGGTGAGTATGCGAAGATTAATACGGCAGAAGAAGGATCGCCTGAGTTCCTTGTAAACATCAAACTTTTCTTTACTATTATTGGTAATATTTTGGGTTCGGTATCGGTAGTGGTTGCTCTTACTACGATCTTTATTATTATTTATATTAATGCACTCACTAGACGAAGACAGATTGGTATCATGAAAGCAGTAGGTGTCACGGAGTTTGCTATTGAGTTTAGCTATATTTGTCAGGCGCTTTTCTATGTACTTTTTGGTTCACTTGTTGCTCTCGGTATTATTTTCCTCTTCCTTAAGCCGCTTATTGACGCGCATCCGATTGATACCCCTTTTGCACGTATTGTGCTTGTGGCTGACCCTTCTTCTGTTGCTTTCAAGTTTTTCCTTGTATCTATTGTATCTGTGTTTGCTGGGTACTTTCCGGCACGCCTTATTGTTAAGACAAACACTCTTAATGCGATCTTAGGAAGAAATAACTAACGATATATGACTACTCATTCTCATAATACTATTATCGAAATTGACGCGATCACTAAGAGCTTTTCAGATGGTGACACTACTGTGCAAGTTCTTAAGGGGATAACATTACAAGTAAAACGTGGCGAGTTTGTCGCGATTATGGGTCGCTCTGGTGCGGGTAAGTCTACGTTACTGTATCAAATGTCACTTCTTGATACTCCGACAAGTGGTTCGATTACCTTAGACGGTCGCGTTGTTGATGATTTTTCTATGAATGAAAAAACAGACTTTCGTCTCAAAGAGTTAGGCTACGTGTTCCAAGATTATTCACTTCTTCCTGAACTTACCGCTCTTGAGAACATCATGGTCCCTCTTCTTATGCAGGGTGTAAGTAAGAGTGTTGCAAAAAAACGCGCAGAAGAAGCACTTGCAAGCGTGAATCTCGCACATCGACCGGATAACCTCCCTTCTGAACTCTCTGGAGGAGAACAGCAACGTGTTTCTATTGCTCGTGCTATCACCCATAAACCAAAAATCGTCTTTGCGGATGAACCAACTGCAAATCTCGATTCTTTTTCTTCCAAATTGGTGATAGATATTTTTAGAAAACTTAACAAAGAAGAAGGCCTGACGATTGTGATGGTGACACACGAAGAAGACTACGGTAAAATGGCAGACAGAATCATTAAGCTTTCAGATGGAATGATTGTGGAGTAGTGCTTGAAGAGTAAAAACAGAAAAGAATAAATAAGAAAGAAAAGAATGTGCGCCGCCCTTTAAAGGCGGCGCTTTTTGTTACTGCACACGATTTAACATAACCCCTCTTTCTGTAAAGTGGTATACTAGAATATAATGAAAACAAAAACAACGAAAAAGACCAAAAAGAAAGTGGTAATGCCAGAAAGGGTAGAGCTTAGATACTTTAGGAGACCTTCTGAGAGTGAAGCAAAAGAGAATACACCAGAAGCTGGTTTTGAATGTGACTTTTGTAAAAAGAAAAAGTATAGAACAGGTGGAATACGAGATGCGTACTCTGCGTTTCCTAAAATGATTTGTCGTGATTGTGCTATTGCACAGTTTGCAAAAGAGAATAAGTGTGACTCTCTCGAAGAAGCAGAAATCATGCGCGATAGAATCTTCGATGTGAATTATAAGATTAACGAAAGCATTTACGAAAGAATGTGTCACATGGAAGATATTGATCCTCGTGTAGAAGACGAAGATGTTATGAAAAAGGCAACGCTTCTTGGAAATACTTTTTGGAATGCATTAGATAAAGAGTTCAAGGAAGAGCTTGAGTCAGTAAGAGAGGTTCGTTTTATTGAGTTTATGGCACACGATCTTGCTGAAGATGCGCTTGATGAGTTTTTAGATTTTGCTGAAGAAGAGGAAGACCGTTTACGCAAAAGAAGGTAGTATTCTTAGTGTATGTGTGTAAGTTATTCTGCTTGAGACGCCGTATAAGTGAGTTCAACAAGTACGTGCAACACTTCTAGTAGAATAGAAGTATATGAATT
>CAYUDN010000001.1:76933-125748 GCA_964443675.1 uncultured Candidatus Saccharibacteria bacterium | reverse complement strand
CTCCTGGTGGTTCATTCATCTGACCGAACACAAGCACCGTCTTATCAAGAACACCAGACTCTTCCATTTCACGGTAGAGGTCATTACCTTCACGAGAACGCTCTCCCACACCTGCGAAGATCGAGTACCCACCGTGTTCACTCGCGATGTTACGAATAAGCTCTTGGATCACCACAGTCTTACCCACACCTGCCCCACCGAAGAGCCCCACCTTACCACCTTTAAGGAATGGACAAATGAGATCAATCACTTTGATACCAGTCTCGAGCACTTCAGCCTTGGTTGATTGTTCATCAAACGTTGGCGCTGCACGGTGAATTGGATATGTCTTCTTCGTAGTAACCTTTTCCTTCTGATCAATTGGTTGACCGGTCACATCGAACATTCTTCCGAGGATTTCTTTACCTACTGGCACCTGAATCGCAGCTCCTGTATCAATGACTTCCATACCACGAGTAAGACCATCCGTGGAAGACATAGCAACAGTACGCACATCGTTGAAACCGAGATGTTGTGCAACTTCAAGCGTAAGTACACTACCGTCTGTTCTTGTGATAGTGAGCGCATTTCTAAGTGCGGGTACTCCTTGTGGGAAGGTGATGTCGACAACAGGGCCGACGATTTGTGTGATTGATCCTTTTTGCATAGTAATTGGTAATTAGTAATTAGTAATTGGTTAATAAAAGTTGGTGATCCTCGAGTATCATGTGGTGATGCCGAGTATATTTTTCGTTATTGATTTTTTAACAAAAATTTTTTTCATAGTGTTGCTAATATCTAAAGTCTAATGTCTATCATCTATCCAGCAAGTGCCATTGCACCTCCGGTGATTTCTGAAATCTCCTGCGTCACTGCATCTTGGCGAGCACGGTTATAGTAAAGCTTGAGTTCATCTTGAAGCTCTTTAGCATTATCGGTTGCACTCTTCATTGCGAACATTCTCGCAGAGTGTTCTGACGCATAACTTTCAAGAATCGCACCGTACACGACATTATGAAGCATCATAGGAATGATACTGGTAAGCACTACATCCTTAGTTGGTTCGTACGCATAGCGAGGCTCTCCTCCGTGATGACGAGGCTCTCCTTCAGAAGAAAATGGAAGGAGTTGGAGTAATGTTGGGGTAAATGTAGAACCAGAAGTAAAGTGAGTGTAGAGAATTTTAACAGTACCAATCTTCTTCGCACGATACCAATTCACAATAAGTGTTGAAATTGCATGTGCATCATCACCAGTAAGCACAGGATGAGAAAATGATGCGAGCACTTCAAGACGAAGTTTCTTTGCAACCTTCTCTGCATACTTACCTATCGCAATTACTTTCAAGTTCTTACGCCTTACTTCATCAAATTCTCCAACGAGAGTACGATACACGTTCACATTATAGCTTCCACAAAGTCCTTTGTTAGAGGCAATCATAATTACCACTTCAATCTCAGAACCATTGTGTGCAAGAAGATGATGACGCGAAAGCGAGTCAAGAGAAAGGTCACGTAAGATGTTCTGTGCCTCTTCATGGAATGGCCGAAGAAGAAGCGCGTTATCAATCGCTTTCTTCATCTTCGCAGCAGAAACCATCTCCATCGTTTTGGTGATCTTCTTGATGTTGCCGACACTTTTGATTTTTTCTTTGATTACTTTTGTTTGCATCTCTTTATCGCAGACTACGCAGACTGAAAGCAGACCGCGCAGACCAAATACATTACGCGTTATGTTTACGACTTTCGGAGAACGCGGTGAGCGCTTCTTTAAGTGAAGCTTCGAGTTCATCAGACCAGTCCTTCCCAAGAGAAGCAAGGAGTTCTTCCTGTGATGACTTCATGTGTGTATGAAGTTCCTTTTCCCACTCCACCACTTGAGGCACTGCAACATGATCAAGGAAGCCATTGTTCACTGCATAAATAGAAGCAACCTGAAGTCCAACGGGAAGCGGTGCACCGTTTGCCTGCTTAAGCATCTCACTTGTTCGTTTACCACGCTCGATAGTCTTTTTGGTTTCTGCATCCAAATCAGAATCGAACTGCGCGAAGCTTTCGAGTTCTCGATACTGCGCCATTGCAAGCTTCATCTTACCAGCATTCTTTTTCATTGGTTTAGTTTGTGCAGAAGAACCTACACGTGACACAGAGAGTCCCACGTCAATCGCTGGACGCATACCTTTATAGAAAAGGTTCGCATCGAGGAAAATCTGTCCGTCAGTGATTGAGATCACATTCGTAGGAATATACGCAGACACATCTCCTGCTTGTGTTTCGATAATTGGAAGCGCAGTGATTGACCCTCCTCCAGCTTTATCATTACGACGACATGCACGTTCAAGAAGTCGTGAATGAAGATAGAATACATCCCCCGGATACGCTTCACGTCCTGGTGGTCGCTTAAGAAGAAGTGACATCTCACGATACGCAACTGCGTGCTTCGAAAGGTCATCGTAAATGACGAGCACGTCTTTTTGTTTGTTCATAAAATATTCCGCAACTGCAGTACCGGCGTACGGTGCAAGATACGACATCGCCGCTTGGTGTGATGCACCCGCAAGCACCACTACCGTGTACTCAAGAGCACCTGCGTTACGGAGCTTCTCAACAATCTGAGCAACTTTGGATTCCTTCTGTGCAACTGCAACATACACACAGATCACGCCTGTTCCTTTCTGATTAATGATAGTGTCGATGGCAATAGTTGTCTTACCGGTCTGACGATCACCGATGATAAGCTCTCGTTGACCGCGACCAATTGGGATCATTGCATCAATTGCTTTGATGCCTGTTTGCATAGGAACATTTACTGGATGTCGTTCCATAACACCTGGTGCAATCTTCTCCACAAGTTCTCGATCTTTAAGATCTGGAAGCGACTTACCATCAAGCGGATTCATAAGAGGATCAACTACGCGACCTAAAAGCGCTTCTCCTACTGGAATGGAAAGCACACGCTTGGTTCTTGTTACCTCTTCCCCTTCTCGTACTCCTTCTGCACCAGAGAGAATCACCACACCCACCATGTCAGACTCGAGGTTAAGCGCAATACCTTTTGCACCAGATGCAAAAGTCACCTCTTCCATACTTGCGCAAGAAAGAATTCCAGAAACTCGTGCGATACCGTCACTTACAGAGACGACACGACCAACTTCTTCCACCGCGACAGAGGTTGCAACGGCATCAATTTTTTGTTCAAGTTCTTTGATAATTTTTTCTACTGACATAGTACTAATTACGGGTTAATGGTTAGTGGTTAATAGTTTAGTGGTTACTTCCGATAAGTTGTTTGACGATTCTTTGCGCGCTTCCGTCGTAGAGTTTACCCCGAAGACGTGCTCTGAACCCTGCTAAAACTTCTTTGTTAATAGTCACCTGATGAGGCACATGCTCATCACCGACAATACGTTTGATCTTTATAATTGCATCTTGAGAAAGTTCAAATGGAGCCTCAATAACAAGAGTATCAAAAAGAACATCATTCTTAGAAAGTTGCGTAAGCGCATCACGAAGTGAAGGTAAAAGAGAAAGCATATTGTACTTCGTAAGAAGTTCAATTGCATACGGATAAGCTGCTTCGTTCTTAATGATGTGTGTTGCAAGATTCTTAGTAAGGGACATAGTACTAGTACATAATTATGCACTCATGCGAGCAATAAGCGCATCGTTATCTTCTTTAGACATTTCACGAAGAAGAGTCTTCTCATAGAGCTTCGCAACGAGTGCTGGCGCACTTTCACCAAAGGTCTTCTCGACTGTCTCACGAAGAGATGCTTCCTTCTCGTCGAGCTTCTTGTTGCGAGTCTCAACAATCTTTTCTGCTTCATCAGTGATTGCTTGAGCACGAGCATGCGCTTCCCCTTCTGCATTTTTGAGCATGGCGTCCTTTTCTTTGTATGCTTGGCGCATAAGAGACTCCTTCTCTTCATTAGCGTTTGCAAGTTTCATTTCTGCCTCCTTCGCCTGGTTGAGACCGTGTTCAATCACACTCTCTCTTTCGTCGAGTGTCTTACCAATTTTCCCGAAGAAAAATTTGTTAAGAAGAAAAAGGATGATAAGGAAGTTCACAAAGTTGGCAAGTGCAACATGCCAATTGAACCCTACTGATCCGAGAATGTTTAAAATTTCTGACATAGCTAGACGTTAGATGTTAGACATTAGGCTTTAGAGTTACTTTCTAACAACTAAAGTCTAAAATCTAGTATCTATTTTAGAAGGAAGAATGCCACAAGTGCGAAGATCGCAGTGGTTTCAGTCATCGCAACACCAATGATCATCTTAGAAAAGAGTGATCCTTCGATGTCTGGGTTACGACCAATGGCTTCCATGGTCTTTCCTACGAGATATCCTTGTCCGATTGCGGTACCAACCATAGCAAGAATACATAGTCCTTTAGCAATATAAATAGCTGCTTCTCCAGTCATATAATATAGTAATTAGTTATTGGTAATTAGTAAGTAGTTGGCTTACGCCACATCTTCCACTGATAACCAAAAGGTTTCAATAAAAATTCGCCTGAACTTTGCAGGCTTATGGTAGTGAGTATAGCAGAAAGAATACGCTTCCACCAGTTGACAACTACATAGATAGTCATCAATACAAAAGTCCGCGCAACGACGCGCGGACCTGAGAACACTTTGAAACCACTGAACCTGCTTACCTACTATGTCGACGGAGGTTGCGATCTTTTTGTTCAGCGACCATACGTTTTTCTGATAGAGTAAATAACCTCCACCCATACGTGCGCATCTGAGTACGTAACTTTTTCCTCTCAGAGAAAAATGTTTTCACACGCGAAGCAAGTGCTTCATCCTGACAAAAAGCCTCGACTCGTTCTTTGAAGAAAGATACACTTACACCAAGAAAAGTGAGCACTTTTCTGATTTCTTCTTCAGAAAGTGATCCTTTCCACGTAAGTGCTTTCTGTAAACGGCTATTTATGAAGCCAAGCGTTCTTTCGAAAGCAGCCCTGTCAACTTGATGATCTCTACAATATTCATCAATGAGCGTTGCGAGATATCCAAGTGCAATATATCTACGGATCAAAGTATCTCCTTTTATCTTACTGGCTGTCATAGACCACCATGCACATGTTACGTTTTCTCCAAAAGACGACATCTCTCAAGAAAGAACTCAGGTAATGGCTCAAAATCTCCTGTTTTTTCTTGTATGAACCCGACCTGTTTGCCACGCTCAACCATGGCAACGACCTTCATTACAAAAACAGGAGCTGATTCCAGAAATGTAACAATAGAGCGAGTTTCCATATCAGAAAAAACAAGATAGTGATATGCTACCTGCTCCTCTTCTCTTGCAAGAGACACCATTCTTTTACCTTCTGACATTTTAGAAAAACAATAGGTAAAAAAACGTATCGCAAACTGAGTAAGTTCGGAATGATTATCAAAACCTGCTCTGATCATAAAATTCTCAACTTCTCGACTAATTCGAATATTGATTAAAGGAAAAGATCGAGGACTTTGTTCTTGATTACCCATTTCACTTTCCTTTCGTACAAAAAGAACCTTACACAATCCTACCAAAAACAAAAAAACACACAAGTTCTACCTCTTCTTTACAAACCATAAGTCCTAATGATGTCCACCCTCTTTCTTAAGCACAAGAGAATAGTACACTGTCACAAGCGCGGTGAACACGATAGATTGTACAACACCAACAAGAACTCCCATCCCCATCCAAAGTGCAGGTACACCGTATGCAAAAGCGCCGAGCAAAATGACGGTAAGCACTTCGTGCGCAAAGAGGTTACCAAAGAGACGAAGTGAAAGTGAGAGTGTCTTTGCAAGCTCTGAGATAATTTCGATAAGTCCTACAAAAAATCCAATCACTGCAACAAGTCCTTCCCCGATGCCTTTCTTGAATCCTTTAACCACTTGTGTAATCTGAATAAAGTGTGAAAGGTACCCAAAGACTCCTTGCTCTTTCATTCCTACATACTGCATAGTGAGCACCACTGCAAGTGCAAGACCAAAAGTAGTACTGAAGTCTGTTGTTGCTCCTCGCAGTAGTGGCACATGTGTTCCGTTAATCTCAACCACAAGACCAGAAACCCCTGGCATCATAGGAAGAAGATTCGCAACAAGAAGATAGAGCATAAGCGAACCAACATACGGTACAACCTTTTTTGCCTTTTCTTTGCTTCCTACGATAGAAGTGATGAAGGAAGTGATCATTTCGAAAAGTACTTCCATAAGACTTTGGAATCGTGAAGGAATGAGCTTGGTGCGCAAAAGAGAAGCACAGAGAATAACAAACAAAAACGTAATAAAAAGAATAGTAATTGTTGAAGTAGCAACCGCGAAAGGACCAACCTCACCAAGTGTTGGTGCAGAAATAGAAGGAATAGGTTCATTCACATGAAGAAGACTCCCTTCGTGTAGAGAAGCACTTTCGTTTGTAGATGTTACTTCAGAAGGTGTATGAGAAGTGGTGGTAACTTCTTTTTGTGGAGCACCTTCATGCTTAGTGGTTACTTCTTGTATTTCCATAACAGGAGCTATTGTAGCATAGATTGAAAAAGAAAGGAAAAGATAAGGAAGAAGAGCTCACAGATCGAGAAGTTTGGCTTCGAGATACTGGGTACAACGGTGCGAATGTACTTAAGCAGACCATACACAAGAAGTAGCACAGTCGAAAATTCGCATAAAGACTAGTGCTTAATTAGTCTCATATGTTTCTGAACTTATGCAGCCATTGCTATGTGAGTTCAAGAAATAATCGCAACACTTTACTGTAGTATGAATAACTATGAAATAACAAAAGAAACCGAGCGACCGCCGAAGGCGGTCGCTCGGTTTTGTCTCTTCTTTCTGTTGTCTGTACTCTGTTATCTGTGTTCCGTCTCTATTCCCTTTTTACTATTTACTTGTTGCTTTTTGCTTCTTTATTTTAGAAGATCATCCAAGATCGGCTTGAAGTAATCATAAGGACGCGCACCATCAACCATTGCAACTACCTCATAACCATTTTTAGTTTTCTTAAGAATAAAACTTGCTGGAGTTCCTTGTACCCCTGCTGCGATACCATCTTGAATAGAAGTACTTACTGCATCAGTTGCTTCTTGTGACTGCATACAGGATGCAAAGGATTGCTCATTCACCCCGAGATTCTTCGCAATAGACTCCTTTACCCCTCTTGGAAGACTCATGTTCTTGTTAGTACTCTTCTGTGTAAACAAAGTATCGATATACTCCCAACGTTTTATTGCTCCTAAAGATGAGCCAACACAATGGATCGCCTTAGCTTCATCAAATGCCTGTTGGTGAATCTGAGTAAGAGGGAAATAACGATACACAAAACCAATTCTGTCTCCATATTCTTCATGAAGACGCTTGATAGTAGGATGAAGTTGAGCACAGTAAGGACACTCAGTATCTGAATATTCAACAAGGAAAAACTTTGACTTTTCTTTTCCTGTAACCAAATCAGAAGCATCGACAGCTCTTCCTTTAAAAAGAGAAACTTTTGCTTGAGTGCCTCCTTGTGACATAAGATAGCCATATCCAAGATGAGACGCTGCAAGAATACACGCTCCAATAATAATCGCACCCGATGTTCCAATACGTACCTGTGAAAAAAAGTGTTTAATTTTTTGCATATCGTTTATACTTAACTATACTCTTTAGCATACCATAGAAACATCACATCATCATGCTCTCCAAAAAACTTATCAAACATATCATTTTTTCGGGTCTCTTAGAATTCGGCCCAGTACTTCTTTTTCTCTTTTCTTATGGACACATGAGTCTTTACGAATCAACTGGAGTGCTTATGATTGCTACTATTGTTTCTACTGTTGCCACCTACCATATCCAAAAGCGTATTCCGTATCTCGCTTTATATGTAGCAATTCTTACGACTATCTTTGGGTTCATGACCTTACACTTCCGTGCGATGAAATTTATACAAATGAGAGACACCCTTTATGATATTACTTGCGCTCTGACATTGCTTATAGGAATGGCAACTAACACCAAGGTCCTTAAACTCGCTTTCCATAAAATTCTCCCCATGGAAGATGAAGGATGGGAAAGACTTACACACTTATGGGTACTCTTTTTTATTATACTTGCTTCAAGTAACGAAATAGTCCGCAGACTCTTTACTCTTCATGACTGGTTCGTCTTTAAGGCGTGGGCTGTTTTTGCAACAAGTATGTTTGGACTTATTTCTGTATATCTTAGCTACAAACCAAAACAGCACTAAAGCACCTACATTGTGTCTTTAGGAATCTTTACAACCTCGTACTACTTCACTTCAAAACTCGCTCTCACAATCGCAGTTACCTTCTTCTCAATCGTAGAAGTATCATAAGAACCATAGTCACTTACCTCGGTACTGTTCTTCTGAGTAACCTGGAACACCCCTTGAGATGCATCTTTTACACTTCCTACACGATTGCCTGTACTCTTAGCAATTGCTTGTGCGCGTTCTTTTGCATTAGAAGAAGCTTCTTCAAGAAGTTCTGCACGAATACTTGCAAGCTTAGTATAAAAGAATTCAACAGAAACAGTTTGCATCTGAATCCCAAGAGCCCCAAGCGCATTAGAAGCATCAAGAGAAAGGGTTTTGATTTGCTCAACGTCATCACTTTCAATAAGAATTGTTTGGGAAAGACTGTACGTAAACGATCCAGCACACTGTTGACGACCGTTACCATCATACATCACCTGACTTTGTGACTGACATACTGTCGTACTTGTTATTGGTTGTACCGTAATAGCCTCTTTTTTGATGCCATGATTCACAAGATACTTCGTTATCACCGCACTTGATTCTTGTAACTGTTTAGAAGAAAAAGTGTACCCCTCAGGAGAAGTTTGTCTTGTTACAAGCATAGTCCACTTCGCAGCATCACTTGTAACACTACGTTCTGCAGTACCGGTCACTGAGATTGCATCGTGACGATTAATCGTAGCGAGACCATTCGCAAGTACAAACGAGCTCACTATCCAAGCAATACTAATTACAATACCAAAAAACACAATGTTATTTTTAATAATTTCTTTGAAAGAAGTTGTTGTTTCCATGCAGATAAGTATAATCCCATTTTATCCTCTTTACAAGAAAACAAAATGGTTGTAGGATTGTTCTGTGGCACTGGATCAACACCAGAAAGACCACAAAGAACCGGGATCCCATTAAGGGAGCCTGGCTGCTCTTCAAACAAAGAGGGTTTTTATGAACAAGAAGGAACATGCGGAGTTGGAACAACAACTCCGTCAGGCATTTGTTCGCCTTGGAGCACAAGAAGGTGCAAACCTTCTGCTTCCAGTCGGGCAACGTGTTTCCTCAACAGGGAACCGAAGGTCACCGATCAGCAGGTTTGCAGTCGATCACCGCGATACCGTTGATGTGGAGACACTGGAACATGTTGGGGTGGTCGTAAACGGAGCAGGTCTCTGTATCCGTTTGGTCTTCGACAGTAGGCTCTACGCAACATCCGGAGAAGAAGCTGAAAAGCTGAAGCTCTGGGCAGAAAAAACTGGAAGAGTGACAGCTCGCCAACGTATCGACGCCATGCCTGAAGTGATCTTCCAGAACGTTGAAGGACGAGTTCGTATCCACGGAGGAGAACTCCTCCCTGCATAATAAAAAAGAGTACTGCTCAGCAGGTGGAGACTAACACAGTCTCCACTTTTCATTTTTCTCAATTTACTAACTATTACTTCACATCGAGAAGCACTTCACTCACATGTTCCTTCGGTTTGACCCCCTCATATATCTTTTCAATATTCCCCTTCTCGTCAATAAGGAAACTCATACGATCAGTACCCATGTATTCGCGCCCCATGAACTTTTTCTTTTTCCAAACACCGTACGCTTGTGCAACGGTAGTATCAACATCAGAAAGAAGAGGGAAAGGAAGCGTATATTTTTTGGCGAACTTCTCATGACTCTTCACCGTATCTTTGCTAATCCCGAGCACTACAAGTCCGAGCTTAGTAAGCGCTTCGTAGTGGTCACGAAAACTACATGCCTCTGTCGTGCATCCCGGTGTGTCATCCTTTGGATAGAAATAGAGAAGCACCTTCTTATCTTTATACTGAAGAAGCGTATGCGTTACTCCATGTTGATCTTGTAGTGCAAATTCCGGTGCTTTTTGATTCTGCTTTAGCATATAAATCAGTATATACTAAAAAACAAAAACTACGTTACACTATTTCTTTGTCTTACGACAAGTCTGTAAGTGAAGCGATCTGTTATCTGTGTTCTTTCATCATTTGTCTAGGCACATTTCTTACAGAGACCATACATCTCAATAGAATGCGTCGTAACGTGCTTGAACTTCTTACTTTTACGAAGCATTTTTTTGACAGCATCATCAATAGAAATACCTTCGATCTTTTCAATTGTCTCACAAGTTCTACACACAATCTGATGCGAAGCACGCCCTGTCTCCAGTTCATAATGCGCATGACCATGATTAAAATCAAGACGGCGAAGAAGCCCTGCTTCATGAAGTGAAGCGAGATTACGATACACTGTCGCCTGATCAATATCGTTTTTTTTACGAAGTGATGCAACAAGATCGTACACGGTAACCGGTTGCTTCACTTTTGCAACTACACTTAAGACAGTAAGTCGGTGATCAGTGACACGAAGTCCTGCCTCTTGTACCATATGAATAAGTTCTTCTTGTGTGTAGACTGCCATATATCCTCTAGCATACCATATACAAGACTAGTTGCAAATACTTCGCATAAGTAGTACAATCTTCTCTATGACACTTCTTACTTCTACCCTCTCTTTTTTCCTCATGCTTATAAGTGCAAGCTTGCTCCCATTACTTGCTTTTTTTGCATTACTGCTTCGAAGAAACATGCTACAAGGTAAAGCAAAACTAGTGCTTCTTAGCATAGGAACACTACTTCTTTTCTTTGCCATCTACAACACCATTCATGAACACGGTGATACAGTAACTCTGCAAGATGTCCTTGTAAGCACACTCACCGCAGTGCTTACAGTAATTATTTTGTCAAAGTTTTCTCATGGTCATCATCACCACATAGAAGAAGATGGTGCAAAAGGGATCGTCATCAGCGAAGCGTTCCACTCTCTCTTAGATGGTGCGGTGATTGGGGCAACATATCTCATCAACCCACTCTTTGGGTACGCTGCAACATTTGGCATTATTCTTCACGAGCTTCCTAAAATGCTTGGCACCTTAACACTCTTTAGAGGTATAGGATTCTCTTTCAAAAAAACTATCACCTACGGTATTGCTTCTCAAATAGGGTCACCTATTGCAGCGCTTCTTGTCTATTTTTTAGGACTTCACTTTGAAGAGTCAAATTTTAAACTTCTTGAACTCGCAAGTGTTTCTTCATTTGCTGCTATTGTACTTTGGATTATATACCTTGAGATCATGTTCCATAAAAAGCACCCAGGAAGTTCTCATGACGATCATTGCGAACATCACCACTAACACTATATGAAAATAGCATTCGTAGGAAAAGGTGGCAGTGGCAAAAGTAGTATCTCCTGGCTTATTACAAAAGTTGCAGAAGACAAGAAACAGCATGTACTTGCAATTGATGCAGATCACAACATGGATCTTGTTTCTAATCTTGGACTTACCCCAGATAGTACAATCAAAATGCATACAAGTGACAAAGCATTTATGGAATCTGCAATGCAAACCTGTTGCAACAATAACAATGAAGATCATCATCACATTCCACACTTCTCTGTGACCCCGATGGATGAATACACCAAATCTATAGCAATACCTCTGTCACCATACCTTTCTCTTATTAATATTGGTCTTGGTAGCCCAGAAGTTGCCTTCCAAACATCATGTGCTCACGGTCTTGCTGGACCACTCAAATACTATCTTGGGTTTTTGGAAGAAAAAGATGCTCTTGTGGTAGTCGATAGTGTTGCTGGAGCAGATATGCTTAACTACGGACTTTATGCAGGAATTGATGCAGTACTCTGTGTTGTTGAACCACACCACAATAGTATTAAAGTATTCGAACAAATCCATGCAATTTGTAAAAAAACTATGATCCCATGCTATACAGTAATCAACAAACCAAATGGCTCCCCTCTCTACGAATCCTTCAAGCACACTTATAACACCATCATCTTAGGTGAAGTCCCTCTTGATCATGCACTTCTTGAATACTCCTATGATCACCTTCAAGAAGAGACGAAAGAGTCTGCAAGAAAAATTTTGGAGCAAATATATAGATTAAAGAAAGGAAAAGTGCTTACAGACAGCAGATAACGTACTACTTCAGTGACAGATATGAGACTGGGACGGCTGCTTCGCGGTCGCCCCAGTCTTTTCTCTCTTCTGTTTCCTCTTTAAAAACTATGCTAGGATACAGTAAGAAGCTCAACCAAAAGTAGGAGACTGCTGTGATCACTATCAAAAACGCAACCATGACTTCAAGCGAAGTAGTGGACCTTATCGCGCGACTAAAAGTCAATAAAAAAGAAAAACATCGCCTCGTAACTCTTGTAAGAGAAGGTAAATACCGCGAGGCTCTCATTTCTCTTTTAGGAACACTTACCGCAGAAAAACCAAAAAAGGTACTTGATGTGCGAGAATGCAGTATCAAGAAAATACATGAATAGATATTCACTCCCTCCAAACAAGGCAGACGCGAAGCGTCTGCCTTGTTTTATCTGTTGTACTTTATTAACGACGTAGAGCGAGAGAAGAGAAAAAGTACTCTTTTTCTCTTCTGAGCCGAGGAGTTAACAGTGTAACTACGTCAAGGCTCTGCCTCGAATCTAGTGTGAGCAAAGCGAACACCTAGAGACCTCGATGCTTGCATCGGGGTGGATTTCATTTCTTTTGTTTTTACTTTCTGTTACTTGGAAGCAAGGCGGGTCTATGCTTTAGTATTTCTATTCTACCCACCACGTTCTACCTTCAACTCATAATAATCCCACCCCCTACACACACTTCACCGTCATACACAACAAGTGACTGCCCAATTGTTTTAACAAGATCACCTTCTATCACTTCAAACTCATGATCACTTACTGCACGAACTGTTGCATACGGTGCTCGATATCGTGCTCGCGCTTTATACACCTTCCCTTTCTCTATCGCCATAGTCCAATTCATAGCACCAAGTAGTATACGGTCACCCTTTTCTTCTTTTGGTGGTAGAGAAGATACCGTAATAGTATTAGCGGCAAGATCTTTAGCAACTACAAAATAAGGTGTGTCGGATGTTGTCTTTTTTGTAATAGTAAAACCATGTCGCTCTCCAAGGGTAAAAAACATAACGCCTTCATGGTAGCCAATACACTCACCCTTTTCATTACGCACCTCACCTCTCTTCTCTTGTATATAATTTTTAAGAAGCGTTTTGATATCAATTGTTCCCACAAAACATAATCCCTGACTATCTTTTTTATCACTTACAGGAAGGTGGTGCTTTTTTGCAAGGGCACGAACCTCACTTTTCTCCATTCTCCCCACAGGAAAGAGAATATGCGGTATAACCTCTTTCGGTATTGCCCACAAAAAGTATGTCTGATCTTTGTTCTCATCCTTACTTACCTCAAGAGATACCCCGTTATGACTTGCGTAATGACCGGTTGCAATATAGTCTGCCCCTTGCTCTTTTGCCCATGTATAAAAAGCACCAAACTTCACTTCTTTATTACACATCACATCGGGGTTAGGAGTGACTCCATTTCTATACCCCTCAATCATATAATCAATAACCCCTTCTTTGTATTCTTTTTCAAGATCAAGTGTTACAAATGGAATATCAAGAAGCGCAGCTATCCTCATCGCATCCAATCGATCCTCTTTCCAGGTACACTCCACAAAATCTGGTTGCCATACTTTGATAAAAACCCCTGTTACCTCATACCCTGCTTCTTTAAGAAGAAGTGCAGACACAGAAGAATCAACTCCTCCTGACATGCCAACGTATACTTTTTTTGCAACTATAGACATGACACTAATCTACCACGACCTTATACAAAATGAAAACGCAGAAGGATTTTGTTACCCTTCTGCGTTGTGGTACTTTACCGCATACCCTGTTACATTAATCTGTTGGAGAAGTATTTTTCTTATCAAGAACTTCATCAAGAAGTTGCTTACCTCTATCAATATACCCCTCACAAACACTTCGACCCTGTACAGGCTCCCCTTCACTCACCGACAAAGCAACTCCTGATCGATAAATCCATTCCCCGTGCTTCTTTTGAAAAATACAAAATACCGACAGCTCTCCAGGTTTAGGACCATGAATAATAATACGCTCATTCACTTCGAAAGAAACCTCTACCGCTCGAGTATCAAAAGGAAACGCAAAGTAAAAGTACTCTTCACCAAAAGAATCCTCCCTTCTTTCAATAAGAACAAGGGCTTGTTCTTTGTGAGGTATTTCTTTTGTTTTAGTAACACCAAGTACAATAGACTGCTCGAGAGTTTTTGCTAGCATTGCAGTATCTCCAAAGTTGCTTTTACTTCCACAAATATCCTACACCAAAAAAACAAAAAGCGCCATAGTGGTGCTTTTTGTTACGTAGTGTACGTTAATTATTTGTCAGTAATACTATCGATGATAGCGTTTGCCTTGTCAGCATTTTCCTTTTTGTTCTCGACTACAAGAAGCCATTGCCCGTTCTTAGAAGAACGAATATGCCACGTACTCCATTCTGAAGCAATCACTGTCCACTCCTGACCATTACGAGTAGTGGTTCCTTCGTGTACAATTGCTTTTACATGAGGAACGATAACATTAGTAATATACTCATTCACTGAGTAGCCACGACCACCTTCAAAACTAAAATACATTGCAAGAAGCTGAACATCTCCTTCTGTCACCTTAACAAGTGAACCATCCTTTTCGATAGAAGTAGTTGCCATTTCTG
This sequence comes from uncultured Candidatus Saccharibacteria bacterium, assembly GCA_964443675.1. Classification (GTDB taxonomy): domain Bacteria; phylum Patescibacteriota; class Minisyncoccia; order Phycocordibacterales; family UBA5272; genus UBA11704. Next base: position 110,893 of record CAYUDN010000001.1, on the reverse strand, counting down.
GAATCTTCATCTCGTATTCAAAAACGTTTTCACCTTCAAACTGACGAACAGCTTTACCGGTGACACGTGTTGTAGCAACAGAAGAAACAGATTCTTGTGTTTCTTCTGTTTGCTTGTCACGATCACTGCCTACATATAATACTGCAAAAAGAGCAAGGACACCTATAACAATCGGTACATATCTTTTCATATACCCCATAGTATACCTCTCCTACAAAATCGTGCAAAATCACAGAAAGTGAATAGTGTAAAGGGCGCCTGCTACAGCGATACAAAAAGCGGGGACAGATGGCCGCTTCACTGCCGCCCTCTCCTGTATTTGTCTGTCATCTGTCTATCTGTGCTCTGTCATCTATTATCTATTCTTACTTCTCATCTCTCCTCATCACTCTTTGCTACTGAGAGTTTTTGACGTAACACTTCCAACTCATCACGAATGATCGCTGCAGTTTCAAAATCAAGAATCTTCACCGCTTCTTTCATTTGCTTTTCTTTGAGCTTAATGAGCTTATCTGGATTTTTAGCAAACAACTTTTTATCAACTCGTAATTCTTCGTTCACCGCCTTCTCATGATTAGACTTAAGCTCTTCGGTGATATCATGGATATGTTTGTTAATTGTCTTTGGGGTAATACCATGTTCCTTGTTATACGCTTCCTGAATCGCACGTCTACGGTTAGTCTCTTCGATTGCTCTTGTAAGTGATCCTGTCATCACATCAGCATAGAGTACTACTCTTCCTTCAGCGTTACGCGCCGCACGACCAATGGTTTGAATTAGTGACGTCTCAGATCGTAAAAATCCTTCCTTGTCTGCATCCAAAATACCAATAAGTGTTACCTCTGGAAGATCTAATCCTTCACGTAAAAGGTTAACTCCTACCAAACAATCAAACTCCCCCTTTCTGAATCGCGTTAATATCTGAATACGTTCAATTGTCTTTACATCAGAATGAAGATACTCTGCTTTTACTCCTTGTTCTTTCAAATATTCAGAAAGGTTCTCGGCCATTTTCTTGGTAAGCGTGGTAACAAGTACTCGACCTCCTTTCTTCACATCCTTCACCGCTTCATCAATGAAGTCATGCACCTGTCCTTTATACGATGCAACCTCACTCACTTTACGCACTTCAAGAAGCGGATCAAGAAGTCCTGTTGGTCGAATAATCTGCTCTACCACCTGCCCTGACACTGATCGCTCATACTCTCCTGGTGTTGCACTTACGTATACCACCTCTCCTACACGACCTTCGAACTCTTCATACTGAAGAGGTCTATTATCCTTAGCGCTCGGAAGACGGAAACCATATTCAACAAGTGTCCCTTTACGTGATTGATCACCTGCATACATACCGTGAAGCTGTGGAAGCGTTACATGTGACTCATCGATAATAGTCAAAAAATCCGGTGTACCATTTTCATCGTGAGGGAAATATTCTAGAAGAGTATCAGGCGCAACACCAGGTGCTTTACCTGAAAGATGACGAGAATAGTTTTCGATACCTTGACAAAAACCAACTTCACGAATCATCGCCACATCATACCTAGTACGACGCTTGAGACGTTCCGCTTCTAAGATCTTGCCTTGTTCATCAAATTCTTTGAGACGATCTTTAAGCTCTTCTTCAATCGTTTTGATTGCCCTCTCACGTGTTGGAACATCAGAAATGAAGTGCTTTGCTGGAAAAATAAAATAATCACTTACCACTGTAAGCACCTTCATTGACACCGGATCAACAACTTGCAAATGAGACACCTTACCACCCGCGATTTCGATTTGTAGCATCGTAGTCTCAGAAATAGGCATGATATCGATACGATTACCAAGCGCACGGAACGTTCCAGGACTTAGGTCGGCATTTGTTCTTTCATAATAGACACCGACAAATCTTTGCATAAGATCAATCTTAGTCGTAACGTCTCCGACAGAAATACGAATATTTTCTCGTTCATACTCTTTTGGAGAACCAAGACCATAAATACACGAAACTGAAGCAACGATAATCGTATCATTACGAGTAAGAAGCGCTTGTGTAGATGCGTGACGAAGACGGTCGATCTCTTCATTAATCTGAGCATCCTTTTCGATATACGTATCAGTAACCGGCATGTATGCTTCTGGTTGATAATAATCATAATATGATACGAAATAGTGCACCGCGGCATCAGGAAAGAATGTTCTAAACTCTTGCGCAAGCTGCGCTGCGAGTGTTTTGTTGTGTGCAATAACAAGCGTTGGCTTCTGAACTTTTTCAATAACATTAGCCATAGTAAAAGTCTTCCCGGTACCTGTTGCACCAAGAAGTGTCTGTCGCTTCATGCCTTTTTTAAGACCATTAACAAGAGCAGTGATTGCCTTGGGTTGATCCCCTGATGGAGTAAATCCTTTGAGAACAAATTGTTCATTGCTTCGATTGCTTGACATAGATAGAAAGTAATTATAGCATATATTTTAGGAAAACAATTGGAGACCATTATGTGGTGGAAACTTATTATTGCTTCCCCGTTTTTGATCCTTACCCTTCTTATCCTGTATTCGATGAAAGGATACAAAGAGTTCATTAAAGACAACCCAGATGTCGTCAAACTTGATCAAGAGGGTACAGACGGGGAGTATGCTGAAGACGACTCAAATGTTGTCCAACTTGATCAAGATGAGAAATAAATCAACCAAATCAAAACCGCCCCACTTGTGAGGCGGCTTTTTCTTGTCCTATTACTGAGCAGTAAAAATATACGTCCCTTGAGCACTCACGGTAACTGTCTTTGTAGTGATATCTTTATCAAGAGTAAACTTCGAAGAAGATACCGTTGACGACGGACTGATCGACATCTTTGCTTCACCGGAATTACTCGTGTAATTAAACATAACACTATCCCCTACATTAAGCGACAAAGAAGAAACACTAAGCACACGAGAGCTATTCACAGTAACCGTATACACTTGTGGGGTGATAGTTGTGGTACTCTTACTTGCACTACAACTTGCTGTTGTTCCACCATTTGACCCAACACAACTCCAGGTATATGGTCCACTTCCGGACACCGCACTTGCAGTACCCGTAGTACATAATCCTGTAGTTGGCGCTGACGCAACAGTTGTACCGTTAGATGATCCACAGACACCGTTTGTTGGCGTTGGAGTTATTCCTCCAGAAGAAAGATTCGCACTACAACTTGCTGTTGTTCCACCATTTGATCCAGCACAACTCCAAGTATACGGACCACTTCCAGACACTGCACTTGCGGTACCTGTGGTACAAAGTCCTGTAGTTGGAGCTGATGCAACTGTTGTGCCATGAGATGAACCACAACTACCATTTGTTGCTGTTGGCAAAGTTCCTCCCCCTGTTCCAAGATACGATCCAATAATAAGACCTCCTAAAATAGATTTTGCTGTAGCAGAGTGACCGATACTGTTAAAAGCAGTTGTAGTATCCTTACCACATTGAGCAGTAATTCTTGTCTTTCCTCCCGGATGAAGTGAAATATAATTACTGACAGAATATACATATGATCCGACAACAATCCAACAATCTGTTTGTGTTGCATGGGGCGCAATTTGCACAAGTGTATATCCGGCAGTAGATGAAGGATTAAGCGGTGATGATGCAGGTGCCACACCAGAAAGCGTACCAATCAAGAATCCTCCTAGCATAGTATTTGCAGTTGCTGAATGCTTGCCTGTCCCGCCTCGATTACCGAATGCTGTGGTTGCAGTAAGTCCACAATACTTACTAATCGCATACACTCCTCCTGGATGCATAGAAAGATACGACCCAATAGAATACACATTGGCACCAATCACAATCCAACAATCAGACGGTGTCGCATGAGGTGTGATCTGTGCTGCGGTGTACGACGTTGTTGTAGGAGGTTTTGTTGGTGTTGCACTTGGCGCTGGACCAGAAAGTGTTCCAACAAGATACGAACCAAGTATCGCCCACGCTGTTTGAGAATGTGTTCCAAGTCCATTTTTTGTAGTAAATGCAGATGTTGCATCAGTTCCACATTGGTTAACAATCGCTGCCGCGCCTCCTGGATGCATCGCAATATATGCTCCCACTGAGTACACATTTGTATTTACCACAATCCAGCAGTCAGCTTGCGTAGCATGAGTAACAATTTGTGCAGCAGTATAACTACCAGTCGGTGTCGGGGTTGGTGTAGGTGTTGGCGTAGGTGTTGGAGTTGTGCCAGCAATTGACCCAACAAGATATCCACCAAGAAGTGACCACGCTGTTTGAGAGTGAGCTCCTGTTCCTCCACGAGAAGTAAACACTGTTGTTGCATCTTTTCCACATTGCGCAAGAATTACTGCGGATCCTCCTGGATGCATTGCGATATAACTTCCCACAGAATACACATTGTTATTCACCATAATCCAACAATCAGTTGCAGAAGTATGTGTTGCAACCTGAGCAAGTGTGTAGGTTGCCCCTGTTGGCGTCGGAGTAGGAACCGGGGCTGGTGTTAAAGTAGGAGTGATAGGCTGATTCACTGCCGTGCTTCCAATAGTCCCCACAAGATATCCACCAAGAAGTGACCACGCTGTTTGAGAGTGAGCTCCTGTTCCTCCACGAGAAGTAAACACTGTTGTTGCATCTTTTCCACATTGCGCAAGAATTACTGCGGATCCTCCTGGATGCATTGCGATATAACTTCCCACAGAATACACATTGTTATTCACCACAATCCAACAATCAGTTGCAGAAGTATGTCGTGCCACCTCACTTACAGAAAGAGCTGCTGCGCTCACTTGTGCTTGAGTATTTTGAGGAAGATCAACAGGCGTAGTCGGAGGAATTGATGTAGTAACAGGACCAAGCAGATACCCATTAAGAAGTGACCATGCATACGAAGTGTGAGCCCCTGTTCCTGCACGAGTCGAAAACTCCGTAGTTGCGTCCTGCCCACATTGAGCAATAAGAAGATTTCTTCCTCCTGGATGCATAGGAATGTACGCAGTAACATCATACACATTACCAGAAATCACAATCCAACAATCCTTACCAGTATCGTGAGCTGCAACTTGTTCCATAGCGTACCCTTTAGGAATAGTAGTAGGTACAGTAACACCAGGTAGTACACCAACCAAAAAAGTTCCAAGCAGTGACCACGCAGAAGAAGAATGCTTCCCTGTTCCTCCACGAGAAGTAAACACATCTGTCGCATCCTGACCACAAGACCGAACAATAACACTCTTCCCTCCTGGATGCATTGCAATATACCCACCAACCGAATACACTTTACCAGATACAATAATCCAGCAATCTCCTACGGCTGCATGTTTTGCAACTTCTTCTTTTGTTACTGTCTTCACTGAAGCAACAGGAGCCTCTGAGGCAGTAGTGGTAAACACCGCGGTGACATCTTTTAGAGAATTCATTGTGACAACACACGATCCTGAACCAGAGCACGCACCAGACCATTTAGTAAAAACACTTCCCGGATATGCAACCGCTGCCAGTGTTGCAATGTATCCCTTCTGATACTCCACAGAACAAATCATTCCACATACTGTTCCTTGCGGATAAATGATTGACCCGTTACCAATAGTGTGTGCATTGAGTGCATACTTTTTATCAGTACGAACTACAGAAGTAAAGCCAAAAAGTTGATCGGTAAAAGAGGTACTTTCTTCGCTTTCTAAAGAAGTGTCAGCGAGCGTTTCGGTAAGCTGCTTAGAATCAGCTTCCGTAAGATACCGCTTTGCAACAGGAGAAGAAAGAATATTCTCTGCAAGCATGCTTACTTTTCGTGTAATATCGTTAACAGAAATAGGAAGTGAAGCATCTGTTTCTGAACTTCCTGCAGTAAAGACAACATGTTCATTTTCTACATGAACAAAATAAGAAGAAAGTCCTCCAACAAAAATAGACCAGACTAAGAAAAGTGTAACGATAGACTGAAAAGACATACAGTAATTATAGAGCAACACTTGCTCCAAGTGCACCTATCAAAAAACTCCCAAGAAGTGTCCATGAAGAATCAGAATGCTTCCCGGTACCCCCTCTTGTAATAAATGCAGTGGTTGCATCTTTACCACAGAGACTCGTAATTGCATTTTTTCCTCCTGGGTGCATAGTAATATATCCACCAACTGAGTACACTTTACCAGATACCACAATCCAACAATTACTTGGTACCGCATGCTTTGCTACTTCATCAAGAGTAAGTTTAGTTCCGGAAGATTTTGTCGAGGTAACTTCTACTTTCTGTTTTGTTTTAGATGTTGACTTAGAGGAAGTTGTTTTTGTTTCTGATTGTGCACTAACAAAATCATTATTTAGTTTTTCTAACGTCTGATTAGAAATATCGACCGCGGAAGAGAGTGCTGTTATTTTGTCTTGTAACTGCTTGGTATAATTCTCTCGCATAAGTCGATTATCACGACTAATACTACCTGCGATATACACTGAAGCAACAATACCTATAAAAAGAAGTGCAACGGTGGTAAATAATGTTTTCATAGTAGTAGTGATCGGTGTTAGTTATTTCAATAAAGCAAAACGTTCAGAATGAATCTTATCCTCATTAACATTAAGAGCAATAAGTTGCTCGCGTAACGCTAGCATCATCGGTGGAGGACCACACACAAAGTAGTCTCGGGAGTCACCGTCTTTTACGGTTTTCAATATCCCTTCCCCGGTCACATACCCAGCCTTATCACTTGGCATAAAATGAAATTTGAATTGGTCATGTTTTGCAGCAAGCTGATCAAACATTGCTTTGTAAACACCATCAGTTTCACTTCGAACTGAGTAAAAGAAATCTACAACGTACTCCATCTTCTCTTGTCTAAGCAGATGTTCTGCCATACTGACAAACGGTGTCACCCCAATACCGCCAGCAACCCATATTTGTTCTTTATCTCCGTAAAGATACGAAAATTCTCCGAAAGGACCTTCCACTTTTGCCTTAACCCCGATACCAAGCTTCTGAAGTTCAGTCGTATAATCTCCAAGTGCTTTAACCGAGAAACGGAGTGATCCATCTAAAGAAGCAGAGCTTATAGTAAAAGGATGTTCTTCGTCAGATACAGACTTTGCGTTAATAAAAGAAAGCATTGCAAATTGTCCAGGAAGATGTGTAAGCACTTTTTTCTTTGCTGGTCGAAGGGTAATCTCTACACAACCACTCCCAATATCTTTTGTGGTATCAACAGTATAGGAGTACTTCATTACAACGTACCGCGCAAGTAAACTTCTATAAGTAAAAAGTACAACTCCAACAAGTGCGGTCGTCACACAAAAAACCTTCACAAAAAAATTATCCGTAATCACTCCAGGGATAAGATACATGTGCAGTCCACCCAAAAAAAATGCTGCTCCTAAAAATTTATGTGCAACCTTAAGTTTTGGATAAGAAAAAAAAGATCCATAAAAAGTAAGGCCTATAAGAACAAGCATTAGAAGAATTGCAAGAATACCAATATCTTTTGGGAAGGTACTACTACCAAATGTTGGAGTCAAAAAGTTCATAACCTCTTCGACTGAGTCCCCCAAAAAGCGAAACGCGAGTACAAGCGGATGAAGTGCAAGCAAAGCGAATGCAATAACCCCTGTCCTGTGATGTATCACATACATACGGTCAAGACCGCCAAAAAAGAATTCCAAAAAAGTAAGTCGTGACGAGAGAATGAGAGTAAATGCAAATAACTGCATACCCAAGATTCCAGAAAATTGCCCAAGCGTAGTCAAAAAAAGAAAGTCTGAAGAAAGGTTATCTTTCCAAGAAACTGTTAATGCCCATGCGATAATAGGAACACCTGCAACAAAAGCAAGGAGTGGTATCCATAACATTCTCGTAATACGATGAAGGGTTGATGCTTGCATAAAAATACTTAGAAAAGACTTGTACTAAAAAGAAAACAACGGGAACACATATTCACGAAGTGGTCCGTACCAAAAAACAAAATTATAATACACAAGTATCGCAATCCACATAACACCCCATCTCACAAGGTAGATCGTAAGCAACTTCTCCCATACCCCTCTTGCAAAAAAATACAAAAGATACATCACTATAAGAAGAGGTGGTGCAAAAAGTGCTTGCATTGCCCACCCGTGAAGGGTCATATCGATAGTCCAATTAGGCATCAAAAAAACAAAAAGGAGTGGAGCAACAAACTGTGGGCCGTTGCACACTCCTTCAATGCATTCCTTGGCTCCATGCGGGGCCCACAAAAAAAACACAAGAAAATATACCGTGTACCGGTTAATTATCTCCGCGTTAATACGAGAAAGGAGTTTACTGCTTAGATGTTTCAATGTTTGCATACTGGATACTATTTAGTGTACCATGCTGGCTTCTGATCACTTTTCTGTTACTCACAGAACAGGAGCTAAGGTCTAAGCGCTAAAAGAAAATTCGACAAAGAAAGTCACCACCTGCACAGACACCAACATTTGACTTCTCTTTACGTACACGCTACGCTTAATAAATTCTTTTTGACCGTACAACCAACGGAGATGTTACATGGGAAAGATCTGGGATGAGACTTGTACCTACGGAAGGACGCACAAAAAGAAATTGCTCTTTGTGTTCGCTCTTTTTATAATCCTGTGAGCGCTCTATCTAAGTGGAGTAATTACAGGATGGTGGGCAACAATTATTTTTTTCACCATTAAAGGAATTGGGTCTTCGATCCTCCTTTTCTTTACTGGACACAAGGCTATTACGTTGCTCAAAAAGAAACGAAAATCGTGTATAACACTATCGCACTGTATGCTTACAGTGCGATTCTTTGTTAGTAAAAAGCATGTAAAGAAAAAGTGTATCCTTTACACATTTGCCTCTCTTATAACTCCATTCTTTTTGTAACCTTGTTTACTTATCTAGGTTCTCTTTTTTGCCCCCATAATACCTCTTCAAAAACGCTGTCTTGAATTCCATGAATGTCCCCGCAATCAAATGTGCCCGGGCTTCCTCACACAGCTTCGTCAAAAAGGTGAGATTATGAATAGACGCAAGTGTTGCCGCGAGCATTTCGTCTGCCCTAAAGAGATGTGCAAGATATGCCTTCGTGTAGCGGTGAGTGTACCAACTTTCATCTTCTGCGATTGGAGAGAGATCTTTCCTATACTTCGCATTCATAATATTAATGCGACCATCATAGGTATATAGCGCACCATTACGTGCAATGCGTGTAGGAGCGACACAATCAAAAGTATCAACCCCATTTTCGATACCAAGCAAAATATCAATTGGCTCTCCAATACCAAGAAGATGACGAGGCTTTTGTTCTGGAAGAATTTCATTCACCCACTTCACCGCAGTTGCCATATCTTCTTTAGTAAAACTTCCTCCGATACCGTAGCCATCGAAGTCCATTGCACCGAGCACTCTTGCTGACTCCTTGCGCAACTCTTCGTAGGCTCCACCCTGTACCACTCCAAAAAGTGCCTGCATCTCCCCTGTTGCCTCGCTCTTACCAAGCCGTTTATGTTCAGCGAGACTTCTTGCAGCCCACGCATGCGTTCTCGCAAGTGCCTCCTTCTGATATTCAATTGGCGCAAGAGGAGAAGTGCATTCATCAAATGCAAAAAACATATCTGCACCAAGATTATGTTGTATTTGCATACTTCTCTCAGGAGTAAAGCGATGCTCACTGCCATCAATCACCGACGTAAAGGTAACCCCATCATCGTCAATTTTAGAAAGCCGTTCGTGAGTCTTTTCTTTTTCTTTTTCACCAGCCTCTCTTCTACTAATTTCTTCATTCGTTGCAATTTTACTTACTCCATGACCAAGTGCGTGACCAAGCGAAAAGACCTGGAATCCTCCTGAGTCTGTAAATGTTGGCATTGCTCTAAATGTTCGTGCATTCTTTATAGTTTTATTTTTCTCGTCTGTAAGCGAAGCGGTCTGTGTTCTGTTATCTGTATTCTCATACTTTCCCCACCCCATCATCTTGGCAAACCCTCCATGGCGCGCAACAAGTTCATCTCCTGGTTCAAGATAGAGATGATAGGTATTGGCAAGTACACACTGTGCGCCGACTATATCTTTAACCGCTTCAGGAGTAAGAGACTTCACAGTAGCCTTCGTGCCAACTGTAATGAATGCTGGTGTTTCCACATCACCGTGTGGTGTGTGTATCACTCCGGCGCGAGCAAGTGGGGCTTCCTCTGACTTCTTACTAATCTCAAAAGAAAATGACATACTGCTATCCTACCATATACTTTCTCACTTAACGAAATCGGTTGACTCTGTAGTTCTCTTATGTAAGGATAGTGGAAGTTATTGTTCTTCGGAGGCTTTATATGTCCCTTACCTACACACCGTGTTCTAGTAGTGAAGTACTTGCATTTCTCTACCAATGTCCAAGTATTTTTACTCTTCCTTTCAAAAAAATAAAAGTAGACGCTGAAGAGCTTCTGTTTGGTAAATCACCTACAGCGCACCCACAAAGAGAAGCGCTTTCTGTTGATGACTTTCTGGTGGTCAAAGAGAACCCCTCTTTTTATGGTACCAATCAAAGGACAGGACAACCTCTTCCTGAAGCTTGCATATGGTATCTTTTCAGAAAAAAATAATGTAATGCCTTTCCTAAACTCTTACGGAAAGGCATTTTTCTTGACAAGAAGAACTTTTCATTATAGTATAAAAAATGGCTTGATCGTTCAAATGAAAGGAATACCTATGGACTCTAATGGAACCATCTTTAAAGATGGTGATGTTTTTATTGTACAGCACCCTTACTTAGACTATCTCTCGGAACTTCCTGGTGTTGAAGTGATTGAGGTTGAAGGGGAGAAGTGTGTCCAAAAAAAGTTTTACCGTAAACCGATCTTTCTTGCCCACGAGCTCAAACAAGCGGTTTCTCTACACCTGAGAAGAGAACCTGGTTCTTTTGTGGTCTCCATGAATGGGTACACAACTCTAAGCACAGACTTCCTTATTACCTACGGCATTAAGCCTGGCGCTTACAAAGCGGCATGTATTCGTGTCTTTCGTACAATGCTTAAAAACTTCAGGAACAGATTCCCTAAAACAAAAGTGTTTGTCGCACACGGTGCGGTTGACAGCGAAGTGGACGGCGCATTGCTTCAAGTAAAAAAAGAAGAAAATCTTGGTGGGCTTGGTTTTTCTTGTCCAAAGTTTATCTTCTATGTAAACGATGATGACGAACCTCTCTATGTTGCTAACTCGGTTGACGGATATGCTGATGCCTATATCCAAAGCCTTGACTTCTTAATTTCTACCGGAGGAAGAGCGCACGCTCTGACTCACGATATCAACGCATCTGTGCTCTACTCAAAGATAATCTACTTCGTTGACCTTATCAGCATGGTTGCTGAAGTGCCTGTCCCTTCTTCCGTGCCACTTCCCGGTGGAGGAAGACAAGTCGAGAATGCTGCGGCTGCCTTCCGGAACAACCTAGCCTTCTTCGGCAGTAACCTGGATCGAGGGTCTCAAACCTCATTCCAACTCTTGGATAATGACATCTTTGCTGTAGCAGAACCGGTTTGCCGTAAAGTTATGCCAGCGGAACTCATGTTCCAAACATAAGACAATAAAAGTAACTTTTCATTTCTAGGCTCGCCAATGGCGAGCCTTTTTGCTTTTCTTTACAAATTGCCCTTTTTCCAGTAGTGTGACTGCAGTTGTACCCCCTCATCTCGTAAGGAGCACACTCATGGCTGTCCAGCTGCGGCAGATGATGCGTGCCCTTCACCCGGTCGCACCATCACAAAATTCTCTTCGTAAGATTCTCGAAAGAAGTTTTGCACTTTTCCCAGAAACACAGTGCACCGAAAAAGCAAAAGATCTCATCCGTACCTCTTTCGTCCTTTCTTACGAGGGGCACAAAAATGCACCGAACCGTGCAAGTGGTGAAATCTACTTCATGCACGTCTTTAGACAGTACGTGCATGCATGTCTACTCATGCACAAATTCGGAGTCTTCTCATACATTATCCTGTGTGTAATCCTTCTGCATGACACTGTCGAAGATGCAAAGAAGGGTGGGTCAACTCCTTTCATTGCAAAATCTCAGATTGTTAAGCTTATAGGTAAAGTAATTGCCTACCTTGTCATGTGGTTAACAAAAAAGAAAGACACTGAATCACGTGACGAATTTCTGGAAAGAGTCATTCGATGCGATCGAGTTGAAGCATTGATCGCAAAGCCGTTCGATGGATATGACAATATCTTCACGCTTGCTGCGACAAAAAAAGAAACACAAATGCAGAAAGTAGAAGAAATCTTCAGACACTATCCTCTCATGCTTGAACGCACACTACATCTTCTGGAAACAGAAGGTGGGGAAGGTGGGATGCCTGACTGGAGGAAGTGGCAGAAGCTAGTACAAGCTCTCCATCGTACACTGATGAAACAAGCAATAAAAGAAAAAGAAAGGGTTCTGCAAGAAAACCTCACCCCCGCACAGTAGGACCATCTTGGTATGCTGTGCGGATTTTGTTTTTATACAACCACTAGAGTGTGTTACACCACTTTTGCAATCGCCTCCACCAGAGTCTCATCGAACATGGTTGGAAGTATTGCTTCCACGGTTGGCGTTTTGACATGGGACGCAAGTGCATGCGCTGCGCGTATAAAGAGTTCGGTGTCAAACTGTACAACATTTTTATCAAGCACACCCTTAAATACTCCTGGGAAAATAAGCGAGTTGTTAAGTTGATTAGGATAATCACTACGACCAGTTGCGACGATGAACGCCCCTGCTTCATATGCCTCTTCTGGCATAATCTCAGGAGTTGGATTAGCGAGCGAAAAGATCATAGGACGCTCTGCCATCGACTGCACCATTGCTTTAGTCACTGTACCAGGCTTAGATAATCCAACGAAAAGATGACGTCCTTTCATTGCGTCCGCAAGCGTACCTTCTGTAACGATCGCACTACTTGTTGTAATAAGTTCTTCTTTTTCTTTAGTAAGATCAGTGCGACCCTGATAGATAATTCCCTTACTATCAACAAATACAATATCACGCACCCCATACGCAAAAAGTAATCTTGAAACTGCAACACCAGCTGACCCAACACCATTAACTACCACCTTCACTTCTTCCTTAGTAAGACCACGAAGCGTGAGGGCGTTGATTACCCCCGCAAGCACAACCGTTGCAGTCCCCCATTGATCATCATGCATCACAGGAATAGGAAGTTCTTTACGTAATCGTTCCTCAATTTCAAAACACCGTGGCGCTGCAATGTCTTCGAGATTAACCGCACCAAATACTGGTGCAAGTTGCTTCACCGCTTTGATGATCTCTTCAGTGTCTTGTGTAGCAAGACAAATGGGGAACGCATCTACCCCTGCGAAGGTTTTTAGTATTGCAGCTTTACCTTCCATAACAGGAATTGCTGCAAGTGGGCCAAGATTACCAAGCCCTAAGATGGCTGATCCATCACTTATAATAGCAACAGTATTTCGCTTAAGAGTATACTCTCGTGCAAGACTTTCATCGCGTGCAATCTCTCGACACACTTCTGCAACTCCTGGTGTATACGCACGAGAAAGATCTTCTCGTGTCGCAAGTGGCACTTTGGTTTCGGTACCAATCTTACCATGATGTACTTTGTGCAGATCAAGTGCTTCTTTGTTGTAATCGTGTTGTAGCATATGCAAGCAGTATACAGCACATAGAGCATTTTTTTAAAAGATAGTATACTGATCACCATGAAACATATCAAAACTATTCTTCCTGCGATTGTTTACGGCGGATCAGACGGTGCTATTACCACATTCTCAGTGATGGCAGGAGCGGCTGGCGCAGGACTTGATCCAAAAGTAATTATTATACTTGGCTGTGCAAATCTTGCCTCAGACGGATTCTCTATGGCATCCGCAGACTACCTCTCCGAAGAGTCAAAAGTTGATGCAAATGACAAAAAATCATTTACACAAGCGTGTATCACCTTTTTTGCTTTCTCTTTAGTGGGACTTGTTCCTCTTATCCCCTTTCTTCTTGCGCTTGCTATCACACTTCCCGCAAATAACTTCTTTCTTTCTATTCTTTTTACCTTGATTGCATTTATTTCGATCGGGTACATGCGTGGCTATGTGCTTAAGAAAAATAAACTCGCCATGATTCTACAATCCGTTGGCATCGGAACTCTTTGTGCAGGCGTTGCGTACTTTGTCGGCAAACTAATCGAAGCGGCGATACGGTAGGTCAACAAATTTACCAAAATACACGAGTACACATTATCGGGAGGTGCTCCGGTACTCCTTTCCTAGTGTGTGTCGTATCAACTCATACACAGTAAACGCAAAGTCGGGTAAGACGATATAAAAAACATACAACTCAAGAGGTAGGCCAAATATAAATATTCCCACCATCCCAGGCCCAGGGTAAAGCCAGACCTGCAGCACATGACTAAGTGCTTCCCACGACATCATCGTTACAAAAATAATACCGTTAATTAACAACCTTTCTTTTTTGGAGTGGTACAAAACTTCTTTATACTTTATCTTCAAAAAAAGAGAACCTAAAAACAAAAGAATAAGAATGGACATTTCTTGCATATTATTTTTTATCGTTAACCAAGTGAATGGTGTGATATACCACAAGCCAGAAATAAGGAACAATCAAAAACCATAACAACTCCTCTACTGGAATAAATCCAAACAACTTTATCCCTAAAATTCCCCGCCCAGGAAACACCCAATGTTGCCTAGGTATAGCATAATAATCCCACGCAACCCCTATTACTAAAGCAAGTAGGACCCACAACAAACGCTCTTTCCAAAAACGAAACAAGTGTTCATGAAATTTAATTTCAAGAATAATTCCAGTAACAAGAAGTAGAGAGACAACACCTGTGTAGTAGTACATAGTGATGTATATCTTTATTTCCTATACAACTCCATCTTTGCTCGTACCACTTTCTTCATTTCTTCCTGGCCTTCGTGACCGAACTTGTAGGGTGCAACTTCATTAGGATGTGTGTCCATGTATTCTTTTTCACCATCACGGAATGCTTTGCGAATCTCTGTATTGATATGAACAATCGAAATCCCTGCATCAATAGACGCAATCAAATCTTCATCAGTATTCCCTGATGCACCATGAAGCACCATTGGGATATCGATGACTTCTTTGATTTCTTTGAGGCGATCAATATGAAGTTTTGGTTCCTCGGCATCGATAAGCATCCCGTGGACATTACCAATTGCTGGCGCAAACATATCAATCCCTGTACGAAGTACAAAATCCTTCGCTTGTTCCTTAGTGGTAAGATTTGATTCTGAGACTCCTTCTGGAAGAGATGCATTAAGGGAAGAAGACTGACCAATATATCCAAGCTCTGCTTCTACAAGTACACGCTTTCCTGTCTTTTCTTCATAGGCACGAACAAAATCAACACAAGCCTTCACAAGCGCAACGTTCTCTTCGTAAGGAAGCTTGGCACCGTCAACAATTACACTATCATACCCTGCTTCAACAACTTCCTCTACCTTTTCAAGAGAATAGGTGTGATCTGCATTAAGAAAAATAGGTACTTCATATTCTTGGTTAAGTTCATTCACAATAGTACGAACCATATCAACACCCATATACTCGCGCTCACCTTCACTTGCTCCAATAATCACTGGCTGATTAAGCTCTTGTGCAACTTGTGCAATTGCACGAGCTTGATCAAGATTAGAAATATTAAAATGAGCAATTGCCTTACCTGTCTTTTTATACTCTTCAACAATTTCTAAGTAACGTTCGCTTTGTGATGTTAATGTCTTCATATCAACATAGTATACACCACACTCTTGCTATACTAAAAAGTATATGGAAAACAAACAGGAATTCGACTTCGTTGCTATTGGTGATACAGTCATCGATGCTTTTATTAGACTGTCCGTTGGACATTTACAAGAAACCGCCCACGGGCAAGAACTTTGCATCCCCTATGGAATGAAAGTTCCTTTTGATGAAGTATACGTACTCCCTGCGGTAGGTAACAGTGCAAATGCGTCTGTTTCGGCTGCGCGCCTCGGTCTTACCTCTGGCCTCATTACATCTTTAGGAAATGATGACTACGCTAATCAATGTATTGCACAACTTACTAAAGAAAAAGTGGCAACAGATTTTATTCATAAAGAAGATGGTAAAAAAACTAACTACCATTATGTACTTTGGTGGGGAGATGACAGAACTATTCTTATTAAGCATGAACAATTTACCCCCGTCATTCCTGATATCGGTAAACCAAAATGGCTCTACCTCTCCTCACTTGGCAAGCACACTCTACCCTTCCACCACGAACTTACTGAGTATGTCAAAAACAATCCAGAGGTGAAGCTCGCATTCCAACCAGGAACATTCCAGCTTGGATTCGGCGCAGACATTGCGGAACTCTATAAATATACAGAGGTAGTGTGTATGAACAAAGAAGAAGCAGAAGGATTACTTGGCACAGAGAACGCAGAAATAAAAGATCTTCTTAATGGACTAGAAAAGCTTGGACCGAAAGTATCTATTGTTACCGATGGACCACATGGTGCATATATGAAGTTTGAAAATACTTTTTTTAGTATGCCACTATATCCTGACCTTGCACCTCCTCTTGAACGAACAGGTGCAGGAGATGCTTTCTTCTCAACATTTATTGCATACCTAGCAAAAGGATACGACCCAGCATATGCAATGAAGCGAGCGCCAATCAACAGTATGAATGTAGTGCAACATGTAGGTGCACAAGAAGGACTTCTCACTGAAGACGCTCTTGAAAAGTTACTAAAAGATGCGCCAGCTGAGTATGAGTTGAAAATAATGGAATAGGAAGCAGAACGCAGATAAACAGAAGACAGAAGACAGATGAATACAAAGAATGCGGGGGCGCCTTACGCCGCCCCCGCATTCTTTTATCTGTTCGCGAAACGGATCTGTACGTCTGTGCTCTGTTGTCTGTTGTTTGTTGTCTATATTTTGCTTCTTATGTTTCTCTAATGCAACACCTCTCTTACCTTCGCTGCAATATGCTTTGCAGAAAGTTCATACTCATCGTAAAGCTCAGCAGTTTTACCACTTTGACCAAAACGATCTTTGATACCGATACGACCAATACGTACAGGATGATGTTCACTTAAGTACTCAGTCACCGCTCCACCTAAACCTCCTGCAATTTGATGTTCTTCTACGGTAACAATCGCACGAACTTCTTTGACTAAACGAAGAAGGAACCCGACATCAAGTGGTTTTATTTGTGGCATATTCACTACCGTTACTCCAATGCTTTCCTTTTCAAGAATCATTGCTGCTTTGACCGCTTCATAAATCACCGGACCACATGCAATAATAGCTACTGCGTGTAAAAAGGTTCCTCCGTATTTATGTTGTGGTGTATACATCACATACCCTTTCCCATGACCCCATGTATAGTTATCAGGAAGAAGAACAGGGGTCTTCTCACGAGTAAGTCGAAGGTACGCCGGCTCTTTGGTGGTTGCAATATGCTCAGTAATTGCACGTGCCTCTATTGCATCACATGGTACGAACACCTGCATGTTAGGAATCATGCGCATAAGCGCAATATCTTCAATTGCTTGATGTGTTGCTCCGTCTGGCCCCACCGAAAGACCAGTGTGTGCACCAACAATCTTCACCGGCACGTCGTTATAGGCAATCGTAGTACGAATCTGTTCCCAATTTCTTCCAGGAGAAAAAGCGGCGTAGCTCGAAAAGAAAGGCACATACCCCATTGCTGCCATTCCTGAAGCAAGTCCTGACATCGCCTGTTCAGTGATACCTGTTTCGAAGAAGCGTTTTGGAAACTTCGCTCTGAACCCATCCATCTTCACACTCTCCGTAAGATCAGCGCAAAGCGCAACAATACGATCGTCTTTAGTACCAGCTGCAACAAGCCCTTCTCCAAAACCTTCTCGTGTAGGGCGCTCTTCTTCTTGTGTAGTAAACAGTGTTTTTCGTAACATACAGTAAAGTGTTAAATAAATACTAATAATTACATTTCTGTATACTGAACCTTGCCACGCATACTTCGTAACTCTTTAAGTGCTGCTTTACCTTCTTCAATAGTTGGAGCCTTACCATGCCATCTGTAGTCACCTTCGAAAGCAGTTACCCCCTTCCCTGGTATGGTGTGCATAATAAGTACCGTTGGTCGATCAAGTGTACTCTTCGCAAGACCAACCGCTCGCACAATGTCACGGAAGTCATGACCATCAACATCAAGTACTTGGAAATTAAATCCTTCAAGCTTTGCCTTAAGCGGTTCAAGAGGAAGCACATCTTCTGTGTACCCATCAATCTGAATCGTATTACGATCAATAATTGAAATCACTTTATGCAATTTGTACTTATTAAGCAACAAAAATGATTCCCATACTTGCCCTTCATTAATCTCACCATCCCCCATACAACAGTAAAAGTACCTGTCTGGTTTATGCTCTTCCATACGATCCATAAGTGCCATTCCTATTGCTTGAGAAAGCCCTGACCCAAGAGGCCCAGAAGATGTCTCAATACCAGGAAGTGTTCCTTTGTGTGGGTGACCCTGAAGACGACCACCAAAACGACGAAGTGTTTTTAGTTCTGCTACAGAAAAGTAACCAGCATGAGCCATTGCAGAATAAAGACCTGGAGCAATATGCCCATTAGAAAGAATGAGTCTATCACGTTCTACCCAATTCGGATGACGTGGATTGTGTTTTAAAATTCTAAAATAAAGCGCAGTGAATACATCTGCCATTCCTAATGACCCAGCAGTGTGACCACTCCCTGCCTCAACCAACATTTTAATAATACTTTCTCTCACATCTTCAGCACGAAGTGTGAGGGCTTGTACTTCTACATCAGTAAGTGAATGCATATACTTCGTAGTATATAGCGATCGTAAGAAAGTGGAAGTGGAGAAGAGAGAAATAGACAACAGAGAACAGACTCACTTTGCTCTCAGATAATAGAAAAACGCGGACGCCTTCGGCGTCCGCATTTCTGTCTTTTTCTGTGTTCTGTTGTCTTTGTTCTTGTATCTATCGTCTACCTCTTTCCAAAACTCCTCTCTAGCTCATCAATAACTTTTTTGATCTGCTCTTTAGTAGTACGTGATTTAAAAATATATGACCCAACTACCGCACCGGTTGCACCACGATTAAGCACTCGTAAGATGGTATCATTATTCATTGCACCATCTACTTGAATATCAAAGTGACGAAGTGCGTGATGCAAATATTCCACCCGACGAAGCGCTTCAGGATCAAACGGTTGTCCTTGTGCACCAATATGCCGTATTCCCATCACCTGAATGTACACCTTGGAATACTTAGACATCACAAAGCGTACTCTATCGATAAAAGTATCTGCATCATAAGAAAGCGAAACCGAAAGCCCGAGATAGGTTCCGTAAGGCTTCACCACTGCTACCAGCTCAGCCAAATCTTCAAGAGACATTTCATCAATATGAGCAACAACAGAATCAACACCCTCTATCGCAACAATACGCGCAATATACTTCCTCCAATCTTTGACCATACAGTCAAATTCATACGAAAATCCATGAGGAAGATCTTTTTCCTTATACGGTAACCATGTTTTCTCCAACCCAAACACTCCATCACAAATATCTATTTGTACACGATCCACTACCCCTTCAACAAGAAAGAGCGTATGAAGTAATTCATGAAAGTTAGAAGGAAGTATTGCAGGAGTGATAATCATACCTCTAAGTGTATCACTAAATAGTATCTCTTAATTACAAGAATGTGTGAATGCTGTACGACGAGAACTACTTGATATATTTTGAATATACTGACACATATGCATCCACCTTATCACAGGCAACAGTATCATCTTCTATACAATCAGCAATAGAATCATTAGGAATAATTGGTGCAAATAACGCTGCAAGTACCACAAGAAGAAGCAGTGCCCATGATGCTTTTGAGTTCATACGAGTGAAATTATTTTTGTCTAAACTTATCGTAAAGAGACATATGTGTATCTTTACATTTTAAGAAGTACCCTCCTGCTCCATCTGGATAATTATTACAATCCTTAGGGTTAGGATTAGAAGCTAACGGCAAAAAGAGTCCTGTCACAAGTACAAGTGCAAGCACTGCATAAAAAAACTTTACTGGAAGATTTTGGTCCATATATGTATTACTTATCTGTCTCTTTACAGTGTATCATGTTACTTCACCAACTCGTCAATCTTAATAATACGGTCAGAGTGACGCTCTTCGTGAGAAAATGGTGTTGCAAGGAAGAGATCAATTGCTTCTTTTGCTTGATCAAAGGTTACGAAGCGTGCACCGATGGAGATAATATTCGCATCATTGTGTTCTCGTCCAAGACGTACCAAATCAAGTGACCCACCAGCGTAGACAATCGCACGCACATGACGGAATCGATTAGCAACAATTGCTTCTCCTTGTCCTGATCCTCCAAAAATAACTCCCCATGACGGTTCATGAAGTGCGTCATGTTGTACTTGTGCTGCAGCCTTTGCCATGTATTCTGGATATCCATCTCCTTCTACAAGCGCTTCTGCTCCACAATCAATAACCTCATTCCCCTGTTCCAATAAATATCTCTTCACGTCTTCCTTAAGAGAAAACCCAGCGTGATCAGTTGCTACATAAATTTTCATATCTTACAAGTATACCAGTAAAAAGTTTGCCGACCAACGATTTACACAAGCTCAATCAACACACCGTCGGCTTCATCAGCAGTCAAAGAAGTCTTTGATCCCTTAAGCACAGACTTAAGCGAAGTATCGCGAATCTTTGCGAGCAATGATTCATCTATATCAACTTCATTTCTTCTTGCAGCATCTACAAGCGCCGCTTCCATCGAAACAATTGATGAGATCACCACATCAGGACCCCCTATTTCAGCACGCTTAAAGAGAGTAATAATATTTCTTTCAAGAGTACTGAGCTCTCCTTTTGTTGACTCATCAAGGTCTCCACTCTCTTGTAATTTAGAAACCATAGCATTACATGTGGTTCTTAGTTCTCTGCTACGGTCAATAACCTTTTGCTTATCTTTGAAAAACTTTTCGTTCTTACCTTCAACAATAGATCTAAGCACGGGAAGCAAATCTCTAAAAATAGTAACTTTATCTACCCATTCCTTTTTCAACTCTTCTTGTGTCTTTTCAACCTTTACAGGTTTAGACTCTGCTTTTTCTCGGTCCTTTCTTTCTTTATCAAGGGCTCTTTGCTCGGTGTTTTTTTCTTCTCTGTCTCTGTTAAGTTGTGCAACTTTTTCTTCTGCGGCTCGTCTCCACGCTTCTGCCTGACGAATCAGTTCCTCCCTCATTCTCTTTTCTTCCTCTATACACACTTGTACTTCTGATAATGTTGCAAAAGAACGAGACCCATAAGTAAAAACAAGGCGACTTACCGTACTAAAAGAAGGTAACAGAACTTTTGAAAAAGCTTTCACTTCCGTCGGGGTATGTATCCCAACAGAAGCCGTAAGACGTCCGCCTAAGTCACGGGTGTATATAACAGAAAAAGTCCTTCCTGTAGTAGGGTCAGTAATTTGCTCTGGGCAATCTTTGTCTATTTTTTCACGCTCTTTTTCTGGTAATAAATCCTCTATGTGAAGAGTGAACGCATTTTGATTGGAGATAACCTCTTCTTCTGTGGTGAGCCCCTTCCCTTTAATAACATCCTTGTACAACTCAGAAAGAATTGACTCATTAACTTCTACCTTCCCAGATCTTCTATAATATTCATTTACCTGACGCAATATGCGCTGATTAGTATAGTGAGCTGCAGCAATAAGTCTCGGTACTTTTGCATCAAGAGAAGTAATTTCCTTCTCAAGAGAAGTAAAAGGTACCCCTTTAATTCGAATTTGATAAGATTGGTACATAGACCCAGAATAACTCATCCTAGGTTCCCCTGAAGGAACTTCAGTGATCCACCCTTTTGGTAATATCTTCGTAGCCTCTTCAAGGGAGAAAGTGTCACAAACTCTTGCATAAGTAACTTCCTCTGTATACCCATACCTATCCTTCTTTGCTGATTGTTGTATATTAAGCGCAACCAACAAGGTATCACCTCGATAAAAACAAGCAGACCCTGGGAAGATGCGCACCTCTTGAAGCGGAGAACTAAACTCAAAAGACTTGTAATTAATTTTTTTATATCCAGGACAGTACAGAAGAGCGTCTGGGACAGCTGACAATATACACTGTAACAATGCTCCACGAGGAACTTCTTTATCGTCCTGACCCCCATTTGATATTCCTGCTTCTCCCAGCACACGAAGAAGCTGTAGACGTATCAACTTTACTTCTTCCAGCGATTTGCTATTAAGAAGATGATCATAAGCAAACTGTTTATCCATACCAGACTCAACATACTTCTTCCATACATTAAGCATAGTAAGACTATCAGACCGCGGAACACGAAGCGCGCTCTGTGCAGAGAGACGTTTTTCATTTTCTAGTCTCTTAGTTTCATTTGGTTCATTCTTATTAGGATTAACAAACACTGGTTTTGAGGGTGAAAGCATCGCAACCACATCAACCATTTGAGGAACCACCCCAAGATGCTTTGCTTCGATCAACATACGCGCAAGATCGGGTCTCACTTGTAGTGCAAACATTTCTCTTCCGATATCGGTAATTTTGCCAGACGCGTCAAGCGCTTCAAGTCTTTTTAATTGCTCTACTGCTTCATGAAGTTGATGTGAAGAAGGAGGGTCAATAAAATCAAAGTGTTCCACATCATCAATCCCCATCTCCTTCATACGCAGTACCACTTCTGCTAGATCTTTACGGAAAATTTCTGGTCTTTGGAATTTCTCTCTGTTGTCAAACTCAGCCTTTGGCATAAGACGATAACAAGTACCTGGGGCAGTACGCCCTGCACGCCCCATACGTTGGTTCATATTTGCTTGCGAACATGGAGAAACTTTAAGCGCATTGATTCCCGTACGAGGATCGTACACCATCTCCTTCACTTCACCAGAATCGATCACATGACGAACACCGTCAATGGTGACGGAAGTTTCCGCAATGTTTGTCGACACAATAACCTTACGTTTTGCATTAGGAGCAAAAATACTATCCTGGTCTTTCGCATCAAGCATTCCAAAAAGTGGGAAAAGCGCAACATCTTCAGATGAAACTCTTCTTCTAATTTCTTCAATGGCACGATTGATATCATCTTCTCCTGGAAGAAACACAAGAATATCTCCTTCCTGATCCTTACTTTCCACAATAGACTTCACAACCTCTGCAACTCGAGAAGACATAGGAAGATTACCTTCAAGTGGATCCGGTGGAATATACTTAACATCAACAGGGTGCAACCTTCCTGGGACTTTTACTACAGGGGAACTATCAAAGTAGTCAGCGAACTTTTCTTCCTCAAGTGTCGCGGAAGCAACCATAACCTTAAGAGGCTTCTCCCCTCTTTCTTCACGCAACTTCTGTGCACGCTTAAGAAGTCCAAGCAGAAGATCGATATTAATAGTACGCTCATGCGCTTCATCCACCATCACAATATCCAAAGAAAGCAACATTTCATCTTGTCGCAACAAGTTAAGCAAAATACCATCAGTCATAAAGGTTGCTCTAGTATCTTTGCTTACCTTCTTTTCATTACGAGTCCAAAGACCAACTTCACCACCAACCACACCACCAGAAGAATTCGCAACAAAACGAGAGACACTTCGTGCAGGAAATACCCTTGGCGAAGTAATTGCAATCTTTGCATCAGAGAAGCTCTCCATAAGATACAGAGGTGTACGCGTTGTCTTACCAGAACCAGTTTCTCCTACCAAAATCGCTTTATTATTCGTGGCAATCACGTCACAAATCTCCTTTTTATGTTGCTCAATAGGAAGCACTTGATTTTGTGTTGTGTCTGGACGAATCTGTGCACTTTCCAAAGAAGGGTTACCCTGAGGGCCTGTACCGTCTCCTTGTTTATTACGGTATGAAGTATTTCTTCCTAAATATGCCATAACTATTTATCGTCAAAAAGAAACTCAGTAATAGACGCACCATTTCGCAGTACATGGTCATGTAGATCGATACAATACTCGAAAGGTTCTTCAAGGTTTTCATCAACCTGCTTAGCAACCAAAAAATACTTATTCATTTCTTTTTCAAGAGCAATTTTGTTGACCTGGTTAATTACCATATCAAAAAAAGCAATCATTTCTCCTTTATCGTACGTTCCAAGCTGAACAGCGATATTTCTCCCTTGAATCTTGCTTATATCTTTAGAAGTAAGTATAGAAACAATGTCTTCTTTCTGAATAGGAATATACGTGTCGACGCCTTTCATAAATATGATTATTGAGAGAGTTTCTCCCCTACTTTTGCGACATGCTCTACGAGAGTATGAGTGTACCCCATTTCGTTATCATACCATGCGAGTACTTTGACGAGATTACCCCCGACGACACGTGTCATTTTGAGATCAGCGATGGACGCATAGGGAAGTCCGATGATATCACTTGAGACGAGCTCTTCTTCTGTTGCCTGGAAGATGGAAGAGAAGCGATCAGATTCTGCTGCTTTCTTCAGAGCATCGTTCACTTCTTCTACTGTTGTTGGGCGCTTAGCAATGAAAGTAATGTCAGCGATTGATCCTGCAGGAGTTGGAACACGGATAGACACCCCATCGAAGAGTCCTTCAAGTGTTGGGAATGCTTTGGTAACTGCAATCGCGGCGCCGGTTGATGAAGGGACAATATTCTGTGCAGCAGCGCGACCTTCGCGGAAGTCTTTTTTGTTAGGACCATCAACAATACCCTGAGATGCTGTATAAGAATGCACAGTATTAAGAATAGCTTTCTCAATACCAATTGCTTCATCTAAAATCGCAATCACAGGAGAAGAAGCATTCGTGGTGCACGATGCGTTCGATGTCACCTGACAAGTGCCGAATTTGTCTTCGTTGATACCAAATAATATTGTTTCTCCGTGCACTGACTCGTCTTCTCCTTTCTTTGCTGGTGCAGAAATCACCACCGCCTTAGCTCCACCCTTAAGATGCGCGGACGCCTTATCATATGCCACAAAAAGTCCTGTTGACTCCACTACCACATCAACCTGAAGTGAACTCCAAGGAATAGCACTCGGATCCTTCTCTTGAAACACTTTTACACGTGTTTCTACTTCGTCTTCTTCGGTGACGAGATACTGTTCTTTTGCTTCAGGAGTTTCTCCTTCCACGATATCTGCATGCACATCGAAATGTGACACACGATACACCGTATCGTACTGAAGAAGATACGCAAGATTGTGTACATCACCAAGATCGTTGATTGCTACCACTTCCATATCATCTCTTCCGTACGCAACTTTGAAGAACGCACGTCCAATGCGTCCAAAACCATTAATACCTACACGAATTTTTTTGTCCATATAGGTACAGTATATAAGGAGAAGACCTGAGCCGGTGGGGATAAGGAAAGACAATACAAAAGAAGTAAGAGGGAGTGTTACAAACTGGGGGCGGCCGCGAAGCGGCCGCCCCCAGTTTGGATTTTCTATATTCTGTCAACGAAGCGAATCTGTCGTCTGTATTCTATTACAAGACCTCTGGCGTAGTACACCCATTTTTGCTACCATACACCTGTATGAACGACATCAGCATCCGCAATCTTACAAAAAGCTACAAATCTGGAAAAAAGCAAGTAGACGTAGTCAAGAATCTCTCCTTCGACGTCAAAAAAGGTAGCGTCTTTGGCTTCATCGGCCCAAATGGTGCCGGTAAGACCTCTACGATCAAAATGCTTGTAGGATTATCGACTCCAACTTCTGGAACAATCACGATTGGTGATCACGGTTCTCCAGAAGATATGCGGGTACACAAAACGCTTGGCTTCATGCCAGAATCTCCACAGTTTTATCAATATCTCACCGGAGGAGAATTCCTCGATTTCGTTGCCACACTTTTCAAAATAACCCACAAAGAAAAACGGATTAATGAGGTGCTTGCTTCTGTTAATCTTTCTCATGCTAAACACAAACGTATTCGCGCCTATTCCAAAGGAATGCTTCAGCGTCTTGGTCTTGCGCAAGCAATGGTCAACAATCCTTCTATTCTTTTCCTTGACGAGCCACTTGATGGACTTGACCCTCTTGGTCGTGCTGAAGTAAAAAAAATCATTCTTGATCTCAAAAAAGAAGGCAAGACTATCTTCATTAATACCCATATTCTTGGTGACGTAGCGGAAGTATGTGACACTGTCGGCGTTATCGATAACGGAGAATTACTCACCGTAGCACCACCTTCACAAATTATAGGGAACCATCGCGACCTTGAGTCTGCTTTCGTTTCTTTGATCGAACAACGAAGAAAAGAACATTCATTACCAGTTACCAACTAAGAGCGTCACCATGTATACCAATATTCTCACCATTGCCAAGAACACCTTCCGCGAAACCGTCCGCGATCGCATTCTTCTCTCTGTATTCTTCGTGATTATTGCGATCATCTTCTTCTCCATGTTCATCGCCTCTATTTCACTTGACCAAAGCACCCGCATGATTGTTGACTTCGGAGTAACCGCCATCTACGCACTCCAGATGTTCGTTGCCATCTTCATCGGATCAATGCTTATCTACAAAGAAATCGAACGCAAAACATTCTATCTCCTCCTTCCTAAACCAGTCACTCGTACCGAAGTAGTGGTAGGCAAATGCCTTGGACTAACCACAACAACAATCGCAGTTACACTTATTTCAACGTTCGCGCTTTATGTAATACTTTTCATCGAAAGCGGTCATCTCTACTTCACACCAATCTTGCTTTCAGTAGGCTTAAGCACTCTTGAAGCAGTACTCCTTATCCTCATCTCTCTTTTCTTCTCTGGTATCACTTCACCGATCATTGCAGCAGTAGCAACACTCGCACTTTACTTCGTAGGACACGCTGGGGAAGTTTTCCGTTATATCTTTATGATGTCAAAGTCAACAACTACTGAAGTCTTAGCACGTGCAGTGTATTACCTACTTCCTAATCTTGAGAAGTTCAACATCCGTAACGATATCGTCTTTGGCACTCTCCCTTCCTCAGGAACACTGCTTATGACTGTGCTCTATGCAATTGCCTATGCACTCCTTCTACTTACCATCACTCAATTCACCTTCAGTAAAAAAGATTTTTAACCCCCTGTCATGCCAAAGCATTTCTTTTCACGAGTCATTATTAAAGGAAGCATCTTACTTCTCTTTATACTTGTGATCACTTTTCAAATCAAATACGATAGACTTCAGCCTCCGTTCACCACAAGACTAACCCTTGCAAAACGCAACCTCCTTCCAGAACAAATTCTTCCGTATGTTTCCTTTGGTTTTAATAATGTACTTGCAGATTTTTATTGGATACGATCAATTCAAGACTTCGTTGCATGGAATGGAAAAGAAGGATTCTTCATTGGTTACTTCAAAAATATTACAACCCTTGATCCGAGATTTGAGTTCCCGTATCAATTTGCTATTCTTGCAATCCCACAAAGTTCACAAAAAGAAAAAGATCTTTCTTCTCTTGAACAAATTGTTCCTATTGCAAAGAAAGGGATTGATGCAATACCAACAAGTTGGACTATACCGTTCTATTTAGGAACTCAGTACTATATTTTCACCAAACAATACACTCCTGCAGTTGACTATCTTAAAATTGCAGCAGAAAGACCCGGGAGCCCACAAGGAGCATCACTTCTTTACGCAACTTTTATTGCTCGCTCTTCTGGAACCTACAAAGATAGCACAAAAAATATTCAGGAGCTTCTCAAGATTATCTATAACAATACCGATAACGAAACACTAAAAAAACTTTCCGGCAAAGGAATACAAATCCAGGTAGTTGCAAAAGCTATCGCACATGCAGAACTTGCATATAAGACTACATTCAAAAAGTTCCCCTCTTCTGTCGAAGAACTTCTTGAACAACATTTTCTTGCTCTTCCTGACGGGTTCCTTGATGACTTCACAGTAACTATCACACCAACAACGGGAAGCTTCAGAATTAAAGAGAGATAGCAGTTGCACATACAATGACAGCATTGTATGTAATTTGCTTGCTGTGGGCCCGCAAATACAAAACCGACAGAATAGATTCTGTCGGTTTTGTATTTGCGGGCCCACGAGGATTCGAACCTCGGTCAACGGTTTTGGAGACCGGTATACTACCACTGTACGATAGGCCCTTAGTAACCAGAAAGTAAAATATCCTCCTTTCCCTTTCTGGCAGTGCTGTCCGCTTCGCACCTGGCTGTCATGATGTGAAAAAGAAGCGGCACTGTATTGTAGATCATAGCAAAAAAAAGAAGAGAAACAAAATGAAAAAGAAAAAACCCTGACGACGTGATGTCATCAGGGTCTTGTGTGGAGGAAGGCAGATCAGAAGACTAATCCTTAGAAACTCCTTCCTGTGTTGCGCGCGAGGCGTGCGAAGGTCGTCAGACGACCAGACGCGCCGACTGTTGGCGCTTGCGCCGCACTGCGGGCACCGCCACGGCGCCGAGCGCCATGGCGACAAGCATCAGACTGCCCGGTTCAGGGGCACGGTTGTCATTGGTCACCCGTTGAGTGACCGAGAAAAGAACGTTCGAGACAACCGGCGACGCCTGAGGATTCCCTCCCGGATAGTAGGCCTCCTCGAAGTGGTCACCGTTCCAGTAGAGGTTGAAGTTCACAGGTCCATTGGAAATCATTCCAACGAACCCATAGACATCGAGATGCGGAGCATCCGCGTCAAACAGGTTATTGAAATAGAACCCACTCGTGAGAATGTTGGGGTCACTCGGGGCTGTCATCAGCCCGATGATGTTGAAGCCGTGCCAGACCCCGGTCAGGTCCGACATGAGTTCCGGACTGGTCGCCGGTCCAGCGGTCGTGAACGAACCGCTGCCAAGGACATCCCCATTGGCAGACTTCTCCAGCCAGTCCCACGTGGTGGGGCTGGCCGAAGCCGAAGCCGCGAGGCCGATGAAGACCACTGCGGCCACGATGGACCGCAAGAATCGCTTGAACATGTTGCTTCTCCTGCGCTTTTTTTGCGCGTTGTGCCACTTGTGTGGCGTTGCTGTTGAAAAACCAAAGAACGACGAACTCTCCAGAGAGAGAACAGGGCTAATTCTACCACGAATTGACAAAAAATACAAGTGTTATACAAAAGCGCCCCGTAAGGGGCGCTTTTGTCTTTCTTGTTACAGAGAACCGAACGAATTATTTCTTAGTCTCTTTAAAAGTTACATGCTTACGAAGCTTCTTAGAAAACTTACTAAGCTCGATCTTACGAGTAACAAGCTTCTTGTTCTTTCTGGTGAAATACACTTCGCCTGTATCTTTATGCTTCAACTGAATGAGATTATCTTGTGCTTTTGCCATAATTCACAAATAATACAGTATTTCGAAGCAAAATGCAACTCTATTTTATACGAACTTCCCTTCCAAATAATTAACCAATTCTTCGATCATAATTCTCTCTTGCTTCATAGTGTCACGGTCTCGCACTGTTACTGCATTATCCGTGAGTGTATCGAAATCCACCGTCACACAGTATGGTGTTCCGATCTCATCCTGGCGACGATAACGCTTACCAATTGATTGAGTGTCATCGTATTCACAAAAGAACTTTTTGGAAAGCTTTTGCCAAAGTTCTTTTGCTGGTACTGAGAGTTCCTCCTTCTTAGAAAGTGGAAGTACTGCAACCTTAACCGGTGACAGCCTCGGATCAAGTTTAAGCACGACACGAATATCCTTCTCCCCTTTTTCGTTTGGCTCACCCACTTCTTCTTCGGTGTACGCATTATCTAAGAATGCAAGCGCCATACGCGCCACACCAACAGAAGTCTCCACAATATGAGGAATGAATCGCTCCTTGGTTGCTTCATCGAAGTGCGAAAGGTCTTGCCCTGAGAACTTACTATGCTGTGTAAGGTCATAGTTACCACGAGCATGTATTCCTTCTAATTCTTTGAACCCACCGAGCATTGCATAATTGTACTCAATATCAAATGCTTCACTTGCGTAGTGAGCAAGCTTGTCATGTTTATGCCAATTGAGTTTAGACTCTGGAATACCATAGCCAAGATAAAAGTTCCAACGATACTTATACCACTCTTCGAATATTTCTACTGTCTGTGATGGATGATGGAAATATTGCATTTCCATTTGTTCGAATTCACGCGTACGGAAGACGAACTGCTTCGCGACAATTTCGTTACGGAATGCTTTACCAATTTGCGCAATACCAAATGGAAGCTTAGGATGTAGTGAGTCTACAGTATTCTTGTATTCAAGATAAATACCACCACACGTCTCTGGTCGCAAATACACCATGTTCTCTTCAGTAAGAGTGTCAACAGGAGATCCGAGATTAGATTTCACCATAAGGGAGAATACTCTTGCTTCTGTAAGATCCGCACTCTTACAATTCGCACAGACAAGCTTCTTCTCTTCGCGAAGCTTGTTGAGTTCGTTGTTGATCCACTCTACTGATTGCTTGTCAGCATTGATATCGAACTCTTCGAGCATGTGATCTGCACGGAAGCGACTCTTGCACTTGCGACAATCCACTTGCGGATCATTGAACCCATCCGCATGACCAGATGCCTTCCATGTTGTAGAATGCATGAAAATGGCACTATCAAGAAGAAGCACGTCCATACGCTCCTGGGCGACACTTTTTTGCCAAGCACTTTTCACGTTATTAAAAAGGAGCGTTCCGTAATGTCCATAATCGTATACTCCAGAGAAGCCGCCATAAATTTCGGATGATGGAAAAATAAACCCTCGGCGTTTGCAAAGGGATACAATCTTCTCCATTCGTTCTTCTTGTGTGTCATTCATATTTGGTCATTCTAACATAGACAAGAGCCACGAGACAACAGAAAGAAGAAACAAGAGTAAGTACAGATAACAGACGAACAGACAACAGAGCACAGAAAATACAATACAGAGGGCGGCCGCTTCGCGGCCGCCCTCTGTATTGTATCTGTCTTCTGCTAGCTATTCTCTTCCCCTTCAGCGTCCACTAGAACTGGAACATCCCATTAAACAATTCATTCAAGAACTTAAGCAATCCGCCAACAGAGAGAATAATAAAAAGTCCAACAAGTCCCCAGAGAAGATGCTGCTTGCCGTTATTCTTTTTCTCAGGATTACGAAGCTCTACAATAAACATCACCGCACCGTACAAAAAATATACCACCGCTACACCAACCACAAGCCCATAGAGGGGACTTAATATTTCTGACATCACTTGTTCTGCAACTCTTTCTGCTTCCATAGGTGTACTAAAAATTATTGAGCTGATTTACCAGGTAATCTAAATCCATTAATCGTATTACTCTTATCAATACCAAGTAAGTCTCCCATAAGACTCAAGATACCCCAAATAGAAATCATTACAAAAAGAGCGACAATTGACCACATAATGCCAAGCTTCATTTTCTTTTGTACTTCAGGATTCCCTGACTCCTTAATAAACAAAACAAGGAAAAAGAAAAAGGTAACAAGAGCAAGTGCTACAAGTATCGGTGAAAGCATTGCTAGAATGTTACTAATCTGGAACAAAAGATCTTGAATACCTCCAAGATTAGTGCGTGAAGTGAGAGAAGTTCTTTGTTGAGTTCCGTATAAGTTACCACCAATGCCAATTTTGTTCCCATCAATGGTGCCAGTCACCCCGTACTGCCCGGTAGTAAGATTAGCATTAACGCCTCTTCCTTTACTATCAACTAACTGCCATTGATTGGTCTGAGGATTAACACATAACTTTTGTCCGGAAGAATTCGTCGTACAAATCGGAGCAATTTGAAGATTTACTGTTTGAGCATTAACAAAAAAAACACTACTAACAATGGAGAAATAAAGTGTTAGTAGTAGTTTTTTCATGTGTGTCGACAAACCAAACAATTAAAGCAATCCTATTGTTGTTGAATTACAGGTACAACAGGAACAACCCCTTGAGTGTTCACATTAACCCCGACAATGTTTGCAACAAGTGCAAGAATACCCCAAATAGCGATCATCACAAAGAGTGCAAGAATAGAATATCCCATTCCAGCAAGCCCTGCTTTTTTCTGCTCTCCGTCGTCTTTTCCTTTCCAGATAAAAATAATAAGATACCAGAAGAAAGCAAGAAGAGCTAAACCAACCGCAATAGGAGAAAGCATTCCTAAGATCTCACTTACTTGCTTAAGAAGTGACTTAATAGGAGTAAGATTGGCTGTATTAGCTGTTTGCGCAAACACTGCAAACACAGTACTTAAAACAACAGAACTAGTGATTAACGTCTTTTTCATATATTTAAAATAGATATACTTCTAAGTATATCGGTATCTAGACGCTTTGCAAGGGATATGTGGATAAGGAGAGAGGAGCGAAGAATGAGGCATGAAGCCAGATATGTGAACGTCTTCAATATCCATATCCGTATCTCTTCTTGTTTCTTGCTTCTTGTATCTCATTTCTTCCGTTATTCCTTCACATCTTATCCCTTGCTTCTCGTACTTTATTCCTCACTCCTTATACCCCTAAAAAGAGAAAAGAGGTTACAGCCTCATCGCGTACATCGCGATGAGCAATGCACACGAGAGGTATAACCTCTCTCACCAAGTCGTTACATAGACTTGGTTACATAGTTGGTGTTTTAGTGGGCACCACCACCCTTGTCGCCACCACTCATGTTCTTGATGAGTTTGTAGACGAAATAGAGCCCTAACGCTCCAAGGAAAAATCCTCCATTGCTCCTCACCATCCGGAACATGTTGGAGAAGGCATTGGTAAGTGCGTTCATTGCACTTCCAATTCCAGCGAAAAGGGCATTGATCATGACCCCGAACGCATCTCCGATCATTTGCGGAATACCTGTGAAGACAAGCACCGCCACAATGATCAGGATACCCCAAGCGGTTCCAAGGAAACTTCCCTTTTTGCCACCAGGTGCTGGACTATCATGAGGCTTCTTGTCTTCTTTTGGCTTGTCGCCCGCATGTGCGTCACCGCTCATGATGAACTCTCCTAGTTGATGGTTAGGTGGCCACCGTTTTGAACAACGGCACGAATTTGACTGCCTCGATACCGGTTAAGGAATCTCTTGCAATCCTGATCATCACCTTGAATGGTTCCGCATTGATCGAACTGTGGCTCACCACTTTCCCTCAACCGTCCATTCGGCCGTTGCAGTTGATACCTTTCGGCTGTCACTGAAGTGACCTGCACCAGTGGACGAATCCAAACGCACCCAGAATGAATCCGGTACGTCGTTTCTGGCTTAGCCAAGTCAAAGACATCATTCCGAGCAAAACCTCGCTCAGTTTCTGCAGGTGTCGGACAAAAGAATGTCGAAACTTCCTCTGTGTCGCGAACAACTGTCGCTTGTTGCGGAACGCGATTCTGCGCGTTCAGTTTAGCGATCTCAACTTGTGCCCGGTCATGGCTTTCTGCCTGTTGCCTGGCAATCTCTGCCAAGTTTTCTGCAAGCCTGTTTGGTTTCTGGTCAAGAAAGGTGTAACTCACTTGCCAAAGAACCGTACCGAGAACGGTAATCGTCGCCAAAATGGCATAGATGATCGTTTGAGGGCTCCATCCACCACCGTTTTGGTGGTTCGGGGTTGGTTGAGTAGCCATGGTAATCTCTCCAAGAAGATTTGAAGAATGCAACAACTGCACTCAACCATCCTCCTTACTGCTTGTGTAGGAGAGATGATCGAGTGGTTGTTGCGGTTTCGAAGAACTGCTTCCAGACCTGTCACCTTCAAGGTGAGAATTCCGGACTTACCCGGAACTCTACACGAAAACTATTTTTTTGTCAAGCCCCTCTTTTTGTACACTTCTTTAGTGACAAGACTAAGAACTATGGATAACATTTGTCTTCATTTTCATTCCAAGAACATCCAGCCTGACTGCACTCGTCTAGTGTGGCCATTGCCGTACAGAGCGCATAAGAACCAGACCCACCACCAGAGCTACTTCTTTGTGAACAAGTACTATCTGCTGGATCACAAAATCCTGAAGCACACTGACTGTGATCAGTACAAGAATAC
>CAYUDN010000001.1:0-76833 GCA_964443675.1 uncultured Candidatus Saccharibacteria bacterium | reverse complement strand
ATGGAGCACTACAGGTACCATCTGCTGGATCACAAAATCCTGAAGCACACTGACTGTGATCAGTACAAGAATACCCTAGCCCAGCCTTACCACTTCCTTGTGATGGAGCACTACAGGTACCATCTGCTGGATCACAAAATCCTGAAGCACACTGACTATGGTTAGTGCAAGAGTATCCTAAACCTTTCTTACTACTGCCACTACCTCCACCTAAAGGATTTGCTCCACCAGAACTATTTGCCCCACCAGAGACAGCTCCCCCATTAGAATTATTGTTAGTACCCCCTGAAACAGAACCACCAGAACTACCACGCTTGAAGAGAATCTCAGGAATAACAATATCTCTTACTGAGTCTCTAATACCAAAAAGATCTTGACCATACTTAATAATGCCGTACAAAGAGAACATAACAAAGAGGGCAAGCAACGACCACTTAAGAAAGATGTTACTTGTTTTGATTTTAGTTGAATCACCTGCTCGAGATGCCCACACATACTCAACAACACCCCAGAAGAAAGCAACTACTGCAAGTGCAAGAAGAAGTGTTCCAAGTGCACCCAAAATATTCTCAGTAATAGAATCAAGGAGTGTTCTTATATTCAGAATACTCTCCTCACCTTTCTTAACTCCAGAATTAGCGACAGACTGCGCAAACACACTTCCAGGAACAACCACACTGCTCATAATTCCCACAACAATAGTGCTAAAAGTTTTCATAATAATAGTATACCTAGTAGTGTAGCAAAGATTTATACTAGTTTACAAGGAAATACACCTTGCAAGACTTTCTTCAAAAGACATTGTTACTGCCCCGGCTCTGCATAACACCCAAACACCCCATCTTCGTTGTTATCACAAAAAGCTTTTTTAGTGCTTCCAGAAAGAACACAAGGAGTACCTTGCTTCTGTCCGCCACAACTTTTTACAGGAGGTAATGTTGTTGTCAAATCACTTCCTCCACGAGAAGCAATATTACACTTCCCTGTGCTATCGATTGTTCCGTACTGTGATCCCACTTGGCAAGATGCACCAATATTTCCATCTTTTGGAGCAACTCTTCCATCTGCAGTACCCACAGGGTCACCACCTCCACTTACTGGACCGTTTTTTGTTGAAGAAGTGGTTTTCTTTGATCCAAAAATAGAATCAACAGATCCTTTAACCGCAAGAAGAAATGTTTGCACCATAAAAATAACTATAGTAGTCACAAAAGCACCTAGTAACCATTTCTTCGCTTTAGCAAGTCGCTCAGGAGCACCTTGTGCAAGAACAAACTCAAGACCAACTCTCACCCAAATGAAGATAAGACCTGGATACACTATGAATCGGAGAAAGATTCTAAACACTGCAAGAATAAAATCATAGACATTGGTAATCGAAAGTGGATTAATTTTCTGAGGATCTGTTTGGGCATAGGCTGAAGTAGCAAACGCATCTGACAGAATATTCCTCATCACATCGAGAATTTCTTTCTTTACTCCAAGATACTCAAGAACACCGAAAAGAACACCTCCAAGAACACCTACAATAACAACGAACCCGATTAACGCTTGGCCTATTTTTTTGAGTTCTTTACGATATGCATCTTCTTTCCCTTGAGAAAGAGCAAACCATGCGAAAAGGCCTCGGTAGGAGATAATTACCACAAGTAGAGGCAACCCTATAGAGATGAGGAGTACAAAAAATCGATTCAGTACATCTCCAAGATCAGAAAGGGTGCAATGTTTGTTCTCGGAGCCACACACATCCGCAACAGAACCACCATCACCTTGGGCATAAAGAGTAACTACTGAAAAAGAAAAGAGAACTACAAAAGAAAAAAGTGATGCAAGTATTTTTTTACCACGTGAAGAAGAAAGATATGTCATACAAATAAATACTTTTACTGATTAGTGTAGATGTCACGCAACCGCGCTACGAACATATTAGACGCTTCATTAGGACCATAGCGATAATTGATAATATCAGAAATCATAGAAGTGGTTCTCATCGAAGTTTCTGTTGGATGAGAGTCATACCAACCATAAGCAACAAGAGCGCTACGCATAAGCACTGGATCTAAGTTCGATGAATTAAGCACTGAACGAAGTGGTGCTACACCTCCTAAAGTCGATGCGATTCCAGGAGCAAAATCTGCACCAGCGAGCTGTGACTCAACCACAAAGGCAGTGGTAGGATTTTTACTTGCTTTAAGTGAAGCGATAGCATACATACGCATACCTGTTTTGAAGGTGTTGTATCCTTTTGTTTGAGGAAAATATGTCATTCCGAAGTCAGCTCGAGGGTTCCTTGCCTTAAGTTCTTCATACTCTCCCGCATATCCAATATACATAGCAACTTTCTCTGCAATAAATGCAGTAATAGGATCTCCTAAAGAGGTGTTCCATGTATACGAGGACTGCCCCGAGTCAGAAAACTGAGTAAAAAACCTCATTGTAGTGGCAAGAGGAAAGACCTGACTATCCTCAGTAACCGGAGTGTTTGCAGTAACAGTGTAGACAACCTTTCCGTCTCTGCCTGTTTCTAAAAGAACAGGAACTTGTCCGAGCTGACTTACTATTGCCATGATAATATCTTTTGCGTAAGGGGTGTCAGGCGTACCAAGAGGTATCGCAGACTCGACAATCTTGTTCCCTTTTTGAAGAGTAAGTGTTGATGTTATATCACTAAGTTCATCCCAAGTCTCAGGAGGTTTTACAATCGAGTGTTTGGAGAGGAAAGACCTGTTATAAAAGAGAACCATTGGTTCAATAGATACAGGAAGAGCAAGGGCTCCGTCTTTTGCATACAAAACACCTGCTCCATCAACATAAATATTTTTGTACTCTGTTGCAGTAATTGGAAATGGTTGTAGTCTTTGAGCTTGTGTAAGTATCATCTGATACGGGGCAAGAATAAGATCAGGTCCATTGTTGTTTGCCAACCCTTCAAGAAGTTTTTGGTTAAACTTTTCCTCAGGTATGTAGATATAGGTAAGGCCGTAATTTTTTGCAGTTGGATTAAATCGTTGCAAAGAATCACTGATAATCTCTTGAGGAACGGTTCCCCAAATCGTTACATTACCTTGCGCACCTGATTCTGTTTTTTTACTTGGATGAGAAAAAACAATTACTGAAGCCAGTGTTGCAAAAATACCTACACCTAAAATAATATTGCGAAGGGAAAGAATATTCGAGTCCATATACCAGAAAGTATATAAAGATTATACGAGAGACGCTAGGGACAAAAGATAACTAAAAGAGTACAAATGACAGATCGCCTCATTTACAGATAGACGAAGGGGGCGGCCGCTTCGCGGCCGCCCTTGTGTATTCATCTGTCATCTGTTGTCTGTTATCTGTATTCTACCCCTCCACCCCTACGAACTTATCGCTAGGAATGCATAATGAAAATCGCCCGCAGGAAGCCTTTTCTGGATTCTAAATCCATGCGATTGTACAAGCGAAATTGCTTTATCTTCAGTGATAACATGCTTTGTATGTGGGCCTATTCCGCCGTGCGAATCACTCCAATCAACCACCAAAAGCATTCCTTCTGGCTTGATAAGCTTCGCAACAAGAGACAGTGCTTTATCAGGATCCTCAAACTGGAAAAGCACATTAGAAAGCACCACCGCATCAAGACTATAGGCATCGATTGGGATTCTTTCTTCAGCGTTAGCCCAGAGCATCTCGACGTTCACGATACCGCGCTTATCAAGTGTACCTGCAAGAGTATGCAATGCTTCACGATGTACATCAACCGCATATACAATACCCATCGCACCAACATTATGAGCAAGGGCCATAGTATACACACCAGTACCACATCCAATATCTGCAACTCGGTCACCTGCTTTTAAATATAACTCACGTACAAGATGTTCTGGGGTAAGGAATGACATACAGATAGTATACAGGTAATAGGTGGCAGGTAATAGTGGAAAACAGACAACAGAGCACAGACCGCTTCGCTACAGATCGCGGAAGGAATACAAACAAACACAGATTTTAGATGTTAGACTTTAGATGTTAGAAATACGAGAGAGCGGCGCCTACGGCGCCGCTCTTCTTAATTTCTAACATCTACAATCTGCATCTGTCTGTTGTCTGTCTATCTGTGTTCTGCCGTCTGCATCCTTAGTCTGCGTGGTCTGCTTTAGTCTGCGTGGTCTGCGTCTTTAGAGAAGATTGAAGGATGCAACCGAGTCCCCATCCCTCAACTTCATAATTCTCACTCCTTGAGTATCACGTCCAAGAGTTGGAATTGATGACACTTCGGTACGAATCACTTGAGAATCCTTAGACACCGCGAGAAGTTCTTCACTTTCTTCAGTGACTACACGTGCAACAATCAGCTTACCGGTCTTCTCGGTCACCTTTACCGTCTTGATACCTGACCCACCACGCTTCTGCGTCTTATATTCGGTAAGCTTAGTTTTCTTACCATAGCCATTTGCAGTCATAATGAGAAGTTCCTGCCCTTTCACCCCATGAAGGACTTTGTCTGCAGCAACGATCACATCACCCTTATCGAGCTTCATGCCAATCACCCCTGCGGCAGTACGACCCATCTCACGAACGTCGTCATGATGGAATCTAATCGATTGACCATGTTCTGTTGTCAAAATCACAGTATCATCCCCTGACACAAAGAGCGCAGCAAGAAGCTCATCTCCTTCTTCGAGTCTAATAGCAATAAGGCCGTTACGACGAACATCCTTGAAGCTTTCTGCGGATGATTTCTTCGTAGTGCCATCTTTAGTGATCATCATAAGTGACATACCTTTCATTTCTTTGACATCCTTTGGCATTGGAAGTATCGAGGTTACACGCTCTCCTTCATTAAGCTGAAGGAAGTTCATAATACTCTTACCACGAGTTGCACGCTTCCCTTCTGGAAGATCATACATCTTGATCTGATACGCCTTACCTTTGTCAGTGAAGAAAAGAAGATCAGAATGTGTAGATGTCGTAAGTGACATCGTAACAAAATCTTCTTCCTTGGTAGAAAGATCCACAACACCAACCCCTCCACGCTTCTGTGTTCGGAACTCTGATGGATCGGTTCGCTTCACATATCCGCCTGATGTATACACAAGCACCTGCTCAGTATCTGCAATCAAGTCTTCAGGATTAAACTCCTTTGCTTTATGCTTTACGATCTTGGTACGACGATCATCACCGTATCGTTCCCTAATATCATTAAGTTCTCCTTTGATAATAGCAAGCATCTTCTTCTCTGACTTAAGAATAGCCTGAAGTTCCGCAATGAGTGCTTGTACCGCCTTCAAATCATCTTCAATCTTCTTACGCTCAAGCCCCGCCAAACGCTGAAGCTTCATTTCGAGGATCGCAGTTGCTTGAATCTCTGAGAACTTAAACTTCTTCATGAGTTGCGCGTGTGCATCAGAAGTATCCTTACTTTTCTTAATCGTCTGAATAATTTCATCAATATGATCAAGTGCTTTTTTGAGACCAAGAAGAATATGTTCACGTTCAAGTGCACGAGCAAGATCAAACTCTGTCCTCCTGCGTACCACTTCTCTTCGGTGTCCTACGAATGATTCAAGCGCACCTTTAAGAGCAAGTGTTTGTGGCACACCGTCAACAAGCGCAACAAGGTTATAGTGGAATGTAGACTCGAGTTCTGTATGCTTATAAAGATAATTAAGTACCTTCTGAGGTTGAGTATTACTCTTGAGATCAATCACAACACGAATATCTTTGGTTGATTCATCACGGAGGCCTTTAATCCCTTCGATCTTCTTATCGCGAACAAGATCCGCAATATTTTCAATCAAGTTGCTTTTGAGAACACGGAATGGAATAGAAGTAATAATAATCTGGAATTGACCATTCTTGTTTTCGACGATTTCTGCTTCTCCTCGTACCACTACACCGCCGCGACCTGTTGCGTATGCAGAACGAATATCTGATTGACCGAACGCAACACCACCAAGTGGAAAGTCGGGGCCTTTCACATATTCACAAAGTTCTTCTGTGGTTGCTTGAGGGTTATCAATTAAGTGTACTGTTGCATCAACCACTTCGCGAAGATTATGTGGTGGAATATTCGTTGCCATACCAACCGCAATACCAAGTGTTCCATTAAGAAGAAGATTAGGTACCGCAGTAGGGAGCACGCTTGGTTCTCGTAATCGCCCATCATAGTTAGGCACCATTTGTACAGTGTCTTTCTCAATATCACGAAGCATTTCCATCGATACACGACTCATTTTTGCTTCGGTATAACGCATTGCCGCAGCACCATCACCATCAATTGATCCGAAGTTACCTTGACCAAGCACAAGAGGATACCTAAAAGAAAAGTCCTGCGCAGCTTTTACCATAGCATCATACACAGACGCATCACCGTGTGGGTGATAGTTACCAAGTACTTCACCAACCACTGTTGCAGACTTGCGGAACTTCGCGCCAGCAGTAAGCCCCATATTGTTCATCGCAAAAAGAATACGGCGATGTACTGGCTTAAGCCCATCGCGTGCATCCGGTAACGCACGAGCAGTAATCACACTCATTGCATAGTCAAGATATGCGGTACGCATTTCTTCTGCGATGCTCACAGGAAAAAGTCCTGACGGTCTATTCTCTTTGATTGGTTCTTCTTGTGCGATAGTCTTTTTTGCCATACATTATAAAGAAATATAATAGGTCTACAGTATAGCACAAAAAGAGAATCTTTGCAGGAAAAGATGCGGGGAGATCTCTCTTACTTATCCTTACTGTACATCACTATCTTTTGAATACTTCTCTTTACCTTCAAGTACACGTGCAGGGTTAGAAAACTGAATTGTTTTTACCTTTTTTCTTGCCTCATCAAAGAACCCGTCTATCATCTCCCTAGGAGATCGCACAGTAATCATCTGATCTTCTTCTCCGGTCGTCACCTCAACCTCTTCTGTTCGTATGTAACGGTCATGCCAAAAACCATAATCAACATACAAAATAAAAGCAGCAATAAGAGCAGTAATTGTCCCTGCAATAACAAGTGCATATATATGACGAACATGCACAGGCTTCTTCTTAAGCACTTCAATATAATGATAAACACTAAAATACTTCTCGTAGTTCCTGATATGATGTTTCATTAAAGATAGTATACAACAGAATAGATAACAGATAGCAGATTCACTCCGCTTACAGATAACAGAAGGGCGGCCGCTTCGCGGCCGCCCTTGTATTTATCTGTCATCTATCTGTCTGTGTTCTGTTGTCTGTACTCTGTTATCTGCATCCTGTCGTCTTATCTCTTTTTTCCTACATCTCATGGAAAAGCACCACTTCTCCTAACTTACCTTCAATGTCTTTTTTCTTAATGGTAAGCTTTTCTACTGGTTCTACCTTTTCAGAGCCAGCTTCTTTCAAAAAGATTGGGAGTGATTGCTCATCATAATCAATAGGAATAATAAGTTTCGGCTCAAGTGATACTGCGAGTTTATGAGCTTCGTAAGGGTTAAGTAGGAACCCATCACGTCCCACAGGAACAAAAAGCACATCAGTCTCATCAATAATCTCCTTATGCTCAGGTTTTAACATTTCATGAAGGGCTCCAAGGAACGTAACCCGAATACCGTCGATAGTAAAAACATAGCTTGTATTCTGATATGTTTTCTCCGTCTTCCCCTCTTTAAGAGTAACAGGTGTAGCAAATCCACGAATAAAAATATTATTCACCTCATACTCCCCTGCACCACGAACCACAAAAGGAACCTTCGCACCAAGTTCTGTTTGTTCACTACCGTTATAGTCAGGATGGTTAGTAGTGATAAGAGTAATATCAGCCCCATACTTAGACACCTTGCCCTTGCCATCCTTAGAAACAGGGTTAACCGCGACCGTTAAGTCACCTACTTGTAATTTGAAATGTTGCCGTCCATAATACGAAATAATCATGGCACCTAGTGTAACAAAAAAGAAGTAATTTTTCCATCGCAACAAAATAGCACTACGAAACAAAACTTCCACAACAGTACCAAACCTCTAAAAAAGCAAAAGCGGCGCACTTCGTGCGCCGCCCCAAAAAAACCAAACCCTACCCTTGAAATCAGTTCAGAAAATGTTTCAAAGGAGAACCAAAGAACTCTTGTCGAGCAAAGAGACCAAGATTGTGGTATGCCATCAAAAAATAAGGTCGTTCACCCAGATCTCTGAGCATTGCCCCA
Organism: uncultured Candidatus Saccharibacteria bacterium; assembly: GCA_964443675.1. Lineage (GTDB taxonomy): Bacteria > Patescibacteriota > Minisyncoccia > Phycocordibacterales > UBA5272 > UBA11704. The sequence continues at coordinate 68,668 of CAYUDN010000001.1, read as the reverse complement.
TTCTTCATAGCGTACTCTTTGAATACTTCGATAGGAGTCTCACGACCCCCGACAACAACTTTGTCTCCGGGTCTAGCTATGCCAGGGAAATATTCATCTTCTCCGAGCAACACAATCTTCATCTTCTTTTCTTCTGCAATGGCAACATCAAACAACGCCATTTTAGGGTTCCTTTCATGGTTAAAAACAACAATTTATCTAATAATATCACAATTACTTTGTCAAGTAAATACTTGACAAAAATACTAAGATATGCTATGCTTATACCTAAGAGTTCGTTGTATTAGATCTCTCAAATTTCTTTCAACGCAATACCCTAAGGAGGGTTTGAATGTTTGCGACTTTTTCGGAACAAGTTTCTCCGCGCGTTTCGTTCGACTTCGTTCCCGGCTTCGTCGGGATGATGATGGAACAGAAGGCGCCGAAGACTTCCTTGGCATCCGGCCCTGGCTGGCTCGCCTACCGTGTCCAGCGGAAAGATGTCGTGGTTTCGATGGATGACTGGCTCGCCGACAACCAGGCCCTGGTCGAGGCGCGTCGCGCCGAGATCAACCAGAAGATCGCTGCCGCGCACGCCCGCGCCGAAGAGCGCAAGCGGATCAACAAGATCCGCGAGCAACTGTGGCACTTCGACCACGACTTGTGGCAGCCTACTGCCGGTTCGTTCGAGCGGGAGACCTTCAATGAGAAGGACAAGGACCGGAGTGGTAGCCGCCGCTTGCACCTCAACCGTCGCACAGGTATCGGCAAGCGACAACCTGTGCTGGTTTACCGGTCGAATACCGGTGAACAAACCACAGTCCTGGAGTGCAAGGGTCACCACAACAAGAGCATGCAAAAGCGTGACCCGCGGATGCCTCGCTATAAGGACATTCGCTCCTCGCAATTCCGCGCGGTCGACAAGACCCCTCTCTACTTCATGGGACAACTCATCTAAGGAGAACCATTGACCGACTGGGACAAGACTTTCTGCGAGTTCTTCGCAGAAGAGGAGCGGCGTAAGAAGCGGGAACGCTTCGATGCGCTGCGGAAGACCCACACTGCGCGGTCGAAGACCATCCGGCAGAAGTTCATCCCCCGCCGCCCTCAAGCCGCTGCCCCCTGGCAACGGTAAGAAAAACCTCAACAAGGAGAAACCCTTGAGTTGAAGATCTAGAGACCTGAGAAGGTCACAAGAGTAGGAGCTCGCAACTCCGCGATCAAGACTCTTGGTACACAGCGTGTGTACGAAGTCAAAAAAAGACAACTTGATCAGGAAGCCGCTACGACGGGAGTCGCCGCGGTTTTTTGTTTTCCTTTTCACTCTTCATTCTTCCCTCCCTTCCACTCTCTACAAGCGAAGTGGCCCACCTTTCACCTTCCACAATCACACTACCCGTGCTATACTAATACCTGTGAGACAGAAGGGTCTCACACTGTTCTTCAACTTTTTTTGAAAGGATACTTCTGATGATCATATCAGTCGACGCCCACATGAGGGCATTCCCCTTCCGGGGAGTAGTGACCAGAGTGGAAGAAATTCCACCTGGACAACCGTTCTCGTTCGATACGTATCTGGACCCTCTTATCAAAGAGGATATTGGATACAATGACGACGAGGAAATCAACCAACTTCTGAAGGAGTACGGCATCAACTAAACAGCATGCCACCCCATAGGATACTGAAGAAGTAAGACATCAGTACGCACAGTTTTGAGTAACCGATCTTTGTTGCTCGATTGTGTAAGCCCGCTTAGCCGGGGTCAGGTCATATCCTGACAAAAGCCACACCTGTTGTGGCTTTTTCAGTTCCTCACCGTTCTCCTCTTCTCTTCCTCCTTCGCATCTCTTTCTACTTTTTACCCTCCAGCTACTACTCACAATTCTTGCATTAGAAACGTTTGTATTGTAGAATAGCAACCATCTATTTAATAGATACCGTTCTGGCGTAACCCTTTCGAAAGATCTATCCGCTTAGTGATAGTGCTCGTAAGAAACCAGACCGATGTGGCAGCTCCCCCACTTTCGTGTTGGAGCATTATTATTTTTATGACAACAACTACTACAGAAGTGATTGCACCTTTTGCTAAAGATGCAGTTATATTTAAAGAAGAAGATATCGTAGAAGGTATCATCGTTGCGATCGAGAAGTCAGCACTCTATGTTGACCTTGGTATCGCAGGAACCGGTATCATTTATGGTATCGAGTTCATGAATGCACGTGACGTAATCAAACGTATCAATATTGGTGACACTATCTCTGCAAAGATTGTACTTCGTGAGAACAAGAATGGCTATGTCGAACTTTCTCTTAAAGAAGCTCGTCAGGCACTCATGTGGAATGATGCAGAACAAGCAATTAAAGAAAAGCGTATTATGGACCTTGTGGTCAAAGACGCTAACAAAGGTGGCCTTATCATCGAATGGCAAGGTATGTCTGGATTCCTTCCTGCTTCACAACTTAAGGAAGACAAATATCCACGTATTGAAGATGGTGACAAGGATAAGATTCTTCGTGAACTCAAGAAGCTTATCGGTAAGCGTATTTCCGTTACTATCATTTCTGCTATTCCTAAGGCAGGCAAACTTACTTTCTCAGACAAGGATGGTGGAGGATCTCACAAGGAAGTTAAAGAAGTTTCTCTTGGCACCTACAGTGTTGGTGACGAAGTAGAAGGAACTGTAACCGGTGTAGTTGAGTTCGGTATCTTCGTGAAGCTAAACGACGGCGTTGAAGGACTCGTTCACAAGAGTGAAATTGATTGGGGTCTCGTAGAAGACACTAAGGCTCACGCTCGTGTTGGTGATAAGGTTCGCGCTAAGGTAATCGAAGTGAAGGACAACAAGATCTCCCTTTCTCTTAAGGCGCTCAAGGAGAATCCTTGGAAAGAAGCTGCGAAGAAGTATAAAAAGGGTGATGAAGTACAAGGTGTCGTGATCAAGTTCAACAAGCACGGCGCACTCGTTTCTATTGAAGAAGGAGTTGCGGGACTTGTACATGTATCTGAATTTGGTGATGAAGCAAAGCTTCGTGACACCCTTTCTCTTGGAAAGAGTTACAAGTTCGCGATCACTCTCTTCGACGCACAAGAAGAACGCATGACACTTTCGTTTGGAGAGAAGAAGGCGTAAAGAAGAGCAGATTGCAGTGAGCGATAAGCAAATAAGATAAGAGCGGGACGCCTTCGGCGTCCCGCTCTTTGTTTTTTGTTCAGTGACTTAAAACTATCTTAGGTTTTGCATAATAAGTGCATGCACCTGATCACTGGCATACCTTGCATCAATTGGTGGAAGTGAATCAAGAACAGGTTTAAGTACTGACAAAACTCTTTCATACTGAAAGGCTTCATCAACAAACCCTTTTTCAGAAAGAAGTTTGTTGTAGTAAATAGCTTGTTTGCATATTTGTTCAAGAACCAATCGACGTAGTGAAGCACAACCCTTCTCTTCAGGACCTTTTTGAACGTATTCAAGGGCCGAAGAAAATAGTGTAGGGCGATCCACACCAACAACAAAATGAGGTATCTGGTCAACGTTCCCCCTAAAATTAGCTTGTTCTGAAGAAAAATATTTAATACGACTCAATCTTCCTTCTGCAATGAAAGCTTTATCTTTAGCAATTTTTTTAACTGCACCTTCTGAGCTAAATGTAGCATCAATTGCAAGCGCAGCATACGAGAATGCTCCAGGACCAAGATCCTGTTCCAAAATAAGATCAACACCATTAAAAAGATCATCGTAGATTGATGGTAATATTCCGGTAACTTTATCACCAAACCACTTTCCAACTGAAACATAATCAAACAGCATTGCCTCAAATACATCTGATTGCACGTACGCCATCTGTCTGTCTGGTCCGCCACTTTTACATTCGTTGGAAATTTGTTTTAATCTCTCATTAACACGAGCAACATCCGTGATATACGAACGCCTGTCCGTAAAAAGATCCATTTGTATACGTTCACTAAAAATAGCCACCGCACGCTCATATGCCTGTTGAAACACTGGATGAAGATCAGGAATCTCAATACGCGAATGAACCACCTGGGGTACAGGATCTACCCCTTTAACTTCTTGTGGATTTGGATTGATAATTCTTTTGTCTGATGACGGTGGCATATATAGTTCTTTTAAGTTAATTACTTTCCATTATACACCTCCATGGCTTTTATGTAACCATCTTTGACGATCGTTTGGAGTGCGCCGAGCACTCGAGATGCGATCGTTCGCAACAATTCCTCCTCCTCTTCCAAAATAGGATCAAGTACATATTTGTGCACAAGGGTGCCGTGAGGTGCTTTTACTTCTTTACCATCAACATCTTTTGGGGCAATACCGATACGAATACGGATGAACTCTTTGGTGCCAAGTGTATCGATAATACTCTTTACTCCGTTGTGCCCACCATCTCCTCTATCATACGAAATACGAAAAGTTCCATATGGTAAATCTTTGTCATCATACATCACAATCAACTCTCTCCCTTCGTGATAACGAAGGTATTCTTTCACTGCAAGACCACTTTCATTCATAAATGTTGACGGCGTCATAATCTCACAAGACGGAAGATTCATCACTTCATCTTTGATCATCGCAAGCAACACTCGAGCAACATTGTGACGAGTGTGAGCATATCTACTCCCAGGATTACCGAGCGGAACAAGTGTGTACATACAGTAAGTGTAGCATGAATATATATGAAAAATGGGGTGCAAAAGATGATGAGTAAAGAGGTGTGCGCGACGCCGTAGGCGTCGCGCACCGTATCGCACAAGACAGTGACCATCATTGTATTCCAAAAAGTTGCGCAACTCATTATGAATCTATATACTGAGAGTCACAATGTTTTCTTCTATCACTGATGTTGTCTTGAATTCCATTTCAGACATGACACAAAATCCAGTTTCGATAACTATCTTTGGAATTCTTACGCTCATTATTATTTGTCTAAGTATTGCCATTCTTTCTCCACGAATGCGCGACCTCCTTGTGCGTATCAAACTTCTCGAAGAAGATGAAGCTCCTGCATCACTTCTTCTTTGGATTATTGGTATCATTATTTTAGTGAAGCTTGTACAAGGATTCTTGATTCAACCATTCATTGTTGATGGAGCATCAATGCTTAATACCTACCACAATCAAGATTTTCTTCTTGTGGACAAACTTAGCTACCATCTTGTAAAACCAGAACGTGGAGATGTTATGATTTTTAAACTCTATGAAAACAACAATAACCCCTATGAAGGGAAGCATCTCATTAAGCGAGTAATTGGGCTTCCTGGGGAGAGAGTAGTAGTTCATAACGGTGTCACCACTATTTACAATGTTGATAATCGAGAAGGCTTTATCCTTGATGAACCTTATGTGATCTACAAAGATGAAAATAAAGATGTCGACATTACTTTAGACGATCACCACTATTTTGTGATGGGAGACAACCGCGCACAAAGTTATGATAGTCGAGATTGGGGCGCGCTTGATCAACTACACATACGAGGACAAGTGCTTTTCCGTATCTACCCCTTCAAACAAATCGGGTATGAACCAGGCAAGTACACCTTTAGTAAATAACATCACGTAATAGTATATTACATAGCCTTCACCACACTAGTATGAATGAAAATGAAAAACAACCAAAAAAAGAAACCCCAACCTCTCTCAAAGGAATGGATGATCTTATAGGAGACACCTATTACTCTTTCCAGGGTCTCTTTGAAAAAGCTCAAGAGGTTGCGGTGTACTATGGGTTCAAGCCGATCGAAACCCCTGTTCTTGAACATGAAGAAGTATTCGTGTCTGCAATTGGTGAAGGTACGGATATTATCGATAAAGAAATGTACACACTTCGAACAAAAGGAGGTGACAAACTTGCACTTCGTCCAGAATACACCGCAAGTGTGATGCGTGCATATCTTGAACACGGCATGCAAACACTTCCTCAGCCAGTAATGCTCTACTCCTATGGTCAAACATTCCGTCATGACAAACCACAACGTGGACGTTGGCGACAGTTCCGTCAATTTAATATGGAAATTCTCGGAACAAGCAAATCTATTGCTGATGCGCTTATCATTCGAACACTCACCACAATACTTGAAGAGTACGGCTTCAAAGATCTTATTGTTGATCTTAACTCCATGGGAGACAAAGAAACCCGTCCCGCATTTATAAAAGACCTCACCAATTATTACAAAAAACACATCGACTCTCTTTGTAAGGATTGTGTAGAGCGACTCAAAAATAATCCTCTTCGTCTTCTTGATTGCAAACAAGAAAGTTGTCAGCCGTATAAAGAAGGTGCACCTTCTTCTCTTTCCTATCTTTCTAATGATGCTCGCACACACTTCAAAGAAGTACTCCAATATCTCGAAGAAATGGGTATTCCGTATCGAGTTAACAACGCACTTGTTCGTGGTCAAAGTTACTACACAAGAACTGTTTTCGAAGTAATAAAAGTTGATGTTGACGAAAATGGTAAAGAAAAAGAAATAACTATTACTGGAGGAGGTCGTTATGATAATCTCGCAAAAATGATGGGGAGCAAAAAAGATGTACACGCAGTAGGTACAGGACTTAGCATGGAACGCATCATGATGTTCCCTGAATGTAAGTCTCTTAGTCCTCGCATTATGAAGACCCCTAAAGTGTACTTCATTCAACTTGGTTTTGAAGCAAAACTAAAGAGTCTCTGCATTATGGAAACACTTCGTAAGAACCGCATTCCTGTGTATCAATCAATTTCAAAAGACTCCCTCGCAACACAACTTTCTCAAGCAGAAAAGATGGACGTTCCTTATGTAATCATCTTCGGCCAAAAAGAAGCAATGGACAATACAGTGATTGTACGAACAATGGCAACACGTTCGCAAGATACAGTAAAGATTGATGCGCTTACGGATTATATTAAGCATTTGAAGTAATTGATACTACAGGCCATTTTTTCAATAAAGTTTTCTTTTTTAAGCTTTTCATCGAAAAAGACGGAATAATTTTTTGCTAAAAATTTTCCTCCACCTCGGCTCGTCAGCCTGCGGTGAGCTTTTTCTCATGAAAAGCTTGATAGTGACCTGTGTAAAGGCTAGCACCAAAACCAAATTATCCACCCCAAAAAAAGTTGTTGACATGTATACAGTATTATAGTATAGTAAGTCCTGCGTCTGACCCACTGCAGTGTTAGATATTTGCAAGGAGCATGTCATGCACAGACTAGTTTTTAATGTCCCTTTCAAGTCACGACCAAATCTGCTTGCTGCACTATATAATAATGCAACAGCATGTTCGCTTGGTCGTATTGGAGAGCGACCTGGTCATGTAATGAGTATCAAAGAGGCAGAAACTCTTCTACGGAATTCAAAACCTCTTACCGACCACGGACATGGCTCCGGGATGATTCCATTCGTCTTTAACGACCTGTATGCCAGACTCATCCGCATCAAGACTAATAGCACTTTTGTTGATCTGTGGGACTATGCACGAGACAACGGTGCAGAAGCGCTCGGGACAGCATTATCTGACTACTTCAAAAGTTTGCTTCCTGTTGACTAACTGGTCAGTCAACACTTCCCTAGGGGGAGCTCGCCACTCCGGCGAGCTTTTTTAATCTCTAAAAACTTAGCAACCTATATACTCGTAGTAACCAAATTATCGTTACGAAAGTGGTTATATTTTTATAACCGTTTTCTGTAGGCAATAGGTATTCTTGGCTACTTTTACTAGTTGCTAATCGCTTTCTCTTGTGCTATAATTGCGCCTATATATGTCAAACGTAAATGTAGAAGTCAAGAAAAATGGAAGTGAGAACGCACTCTCGCTTGTCCGCCGTTTCCAGAAGCGTGTTCAGGAATCAGGTGTACTCCCTCGTGTTCGAGGTATTCGTTACAACGAACGACCACTCTCCGTACTAAAGACTAAGCGAGCAAAATTAAAGAAGCTTGCCAACATCGCAAAGTACGAAGAAGATAAACGTATGGGCAAAGTAGTTGAGCGAAAGAAGCGTCGCTAAAAGTACGATCAAGAAGCGCTCACCGTAACCCGGTGAGCGCTTCTTTAGAAAAAGACAACAAGAGTATGACACTCTCCGAAACACACAACCTTACCGTTATTCGAAAAAATGGGAAACTTCCAGAAATTCCTTTTATTTCTATCAAAGAAAAAATCTTAGGCACAAGATACAACTTGACTGTTATTTTCTGTACACCTCAAGAGTCTAAAGAACGAAACAACGCCTACAGAGGAAAAGACTATCCGACCAATATTCTTTCTTTTCCTCTTTCCGAAAAAGAAGGAGAAATTTATATTTCTCTTGCAACTGCACGCAACGACGCAAAGAATTTCAACATGTCCTACCTTTCTTTCCTTTATCTTCTTTTTATTCATGGATGTCTCCATTTGAAAGGTTACGATCATGGGAGTACAATGGAATCATTGGAAACAAAATATCATAAACAATTTTTCCGTGGCAAATAACAGAAAAGACATGATTGTGGGAATAGACTTAGGATCCGGCAACTTGCGTGCGGTCGGTGCAATTCGACATGAAGATTCTAAATATCCTGTCGTAGTAGCTACCTACAAAAAATCGCTTGACGGGATGGATCGCGGCACCATTACCGATGAAAAGGAAGTTGCTCATGCTATTACCGATGCTATTCTTTCTCTTGAGGAAGAATCTGGGTGTGGAACACTTCATACGCTTATCTCTATTGGAGCGATCGGCCTCTCATCGAATCATACTGTTGGATATGCACAGGTTTCAAGAGGTGATGCTTCTGTTACTGATCTTGATATAGAAAATGCAATCAAAGACGGTAATCGAACTATTCCTGATGTTCGTAACAAATCTATTATTCATGCAATCCCTATTGATTACAAAGTTGATGGAGGAAAAGTGCAAGGCACAGTCGTAGGAGTACGTGGCAACAAACTTGAAGCAAGAACTCTCTTTGTGACCTACCCACTACAGTGTATGAACACACTCCGAAAAACCCTCGACCAGGCCGGTGTACGTGTTACTGATATTGTTGCTGGCCCAATTGCAGAAAGCATTCCCCTTCTCACCAAAAAACAAAAAGTTGCAGGCGTTGCTCTTGTTAACATTGGACAAGCGGTAACCTCTCTTCTTGTGTATGAAAAAAATACACCACTTCTTGTCTCTACTATCCCTGTTGGAGGAGAAGACATTACCAAAGATATCGCACTTGGAATGAAAGTCACCCTCGAAGAAGCAGAAGAAATAAAATGTGGGCGCACACTGTCTCCTTACTCAAAAAGAAGGGTGGAAGAAATCATCGAAGCAAGACTAGAAGACCTTTGCCAAAAAATTACAAAAGAACTCACTCGTATACAACGTGCAGAACTTCTTCCAGCAGGGATCGTAGTCTGTGGATCTACTTCACTTGTACCACGTCTTGAGTTTGTATTTCGTAACGAACTACGTCTTCCTGTAAAGATTGCATCTGGAGAACTAGTACGCATCACCGGTGATGTGTTACGTGATAGTGGATGGGCAAGAAGTTACGGCCTTACTTTCCTTGCACCATTTGATACAGAAAAAGATGTTCTTAAAGAACTTGTAACATCTTTTTTTGCTCATGTCAAAAAGATGGTAGTTCGTTTTTTGCCTTAATTTTCAATACTTTTTTCCTATTTCTAGTCACTTTTATTGCCTTTGCAAAAATGTCTCCAAGTTGGTATAGTACTAGTACTAATAACCAGGTAACCCCTTACACCCTTTATGGCAAAAGTAAACCCAGAAATCGAAAGTTTCGCACGCATTAAAGTAATCGGAATTGGAGGATCAGGAAAAGGTGCACTTAATCACATGATCAACTCCAAGTTGCAAGGAGTTGAGTTCGTTGCAATGAATACCGACACACAAGATCTTCATCATTCACTTGCAGAGAAAAAAATCCACATTGGAAAAAATCTCACCAAAGGTCTAGGAGCAGGAATGGATCCAGAAGTAGGCAAGCGTTCCGCAGAAGAAACTCGCGAAGAAATTCAAGATGTCATCAAAGGGGCTGACATGGTGTTTATCGCGGGAGGAATGGGTGGAGGTACAGGCACAGGCGCTGCTCCTATTGTTGCGTCGATTGCAAAGAATGAAGGAATACTTACAATCGGTGTAGTAACAAAGCCATTCTTCTTCGAAGGAGCATCTCGCATGAAGCTCGCAGAAAAAGGTCTCGAAGAGCTTGAGAAGGAAGTCGACGCACTCATCGTTATTCCTAACGATAGACTTCTATCAGTGATTGATAAGAATACCACCGTTAAGCAAGCATTTGAAATGTGTGACGAAGTACTCAAGCAAGCAGTTGAAGGTATTTCGGATATTATCCGAACCGCAGGAACAATTAACCTCGACTTCGCAGATATCAAGAGAATCCTCAAAGACTCAGGAACGGCACTTATGGGTGTCGGTCGTGGTATGGGAGAAAATCGCGCAAGAGAAGCGGCGACATCTGCAGTTAATTCCCCTCTTCTTGATGTATCTATTCATGGAGCAAAAGGAGTACTCTTTGCAATTTACGGTGCAGAAGATCTTGGAATGTTTGAAGTACAAGAAGCTGCGAAGATCATCACTGAATCAGTGGACAAAGATGCAAAAATTATTTTTGGTATCGCTACAGACTCCTCACTCAAAAAAGATGAAATCAAAGTTACTGTTATCGCAACAGGCTTTCCAAGTGGCTACACTCAACTAAAAGCAGGCGCTTCCCTTTCTTCACCTTCACGCATTGAAAAGGAAGAGGAAGAAGAAATTCCTACACCAAAAGTTCACTATAGAGAAGAACATACAAAACCAGAACCTCGCACAGAAAAAACAGAAACCGTTCGTGAATCAGTCACGGAAACAAAAGAAGACAAACGTATCGATCACGAACTTCAAGAAGGAGAAACTAAAGTGATAGAAGATGTGAAAAAAACTCAACCTCTTCCAGCTACAAAAAAACCTGTTTTTAAATTTGAAGATGAAGATGACGATGATGATTGGGAGGCACTTCCACCATTCCTAAGAAGAAAGAAATAGTAATCTTTACAAAAACGCCCACACTAGTAAGTAGTGCGGGTGTTTTTACAAAGTACATAAATTCGTGTAGGATAAGCAAAGACGCACTTCGCCAAAGAAAGGCAACAAATGTTTACTTACCAAAGAAAAGAAACAGTGATAAAGAACACTCCAAAAGAAAACAAAACAGGGGTAGTAAATGGAAATGAGCTCAAGTCAATCTATGTTTTCAGCTTGTTTACTGGATTTCTTTTTTCGGTAGTGTGTTTTTTTCTCAAAATCGACACCTTCTACCCAGAAAAGATACTTCACTTTGTCATTGAAATTCTTTTTCTTGTAATGCTTGGTATTACTTTCTTAACCTTTGGAATTGTCACAGGATTTGGAACACTTGCACTTCACACACAAGAATGGACAAAAGGAGATAAATTTAAAATACTTTTCTTCCCCTCTCTTCTTGGTGGTGTGGTGGTTACTGCTGGATGGTATTACTGGACATCGTTACCAGAACATCAATTCTTGAACCACTTCCTAGAAGTAGGGATGACACTTCTCAGTGTCGTCTGGTCAGTAGTTCCTTATATTCTTGGGATTTTAATGATTAAAAGAAACCCAAAGAAGTTTGTACTCTCTCATTAAAAAGTCGGCACTACGGTGCCGACTTTGTAGTGTGTCTTTATATATCACTCACTATGGTATACTTTTTTCATCTTAGTCATTACTAACATCTAACTACTATACACTATTTATGTACGACCTTATCATCATCGGCGGAGGACCAGCAGGATCAGCAGCAGCAGTCTATGCTGCACGCAAGCAATTAAAGACACTTCTTCTTGTAAAAGAATGGGGTGGGCAATCAATTGTTTCTGAAGATATTCAGAACTGGATCGGCACCCCTCATATTAGCGGTGCACATCTTGCTCAGTCATTTCGTGCTCACGTAGAAGAATATAAAGGAGATAACCTCACTATTCTTGAAGAAGAAGTGACTTCGCTTGCGGGAACTGAAGGAGACTTCACTGTCACCACCAACAAGGGAGCACACACTTCGAAAACCGTTCTTATTGGCACAGGATCAGCCAGAAGAAGACTTGATGTTCCTGGAGCAGATACACTCGAACACAAAGGGCTCACCTATTGTGCATCATGTGATGGACCACTCTTCTCTGGAATGGATGTAGTGGTAGTTGGTGGAGGTAATGCTGGTTTTGAGTCCGCAGCACAGCTTCTTGCATACTGTAGTCATGTTACCCTTTTGTCACGAAGTGCACCAAGAGCAGACGCAATCACTGTCGAAAAACTAAAACAAAATCCGAAGTTCACCCTCATCGAAAACGTACTTCCAACTAAAGTGGAAGGACAAGTATTCGTTGAGTCACTTTCCTATAAAAAAGATTCCGGTGAAGAAATCACCCTTCCAGTCTCTGCTGTCTTCGTCGAAATCGGCCAACTTCCAGCAACGGGATTTGCGAATGGATTCGTAGAAATGACCCCTACTAACAATATCGTTACCAATCCTCGCACCCAAGAGACATCAGTAAAGGGTGTCTGGGCAGCAGGAGACTGTACCGATGTGCTCTATCATCAGAACAACATTGCAGCAGGCGATGCGGTTCGAGCACTAGAAGATATTTATCTTCATCTCCATGCCTAAGGGACGCGGACAGATGCGGAATAGACGCGGAAGATCGCAGAAAGTAAACCCACTATGCAACAAGAATTTAAACTTCACACTACTCTAGAGCGTAATGATATACGTGAAGAAGAAAAACTTGTTTTTATACAAGAAAACCCAGGAATTCGCTTTGCAACCCCTAAGATTACTTTCGGAGAAGGTAGACAATCTCGAGTAAGCGCCCTTGAAATTATTAAAGCTGACTCAACAAGAAAAGTAATATGGAAGCGCTGCGGTGTAGAAAAAGGTCTCACAAAAGAAGAGGCAACACTTCTTGCAAAACACATTCCACACTACCGAGAATCACTGCAACAATTTGGCTGGAATGTTCCTTCAATTTTTTACTCTCATGTAGTCCATTTTGATAGTGGGCATGTTATTTTTTCCTACGAAGAACTTGTCGAGGCCATCGCTGCGGAGAGAATGTTTAAAGATGAAAACACTGCTCATTTCGAACGACTTGCAGTACTTCAAAAAGTTGTCGCAACACTTACTAACAACAAGCATCAGTCTCTTGTACGAAAGAAATATGGCGCTGTTACGCTTTCTTCACTTCCTTATGGCATAGATCTTAAGCTAGCAAACATTATTTTAGACGCTCGAGGCGAACTACACTTTGTCGATTTCTTTGAGCCTAAAGAACTTACACCGGAAGGTTCTTGGAAAACCTACTCCACAAAACTTGATTCTTTGCCGGAAGACTCATTGCTTGCCGTGTGCGCAACAAGAGAAGGGTGTATTATAAGGATGCTTAAGCTTGCTCTCCGTTACTTACCTTCATCACTTTCTAAAGAAACCTATATGAAGCACTACGAAGATATTGTTAGAGATTCTCTTCTTCCGGAAGAAGAGAAACGTTTTATACTTTCTGAAGTAAAGAATAACTTTCCTCTTCTAGCATCGATTTACCAAGAAGAAAAGGTGTAGTTACAAGGAGAAGAAAAAGACGGTGAAGAAAATACAAAATACAGGGACGAAACCTTCAGTTCCGCCCCGCTGTATTGATTATCACACCCCCTACTCTTCACTTTTTCTAACGTACCCTTTTAGACTTTCGTTCCTTCACTCTCATAAAAATGATACAATTATGAGTATGCTCAAATATTTCTCTCTCATTTTCCGACTTTGGAAAATTCTTAAACCTTTCCATAAAGATTTCTACTTACAACTTCTTTCTTCTGTCGTACAACAAGGTATAACCATTGCAAGTATTTATCTATCGGCAAAAATTCTTGATTCTGTTATTCATCAAAATTACCATCAAGCAACTACTTTTATTCTTTACAACCTTGGAATTCTCCTCACAAAGGTCGTAATTAGCTACTACACAGAAATTCATGCTCAAAATAATATAGGATATGCGATACAGCAACATCTAGAAGAATATTCTTTTAAAAAGATCTTCGCGCTTAATATTTCTCAATATACAGAAGACCACTCCGCAATCAAAGAACAGGTAATTAATCGTGGAGAAAATGCTGTTGAAAACATTATTTCAAATATTGTTCTCACCATGCTTCCAACGATACTACAAATACTTTTTGCCCTTACCGCAATTGCTTTCTATTCAAAAGCAATTGCACTTTGGTCTTTTGCTACTCTCGTCACCGTTATTTGGTGGAGTAATCGGTTTGCAAAATATCACCGACCATTTATTAAGCAAGATATTGATAACAGTGACAAACAAAAAAGGATACGGGCAGAATCATTTCAACATCTAAGTCTTATTCGCACACTTGGCGCTGAACACTTTTATCTTGATAAATACCTTAAAAATAGACAAAAGTTCATGGACTATAAAAAGTTCGTCTGGAATAAAGCAGCTCGTCATGGCCACAAACGATACGCTTCATTTACCACCTCTCGAGCAATAAGCTCGCTTGCAATTATCTATTTTGCATCACTTGGTTCTCTTACTGTGGGAGCAATTTATGCAATCTGGTCCTACATTAATGAAGCAAACAATCAGATATTTTCTATTATTCACACAATACGACAAATGCCACTTCGCTTCAGTGAACTTGAAAAGTATCTTAACATCATCGACAAAGAACCGAACTTTAGCGAAAAGGGAGTACAGTCTTCTTTTCTTGGCGACATCCTCATTACCAACCTTACCTTCCGTTACCCACACGGGATAAAACCACTTTTTGAAAACATTTCAACAGTTATTCCTTACGGCAAAAAAACTGCCTTCGTCGGCGCTTCCGGGTCAGGGAAATCTTCTATTGTCAAACTTCTTCTTCGTATGTACACCTACACACAAGGAACAATAACTATTAACGGCGCTGAACTAAACAGTATCGACAGTACTTTTTTAAGAAAAAAAGTTGGATATGTCGAGCAACATGTTGATCTTTTTGATGAAACAATACGAGAAAACATATTGATAGGTCTTAACACAAAAGAAAAGAAAGAGGCTGAGAAAAAACTTGAAGAAGTAGCACGTCATGCACGTATTACAGAATTTTACCACCGTCTCGGAGAGACAAAGTTAGACACCTTTATTGGAGAACGTGGTGTGAAGCTCTCCGGTGGTGAACGACAACGCATCGGTATTGCACGTGCGATTATCAAAGACCCGGATATCCTCATCTTCGATGAAGCAACCGCTTCTCTTGATACCGAAAATGAAGCAAAAGTGATGGAAGCAATTAATGAAGTCTCTCAGGGGAAAACCACCATTATTATTGCTCACCGACTCTCTACAGTAAAAGATGCCGACAAAATTATTGTCATGGATAAAGGGCATATTGTTGGCGAAGGTACTCATGACGAGCTCATGGAAAATAATGAGGTGTATAAGAATTTGGTGGCACACCAAGTCTGACAGACACAGACTGGACGCGGACAGTTGCAGAACAAACGCGGAGAAAACGCGAGCAAACAGCAACTAGCAATAAGTAATGGGTATTGTATGTGCCCATTGTCTGTTATCTGTTGTCTGCGCTCTATATCTCTTCCTTGTTACTTTTTACTTATTGCTTTTTACTTGTTTCTTCTTTGAAACACTAAGTGCTACCTCTAACCACTCCTCACGACTCTCTCTTTCTTCATACACTTCAGGTGGAACAAAAAAGTAATAAAGATGTGCCTCCTTTCCCTCCTTAGTGTAGGTGAACTGTTTGCTTCCACGATATAGATACCACCCTGCTACCTCTTTTGATCCTTTGAAGTAGAGTTCATCATTTTCAACAATCGCAAAAGGCTTCCCTTCATAGTAAAGCATGTGTGCGCCCATCATATACCTTGCAGTGATTGGCTCTTGTTCACCGAATATATCATAAAGCACATATTCAAGAAAGGGTGTTGTTTTCATACAGAAAGTATACACTTTTCTCATCGCAACTTTCCACTCTCTACCAAGAAGCCGTCAACCTTCTTCATGCTATACTTTTCCCATATGACACTTTTTAAAAAAATCAAAAAGTCGCTTGGACCAGGAATTGTTACAGGTATTGCTGATGATGACCCTTCAGGAATTGCAACCTACGCACAAACAGGCGCTATATTTGGGCTTTCACAGTTATGGATGACACTCTACTCCTTTCCATTAATGGTCGCAGTACAAGAAATGTGTGCTCGCATTGGTATTGTTACTGGAAAAGGAATTGCTGGTGTCATCAAAGGTCACTATCCCCATTATGTACTCGTTATCGCGGTAACACTCCTTACTCTTGCAAATGTAATCAACATCGGAGCTGACCTTGGTGCAATGGGTCAAGCTATTACCTTAATGACTCCTTCTGTTCCTTCTGGGGTGGGGATAATAATTATCACCCTCTTTACTATATTTTCAGTTATCTATATCCCTTACCATAAATATGCAAAAATTTTGAAATATTTTGCTGCAACAGTACTTGCATATATCGTTACTGCATTTTTTATTACCCAAGACTGGCAAGCCATTACTTTTGCTACATTTGCACCCCATTTTGAATGGAACAAAGAATATCTCCTTAATATTACAGCATTTTTAGGAACCACCATCTCCCCATATCTTTTTTTCTGGCAAGCAGATGAAGAAGTAGAGGAAGAAATCGAACACAAAAAACTTACTGCTTTTGGTAAAGGAACTCCGGCTATTACCAAGAATGACCTTGTTCAAATGCGCATCGACACGGTGATTGGAATGTTCCTTTCTAATCTTATTGCTTTCTTTATCATTATCACAGCTCATGGAACTATTGGTGGCTCAGGTACCGCGATTACTTCTGCTGCGCAATTTGCAGAATCGCTCCGCCCTCTTGCTGGAGACTTTGCGGTATACCTCTTTTCTTTTGGAATATTAGGAACAGGTCTACTTGCAATCCCTGTGCTCGCTGGATCTGTTGCCTACTCAGTTGCAGAAATGTTCTCATTCCCTCTTGGACTTAACAAAACATTCACTCAAGCAGTTCGCTTTTATTTGGTGATCACTATCGCAATTTTGATGGGAGTATTACTTAACTTTTTACATATTGACCCTGTACTTATGCTCTATTATGCCGCAGCAGTAAACGGCGTACTAGCAGCACCACTGCTTGTCATTATTCTTTTTGTAGCGAATAACAAAAAAATTCTTGGCGACAAAGTAAACTCTCGAGTAAGTAACATGCTCGTTATTCTTACCACTGTTCTTATGGGGGCTATATCTCTCTTTACTATAGAATCACTGATACAGTAATACAAGAACACCTCACAAAAAGTGAAGTGTACAAGGTATACAAATAAGTTCATCAAGTAGCAGAACGAACTGCTTTTCTTATCTGATCGACAGTGAAATGAGCTGGCTTATACAGGAAGTTCAGATAAAACCGTGCCCGTGAAGGAGTAGTTGCAAACAAAAACCACTTACGTCGCTTGGAATGAGTTCGAACTTTCATGATCTCTCCTAAAGTCTACTATACTACTACCATACTCATACCAGGTTTTCCACCGTACTTTATATCACATGTGATATACTATTAAGATATGGAACCAAATGATCAGCAAAAAATAGGTATTTTTATTAAAAAGTTACGTGAAGAACAAGGATTAACTCAAGAAGAGTTCGCAAAAAAGCTAAAAACCTCACAATCTGCAGTGGCTCGCATTGAGTCCGGTAACCAAAATGTCACCATAGAACAACTCCTCAAAATGAGTAGTGTGCTTAAGCATAACATCGTGAGTATTCAAGATACGATTGATTTTAAGGTAGAAGGTGGACACAAACTACACGGTAAGATTGTAACAAACACTTCCAAAAACGGTGCAATCAATATGATGGTTGCTTCTCTTGTCAACGCTGGCACTACCGTGCTTCGTGACATTCCTCATATAGAAGAAGTATACCGTTACAAAGAACTCTTAGAGAGTCTTGGCGTCAAAATCAAATGGACCCACAACGATACGGCACTTGAAATTACTCCACCAAAGAAGCTCACCTTTTCCAAAATGAACAAAAGTGTTGCAGAAAAGATACGCTCCTTCACCTTTGCTGGTGCATTCATCCACTTCGCAGAATCATGCACCCTCCCTCACTCTGGTGGTTGCAAAATGGGAGAAAGAACAGTTGCTTCCCATAAGTACGCACTTGAATACCTTGGTGCTTCGGTCGTAACCAAAGAACACTACTATGAAATCTCCCACAAAAAACTCCACCCTGGTATCATCCCTCTTTATGAGTCCTCTGACACTGGTGCGATTACTGCACTCATTGCTGCGTCTCGTATCGAAGGAACAACGATTATTAAGTTTGCTCCACCTAATTACCAAGTACAAGACGTCTGTTTTTTACTTCAATCCTTTGGAGTAGAGATCGAGGGTATCGGAACCACCACTCTTACCATCCACGGTAAAAAAGAAATTACCTGTAATGTTGAGCACTACAACAGTGAAGACCCTATCGAGAGTATGTTCTTTATTGCAGCTGGTATCGTAACCAAATCAAAACTCACCGTAGAAAGATGTCCTGTTGAATTCCTCACCCTTGAACTCGAAAAATTGAAACGTATGGGACTTGTATACAAAACTTCAAAAGAATATCTTTCGAAGAATGCCAAAACCAAACTCGTCGATATTACCGTACTTCCTTCTTCTCTTGTTGCACCTCATGACAAGATACATACACAACCATTCCCTGGTATTAACAATGACAATCTCCCCTTCTTCGTACCGATTACCTGTTTTGCAGAAGGGCAAACACTTATTCATGATTGGACATGGGAAAATCGCGCGATCTACTTTACAGAACTTAATCGTCTTGGTGCTGAAATTAAACTACTCGACCCTCACCGAGCTCTTATAAATGGTGTAAAAAAACTTCGTGGCGCTCAAATCGTCTCCCCTCCAGCACTTCGTCCTACTGCAATCATTCTTATTGCCATGCTTGCAGCAGAAGGAACCTCAATGCTTCGTAATGTGTATTCCATCAAACGAGGCTACGCTGATATCGCAGAACGCCTCAACAGTATCGGTGCGCGCATCACTGTGGTGCGAGGAGTATAGCAATACAGCGCAAATTGAAAAACAAAAGAAAGATGACGACACCGTAGGTGTCGTCATCTTTTCTTGACCATTGAATCTTCTCTCTTGTTTCTTCCTTCTTAATCGAGAGTCGTTCTTCCTACTTTCTTTGGCATCCCTGTACGAGGAATAGCAATAGAAAAAGTAGAACCTTCACCCTCTCTAGAAGAAAACCAAATAGCTCCGCCAATACGTGTAAGTAATTCCTTAATCACATACAATGCAAAGCCGGATCCAGGAATCTCAGAATCCTTCACATTCTTCGCACGGAACATTTTTTCGAATATATGTTCCTGTTCAGAAAGAGGTATCCCCATCCCTTGATCGGTAACAGTAATTACCACACTGTCACTAAGAAGATGTTCGTTGTCATGTTTCTTTTCTTCTTGAGCAACAAGAGTAACCTTGCCACCAGAAGAAGAGTACAGTACCGCATTAAGAAGAAGCTGTCTAAGCATCATCACTGTTAAGTGACGATCAAGCGAGAGCGTGCTATCAGTAACGCTTTTAGTAACAATTTCGACAGAATGTTGTGAAGCGGTTTCTTGTATAGAAGAAATCGCTTCCTCGATACAAGAAGAAAGGCTAACAACCTCTGGTGAAATACCAAACGTATCCAGGTCGAGCCTGGATACGTTAAGTAATGACCTTACAAGGTCTATTGCTCTTTGATTACTTGATTCAATAAGCGTAAGATACTTACGCTGATCCTCGGTAAGTGGCCCTGCATCACCATCAAGCAATATTTCGGTATACCACTTGATAATAGAAAGAGGTGAACGGAGTTCGTGGGAAGCAATAGAAATAAAATCATTCTTCCCTTTTTTCTCTTCCTTACGCAGGAACCAGAGCGTCATACAATTAGCGGGTTACAGAGATAGTTGCCCCCTGCTCTGCGAACTGTGCAGCTACAGTAACACGACCATTAGAATTCTTAGAGATCATATACCCTGCGCCATTTGCATTAGTCTTCTGAGGTTCATCTGGAACAGCCCCAAGATACTTACCATTAAGAGTAAGCACTGAAAGATCTACAAGACCTGTACATGAAGTTGTTGCAACAGATGAAGAACAGATTTCTGTAGTGGTAGTTGAGATACCAGTTGGAAGAACACCGTTGTTATCAATTGCGTACTGAGTAACCGCGTTAAGAATAGTGTTAACTGCGGAACGACGGTCTGCGTTACGAGTATCACCAAGCTGCTTAGCTGGGTTAATAGCAACGATCACAATACCGGCAAGAATAGCAATAGCAGCAACCACGAGAAGGATTTCAATAAGAGTAAATCCTTTCTGGTTACGAGTAAAGTTTTTCATAAAATATATTTTATGAATACACAAAAATGTATTCGAAACTAATTAAACTTTTTAAATAGAGCTTTTCTTAAAAAAAGAAAAACCTCTGTAAAGATTTTGCTGTCCCGTCGGACAACAGGAATAACCTTTACTAACCTATGTATATAAGTATAACAGACAAAAAAGGCTTTAGAAGTCAGAAACCTCTTGCCATGAGGATAACGTAAGAGAGGGGGTGGTAGAAGCTATAATTACAAGGATTTTTGAGACTACCGTCATTGCTGTGCCTGTTGCTTTAACAAGAATTGTTTGCCCAGAAGAGGTGCTGATTGTGTAATCACATGAATTAGAGCCAAGTGTCAACATGCCCCTTTTAGAAGTAGTGCCGGTATCAATGATCTCTTGAAGCGCTTCTTCAACACAAGAAGTTGCCATCATCCTTGCTGTGCCAGAAAGCTGAAGAGAAAGATTAGTTTTACCAGAATCAACACCAGAAGCAACGACAGACATCATTACCACAGTACCTATTGCAGCAATGAGGATAACGGAGAGCATGGCAATGTAACCACGAGTAAGTTGTTGTACATGAGGACGTAGATTCATATTAGTATATTAACGCACAATTGCGCTTCCAGAAAATGTTTTAGAATATTCATACGTAGCATTACTACTACTTGTGGTTGCGTATCGAAGCACAAAAGAAAAGCGTACTATTTTTTCAAGCGAAGAAGATGCTGATACATTTTGGAAAAGAAGATCGGTTACCACAATACGGTGATTTGTAAGGGCTACAGAACTCTTACCCCCTTCTCGAATTGTAAACACAGAAGAACTGGAAGTAAATACCGTTGGGCTACGAGTACCATCTACCACGGTCAAGGAAAGCGTAGTAGAGGCAGTGCCGACCAGAGGCACATCGATGCTTCGTGCACCACGAATAGTTCTTGTCAGCAGTGTGGTTATTTGTACCCCTTGTTGATTTACTTCATTCATCACCTGAGAACGAACTTTGGACTCCATAAGAAATGACAAAAAGTAAGAACTGGAAACCAAAAACAATGAGCAAATAGCAACATATAGCACCATTTCAACTAAAGTAAATCCTTTTTGTGAAGAAAAGTGTTGCATAGAATTACTGTTGCCAAAAAGTAAACGAAAAAGGAGACGAGATGATTTGTGGGAGAGTTGTTTCAAGAGGAGGGCCGCCGTCTGAATTAGTCCAGGTGAGTGTAGAGGTACCTGTCATCATGAGACGTTTCGCAAAAAAGTCACTATTGTTATCCGAAGTGTAATACATTAGCTGTGCGTAATCTCTTGGGTTCATATAGATATCCATATACCCTCTTGGACTTGCTATCGGTGTTGAAGGAGTAAAGTCTGATTGACGTGTAAACACTCCACCGTTACCGGTATACCAGTTAATATTGGTTGAATTAAGATCAGAATACACAACAACAGAACGAGTAGTGCTTCCAAGAATAAGCCATCCCGTTGTTACTAACTTAGAAGCGGTGTACGGTACCGTGCATGAAGTGTCTGCATTTGGTGTATCTGTCCATGCGTTACCACTCCAATAACCAAGTTGAAGGTCACCGCCTGCGTTTCCGATAGATGCAAATACTATCTCATCAGAAGCTGGATTAGCGGAAATATCTAGGCTTGTTGCATCATCAAGGAAAGAAGGTGGTGTTGTTACCGGATTCCATGTACACGCCGCAATACCGCCTGTACATGTTCGATAACGAACTCCGTTTGTTCCATTGTTACCAAGTGCATTAGACCACACCAACATAAGATCCCCAGAAAGAGACTCATACTCTATATCCATATTCTCTATATCATGGGAGGAGGTAATTCGCTCAAGATTATTATCTGTAACTGCGGTTGGTTCATTCATCCACGAACTTCCGTCCCATATACGCGCAGAAATATCCTCACTTGTATCCACCCACGTAAGCGCCAAAAGATTAGACCCAATCCGACGATCTTGTGCAAGTTTTACATACATAATATCGTTAGAAGTTCTTGTCGGAGCAAGAATACTTTCATTTGACCACCCTTGACCACACCCTGTGCCCCCCGTTTTAGTTCTGTAGCCTAAGTCACCAAACACATAACTTCCTTTACTGAATACCACCATAGCTTTACCAGAAGTCTTCTCGAATGCAATATCAAAACGATGCCTATTACCAACACCTCCGGACTGCGCAGCGAACTCTTTAGTCCAGTTAGTTCCATCAAAACACATAATGGTTAACGTTGCTGAGTTGTCGTAATACCCAGCAAGTGCAATATGTTGTGTTGGAGAAGCACGAATAATCCATGTTGGGCCAACGGTTGCAGTAAAGGTTCCTGTCTCGGCACTAAATTGATTAGTATTCTGATTAAAGGTACGATACTTTGGCACATTAGACCCATCACCATAAATAGTAATACCTGCAAGAGACTGACTTCCTCCTCCACCTTGTATATTTTCTTCATTAGTAAGGGCACATGACTTTGTTGAATTAGAAGTAAGAGTAATAGTTCCGTTAGTAAAACAATCCCCTGTAAACGTAAGAGTGTAGTTAGAGCTTGTTGCTTCTGTAATCTGATAGCTTCCTGAATTAATTGGTGTAGGAGTATTAAGTATCACTGTTGTCGAACCTACTTTGTAAGGAGCAAAGTCCGTAACGGTTTTATTACCTCCGTGATTAATCACAGTATTAGTAAGAGTGACATAGGCCAACTTCTCCTCATGAGTAATAGTACATAACTTAGCACTTCCAGTAGCAACAGTGATCTGACCACTTGCATTACAGTCACCACTAAATGTTGTTGTGTAATCTGGATCTGTTACGGCGGTAACCGTGTATGTTCCAGGAGCAAAAAGTGTTGATGTCGCCAAAGTTACTGTAGTAGTTCCCACTTTATAAGGAGCAAAATCAGTAGCGACTTTATTGAGACCATGATTAATCACAATTGCATTGACAGTAATACCAACACCAAGATTAGGAATAGTTTTCCAATTAGTAAAACGAGATTCCATACTCACACTTCCTGTTCGTGAAGGTGTTTGTCTCCACGTTACAGTAACGGTAACATTTTTCTTGTTAGACCCCACACTCGCTACGGTAACGGTTCTAGTAAAAATACCAGAGGTATCTTGACTCCCTGTAAGACTCCAAGCTCCTGATGAGTACGACAATCCATACGTTCCATCGACCAGGTTAGCGAAGTTCGCATTACGAATACTTCTTACTGCTTCCTGCCCCTCTTCTGCATACGACATTGCTCTCCCTCTTTCCCCGGCTAGAGAAGACGACTGAAGCCCATAGTACAGTGCTCCAGAAAATCCAGCCAAAAATAGCACAAAAATAGCACTCGTAAGAAGCATCTCTACTAGAAAAAACCCTCTCCTTAATCTAGTAGTCAATTGTTCCTTTTTCATTAATTGTTGCAGTGCGTGTTTCATTATCTTGTGAAGTAAAGCTCACTGTTCCTGTCGCGTATGGCTCACCAGTTACTTTTGCAAAAGTAATATCAGTAAGTCCTGAGATGGTAATTGTAGTTGGTATAGAAGTCACCTCATCAAATGATGCATCTCTTCCGACATAACTTGCACCCTTAAAGAGTAGTATACCTCCAACCCCCACATGTACACCCCATCCAGTATCCCCATCTGAAGAAAATGAAAGTGCCTGTGCCCGACGTGAGGCGTATGCAAATGAAGTAACTGCTGTATCTAAATCATCTCTTGTAATAAAAGTGCGATACATTGGCAGTGACATGCCTGCGATAATAGCAACAAGCGCAACAGAAAGAAGAATCTCCTGAAGAGTGAACCCTCGTACTGACCTACTCTTAGTAATTTTCAAAAAAAAGTTATACATTATTAAGTCCTCCAACCAAACTATAAATTGGCAAGATCACCGCAAACGCAACTGATACCACACCTGCCCACACAATCACAAGAAGTATCGGCTCCATGATAATAGTAAGGTTTTTCGTAGTAGTGTCTGATTTTGCTTCAAGTACTTGTCCAACCTTCACAAGTGTCTTGTTCAAATTCCCTGACTTTTCTCCTGATACGATGAGTTGCTGTATTGGTTCGGGGATAAGTACGTTTATTTTTTTGTAACTCGCAAAACTTTTTTCAAAAGAGTTACCAAGCTCGATTGATTCCCGTAAATGAAGATAAAACCTCTTGTAACGTACCACATCTGACGCACCCGCCAAAGAATCAATAGCTTTTGTCACAGGAAGCCCTGCATCAAGCAATGTTCCAAGAAGATACCCGAACCTAGCAACCTCAACCTCCATAAGAAGTGTCTTAATACCTGGAATAGAAAAAATAATAACTTCTCCTACATATTTTGTTTTTTTGTAGAAAAATACTACATACCCGATAAGCCCTACCACAAAAACCCCAAGTGGGACAGCAATAAGTCCGTGCTTATTAAGAAACATTCCAAAGCCAATAAGTACTCGTGTAATAAAAGGGAGAGTAAGCTTAAGATCCTCAAAAATCTTAGCAAGTTTAGGGAGAATAAACCAAGAAATACCAATACCGACAACCGCTGTAAGAGTAAGCACAAACACTGGATACATCAGTGCTGAACGAATCTTTGACTTAAACTCACGATCCTTTTCCTCTTCAAGCGCGACAACTTTTAAGTTCTCAGCAAAATTACCAGATTCTTCCCCAAGACGAATAAGCGAAATAGTATACCCCTTAAAAAGGTCTGTTGCAAGAAAAGCTTTCCACACCGTCGATCCAGACTCAATCTCAAGAAGCATTCTTTCAAGAATTTTTTTCATTCCTCCATTTTTTGTCTGCTTAATGATAGAGGTGAGCGCATCAACAATAGTCATTCCAGAAAGCACAAGCATACTTAAGTTTTCAATGAACTGATCTCTTTCTTTCCCAAGACCAAATGTCGATAGGTGTTCTCGTGCTGCAATCTTTCTCTCAGGTGCAGGAGTTGCGCGCACAGGCTCAGAAATAGAAACTTTTGATTCTAAAGAAGTGACACCTTGGGAGTTGTTAGGTTCTTTTGTATCCTCTTTCTTTTCTTTTGTCTCTTTGTAGCGTTTCAAAAAAGAAAAGAATGATTTCTTTTCTTGTGCATTCTCTTTTTCTTTGTGTTCTTGTGTGACGCTTTGTAATACCGCCACTTCTTTAGGTGTCGTCTTTGGTGTTGCTACATTTTCTTCTTTCTTTTCTTCTTGTACTTCCTTGGCAGTCTTACTTACTTTCTTGGTTGCTTTAGCACTATTCTTTTTTGTAAGAGCAGCGGATGGCATATTTATTTTTCTTTTTCATCAAAAAGCTTATCTGGTGGTGGTGCAATACGCACTAGTTCATCAATAGTCGTAAGACCGTTCTTTACTTTTTCGAGACCATCTTCAAACACCGACAACGCACCTTCCTTTCGTGCAAGTTTCCAAATTTCTTGAGCAGAGGGGCGCTTTACTATAAGATCTTGCATAGTTGGTGTGATCTTAATTACTTCATAAATAGAAGTTCTCCCTTTATACCCAGTGAATCCGCATGCCTCGCATTTCTTCCCTTCATACAGAGTAAGATTTTTGGATGGCAAAAACTTCATAACTCCTTTTAATTGTGGAGTGTCGAAGTCAGAAGGTTTTTTGATGCTACTTACTTTACAGTGATCACAAATTTTACGCACAAGACGTTGTGCAATAATAAGATTCATTGTTGACGCAAGAAGAAATGGCTCTGTCCCCATATCAAGAAGACGAGGAATAGCAGTTGCAGCATCATTAGCATGAAAAGTAGAAAGAAGTAAGTGTCCAGTGAGCGCAGCATTCACTGATATTTCTACGGTCTCTAAGTCGCGAATCTCTCCCACAAGAATAATATCTGGGTCTTGTCGCACAATTGCACGAAGTCCTCGCGCAAACGTTAACCCTGTAGCTTGTGTTACCTGTATTTGATTAAGTCCTTGCACCTTATACTCCACAGGATCTTCAATAGTAGTAATATTCGTATCTGGTGTATTAAGCATCTTAAGCAAAGAATACAGTGTCGTGGTCTTACCAGACCCTGTTGGTCCAACGACAAGGATCATACCAAAAGGTTTGTCCGCAGCTTCTCGAAGAAGCTCTTGATTCTTAGGCGTTAACCCAAGATCATTAAAAGTAAGTCCTTGTACATACGAACCAAGAATACGAAGTACCACCTTCTCCCCTTCCACGATAGGTACAATGGAAGTACGCATATCAACTGCCACACCATTTCGTTTGCTATCGTAATGAAGCGAACCATCTTGTGCCGCGTAGTGCTCATCAATACGAAGAGCACTCTTAACTTTGATACGATTAAGAACATTCTCATAGTATTCTTTTGGTAATCTTCCTGCTTCATGAAGCACTCCATCAACACGGAATCTAATTACCACTACTCGTGCTTGTGGTTCGAAGTGCACATCAGAAGCTTTGTAGGTAATCGCATCATCAAAAATCTCTTCGAGAATTTCTGGAGCAACTTGATCACTTGACTCTTCGATAATTTTTGAAAATCTTGTATCAAGTGGTTTTTCATAAAAAATAAAAAATGCATCAATGTCTTCAGACAAAGAATAGGTAATCACTACTTTCTTTCCTTTAAAAATAGCTCCGAGTTCCTTAGCAAGACCTTCTTGTTTTGGGTTATCAGTAGTTACTGTAACTGACCCTTCTTCCTCTTCGTTAAAAAGAACCACTCGTAGTTTCTTAGCAGTATCTTCGTCAATCTTACGCACCTGGTCTGCACTAATAGAAGCAGAGTTAAGATCAGCATAAGGAACACCAAAGCTCTCTGCTGTTGCCTGGCCAACAATGTCACTATTTACAATACCATCACGACGAAGTGCTTCAATAAAACTAATATTACTTTTCTTAGCAATATCTTCTGCTTTCTTTGCGTCGTCCTCACTAATGTAGTTACCAGTGATGAGTATTTCTTTTATGTTGTTAGTGTCAATGTTCATACAAAATAAATAACGATACCTTTAGTATATCAGGAAGATTGTATTTTTTTCTTCACACTTTCAACAATAGAGGATATTGGCGTATTCGACTTCACAAAAAACTCTGCTGCACCAAGATCAAAGACCCTCTTCTTATCTTCTTCTTGATTAAGATTAGTAATAACAATAACGTGTGTCTTAATCTTTTTCTCTTTAATCAACTCAAGTACCTTGAATCCGTCAGCTCCTGGAATAATAAGATCAGTGAGCACCATATCAAACTTTTCTTTTGAAAGATACTCCACCCCTTCATCTCCAGTAAGTGCAGTAACAACTTCAAAACCTTCATGAGAAAGCTTAAGTGAAAGCGCGTGCGCTAACGGCTTTTCATCTTCAATAATCAAAATTCTTTTTGGTGTCATTTCTTTCATTAGACGTACAGAAATTATCTCTCAATATCTATCAGTGTATACCAATATACCCAAAAAACCTATAGTAATATACCCTTTACACAATTACCTGTGAGCCATCGCAAAAAGCACCACGGTGAGCACTACAATAGTTCCAAGATAATAGGAAGAAGAGAGGAGGAAGCGTATCTGCGAACGAGCTTCATAATGCTTGCCATGTACGGTATATATCATATCCATAAAACGTGTCGTTACCACAAGACCAAAACCAAGCAAAAGCGCAAGAGCAATAGCGGCTTTAAGCGTAGGGACTGCAAGAAGATCAAAAATAATGGCAAGCACAGAAGCCATTGCCCCTAAAGAAATAAGAGAATAGAGGTTAGTTTGCAAAAGATAAAGAGGCGTTCTCTTAGGGAGTGTTTCTTTTGTCATACCCTCCCCTTTCATCCACACGTTAATAAAAAGAATTGGTGAATACCAAAGTGCACCATATGCAAAAGCAACTAAAGCAGCGACAATAATATTACTTGGTGTTAAATACATAAGCATACAAAAAGTATAGCACAGAGACAGACACTAGAGTATGGACTACAGATCCCTGCGCTCTCAGGCAACAGATAAATACAGAGGGCAGCCGCTTCGCGGCCGCCTCTATCTTGCATTTTCTAAAGTCTAACGTCTAACGTCTAATCTCTAATACCCACCCTCTACGCCACATAGAAGTGTACTGTCACCTTTCCGCCACAGAATCCAAAGATTCCTTTTTCAAGACGCTTCTTCATGTTTTCACGAAGTTCAGACGCATACACTTCAGGTGTCCCTTGTGTAGTATGTACTTCGAACTCTCTCCCATTAAGTAAACCAACCGGGAATCCTTCAGCATTATACTCATATGCGAAGCCATAACTAAGAACATTTTGCGCCCACTTATCGAATTCATAACTAAGCCCCCACCAGTAGGTTGGAGCAACGAGAACAAGCTTTTCATCTCCCTTAATAACATCCTTCCACTCCTCTGCGCTCTTATCAGTTGAATGGAACACTTGATGTGCGCCCCCTTGGTTAAGAGAAGCAATCACTTCTTTACCTTTCTTACTTTCTAATTCTTTTGGATGAAAATTGATGATCATACTTATATTGTTATTACTATAGTAATAAAGTATAAAGCAAACACTTTACTTTGTAAAGTATTGTAAAAAACAAAAAATGTGGTAGATTGTCTTCATGAAACCATCCCTTACTGACAAAAGCCTTTGTCCAGTTCAAAAACTTGCACTCCTTTTATCTGATGTATGGACAATGCTTATCATACGAGATCTTATTGTTCACAAAAAACGTTTTTGTGAACTAGAAAGATCTCTTCAAGGGATTAGCACAAGAACCCTGACCCTTAAACTTACCACACTAACCCAAGAAGGAATACTTACCAAAGAAGATTCTTTCTATTCACTAACCAAAAAAGGTCTTCGTCTAAAAAAAGTACTCCGTGTAATGGAGCAAGTAGGACAAGAAGTGTAGTAAGCTACCAAGTGTAGCCCTTTTTATTAATAACAATAATAGCAACACCGAGTGCTACAAAAAGAGCAGCAGCAAGTACACCAGCAACGGTTTCCTGGCCTTTGAAAATAGCAATTACTGAGACCATATTAACTAATACCCCAAGACCAATAAAAACAACCCCAATTAATTTAAATAAAAGTTTCATATTGATAGAGTATATATGGAATACAGAAGAAGCAGATGTGGGTAAAGTGTGAGTAGAAACTCTCTACCAATATAACCCTGAGGCTAAAGAATTGAGAATTGTTAGTGGAGGAGATAATGGAATTTAATGAGTTTTAAAAGGTTTTAAGTATCTCACCCCAAAACTGGGTTCGTCTTTTATTGGTTTGATAAACTGATAGTTTTGTTGTATAGTAACACAGGCACTAATTGAGAAGGAGACTTTCTGTTCATTTTATTAATCTCAACCATAGAGAGTAAGTGAGATGTCTAATTCTAGCACAGAAACCCCTTGGCCGCTCAAGGCTGTGTGGGTATTCATGTTCATTGGCAGCCTAGTCTTTTTCTGGCCAAGCCTCATAAAGCCTTTTAGGTTCTTCTTCATAATTCTGTATTTTATCTGACAACATGATTGCTCATTTGTCTTGAAAAGTAGTAAGCAGTATCTCTAGAGCAACAACACTGTCATAGTAACCGTGATCACCATGATACTGATTACAATTTCTCATAGAGAAAGAGTTCGGTGATAGTAATCCGTGAACTACTATGCACTAACCTAGACTCAAGGGAAAGTATATCAAATATAAAAAATATACGGAGGTCTTCGACCAAAAGAAAAAGGGCTCGCAAGCGAGCCGTTCAAGGATTCAAGAATCAAGGGAACAAAAGAATCAAGTTCCCAAGATCCAAGGATCACAGCGGAAGAAACCCCGAGACGGAACCGCAGCAGCCGTCCGCATCCGACACACCGTCGGTGCCGAACCTGAGCCTGACGCCACTGAAGATGAAGATCGGAGACCTCCAGAAGTCGCCATCCGCATCCGGAGCGAACTCGTCACCAGCACAGTCGATCCAGAGATCGTCGTAGTGGGCAAGTCGTTCAGGGTGGGTGAGGAGCATGATGCCGACAGCAAACGCTCCGAGTCCGAACTCGTTGCCGAGCAGGATCTCACGCACACGGCGAACTGAGCGACCACGGTGACGCAGACCAAATTGGGCTGCGACCACGAGGATGTCGTAGCCGTTCTGCTCTTCGGCGAGCTCCTGGAACACGCTTGCCGTTTTCGCCGATTGGCGGAGCTGATCAGGACCGAGTTCGCTTTCACGGTAGTTTTGGAAACGACCGTTGCGGGTTTCGCTCAGCTTCTTCAGCACCAGTTCCACCGCTTCACCATAGGTCGGTGCGAGCGACTGCCACTTCGGAATGGCGAACCATCCGTCGGCATTCTTCGGTACTTCATGCTCGACGAGCTTTTCGTCAGCGAAGCCGATGCCAGGGAACAGCTGACGGAGGATGTTGGTCTGCTCAGTGATACCCTTCGGCTTCTTGTAGCCCGACAGGTAGCCGTAGTTCGACTTCACTTCTTCGTCCTTGTACTTGTCGGAGACCGACAAGTCCTTGAGCGTCGCCAGGGTGACCTCGCCGATGTTGCCAACGAGTTCGTCACCATGTTCGATGACCCGCTGTGCACCGTCCTTGTCGAGACCGAGTTCAGTTACGATCTTTTCGACGGCATCAGCGATGATGCGATTGATCTGCTTGAGTTGACCTGCGGTTGCAGGAACGACTTGAGTAATCCCGTTCATGGGTTATCTCTCCTTGTAAATGTTCAAACTCGGTTTACATTGCCGAAACAATTTGCCACAGATTGTGACTCCTACAATAATAGCATGAAAGTAGTAAAAAGTCAAGGTAAAAAAGCATAGTAAAAACAGCGTTTTTTAGACACTGTTTTTACTACTTTAAGCACCCTTCTAGTGCTAGCTGTTGAAGGTGAGCCAGTACTATCTAGGGTGGAACACCATTGAAAATGAGATTATAAAATGGAAAACAGTTTTCAATAAGTATCCAAATCGACTTTTAGCACTAACTAATTATGAATAATATCTATATTTTACAATCTTTCCATAGAAAAACCATCAAAAACTCTTCTAGTTTATATACCGTATCTGGTATAGAACTATGTATTAGTGAGTAAAATCAAGCAAAATTTCGGCCTTGACAAAATATAATAATCATAATATGATATATATGTTCCTGATACATTTTCTGTTTTTTTGACAACACAACCCACGAAAGGAAATCCCATGAGCTACGGCCATGAAAACGAGTTCAGTTTCTGGACTCAATACAAGAAGCGCATCATCGGCGCAATCTCGTTCGTCCTGTTCATCGCCTTCATGGTGATGGTCACGCAACGGGTGCAAGTCGAGGCCGGTCACGAGGCCGTCCTCATCGACAAGCCGTTCTTCACGATGTTCGGTGACGGCGGTGTTCGTCAAGAACCCCATGTCACCGGCTCGAAGTGGCTCTTCTACACGACGAACGTCGTCATGTACGACACGCGCCCTTTCCAGTTTACGGAAGGGTTCGATGACGTCAAGGATGGCACGATCACCGTCGACAACATCCCGATCGACTTCAATGCATACATCAAGGTCCGGCCGATCCCCGGCAAGACCCCGAAACTGCATGCGTCTTTCGGCCCTGACTGGTACAAGCAGAACCTTAAGGAACTGTTTCGTACCTCGGTGCGCGATGAAGTGGCCAAGACGCCGATGACAGCCCTCACAACCCGCCAGCTCAACAAGGAAGGGAAAGACATTCTCGGAGAAATCCAGCGTGTCGTTCTCACCGAGATGCGCGAGTTCGTGAAGGCCAAGGGCATCGATGTCGAAGTGATGGAAGTCATCGTCGGCAAAGCAACTCCTCCCAGCAAGGTTCTCGAAGCTCTCGCTGAAACTGCTTCGCAACAACAGCGTGCAAAGACTGAAGACGAGCGCCGGAAAGCGGAAATCAATCGCAAGGGCGCTGAAACCGAACGCGCCAATGCGGACAACGCCTACCGCAACAGCGTCGGCTTTACGCCGGAGCAGTTCCTCAAGCTGGAAGTTGCCAAGAAGCAAGTCGAAGCGGTGGAGAAGTGCGGAGCGAAAGCCAACTGCACGGCCATCATCGGCGAACTGGCTGTGCCGGCGACAGTCCCTCTCAAGTAACCAGACCAGTGCTGGTCAGACCCCCAAATCAAATGACATTGTCATGCGAAGCGGGGGTCTTTTTTGTTATCTAACATTATCTGTTATATCAGAGAAATAACAGATAAAATGACGCAAATATTGCAACTACTTTTACGTTGTTATAACAACGTAAAAACAACCGAATGTGGTGAAGATAAATCTTCGTTGGTGACCCTACGGAGAGTCGAACTCCGCTTACCGGCATGAAAAGCCGATGTCCTAACCGATAGACGATGGGGCCGTCTTTATAGTGAAACCCTTTTAATAAAAAGTATCACCGGTACGCGATATAATACCATATTATTTTACTTTTTCAAAATTGGTGTTATATAGTATACTAGTAGATCATAGGGACGGTTAGCTCAGTTGGTAGAGCGCTACATTGACGTTGTAGATGTCAGAGGTTCGAATCCTCTACTGTCCACGAGTACAAAAATGAGCACGGTAATCCGTGCCGTTTTTGTTCGTGGATAGTAAGAACATGAACTGCTTCATGTTCGTGAGGATTCGAATACAGGTCAGGAATCTGCTTCGAGTCTGCCTTGCCTTTAGGCAGGCAAAGCGAGGCAGATTTGGGACCGAACCTCTACTGTCCACAAAACAATGAACCTGAAGCGAAGGCTTCGGGTGATTATGTTTTGTGCGACATGTAGAGGATTCGAACTGAGCCGCAAGCGAAGCCAACTTTTGTAATCAAAAGTTGTGGCGACGAAGCTTAGGCGAAAGTTAAGAGTTTTTGTTTGAGTGTGCAACACGAAAAAGAAAACCCTTAACAATCGTCGAATCCTCTACTGTCCACATATATTGACAAATACAGTATATATGTTGTATAATGCTTTTGTTCTTTATACACACGGAGATCAGCTATGGAACACGGCATTCAGCGTTACTTTGGAACCTTCACAGGTCTTTCACCGACAGATGAATCCAAAATTGCAATGGGTGAGATTCAGATCACCATCAACGAGGAAGGTATCGAGATTCGTCACGCTACCGGCCTGACAGTTCGTCATGAGTTCGCCTCTTTGGAACAGGTGCGAACCTTGACCGAAACGGAAGTGCGAAAGCAGTTCAACGACGGCTCTAGCGAGCACGAGCGTGTGGATGGCTTCCAGATCGGTGAGGGCGCAGTACTGCTGTTCTGGCGCAATCCCGCCAAAGGTCGTGGTTTCTGGTTCTGGCGCAAGCCTGCCGAATACAGACTGGTTGTCCGCCTTGGTGACTTCATCGAAATGCTCGGCCCGACAGTGCTCTACGACGAAGCCCAGGTTGCCGACGGCAATTTCGAGCAAGTCATCAGGGTTGCAACCAAGTCTGTTGGCCGGTATCCTTTTCCTCGTCTGCAGTATGAAGGCCTTCACAAGCCACGTACCAACTAGTGTCGCCCATCAACAACCGAAAAGGTTGTCACGATGTGGCGGCCTTTTCATTTTCCCACTTCACCGTGTTTTTGTTTTAAGATCTCATACAAACATTCAATCTCTCTCACAACTTATTTCCAAACCTCGTTCCCGTAGTCCACAAAATATCTCAGGTTAATTATTTACCTCCTACAACAGCTGTTTACGAATATCTTCGTAGTCAAGCTACTCGGCATGATGATACTTCTCCCCTTTTAGTATAGTCATCGCGCGATAGAGTTGCTCTATAAGAATGACACGTACAAGCATATGAGGGAATACCAGCAAAGAAAGTTTCCATACATGATTTGCTCTTTCGAACACCTTTTCAGATACACCGTATGCACCACCAATCACAAAAACCATTCTTCTTACAGAGTCCACCATTCTATTCTCGATAAGCTCTGCCACCATTTCACTTTTCATCTCTTTCCCCTTTTCGTCAAGAAGCACTACATAGTCTTCTTTCTTTATATACTCGAGAATTTTTTCAGCCTCTTTTTCTTTGGTGTGAGCATGCTCAATATACACCCACTCGACGGGGAGGAAACGGAGTAATTTCACTTGATAGTAGCTAAGCAGTTCTTTACTTGCTTCATCCTTTTCTTTACCTACAGTAACCACAACTATTTTCATACCCATTACTCTACCGAACTATTAGAGAATAAGCAATATGGTATATTGTAAAAACTAATAGTATACTTCTAAATGCCTGTATTTGTTACACTCTAACGTCTACTATCTAACCCTTATGATTCTTCTTGCTATCGAAACCAGTTGTGACGAAACCGCAATAGCGGTTGTAAAGCGTGTTCGTGGCAAACAAGTTCGCTTCGAAGTACTTTCTCATAAAGTGCTTTCTCAAATTGATCTTCACAAAGAGTATGGGGGTGTCTTTCCTGCGCTTGCTAAACGAGAACACACTAAAGCAATTACCCAACTTATTGCAGAAGCACTCGAAGAAGCAGGACTCCTTGTTGAACGCACAAACACCTATCATATCCCTGCAGCGGAGCGCAAAAAACTAGAAACCCTTCTTGAGCGAGAACCTGAAATGTTAAGTGCAATGAAAGTACTCTTTGGAGGAATACAAAAACCTCTTGTGGACGCTATTGCCGTCACCGAAGGCCCTGGTCTTGAGCCAGCACTCTGGGTTGGTATCAACGCTGCTCATGCCATGCATCTTATCTGGGATATTCCTCTTTATCCAGTTAATCACATGGAAGGTCATATTATTGCGGGGCTTATTTCTGCCTCTGACGATGTCTACGAAATATCAGATGCGGAACTTCCTGCGTGTGCACTCCTTGTTTCAGGTGGACACACTGAACTCGTGTACATCCCAAAACTTCGTAGCTACAAAGTTATCGGCAAGACTAAAGATGACGCCGTAGGAGAAGCCTTCGACAAAGCAGCACGAATGCTTGACCTCCCCTACCCTGGAGGGCCAGAGATTTCTCGTCTTGCAGAACATGCACGCAAAGAAGGTCTTGTGGTTGATGAAATGCTTCGCCTTCCTCGTCCGATGATTCATAGTGGCGATCTTCACTTTTCTTTTAGCGGACTAAAAACTGCTGTGCTTGTACGTACCAAAAAAGTAACCCCTCTTAACGATAGAACTAGGCGTATGCTTGCCCTTGAATTTGAAAACGCGGTCACCGATGTACTTATTGCAAAAGTAAAACAAGCAATGTACGAAACACGAGCAAGCACTCTTATTGTTGGTGGTGGAGTAAGTGCTAACAGCCATTTGCGCTTTGCACTTAAGAATCTTGCAGAAGCAGAAGGCTTCAGTCTCTTCATTCCTAATCGTAACCTCTCTACTGATAACGGTCTCATGATTGCATCGACTGGGTTGCTTCATCTCGCACACGATGAAACCCCAAGAGCAAAGTTGCAAGCAAAAGGAAGCTGGTCTGTAGGAGAGTGCTAGAGTGAGTACTAAGTGTTAGACGCTACGTAACAGACATTAGAAGCGAGAGATAAAATAAATGACGCATAATTGCGATGCAATTATGCGTCATTTATTTTGCCTCCCGCCCAGTTGTGGTGAGCGTGGCATGCTCCAAAGATAAATGCCTTATGTGAGCGCAGTCGCTCACCGCAACTATGCGCGATGAGAACCACCACTCTATTGTACAAGGTATAAAAATATTTTTCAAGAAAAAACTACGACTTTTCCACAAAACGTAAAGAGTCACTTTTTAGGTGACTCATTTACGTTAGGCATTTATTTATCTTGTAGGGCACACCTTATGGTGCGCTCACAAGGTATAGTGTAGCAAGACTATTTCTTTCCTGCAAGGAGCTGCTTAATATACTGATCAATTTGAGGCGCAAGACTTGGGTCTTTTGCTTTCAACTTATTAAGAAGTTCAATCGCGACACCTGTTTGATTAGACGCGAGCACCCCTGCAACAATATCAACATCAAGAGGAGGGACTTTTCCTTTTGCAAGGATCATTGCCTCACCTTCTTTATATTTCCCTGCATACGCAGCACCAATCAAAAGCCAGCGATCAGCATCATGACATACATCCGAGAGTTCATATGTTTCCTTTGCAAGTGTATATGCTTCTACAGTTTTTCGTTGTAGTAACATTGCACGTATAAGGTCATAAGAAATTAACTGCTTACCCGGAGCAAGACGATGTGCGTCTCCTAAGATTTTTTCTCCTGTAGCACCGTCACCAAAACCTAAGAAAAAGAGTCCATAGATAGAAAGCATTCTCACATCTTCTTGGTATCGAGGGAGAGACTTTTCAACCTCGTCTTTTGCAGCAAGAAGATAATTATTAATTGCCTGAGCCGCAATCTGTTTCTCACCCACTGCAAGAGATTCTGGCAGTTTGATTTGCCCGACATGGACCGACATTTGCATAAACTGCTCTCTAGCCTCAATACTTCCGAGAGTATTCATTGCAATAGCATCAGTAAACGCTGTCTGACTCATCTTGAGCGCATCTGAGAATGGCATTGTCTTCATGTACTGGCTTAAAGTCATTGCCTTAATAATCAAGTTATTAACAATAAGTGGTCGCACATTGACAAAATATTGTGTCACCACAAGAGCGATCGCGATCAACGGAACAATAAGAAGATTCATTTGATCGTTATCAAAAAGAGGCTGCTTCTTATCAGGAAATGCTTCCCTGGTACGTACAGTAATGTACGCAAGAATAGCGAAGAAAAGGATGTAACTTGTAAGGTTATCAAATACAAAGATATTATGGACAAAGTATCCGGCAATAAGTCCGGTGAGAATAGACTTTTCTTCAAGAGACATATCGTGCCCTTTCTTCTTCCACATAAACCAAAGAGTAACGCCGTACAAAGAGAGGTAGGTAAGCAACCCAAGCGCTCCAGCCGCAACAAGCCAATCAAAGAACACATCATGAGACCTGTCATACCAAGGCTCAAGATTACACATCTTATCTGAGATAAATTTACGTGCAAAGATATGACTGAAGTTATCTTGGCCATACCCAAGAATCGGCCTCTCCAACCATGCCTTGTAACTAATTTTCCACATAGAGAGACGACTCATACCAGTAATATCGTTTGGGGAAATACTTGCAATACGAGCAAGTACCGGGTATGACTGTACAAAAGTTGTATTCTTAAACACAAACAATGAACCAATAAGTACCGCAAAAATGACAGTACCAATAATAAACCGCTTACGCAGAACTCCTCTTTCTTTGAAGGCCAAAATACCCAAGGTAATAAACGTTGCAACCACAAGACCAACCATTGTTCCACGAGTACCTGAATAGAGAACGCCAATCACGTTTGCAATGATAAGCGCAAGATATCCGTAATGCTTCTTGAACTGACGTTCTTGTGACCAAAGCATTGCCGTAATAAAAATATAGATAAGACAAAAGACACCAAAGTATGCAGAGTTACCAATAGTTCCGTCCACACGAATAGCACTCTGATGGATCGGGAACCTTTCGTTAAACCAATCAGAAAGAGCAGGTGCGTGCTTAGAAAAATAGAGACCTCTTGCGCCAATCAACTGAAAAGCTCCAACAATAAGCATGAGAATATCTGCAGCCAAAAAAACTTTCCATACTTTTCTCCACTCATCAAGAGAACGAACCATTACCGTAAGAACGAAAAAGTATGCGAAAAGATGAATATGTCCGACAAAACCTTCCATTCTTTCAAAGTTACTCCACATACTCTTCTCACGATCAACGCCGAACATGTCAGCAAAAAAGAGCACGATCATAAAGAGACCGTAAGCAATCATAATTGGCGATTTAAGCACTTTTACACGATACGATGAATCATGAAGTGCAAGAACAGCCCAACCAGCAAAAGCAACCTCAACCAAAATTCTAAACAAAAGATTCTTACCAGAAATAAATGGGAAAAACATTCCGGAAGAACCAAACCACTTAAACACATCAATAAGACCCATATCTCCCACATGAAGAGCGATGAACGGGATAATAAGCAAACAGCCCCAGACTACTTTTTTAATGATATTTTGCATACAATACTTCTTTTACCAAGAATAATAGGCAAAGTGTACCATAGAGTGGGTATCGTATCCTAGAGTGACAGACCCCAGGAATGTTATACTATATACATCCTCACAAACTCATTATGATTCCTAAAAAAATCCACTATTGCTGGTTCGGCAAAAAACCTAAGAGCGAACTAATTACTCGCTGCATTGAAAGTTGGCAAAAAACATGCCCAGACTACTCTTTGCAAGAGTGGAATGAAGAAACTTTTGATGTAACAAGCCACCCCTTCACAAAAAAAATGTATGGAGAAAAGAAATATGCCTTTGTGGCCGATTACGTACGCCTTGTTGCACTTCTTCAAGAAGGAGGCATATATCTTGATACAGACATGCTCCTTCTTCAGTCGCTCACCCCACTTATCGACCATTCTCTTCTTCTTGGAAAAGAATCTGATACCTACGTCAGTTGTGGAATGATCGGCGCAACAAAAAACCACCCATTCATTGAAGCTATGCGAAAAGAATATGACACGATGACCACTCTTTCCCCTAACCCAGTCATCATGACAAGACTTTATAAAGAGTTACAACCTGAAGACACCTTGGTAACACCACCTCATGCTTTTTACCCATTCGATGCTCATTCCATCAAAAACTATAAAGGGCAAACACTCCCTCATGACGTGTATGGAGTTCATCTATGGAACTACTCATGGGGGCATCCACTTAACAGACTATTCAAAAAACTTGGAATCCATCGCATAGGTACAAACATTGCAGAAACCCTTGGCATTAAAAAAGTGCTCAAAAAAATTCTTGGTTTTGTATAGTCATACTATGAAATTTAGCATCATCACCCCAACCTTTAGAAGAAAAGAGAAACTCGAACGAGCTGTTGCTTCTGTACTTGCACAAACCTACAAAGACTGGGAGATGATTATTATCAACGACTCTCCAACTGATACTGCCTACCAACTTTTTGCTGCAACAATACAAGATCAAAGAATTCGCTATTATGTAAACACTGATAATCGTGGTGTTAACTATTCACGCAACCGTGCACTTAGTCTTCTTTCAGCAGACTCACGATGGGTTATTTTTTTAGATGATGATGATTATCTTGCACCAGACTGTCTTGCCACATTTGCAAAACTTATTCATCAACACTCTGAACAAAAATGGTTCGTCACCAATCGAGCACTTTCAAACGGAACTTCATTGACCACATTTCCACATGACGAACACGTATATTCTTATGCTTGGTCGTACTTACTTCTTAAACGATGTAAAGGTGACGCCACACACTGTATCGAATCTAAACTTATTACTACCAAAAAAATCCTTTTTTCTCAGTTAGTAAAACAAGGAGAGGAATGGTTCTTTTTCTACCAGCTTGGGCTACTTTCTGGTATGTACTATTATGATCACAATAGTACAATCTCAGATGGGTACGATGCAGCACACGGTCTTAATTTTCGTACACGAACCTTAAGTGAGCAAATAGAAACTCTTACAAAACTTTTTTATGAAGGGGTATCAAAATCTTTAACCTATAAAGCAACATTTTCTTTATATCTACTGTTACGCCTTATTAAATTAATGTCTTTTAAAAGATACATGAAGTAATATATTTTTATTTGATTACATAACTGTGATACCACTTCGGATCTTTTTAATAATACTTGAAGTGGAAATACCTTCAAACTCAGGTGGACATTCTCTATCAAGAATATGAAATGTGGTTGCGTGTTTTTTTGCCAACTCCTCTCGATACGGAATCTCAGAGGCATCTCCATTAACTACCCACACATCAGGCTTAAGTAAGCTAAGCACTTCATCCATAAAGGTGTTAAGAAATGGACCTTCGACATTTTTATGGATAAAACAATAATCAACTGCTTTTATTGAATCAACCATTTTTATTCTAATATGTTGATTTTGAATTGGTCTATCAGGCCCCTTAATTCGCAAGATTGTATCATCACCTATAGCAACAACAAGAACATCACCATACTTTTTACAATCCTCAAAAAAAAGAACATGTCCTGCGTGAAGCAGGTCAAAACTTCCTGAACAGAAAACTATTTTTTTATCCTCAAACTGCTTTCGGATACTTTGTAAATCGTTATATTGAATAATCATATATATAATTATAGTACAGCATAGTACGTTTTGCGAACATGGTGCAGAACTACTGAAAAGAGTGTTGACATTTCTGTAGCATGGTGGCATAATTACAAAAGATCTTTAAACTTGTAACAAAACCAGTAAAGGAATATACATGAACAAACACCCAGTTCTTGGGTGGCCGATTGTGACCGCCAAAAACTGTTTCCAAGTGATTCGTGATACAGGGATACAATTATGGCCAAAGATTAGCGAACAAGTGCCGATTGAAGATTTTCTCAAAAATGCCAAAGAGGGGCAACTTGCGGCATATCGAAAATTTGCACCGAAGTCGTTTGCAATTGAGCACAGGAACCCATTCGATGATTCTGTATTCGATGCGTTCCGTGTTGAATTCAAGCCATACGCTCTTGTTATTGCACTTATCGATGACAAATATGTTGCTGTAACAGCAGAATGGAAGCACGGCAACAATCATATTGCCATTGTTCCAGTCTGTGGTGTTGCAGGTCGTGAAGAGTCACACTTACCAACACTTGCAGAAAAAATGGAAGCAACAGCGATACGTGAATGGCATGAAGAAACAGGGCTTGAACTCGAAAGTGTTACCCCTCTTTCTTCAAAAAATGGCACGTTTCATTCTGTGCGCAACAGTGAAGCGCGTTGCTTTGCATTTCTTGGAAAAGTAAAACCGTATACAAAGCGAGGTGTTGCAAAATTCGACAGCACCGAACATCTTGCTGTAGTACTCTTTCCATGCAATGAATGGCTCAAGCTTCTTGAAGATAATTCGCTCTTTGATGACAATCCAGACTTCGGTCTCGAGGATTGCGCACGCGCATCGACATACGTAGCATTCCGAAAACTTGGAAGACTCACGTTTGAATAGATGAAGTTCAACAACCCCTGGCGTATACCGGGGGTTTTATTTATTATTGATAACAAAAGAAAAACCGTAGCTGTGCTACGGTTTTGTTACAACCCATCACTGAGTCATAATCACTTTGTCGAGTGCTTCATGGCAACCTGCTCGGCAATCCACTTATAGGTCTCTCGAAGGCCAACTTCAAGCGGTTGAGAGACAGACCATCCGATCTTTTCTTGATACAGCCTGTTATCAGAATTGCGACCACGAACACCAAGAGGACCAGGGATGTGATTCCTTCCAACATCCTTACCGGAGATCTTGGAAACCATATCGATAAGCTGGTTGATCGAAACCATTTCGTCAGAACCGATATTCACCGGACCAACGAAGTCAGATTCAACCAAAAGCCTTACCGCCTTGATGCACTCATCAATGTAGAGGAAAGAACGCGTTTGCATTCCATCTCCCCACACTTCAATCGTGTCACCGTTATTTGCCATCGCAAGCTTGCGACAGAAGGCAGCTGGAGCCTTTTCCTTGCCACCTTCCCAGGTACCAAGAGGTCCGAAGATGTTGTGGAAACGAGCAATACGGACCTGAACCCCATAGCAACGCAGAAGAGAGAGATACATCCGCTCACTGAAGAGCTTCTCCCAACCGTACTCGCTATCAGGGTTAGCAGGGTATGCTGAGTCTTCGCTGCAATTCGGATTATCCGGATCCAGTTGGTTGTACTCAGGATACATGCAAGCACTGCTACTGTAAAAGATAACAGTCTTGTTTGTCTTGTGAACCTGATTAAGCGCAAGCTGAACACGGGACACATTCAGGTTGATTTGCCCAGAGTTATGCATGATGTCGTAATCATGATGACCTGAAAACACATACCCAGCACCGCCCATGTCGGCAGCAAATTGGTAGATCTGATCAAACACATCCCCTTGCGGAGTCGTCATGATCTGATTCAGACCATAGTAGTTACGAAGGTCGAAGATCTGAAAATCATCAGCCTTCGTCGGCTCGAATTCTGGATCCTTGATGTCAACACCGCGGACCCAGAACCCTTCCGACTTCAGTTGATTAACCATGTGATGACCGATGAAGCCACCAGCACCAAGCACAAGCGCAGTCTTCATATTTTGCCCCAAAAAAACAAACAACCTTATAAGACATATAGTCTCTATAAGGAACCTAAACTTACTCTATCATTATAAAAAAGACTTGAAAATATTGACTTATATATAAACCATTGTGTCTATAATCTTACTAAGTGAAATACATTTACAAAGAATTAAAAGTACTGTACATTTACTTATATATTCATTAACTTTACTTTTACATGAAATACCTTGTTTTGGGTTCTGAAGGGCAAATTGGTGCCGCGTTGACCAGTTTTTTAAAAAAAGCAGGTCATACTGTTTTGGAATTTGATATCGTTAACAGCGATGAACAAGATCTTCGAATCTACAAAAATCCTCTTCTTGAACGTTATATCAAAGAAGCTGATTTCGTATTTTTCCTTGCATTTGATGTCGGAGGTTCTCGTTACCTAAAACTTTATCAGCAAACCCCTGATTTCATAAGCAACAATATGAAGCTTATGACACACACGTTTGATGTACTTCACACCACCAAAAAACCATTTCTTTTTGCATCGAGCCAAATGGCGAACATGACATACTCTAGCTACGGTCGACTAAAATCTGTTGGCGAATCGTACACCTCTATTCTTGGCGGGCTTGTTGTTAAATTTTGGAACGTATACGGTATAGAGCACGACCTCGATAAATCTCACGTAATCACCGACCTTATCATTAAGGCTCATGATACAGGCACCATTGATCTCCTTACAAATGGTGAAGAAGAGCGTCAGTTCTTGTATGCAGATGATTGCTGTGAAGCACTGCTAACACTTGCAGAAAAATATAACGAAATTCCACGTGACAAAGAGCTGCATATTACTAACTTTGAGTGGACTAACATTCTTAACGTTGCTTCGATTATTGCTTCACACTTCCCTGGC
Source organism: uncultured Candidatus Saccharibacteria bacterium (assembly GCA_964443675.1). Taxonomy (GTDB): domain Bacteria; phylum Patescibacteriota; class Minisyncoccia; order Phycocordibacterales; family UBA5272; genus UBA11704. The sequence goes on along the minus strand of CAYUDN010000001.1, from coordinate 25,220 downwards.
TCAACAGTTGTGCCAGCAAGTTCAAAAGATGATGTTCAAAAAGATAAAAGAAATGAACCAGACCCATTTATTCATACCTACTGGAAAGCAACCACAACGCTAGAAGACGGCATTAAAGAAATTGTTAATGCAATGAAAGCAGACTCTGCTAGATACTTCAAAAAAGAGACTACTTAGGCTTAAAAAATAGGCTGAGCTCACTCGAAATTCCCTCTAGCGAGGTGAATTTTGGTGTATACCCGATTTCTTCCGCTTTTTTATCAAGAGAACAATACGCATTCTTTTCAGTGGCACGTTTTCCAATTACCTGCTCGCTTGTATATTCATAACGTAGGCCGTAATGCTTTTTTAAGAATGCTAATAACTTCTTCTTTGTTATTGACCGTTTACTATACACATCAAAAGAATTGTTAACTTTCTTTTTCTTCATAACCATTTGTACTAGTGCAAACAAATCAGACGGTACACAATAGTCTCGAACCATATCATGAGTGCTTGTTTTAAAAACTTTCTTCTTTTGCAAACAATCAACAACTTGTGACATGAAAAAACCAGCCTTACCATCAACGAATCTGCTAAAAAACGCAAAAACTCGTAAATCGACAATATTAAGATCCTTCAATGCACGATGTTTTGCTTCTGTGTGTATTTTAGAAATTGTATAAAAGTCATGCGGTGTAGTCGCAACAGAAGGAAGTACAACTTTTGTTGCACTGGTAACTGGTTTTGTAAAAGCGTTACCATACACAGCACCACTACTCATGGCAAGGTAGAGACACTTTTTATGCTTCATAAGGTAACTAATCACCATCTCGTCCACACTCTCAGTTACAGAGAAAATTGCACTTGGATTCTTTTGTAACTGACCAGGGTCACCTATACCAGTACAGTTGATAACTACGTCATATTCATATATATCAAAGTCATCAAGCGAACACATAGCGTACTGAATTTTCGAAAGATCAACACCTTGCAAGTGCTTAGCTATACCGTCTACTGAACGTGAAAAAAGAAAAAGTGAATACTTTTTCGGATGTGCACAGAATTCATTCAGTAGGGATTTTCCGATATACCCTGTAACACCGAGCAGTGCGACTTTTTTCATACCTTACGACTCATGAAGTTGCTTCTTAAGATTTTCCAGAAATTCTTTTTGTGTAGTATCAAGATATGGAGCCTGATCATCAAGCGCATGACCATACACAATCTTTGGCTGAAGCGGTGCATGCATATCAACATCAACCTCGATAAGCACCGGCACCGTCATTTCCATAATCTTTTTCAAATGTAAATCATTTTTTGCAACAGAAGAAACTTTTTCATAATGAAAATTATATGCTTCTGCAACTTTTTTAAGATCAGGACAACCATACCCACGAACAGTGGACTGGTAGTTTTTATTAAAATACAGGTCTTGAAACTCGCGTACCATTCCAAGCGACTTGTTGTTGATAACAAATAGTTTAAGTGGAATCTGATTTCTGGATACTGTTTCCAGTTCTTGAATATTAATCTGAAGTCCTCCATCCCCTGTAATCACCACAAGAGGCGCCTTTGTGTCTGCACACCATGCGCCAACAGAGGCAGGAAGAGAAAAACCCATCGCGCCCATTCCACCGGAAAAAAGAAGTCTTTGGCCTTCTTTTACCTTCCATGACTGAGCGCACCACATCTGATTCTGCCCAACATCAACAACAACGGTTGTTTTCTCTTTGGAACAAGAAGAGAGTTCGTCAAAAAAGGTATTCGGATCAACAAAGGGTCCATCATATACAAACTCTCGCTTAAATGACTGCTTCACTGAAGTAATAAAACTAAACCAGGTTTCTTTTTTAGAATTTTTACAATGAAGAACTGCAGATAAAAATGCACTAATATCGTTCTCAAAAGCAAGTGTGGCGGGCACCATATAGTTAATAGAGCTCTTATCAATGTCAACATGCACAAGCTTTGCTCGTGTAGTAAAGTATTTTGGGGTACCGATTTGACGTACATCAAGTCGTGTCCCAAGAGCAATAATCAGATCAGCGTTTGCAAAAGTAATATTTGCTTCACGGTTACCGTTTGATCCAATGTATCCAACAAAAAGCTCATCATGAGCAATAACATCTAACCCCATAAGAGAAGAAACGATAGGGATATGGTTACGAGAAGCAAACGAGAGAATCTTTTTACCTGCGTCTGAAATACGAGCACCGTTACCAAGAACAATAAGCGGTGCACGGGAAGAGCTGAGCATCTTCTCAAAAGCTTTTACTTTTTTTGTAGCAACGTTCTTATACGCATCACTCTTCTTAACAAGACGATGGTATTCTTTTGATCCTATAAAATGACGACAAGAAGCAATACAAACTTCTGTTCTTTGCACATCAATAGGAATGTCGAGGAGAACAGGACCAGGTCTCCCTTCTTTCATCAAAAAACAAGCTTTTTCAAGCTCATAAAGAATATCTTCTGCACGCCGCACAAGCGTTGCATACTTAGTAATACCTGAGACCATCGAAACGATATCCGTCTCCTGAAAACCTTCCTGCCTCACCTTGTTATTCTTTTTAATACTTTCTGTATTCACCTGTCCAGTAATAAAGAGTGTTGGCACTGAATCAAAAAAACAGCTCCCGATTGAAGTAATCATATTTGTTGCCCCTGGACCACTGGTAGCAATAGCAACACCAAAGTTTTGATTTTTTCTAGCATACCCCTCCGCAGCAAACCCAGATGCTTGTTCGTGATGCATTGGAAGACATTCGATTCCTTTAGTAAGGCTGATAGCATCTTCTAGGTACGCAATCATTCCTCCTGTTAAATCAAACACATGAGTAACTTTTTTTTCTGCTAAAAAACTAGCCACAATACTTGCACACCGTTTAGTGGGAAGTTGACTGTTTTTTTTCATATACCTATCGTTTCTTGGCAGAATGAAGCCAAACACCCCACGGAGCATCATTGTGCCACATTTCCTCTAATTTATTTTTATCATTAAGTGTATCCATTGGTTTCCAAAAACCGTCATGATGGTACGCTTTTAGCTGCCCTTCTTTCGCCAATGTTTCAAGTGGGTATTTTTCAAAAACAGTATCATCTCCTTCGATGTAATCAAATACTTCTGGTTGAAATACAAAAAAACCACCATTGACTCTGTTTTTATTATCTTTTTTCTCACCAAATGCAGTTACTGAAGACTTTTCATCAATAAAAATAGTACCGAACCTTCCTTCCGGATAGACAGAAGTAACCGTTGCAATCTTCTTATGTTTCTTATGAAAGTCAACAAGTTTTTTAACATCAATATCTGCAACACCATCACCATACGTAGCCATAAAAGGTTTATTACCGATGTACTTCTTAATTCTTTTGATGCGTCCACCAGTCATTGTAGTATCACCAGTATCAACAAGGGTTACCTTCCATTTCTCTGCACCGTTACGATGGTGAGTAATAGTGTTCTTAGATAAGTCAACAGTAAAGTCACTTGAGTGTAGAAAATAATCACTAAACCACTCTTTCACATAATGACTCTTATACCCAAGACAAATCACAAAATCATTAAATCCGTAATGTGAGTAGATCTTCATGATATGCCAAAGAATTGGTTTACCACCAATTTCAACCATTGGTTTTGGTTTAACCACAGTTTCCTCACTTATCCTTGTCCCAAAACCACCCGCCAAAATAACTACCTTCATACGTTATATTTTAAAAAAATGTTTAATTTGTCTGTTTGTAAAGGCAACCATATCCCCTTTACTCTCATAATACTCTTTATACCACAAAAAAGTAAGCTCAAGCGTTTCTTTAAAAGAAAGCACCGGCTTCCATCCAAGAAGAGCAATGGCTTTATTAATATCGAGTTTAAGAAGGTTTGCTTCATGTTTAGAGGTATCTGGAGTAATAATAAACCCTCCCTTGCCAAGAATCTCCTGCGCACCCTCTGCAAGAGCTCTCACACTTACAAAGCTATCATTGTGTGGACCGAAATTCCATGCACCAGATACAAGTGTTTTTTTCTCATACAATTCTTTTCCTAACATTAAATATCCAGAAATAGGTTCAAGAACATGCTGCCACGGTCTCACTGAATCAGGGTTACGTATTTCTACATGTTTCCCATGATGGTAAGTAGCACGAATTACATCAGGAATAAGTCGGTACTCAGACCAGTCACCTCCTCCGATAACATTACCTGCTCGGGCAATAGCAACGAGAGTGTTATGTGTTTTTTCGAAATTCTCAGGATTGAAAAAAGATTGAATATACGAATAAGAAATAATATCTGCCGCTGCTTTACTTGAACTATATGGATCATGCCCACCAAGAGGATCGTTCTCACGATACGCATAATGCCACTCTTTATTTTCGTACACTTTATCGGTAGTAATAATTACTACTGACTTAACAAATCCAACCTCACGAACAACATCAAGAATATTCGCCGTACCGTTAACATTTGTCGAAATTGTACCCAAAGGATCATCGTAACTTGTTCTTACAATAGGTTGTGCAGCAAGATGAAAAATGATTTCGGGTTTTTCTTTACTAATAATACGAAGCATTTCCTCTCTGTTGCGGATATCGGCAATATAACTTGAACATCTTTTTTCCAACCCCAAAAGAGTGAAAAGGTTAGGTGTTGATGTGGGCACAAGAGAAATACCAGACACGTGCGCCCCCATAAGGAGGAGGATTTCTGTAAACCAAGAACCCTTAAACCCAGTATGTCCAGTGATAAGAACTTTTTTATTTTTATAAAACGAGTGGAGGGACATAAATAAAGGGAAACTATTTTTCGATTATAATAAAGAACTGACACGACTGCAAACAATTCAACAAAATACAACTCATTTGTGATAATGTCAAAACTAGTTACTTTTTCGTAAAACTTTGTTATCATGGATACTAGAACATTATAAATAGTAGTGTCACACTAAACTTTAATATATTTTATGAGTAAAAAAACTGAACAAAAATTACGAGTACCTTACGGATTCTCTGTACACGGACAAGAAGAAATTGACGCAGTGGTAGAAGTCCTCAAAGGGAACACTGCTCTTGGAGACAAAACTACAGAGTTCGAAGCAAAAATTGCAAAAATGTTCGGTAAGGCATACGGTACAATGGTTAATTCTGGATCTTCAGCAAATCTTCTTGCATTTGAGCTTCTCAATCTTCCAAAAGGATCTGAGGTGATAACCCCGGCACTCACTTTTGCAACCGTGGTTGCTCCAATTGTTCAGAAAGGACTTGTTCCAGTATTTGTTGACGTTGATCCGACAACATATATTGTAAATATTGAGCAAGTTAAAAAAGCAATCACAAAAAAGACGAAAGCTTTGATGATCCCTTCTCTTATGGGAAACATTCCTGATCTCAAAGCTCTTGCTGATATTGCAAAAAAACACAAGCTTTTCCTTATCGAAGATTCTTGTGACACTCTTGGAGGCAAGCTCTACAATAAGCCAACAGGTACCTATTCTCATATCACCACGACAAGCTTCTACGGATCTCACATAATTAACGGTGCAGGAGGAGGAGGAATGATTATGGTTAATGACCCTAAATGGGTAAATCGTCTCAAAGTGCTTCGTGGTTGGGGACGTCAATCATCTCTTTATGGAGAAAAAGCAAATTCCGAACTTCTTAAGAATCGTTTTAACTTCAAACTTGGAGGTATTCCTTACGATAACAAATTTATTTTTAGTGAAGTTGGTTATAACTTCCTTCCCCTCGAAATCTCTTCTGCTTTTGCGCTTGCTCAAATGAAAAGACTTCCTGGTTTCCTAGAGCAAAGAAAAAAGAACTTTGAAACCTTAATTGCTTTTATGAAAACTAAAAGTGAGTTCTTTGACCTTCCAACACAAACACCTGACACCGAAACAGCGTGGCTTGCCTTCCCTCTTATCATTAAACCAAAAGCTTCATTTACCCGTCTCGAAATCATCACCTTCCTTGAAGACAACAACATTCAAACAAGGCCAGTTTTTGCTGGAAATATTCTTAAGCAACCAGGGTTCAGAAAAATTGAAAACAGAAAAATCAGTACAGCCTTCCCTAACACTGACAGGATCATGAAAAATGGCTTTGTCGTTGCTTGTCACCATGGTCTTAACGATGAGCAGATTGAATATCTTAAATCAAAATTTGACGAATTTCTTTCACAACAAAAAATAAAATCGGAAAAAAAGAAAAAGTAATGAAGCAAACAGAAACAGAAATAGCGGGTGTCTTTATTTTAGAACCAACTGTTTTTAAAGACCATCGAGGAACTTTTGTTAAAACATTTAATAAAGACGCTTTTGAAAAAATGGACCTTGGGGTTACCATCGAGGAATGTTTTTATTCTGTTTCTCAAAAAAACGTAGTACGGGGAATGCATTTTCACCTTCCTCCAAAAGATCACATCAAAATCATAGGTGTTTCTTCTGGGTCTGTTACTGACATTATTCTTGATCTACGAAAAAACTCTACCACATATGGTAAACATATAACCGTCGAACTCAGTCAAAGCAATGGAAAGATGGTCTATATTCCAAAAGGATGCGCGCACGGCTTTATCACTCATGAAGATAATACTTGCACCTTTTACTTGCAATCAGGACAGTTTTCAAAAGAACATGACGCGGGTATTCGTGTCGATTCTTTTGATCTCTCTATCACACTTAACGAGTATATTGTTTCAGAAAAAGACCTCACTCTGCCTCCTTTTGCAAAGTTTAACTCTCCTTTTTGATCGACTATGAAAATTCTTATTAGTGGAGCTACTGGTTTTATAGGAAAACATCTCGTGAAGAAGTTGGTTGAAGAGGGTAATGCTGTACATATCATTGTTCGAGAAACGTCCCTAGAAAAAGAATTTCCTGTTCCCCTAAAAAAAGTGCATGTGTACACCTCGGTTAGCTCTCTTATAACGTTTATGAATACAGAAAAATTTGACGGGGTGATACACCTCGCCTCTCTTTTTCTTGTTTCACATAAAGAAACAGATGTAGAACCTCTTATTCAGTCCAATATATTATTTGCAAGTACACTCCTTGAAGCAACCACAAAGAGTAAGACAAAGTGGTTTATCAATACTGGAACTTTTACACAACATTGTAACAATAAGCGTTATTCCCCTTTCAACCTTTACTCTGCAACAAAACAAGCCTTTGAAGATATAGCAACCTATTACCGAGAATCATCTGATATTATACTAGTCACTCTTAAACTCTTCGACACTTTTGGTGAAGGAGATACCCGCCCAAAAATTTTTAATCTCTGGTCCTCTATCGGTAACACAAAAGAACCATTCCCTATGTCTCCTGGAAAACAGATACTTGATATGAACTACGTTGGGAATGTTGTAGATGCATACATCCACATGGCAAAACTTCTCACCACCAAAAAAGGTTATCTTTATAACGGAAAATCATATCTGGTAAGCTCAGGGGAACGAATGACACTGCAAGAACTTGCAAAACTCTATGAATCAGTAACAAAGAAATCGCTTCCTATTGTGTGGGGTGGAAGACCTTATCGAAATAAAGAAATAATGAAGCCTTGGAACAAAGATTCTCTTGTACCCGGATGGAAACCAAAAACAACTATCAAAAAAGCACTCAAAAAAATGTTAGCTGGTGAGGAAAAAAAGTAATATCTTTTGCTTCAAATGACAAACTAAATCGGGTGGTGTGTTTCTTTTATTTTCTTCAAAAAACGCTTAAGTTTACGTAAATTAGTAAAAATAAAATCAGAGAGTAAAAAGAGTGTCTTTTGAATAAAATAACGAGCTGAGTCTTTTTCATAGACACCAGCTACTTCAGTTGTAGTATCAAAATTAAGCACTTCAAGATCGTAAAAACAAGGTGTCTCCATACCTTCTCGCAAGGAGAAGGTATGGTAATCATCACCATCCCTGTAATCAAATTCTTTTATTTCTGGATTATAATGTTTGGTTACCCATTTAGTTTTAAAGAAATCTTCATTAGCGTATGTGTATTTACTCTTTGGTTTTGTTGGATCATTAACCCAGTCAGAACCTTCTGTATCTGTGTGTAAATTAAGAGAACCAAGAATCTTCACATTCGGATACGGAACCTTTTCCATAAAAAGTCTAAACTGGTAGTCAGTATCTTCCCAACCAATTCTTGGAAGTCTTTCTTCAAACCACCCAACTTTACGTACAATATCTTTAGAAATAACAAAGTGGGCGAATGATCGATTAATCGCAAAAAAATCATACTTAGAAATATTTTCTTCTAATTGCTCTCTAAAAAAATCACCGATAAAAACATCATCACTAAGCACGACGGTCTTCTCTGTGTGAGACAAAATAATTAATTGATTCCAACATTTCGAGAGAGACTGTCCGACATCATAAGTGAGGTATCTTACATTTGGATATTGCTTCATGAATTTTGTCACCTTATCCAAGTAAGAAATCTGCAAAGTCTTATCACTGTGACCGTTGATTACACAAATAATTTCTTTATCCGGAAAAATTCTTGATAAATTTTTTATAAGAGGAATAAAATACGACTCAAAACGAGCGTGATAGGTTACAATACCGATACTGTATGATGATGTCTTCATATGTACTAAAGTGTACCATAGCCAAGAAAGAAAAGTAGTCTATAGCAAAAAACAATGCTACTATAAGACAATGAATAATGAGCAACATAAAGAAAAACAAGACTCCTGGGTTTCTTTTTCTGACATTTTTCGTCTTTTTGTAAACAAGCTTCACAATAAAGGTTTTCAAAGATACGCCTCAAATATAGGCTGGATGTTTTTTGCAAGAATTTCTACCATGATTATTGCACTGGTAGCAACTGCGTACACAGCAAGAAATCTTGGGCCGAAAAACTATGGGGAGTTAAGTTATGCAATCAGTTTTGTTGGAGTTATTTCTTTTTTTGCAAATTTAGGAATTGAGCAAATTCTTTGTAGAGAACTAGTAAAACACCCAGAGAAAAGAAATGAATACTTAGGGAGTGCGCTCACTTTAAAGTTCCTTGCATCTGTCGTTTCTTTTACTGCGTGCTCTTTGATTGCTTTTCTTTTTTCTCCAAAAGATGTTTCCTTATATCTTATTTTAATAGTAGGACTATCTCCAGTGGTAAGCACTTTTACACTTATAAGTTATGAACTTCAGGCCGACTTAAAGTCAAAACTCCCTTCCATATTTTCAATACTTATTACCCTCCTTTTAAATGCATTAAAAATTATTGTTATCTTTTTTGACAAAGGTGTTATCTACCTTGCTTCAATTATCTTACTAGAACCAGTGCTCTATTCAATAATGTACATCTACATACATATCACTCTGTATGGCCCCCTTTCTCAGCTTCGTTTTAATGCTGACATTGCCAAAAACTTATTCAAAGATTCATTTCCTCTTATGTTTGCTTCTGCTTTTTTTATGATTTACGCAAGAATCGATCAAATTATGATTAAAAATATGATCGACACCCAATCTGTTGGACTCTACGATGCAGCGGTCCGCATGTCAGAGATATCATATTTTATTCCTAATTTAATTGTTGCCGGACTGTTCCCTGCAATCGTCAATGCAAAAAACACCTCAGAAGTACTCTACCTTAAACGAGTAAAAAAACTTCTCATCCTTCTTATACTTATTTCTGGCGCTGTTGCAGTAGGAACAACTATCTTGGCAAAATATATAACACTCATTATTTACGGTGTTTCATTTCTAGGAGCGGTAAGTGTTTTGAAAATCTATGTATGGAGTAATATTGGTACAGCTTTAAATCTATTCACACAACAAATTCTTATCACTGAGAACCTCACAAAACATATTTCTTTTACTCTTTTTTTTGGAATGCTAATAAACGTAGCTCTTAACATCTTTCTGATTCCAAAATACGGTATGGAAGGAGCAGCCTTTGCAAGCCTTGTCTCATATGCCATTCCGTTCTTTTCTATGTTTTTTACTAAAAAACTACGAACTTTAATTCTTGCTATACTACGAGCCTAACCATGAACCTTACTATTGCTATCCCTTCTTACAATAAAGAAAAGACTATACAACGATGCCTACAAAGTATCCTTGCTGAAAAAGATATCTCTACAAAGGTAATTCTTGTTGACAATAAGTCAACAGATACAACCTACACAATAGCGAAAGCATATGAACCACAAATAACATGCTATCAAAATGAAACCAACCTCGGAATGGCTAACAACTGGAACCGTTGTATTGAGCTTTGTGACACAGAATGGTTAATGATATTCCATGCGGACGATGAGATGGTTCCTGGGGCACTTTCTCACTACGAAACTTTTTCCAAAAAATATCCTAGCGTTGCACTTATCCATGCCAACTCTTACTCTGTAAATGAAGGAAGCTATACGACTAAGGAATACCATAAAAAAAATCAAGCTCCTTTTTGGAATGCAGGATTAGAAGCAATGAAGTGCCACTACGGTGTCTGCTCTGCGGTACTAGTGAAAAAGAATGTGTATGATAAACTCGGTCTCTTTATTGAATCTTTGTCTTCTGACGCTGAAATGTGGTCTCGCATTGCAAGTCAACATGATGTCGGTTTTATTGATGAGCCGACGGTTATTTATCACATAAGTAAAACCTCTACCGGTTTTGAAGGACTTATCAAACGTAATGTGATGGAAATTAAAAAAGACTGGGACAACTTATATCAGACCATCTCAACACACTACCCAACAGAAGCATTACGCCAGGAGTTTTTGGCAACATACTACAAAAATTGTCCGGGAAGTTATTATGCTATTGCAAAAGCAAACGTAAAAGTAGGCAATATCCTTAAAGCTTTCCATGTTCTTTTGGTAATTATCTGGTATTACAAAGGACTTATTCCTCTTCTTGGTTTTATACGAGATGACATAAAAAGGTATATTCTAAAAAGAAAAAAGAATATTCTGTAATTGCATCAAAATCACAAAATCGATATACTGAAAAGATCTTTTCTTATAGATTCCTAAACTTTTTACTTATGGAAAAACCATTACTTAGTATCTGTATTCCAACTTACAACCGGGCACACTATCTCAAAGATTGTATAACAAGTATCGAAGTACAGCTCAGAGAAAACCCTCATCTCCGCCCCCTTGTAGAGGTTGTTATTTCAGATAACGCAAGCACAGACACAACCAAGGAAGTCGCTCAATCCTTTTCTTCGCTATTTACGCACTTTGTATATACAGCAAACGAGCAAAACATAGGATTTGATCGAAATGTATATAATGTAGTGTCTCATGCACACGGAACATACTGCTGGTATCTCGGTGATGACGACACTCTTGTAAACGGATCTATAGACTTTGTTATAAAAAAATTAGAAACAAATCTCTATGACCTTATCTCCGTCGGATCTCAATCTGTAGGCAACACTAGCTACGCAACTAAAAAAGAATACAACGAAAAAGATCTTTTTGAAACAAAAGATGGTAATGCTTTTTATCACAATAATCACAACCTTGGTGGTTTTAGTACACTCATTTTCAATCGAGATCTTTGGATGAAGTGTGTAGACCTCACCGACTATTTAGAGTACTGGCTTTATTCAGAAACACCTCTTAAAATGTTCTTAAAAACAGACAAAAAGATGCTTAATATTCTCCAAACACTCATTTACACTGGGCAAGACTGTAGATGGTCAGAAAATGGTGCAGAGCTTACAACATTCATTAACTCAAATTTACTTCTGGAGCGAATGATGTATTTTGGCTTTAAAAAAGAACCCATAGAAAAAGAGTTATCAAAAAACAGAAAGCAAATTCTCATTATTCTGCTTCGCGCAAAAGGACACGGCCTAAAAATAAATAAAAAAAATTTATGGTTCATGTTAAAAAACCTCAAAAGTCTCGGTGTTGTACATCTCTCTCTGCTAACTATTGTGTTCTTTATTCCTAACAAACTCATCGTGTTGATAAGAGATTTCAAAAAAAAGATAGCGGCACACTAAAAAGTAAAACCGTCAGCATGGAATCAGTAATCATTTCCAAAAATGTTTATACTATGTTAAAAAAAATGAATGTGTTTTTTATTTCTTGAACTCACCCCAGATAAACTTGACATTACTTTATAATAATGTCTAGTCTTGAAAACACTAGTAAAACTATTATACTAGAATCTATGAAGAAAATAGCGATACTTGGCTCTACTGGGTATGTCGGAAGATCTCTTTTGCGTGAGCTCTTTTTAGAAAAAGAAAACTACGAACTTTTCTTATTTTATCGCTCAAAAAAGACTTTATACTCTTGTATTGCAGATATGGAAAAAAAGACAAAGTACAAAGCTCTTCCACTTCGTAATTTTAAACAAGGAGAGTACGATATTGTTCTTAATTGTACGGGGGTAAGTAGTAACCCAGATACACAAAAAAACCCTTACGAACTATTTAAAGTTGCAGAAGAAGTAGATTCTCTTATTATTAACAATCTTTTTCTTCACCCAAAAACGCTCTACATCAACATAAGTAGCGGTGTTGTATATGGAGACAATTTTAAAACTTCTGTAACAGAAGAAACAACAACAACTCTACCTTCTGGATTTTTAAAAATAGGAGAACCTTATGCTATTACAAAGATAAATGCAGAAGCAAAACATCGCGCGCTCTCTACCTTTAACATTGTCGATATACGTGTATTTGGTTTTTTTGGATCTCTTGTCAACACAAACTCCCCGTTTCTCATGTCTGAAATTGTCAAAGCAATACTTGAAAAAAGTGTCTTCATTACCAACAAAGACAATATTGTTCGTGACTACGTAAATGCAAAAGATATTATAGCTCTTATTAAACGTATCGCAAAAAAGAAGAAGATTAATGACTACTTTGATATTTACAGTAAAAAACCAATTTCTAAATTCGATTTAATTGAAGCTTTGTCAAAAAAGTATACTATGAGCTACAAGGTTAACCAGGTAATGCCTAATACTCAAAAAATAATAACAAAAAGCTCTTATTTTTCCAGAAGTAAAAAAGCTACAAAACTACTTGGATACAAACCAACACAGACGTCACTAGAAGCAATCATCACAGAACTTGATTTACTCTTTCCAAAAAAGTAAATCAGTTGTTTAATTTCATTCTTTTTTGTACTTAGTGAAGTACTCTACAGAATCATGATACACTCTACAGAAGCCGTGCACATAATTACTAACCAATCTTAACTCGATATAATGAAGATAAAGAACATAAAAAATGGAATCCTGCAAAGAATTTTTTATATCAAAAACTATAAACATGGTTTCAGTTTTCTCTTTTTACTACCAGGATCACTTCGAGAAAAGTTCTTTGGGGAGAATACTTTTTTTAGAGCCCTCACAAAAAACAGTAAACATATCCATCTACAAAGATCTGAAGACATGCTTCTTAAAGCAGGAAAATTCTCTTTACGGTTTCCGAAAGGCTGTTTTTACGAAACTGATTTTTTCGACATACTGTACCCAAGACTAAACCTCAAAGATACATCAATAGAAAAGATTGTCTACGATAATCCGTTCTACGTCTCGGAAGGTTCTTATGAGAAATTTGGAGTTACCTTATCCCGAGGAGACTATGTTGTTGACGCTGGAGCAAATGTTGGGATGTTTTCTGTGGTTGCAAGCGATGCAGTAGGAGAAAAAGGGAAAGTTTTTGGATTTGAACCCTTACAAGAAATTAGTAGAATTTTAACGGAGAACCTTGAAAAAAACAACTGTACTAATGTTTGTGTAGAAAATAAAATCTTAGGAGAAAAAAGTCAACTTGTTAACTTTTTTTACAATCTCGATTCAAACTACAATGCTTCTTCAAAAACAATACAACACACCGGAGATAAAGTTGTGCAACTAGAACAAATTACTTTAGATGACTACGTTACAAAAAACAATATTCCAAAAATTGATTTTATTAAAGCAGATATCGAGGGAGCGGAACGAGATTTGCTCAAAGGAGCAGAAAACACCATTAAACACTTTAAGCCAAAACTTGCACTCAGGACATACCATCTCCCTGACGATAAAGAGGTTCTTTCAACATTAGTAAAAACATACGTTCCGGAATATACTATTATTCTTGATAATAAAACACTCTACGCATGGATATAGCTATGAAATCTCCAAAAATAATCGCCTTGTTAACTTTTAAAAATGAGTCCTGGGTTTTACAAGAATACATCAACGCTATCAAAAAAATTACGAACCACATGGTAGTGTACGACAATGGTTCAACTGATAATAGCGTACAAATACTTAAAGATGCAGGCGCTCTCTTTGCAGAAAAATCTACCAAAATTACTGAGGGTTACCAGGAATACGAATTAAGGAAGCTTCTTCTGGAAGAAGGACGTAAGCATGGTGGAACACACTTCATATGTATTGACGCAGATGAAGTTTTTTCTGATGTTTTTTATACACATGCCAAAGAGACCATACTTTCCTTGCGGCCTGGTCAAAGTCTATGGATGGATTGGGTTACTCTTTACCAGAACGAATTCACAGAAAGAGTAGACGGTGTGTATAAAAAAATAAGTAAAAATTTTATTTTTTGTGACAGAGAAGACCTCGCCTTTTCGTATGTTTTTCTTGGTGTCAGCAGAACACCTGGCGACCTTAAAGATAGAGTTGTACTAGATAGATCAAAAGGTTCAGTGATACATTATCAATACCTTAACACCAAAAGATCTGACATGAAACGTGTGTGGTACATGTGTTACGAACATACAAAACATCAAAGGTCTCCTATAAGAATAAATACCACTTACGAAATACAAAAGGAAAGAAAAGGGATACCGGTAAAGCAACTCACAAAAGATACCTCTTACACAATAATTGACCGTTCAATTCTTGCCTATGAACCAAAAAAAGACTGGAGATTCCAACAAATTCTTGAATGGTTTACTGTCTATGGAGTAGAGTTTTTTGAACCTTTAGATATATGGAACACTAAAGAATTTATGGAAATATTCTTGGAAAAAACAGGGAGGCCTCCAAAACCAAAAAAGCTTCCAGCTTTCTTATTACAACTTAATAACCTCAAAAATAAAATCGTAGTATTGTATAGTTTATTACAGGTAAGAAAAAAGAAAATAAATGACTGATTCTACAAAAAAAGTTCCTTTATGGGTACGAGTACACTTAGGTCCTTATTTTTCTTTTCTATATTTTAATTATTATTTTTTACTACGACGAAACCCGTACAACCCTCACGTTCTTTCAATTGAAGAGACAATAAAAAAAGTTAAAGATGAGAATCTTTCTGTTATTAGGTTTGGTGATGGTGAAATATCTCTCATAGCAAAAGAAAACCTTTCTTTCCAAGAAAAAAACGAAGAGCTTATAGCTCGTCTTAAAGAGGTCATACAATCAAAGAAAAAGGGTGTTCTTTTGTGTGTTCTTAATATTTGGGGCAAGTCGATATACTCTCTTGATAAAAAGGTTTTTTGGTTTGAATTACATCATTTTTTTAAATACCACACCCTATGGGAGTCGCTTTTAAATAGCACAACAATATATGGCGATGCTTTTATCACACGACCCTATCTTACTATTAAAGATAAAAAAAGAAGTTCTTTTATTTTTTCAAAAATGAAAGAACTTTGGGAAAATAAAAAGGTGGTTCTCATAGAGGGCGATAAAAGTAGACTCGGGGTAGGAAACGACCTTTTTCAAAACACTCTCTCTTTAAAGAGAATTCTCTGTCCTAATGAAAATGCCTATACCAGCTACAAACAAATACTAGAGGAGGCTAAAAAAATTGAAAAGGATACGTTAATTCTTATTGCTCTTGGACCAACAGCTAAAATTCTCGCATCTGATTTGATAGACCTTGGCTACAGAGTTCTAGATATCGGTCATATCGATATGGAATATGACATGTTTTTGCGAAAAGAAAAGCATTTAGTTCGTGTGGCGTATAAATATTTCAATGAAATTAACGAAAGAACTCCTGATGAGTGTGTCGATGAAAAGTACCTCAAAGAAGTTATTGTTACAATTGCCTAATAAACTCATACGTAACACAGAAAGTACAACAATAGTGAGAACATTTGTCAATAGTTTTCTCCGTAACAGAATGTGCTAGAGTAGTACATGAGCTATCTCATTCTTGGATACTCTGGTCAAGTTGATTAAGCACCCGTCTCCTACACCGAACAACAAGGAGGACATGTAACTCTTTTTGATACCGAGGCCAGCAAACAGGAATGCCTCTATAATGCCCTGACTAAAAAGCTTCTGGTTTTTTGCTTTAAAAGATTACTTTCGTATACTAGAATAATACCCCCTATGAAAAAAACAATACGAGTAAAGTACTGCAATTATGCGCATACTGACCATACAACTCCAAACACTTTTAATTATTTTGTTCATTCCATTCTCACCAAACACTACGCGGTAATCGTAACAGAAAAAGATCCCGACTATATATTTTTTCATGAAGCTGCTTACGAACATCTCCGCTACGATGGTGTCAAAATTTTTAACACCGGAGAAAACATATCCCCTGATTTTAATCTGACTGATTACGCAATTGGTATTGACTATCTTACTTTTGAAGATAGATATTACCGTCTCCCTCCATACTTTGTTGCGGCAGTGTATCATAAAGATGACATTGAGCTCGCAAAATCAATTAACTTAAGATCCCCAAAACCTTTCACACAAGAGGACCTCAACAACAAAAGTGGCTTCTGTAGTTTTGTATACTCAAACTATCTAGCAGATCCTCGTCGAGAAGAACTGCTCGACATAATAAATACCTATAAAACAGTAAACTCTGGTGGAAAACATCTTAATAATGTTGGTGGTCCAGTAAAGAGTAAACTTGGTTTTGAAATGAAACACAAGTTCTCCATGGCAATAGAAAACTCGTGCAGAAGTGGATATACTACAGATAGAATTATTAATGGTTTTATGTCTCGAACTATTCCTATCTATTGGGGTAACCCTTCCATAGGAAAAGAGTTTAATACGAAACGATTCATTAACTGCCATGAATATAAATCATTTGATCAAGTGCTTGAGCGAATTAAAGAGATAGACCAAAATGATGACCTTTATCTACAAATTATTAACGAGCCGATCTTTGCTCCTGGTTTTAGTTTTGAAAAAACACTTTCTGAATTTGAACTATTTCTGAAAAATATTTTTGACCAAACACCTCACAATGCAAAAAGAAGGACCATAAATATTGCTCACAAAAGAAGAATTCTTGAACAAGAACTTCTTATTGCAAAAGTTGCTATCAGAAATGATAGGTTAAAAAAACTGCTAGCAAAACTCTATACCCCATTTAAGAGAATTGGGGTCTTCGAAGTTTTAAAGAGGAGATACTTTAGAAAAAAATTAATGTAATGTTTACTTAATAAGATTTTTGTACTTCCTTCGAAAACGAACATCTATCTCTGACAAAACATATGCAAGGACAACAATGCCTACAACATACCCCACAGAAAGCAAAGTGATGTGTCCATATGGCTCATATGAAGAGATAATTGTCTTTCCAATTTTCCAATGCAATAAATAAAGTGGGTACGTAATGCCTCCAAGGATACAACAAACTCTTGCAAAAAGTGGTTTCTTTGCAAAATCAAAGTAAGAAAGATATACCGCAAGAGGAAACAGAATAAAAAAAGAAAGAACAACTCTAAGCTCATCAGGAGCAAAGGAGCCTGTAAAATTGGTAATAAAATCTTTTTGCGCCGCTATTCTTGCACTGATATAAATTGGAAGCAGCGAAGAAGCAATAAGGGTTCCAATATAAAGAAATTTTTCTTTCACTGAAAGTACTGCGTATCGATCAATAAGGAGAGCAAGCATTCCACCGAACACAAAGTATGGCGCAAAACGAATACTTAATAGTTTAACAAAAAAAATCTGATCAAGTCGAAGATAGAAACCAAAGAAAGAAATAAGGAGCCATCCTATAAAAAACCACTGCAAATATTTTTTTGAAAAGAGTAACACAAACACACCAATATACAAGTAAAACAAAAGTTCAAATGTAAGAGTCCAATAAACACCGTCAATCATCGTTTCCATCCTGCCACTATTTAGCATAAGAAGCCCTTGAAGATAATATCTAAAATCAATATGTACTTTGTACGCAACAGTTACAAGATATGTTATTGTTGCACAGACCCAGAAAATAGGATACAACCGAAGAAACCTTCCCCACACATACTCTTTCAGGCCTTTTTGTAAACTAAAATAAATCACAAATCCGCTGATTATAAAAAAAAGGTATACCCCAAGTCTTCCATAGTAAAACGAAAAAGTGTGGTGAAAAACAACTCCGAGCGAAGAAAAAAAACGTAACAAATCGAGCAAAGTAAAATACATCATACCTCTTAAATTCTTACCCACCCCTCAAAGGCGACGTCGTTATTTGCTTTCCTCCAAAAGAAAGAGCGGTACCACTTTTTGAGAATAACAATCTTCTTGTCTTTTTGTGTCGAAAGCCAAGACCCCCACCAAGAATAGGTACTGTTAGCAATAATAAAATTCTGACCAAGAGACATAAGCATTAGCTCCTCATAATCAGTGAGACCATTTCCACTCACCATCGTAATAGTCCGACCCGGAAATGCAGATCGTAACCATTCTGCGTTATCAGAAAAACCAAACACTTCACAATCTTTATCAAAATACGTAATTGCTTTTTCGTAATATGATTCATCAATTAATGTAAATGTTTTATTTGCAACATGATCTGTTCTTCGTGCGTGAATCATCAGAGGTGTCGTAGCACTGTTGATACGCTCCTCCCACTCCTTGTATAAAGGACTCGGATTTTTAAGAGTTAATTCTTTAAGAATTAGATCCCTAATATGAGCAAAATATTTCTCGGAAACATAATACCCGTCAGCAAGATACCCGTCTTTTTTTGGATTAATAGGAACATAACGAACACGTCTATCTATGTCAATTTTGTTAATAATTCTCGTGAGAAGTTTTTGTGGAGGGGGTAACTCTTTTGTAAAACGAATAGACTCAGGAATACAAAACTTATCCAGTAAAAACTCTCTTTTAGTGTACTTGGTATTCGTATCGTAAAAACTAATATTAAAAATAACCTCTTTCCCCATTTCTATAAGCGCTCTTCCATACGCATACTGAAAAAGCTGATTACCTAAACCTCCTTGAATAACTACTGTGATCATACAAATAGTATATCAGTTTTGAAACTTTTACATAAAGAGTTGACAAAAACAATAAAACTAGCAGTCTTACCGAAACACTGATCTTATAAAAGTTGCAACACGTGAATCTTTTTTTACCGCAGTATAGGTCACAGTTGGCGTTGTTGTTGCTATAGACTTTTTTACCATAGATACTAGTTTTTCTTTTGAAGGCACAGGTGCTACTTTTAACAAACGTGGTAAGTGGGTTGCTTTTGTTGACGTACTATTTGTTACTTGTGTAGAAGTAATTTCCACGACGTCCCCGCCCTGTACCACTCGTAACACCTCCTCGTTCGTTGGGAAAAGTAATTTAATAATCGTAGAAGAAGAAAAAGTACTGCTTGCAAACCCCATACTTGCTCCACTTATGACAGTGACTCCTTTTTGAAGTAAAGTATTCTTTGGAAAAGAAAAGAGTGCTCCATCGATAGCAATTTTCCAAAAAGAAATATCGAGGTCATATAGATTATTGTTCGTAAGGGTTACAAAAGCTCCATACTTCCCAACACGAAGGGGGGAAAGCACTATCTCGGGCGCTACCACATGAGCATACATTCGTGCAGTACCGCTCACTAGACCATTTGACCCCTCAAGCGTTACAACATACTTCCCAGGATAATAATATCGATACCACGTTGAACTTCCTACTGCCTCTCCACCGTCCCCAAAAGACCAACTGTATCGCATTTGATCAAGAACCTTCCCTGCCTTAGTGGTTGCATAGGCAGTAAAAAGTGAAGGAGCTCCGGCAACATATGTTTTTGTCTCATCTAAATACAACACAATATCCGCAGATGGTGCAACTTGTGCGATGGTTGTTTGTGTAGTTACCGGAGTTGTCGTTGCTTCTGGCTGTATCTCTTGCGGTGCTCTATTCTCCTCCCCTGGTGTTGGCACCCCAAGTACAAAAGTATCCTGAATCTTTGCATACGTGTACCCCTCTTTGGCGGCGGTGTAGGAAGGAAGAGAGGCGGCAACCACCCCTCCAACTTTTATATCCAAAGAAGTAACTCCGGTGTTCACAAGACTCATGCTACTTCGAAACAAAGGTTTTGTGTATGATGGATAGTCCTGCAAAAACTTTGTCGCACCACTTACTGTGGAAGCAATAATACCATACCCATGTGGTGCAAGTACTGTTCCTCCGCTTACAGAAAAAGCAGTGCTATACGCACCACCTTTTACTGAAACCGTAAGAGAAGAGAGGTCGATTTCTGTATCACTTTCATTGTAAAGTTCTACCCATTCTCGTCCACTATCATCACCAACTGGGTTAGACATCACTTCTGTAATAGTGAGTGCCTGTGTTAATGTTGGTACAACAAGTAATAGACTAAAAAGTAGATATCTCATACTACTTATTCTTCATCAAGCAATCCTCTTAACACGTCTTCTGGAACTTCTTTTTGTGAAGTGGTTACACTTGGAGCTTCCTCTTGTATCCTTTCTTCCTTTTGGACTTCTTCTTGCTCTTTCATTGCCTTCTTAAGTGCATCCTTAAGAGAAAGTGCTGGGCGGTCATCAAAAGAAGGGGTAACCATATGTGGTAAAACTTTTTCTTTTTTCTTTTGACGATCCATACCCTCTGCACGAGGAGGTGTTGGTGGTTCATGAAAAGCTTCTTCTATTTTTCTCACCTCTTCATACACCTCTTCCTTCTTCTCTACTTCTCTTTTTGGTCGTTGCTCTACTCTTCTTGGTGGAAGCGGAGTATCATTAGTAATTTTTCTAATAGGAAGAACTCTTTCTTCTTTTTTTGGAAATGGCTTTTCGTAAGGTTTGTCATAGGAAGAGAAAGATTTTTCTGAAGGGTATTGTTTTTTCTCTTGAGGCTCCTTATGAACCGGTGCATAAAAGAGGGCAATCTCCTCTTCTACTTCTTTTTTCTCATGTGCATAGACACTTCTTGCATACGCAATCACTGATTGCGCATGAGAATGTGCAGGTTTTTGTATAGGAGGAAGCGTCTTTGCTGAAAATGGATGAGACCCTTGACCGTCAATCATTAACCTAAGATACACCTGGCACGCAGAAAGATTCACAAAATCATCAAGTACAAAAAATGGTGCAAATTCTTTTTCAAACACCTCTGCATCAGTTGCACCAATTCTAAAAGTGATCATTGTTCCTACGTTACCAAATACCGCCGACCTCACCTCATCCGTCATTTGTTCAATATACTGGTGTGCAACAGTAAGTGCTAGTTTATATTTACGTGCCTCAGAAAGAATACTTGCAAATGACTCGTTAGCGAAGTTCTGGAACTCATCCACATAAAAATAAAAAGGTGGTAACTTTTCTGCTTCGTATGGATCTACGTCTGCTCTTGACATAGCAGCAAGATAAATCTTGGTGATAAGAAGTGAACCCAGAAGATTTGCATTTCCTTCTCCGACTTTTCCTTTTGAAAGATTAATAATGAGAATTTTTTTCTGGTCCATTACTTCACGAACGTTAAAAGATGTTTTTTGCTGTCCGATAATATTGCGAATAAGCGGATTAGAAACGAACTGTCCGATTTTGTTTTGGATGCCAGGAGCAAGTTCTTGCGTTGTTTTTTCTGTATAGTTAGCATATTCATTGACCCAAAAATCTTTCACTGTTGGATCGGTAACATTTGCTACGATCTTCTTACGGTATTCTTTATCAAAAAGCATTCGGTTGATACCAAGAAGTGTTTGGTTTTCATTCTCAAGAAGTGCAAGAATAATATAATTAAGCACATACTCCATACGCGCACTAAAGGTTGCCTTACCATCGCTATCTACGAAAATCTTTTTGAATGCTGCCATGAGACCATTTGCAACAAGGAATCGCTTATCTGCAGGAACCTTCTCAAGAACATTAAGACCAACCGGGAACTCGCTATCAGAAGGAGAAAAATAAATCACATCCTTTACTCGTGATTCAGGAATATGATCAAGCAACTTTTCTGCCATAGAACCATGCGGATCAATAACACAAATCCCCTCCCCATTATCGATATCTTGTATAGCCAAATTTTCAAGAAGGGTTGATTTACCCATTCCCGACTTTCCGATTACATAGGTGTGCTTAGTTCGGTCCTTTGCTTTTATTCCAAAAGTAATCTCTTTTCCACGGTAATCTACCTTTCCGATATACGTGAGTTTTTCGTGATCTGACATACGTCTCTTATACAATAATTATACTGCTAAGTATACCGTTATACACTCAAAGAAACTAGTTGATAGCAATATTTATTCCTCACGACGCAATGCTTCTTTTGTATATTTGTTCGCCGGATCCCACAGCATCCAAGAAGTTACTTGATATTTCTCCCCTGCTTCAATTTGTGCACGAACCATTTCTTTAGTGTATGTTGCCCCCATATCAAAATCTTGATACCAAGGACGTAGCTTAGCAATATAGGCACTTGAGGCAACCTGTGGTGTACCTGATGCGTTACGAGTACTACTTGCTACTTCTTCTGCGATCGCCATAGCTCCTCGTGTTGAAAAATCAATAATCTCACGAGGGTGAGCAGCGGGATTCTGGAACCCGGCAGTTCCTGCATAAAAATGCGAAGGGTACACCATGAGTGCAACGTAATCAAAATAAAGATATGCATCTCGTAAATCTTGTCCGAGGGTTTTGGTCTCCACCTGATTGGTAGCAATAATACCAAACAAATCACCAGAAATAGGAATTCTTTGTGGAGAAAATCTATCGTGAAGGAATGCGTAAAATTCTTTTACAATACCTCGTTTATCATAACTTGCTCTTTCTCCTGACACAGGGAACTTCATCACAGTAAGATTCCCGTCGGTAGGAAATCGAATGTAGTCAAAGTTGAGTTCATCAAAACCTCGAGCATACGCTTCTTCTCCTATGCTTGCAATATATTCCCACATACTTCTTGATCCCGTATCAATCCACGGAACACCTTTGCGATCTTTCCACACCTCACCAGTAGTCTTGTGTAATACTGCAAGCTCTGGATGTAACTTCACATAGTGAGGATCTTGAAAAGATGCAATACGTGCAATCACATAAATATTTTTACCATGAAGTTCTTCTATAAGTTCTTCAAGATCACGAATACGTCCTTCCCAGCTAAGAACACCGGTATTATCTTTTACATCAATCACGATAGCATTAAGCTCCGTTGTGGTAATAAGATCTATAAGACGATCACGTACGGAAGGAGTTCCTGCAACCCATGAAGACATATATATTGCTTTCACTTCTTTCGGTGTAGAAATATGTGTCACCCTTTTTGACGACGTTGCTTCAGCAACCACCTCTGGCACCATAAAAGCCTCTGAAGAAGACACTTCTTCTGTGGTTGTGCTATAGATTTCTTTTCCAAAAGATGACTGAGAAAGAGTATGTGGACCACTTCCTAATAACCAGTATATAAATAAACTACAAATACTACCGGCTACTAAAAAATGTCTCATGCATTAACAAGGTGAGGTGGTGGAGTTACCGGGCGACTTTCTGTTTCTTCGTGTCCTTCGTGATGCACTTTATGCTTTCGAAGATCAAGCGTACTAATAAAAAGAAGTACACCAAGAATAATAAAGATAATGTCTTTTAAAAGACTTGGGATAAAAATCCAAGGAGAAAGAACAAGCAAAACCGCAACAAATCGTTTTAATCCAAGTGGTGACATAATAAATGCAGTATAAAGAAACAAGAGGAAAGAATCAAGACAGACATCAGAGAAAAAGGAGATAAGTCAGAAATTTGCTTCGCAAATTTCTGACTTATCTCCTTCATACTATTTACATCACTACTTTCCTTCCACAATAACCACGAACTCCCCTCGCACATGATCTTTGTGTTCTTCAAAATACCTCATCACCTCTTCCGCCGTTCCTCGTACAACCTCTTCATGAAGCTTCGTCAACTCCCGAGCAATCACCACCATTCTCTTGGGATCTAAAAGTGTCACAAGATGTGCAAGCGTCTTTTCGATACGGTGCACTGACTCATAAAAAACCGACGTTGTATCTGACTCTGTCACACGTGTAAGCAATGTCTCTCTTCCCTTTTTATGTGGAAGAAATCCATAAAAGGTAAATGTTGCAGAACTGATACCAGAAAGAGAAAGGGCTGTTGTAAGAGCACTTGCACCAGGAAGTACAATCACTTTTACTTCTGGTAACTCTTCATATATCCGCTTCACAAGAAGTACACCCGGGTCAGAGATAGTCGGAGTCCCTGCGTCAGAGACAAGGGCAAGTGACTTCCCTTCTTCAAGAAGAAAAAGGATTTTTTCAATATTACGAATTCCAGTATTAGCAAAAAATACTGTCGTAGGAGTAGTGATATCGTATTCCTTGAAGAGTCGCTGAGTGACTGAAGTATCTTCACAGAGCACAAGATCAACCTCCTTAAGCACACGAAGTGCTCGAAGAGTAATGTCTTCTAGGTTACCAATTGGTGTTGGTACAAGATAAAGTTGACCATTTCTTTTTTCCATAGCGTGATACTACCAGATAGCGAAAGAAAAGACAAAGGCCAACGCAATGCGTTGGCCTAAAGCAGGTTTTCAAACTTCACAAGCAAGGCACGCAAGCGCGCCATTAACTATGGAGAGACCACCAGATCTCCCTTCTTCCTTACAAGAGTCTGGAATAAGATCACCTTCAAACATCACCTTTTCAAGAGGGACAACAGTTTTCCCGGAATACCACGCCTCCCGTTCTTCAAACTCTTTCTTGGTGGGAACAAGATCCTGTTCGACCGGCTCCAATTGGTTAAAAGTATTCCGATACAAAAGAGCAAATCCACCATCAAGATAATGAAGGGCGAACTCTGCTCTATGAGGATCAAAAACTGGTTTTGCAAAAGTATTGCGACTTTTATCAAAAACAAATTGTCCCCTTATGCACGCCTCTAACAACATCCCAACTTTAAAACTCATGGTTTTCTCCTGCAACGGTTTACCTGAAAACAAAATGCACAGCTATGGCAACAACCACAACTGGCAACTAGTGAATAATAACACGTTATCACAAGCAGCGCAAGTGTTCCACTTTTCGATGTAACCAATCACTAGACCTCTTTCAAAAGTCTAAAGCTCATAATTATACAATCCCGCTATCAAATTA